>CAZTXP010000176.1:0-13850 GCA_964617355.1 uncultured Enterobacteriaceae bacterium
CTCGGAGGTGATGAAGCGCAGCGGCTCGGCGTCGTCGTAGGTCTGGATCTGCATGTTGAAGTAGCGCACGTTCTGGATCAGCGGCCACTTGAAGTGCAGGCCCGGCGCGGTGACGACTTCCTTCACCTCGCCGAGCTGGAAGACGATGGCGTTCTGGCGCTGGTCGACCGTGTACAGCGACGCGCTGGAGAGCATCGCGAGGAAGATCACGATGCCGAGGATCGGGCCGAGCGAGCGGTTCATCCGCGAGCTCCTTGGAACTTGTTCATCAGCGCTCTCCCCGGTCGCGGCCGCGCAGCGCATCGCGCGAGCGCGGGCCCGGCTCGACCGGCGCGGCGGCCGGCTCGGTGGGCGCGGCCGGGCGGACGAGGCCCGGCTCGGGCTGCGGCGCCGCGGCGCCCGCGGCCTGCATCAGCTTGTCGAGCGGCAGGTACAGCAGGTTCCCGCCGCCCTTGTAGTCGAGCATCACCTTCGAGGTCGAGGACAGCACCTGCTGCATGGTCTCCAGATACAGGCGCTCGCGCGTCACGCCCGGCGCCTTGGAGTACTCGGCGAGGATCTGCTTGAAGCGCGAGGCATCGCCCTCCGCGGTGGCGATCACGCGCTGCTTGTAGCCGTTGGCCTCCTCCGAGAGGCGCGAGGACGTGCCCTTCGCCTTCGGGATGACGTCGTTGGCGTACGCCTGGCCCTCGTTCTTCTGGCGCTCGCGGTCCTGGCCGGCCTTCACCGCGTCGTCGAACGCGGCCTGCACCTGCTCGGGCGGCTGCGCGTTCTGGATGGTCACGCGGCTGACCTGGATGCCGGTCTTGTAGCGGTCGAGCACCAATTGCATGAGCTGCTGCGCGCCGACCTGGATGCTCTCGCGCGACTCGTACAGGATGGCGTCCATCTTGTTGCGGCCGATCACTTCGCGCATCGCGGCCTCGGCGGCCTGCTGCGCGGTCTCGTCCGGACGACGGTTGCTGAAGAGGTAGTCGCGCGCGTCGCGCACGGTGTACTGGACGGCGAACTGCAGGTCGACGATGTTCTCGTCGTCCGTGAGCATCAGCGACTCCTTCAGCACCTTGGTCTTGACGCTGTTGCGGTAGCCGATCTCGAGCGTCCTCACCTGCGACAGGTTGACGATCTCGTGCGTCTGCACCGGCCACGGCATGCGCCAGCGCAGGCCGGGGTTGGTTTCCTCGGAGACCTTGCCGAAGGTCAGCACGACGCCGCGCTGGCCCTCGACCACGATGTAGAAGCCGCTCGCCAGCCACACGGCCAGCACGAGGGCGGCAATCACGCCGGCGCCGCCGCCGAGCGCGCGCGCCGAGGGCGGCTCGGGCATGCGGCCGCCATCGCCGCCGCCCTTCTTGCCGAAGAGGTCGGCGAGGCGCCGGTTGAAGTTGCGCCAGAGCTCGTCGAGGTCGGGCGGGCCCTGGTTGCCGCCGCCGGGGCCGCGATTTCCGCCCTGACGGCCCCAGTTCGGGTCGTTCAGCGACATCGTGTCAGTGGATCGAGAGGGTTTCGGGAGGGGCGGGGGTCTTGGCGGCCGCGCGCGCGGCCGAAAACTCGGCGATCGCGCTGCGAAGGACCGCGATTCCCGCGCCCGTGCGCGCACTCACGCGAACGCGGCAAATCCTACCATATTCGTCCCTATCCACCCCCGGCTCCAGGCCGGGGACGAGATCGATCTTGTTCCAGATCATGATCTGGGGAACGCCGTCGGCGCCGATCTCGGCCAGCACCTTGCCGACCTCCTCGACCTGCGCGTCGCGCGCCGGGGACGCGGCGTCGACCACGTGCAGCAGGACGTCGGCGTGGACGGTCTCCTCGAGCGTCGCCCGGAAGGCGGCGACCAGCGAGTGCGGCAGGTCGCGCACGAAACCCACGGTGTCGGACACGGTGACATTGGCGCCCAGTTCCTGCAGCCAGACGCGCCGGGTGGTGGTGTCCAGCGTGGCGAAGAGGCGATCCGCGGCGTAGCCCTTGGCGTGGGTCAGGGCGTTGAACAGCGTCGACTTGCCGGCGTTGGTGTAGCCGACGATGGACACCGCGAGCACGTCGCGGCGCGCGCGCGCCCGGCGCTGCACGCCGCGGCGGTCGCGCAGCTCGACGAGCTTTCGCTTCAGCATCTTCACGCGCTCGCCGATCAGGCGCCGGTCGAGCTCGATCTGCTTCTCGCCGGGACCGCCGGTCTTGCCTAGGCCGCCGCGCTGGCGCTCCAGGTGCGTCCAGCCGCGCACCAGGCGCGTGGACAAATGCTCCAGCTGCGCGAGTTCGACCTGCAGCTTGCCTTCGTTGGTCTTGGCGCGCTGCGCGAAGATCTCCAGGATCAGGCCGGCGCGGCCCATGACGCTGCATTGCAGGCGCTTCTCGAGGTTGCGTTCCTGCGCGGGCGACAGCGCGTGGTTGAAGACCACGTAGCCGGCGTTGATCGCGCGCGCCGCGGCGTCGATCTCGTCGACCTTGCCGCTGCCGGCGTAGAGGGCCGGATCCGGGCGCTGGCGCCGGCCGCGCACCACGGCGTGCCGCGTGACGCCGGCGGACTCGACCAGGCGCACGACCTCCTCGACCCCTTCCTCGAAGGCTGGATCGCCGAAGTCCAGGCAGACGATGACCGCCGCCCGGGGATCGCGCTCGCGCTCTGCGCCCGGGTCTTCGGTCAAGCGGGCAATGCCGTCATTCGCCCCCGGATTCGGCGCCGATGGTGATCGGGCGCGAGGGCACGACGGTCGAGATGGCGTGCTTGTACACCATCTGGGTGACGGAGTTCTTCAGCAGCACGACGTATTGGTCGAACGACTCGATCTGGCCTTGCAGCTTGATGCCGTTGACGAGATAGATCGATACGGGGACGTGTTCCTTGCGCAGCGCGTTCAGGAACGGATCTTGAAGCAGTTGCCCCTTGTTCGACATGTTCTTCCTCGCAAGCGAGTGGGTCTCGGGCGCCACTCTAATTGAATTTCAATGGAATTCAAGGGTTTTTCGTCACGTCGCCGCACTGTGCGCGATGCCGCAGCGCGTGATCCATCAGCACGCAGGCGAGCATCGCCTCGGCGATCGGCGCGGCGCGCAGGCCGACGCAGGGATCGTGGCGACCGGTGGTTTCCACCGTGACCGGCTTGCCGTGGACGTCGATCGAGCGGCGCGGGATGCGGATGCTCGAGGTCGGCTTCAGCGCGATCGACACCGTCACTGGCTGGCCGGTCGAGATGCCGCCGAGCACGCCGCCATTGTTGTTGCCGACGAAGCCCTCGGGGGTCATCTCGTCGCCGTGCTCGCTGCCCTTCTGCGCCACCGAGCGGAATCCGGCGCCGATCTCGACGCCCTTCACCGCGTTGATCGACATCATCGCGCCGGCGATGTCGGCGTCGAGCCGACCGTATACCGGCTCGCCCCAGCCCGGTGGCACCGACTCGGCTACGACGTCGACGCGCGCGCCGCAGGAATCGCCCGCCTCGCGCAGCTGGTCCATGTACGCCTCCAGGACCGGCACGAGGCCGGCATTCGGCGCGAAGAACGGGTTCTCGCCGACCGCGTCCCAGGACTCGAACGGGATCGGGTGCGGACCGAGCTGCGACAGGTACGCGCGCACCACGGTGCCATGGCGCGCGTGCAGCCACTTCTTCGCGATCGCGCCCGCGGCGACGCGCACGAGGGTCTCGCGCGCGGACGCGCGCCCGCCGCCGCGCGGGTCGCGGATGCCGTACTTCTTCCAGTAGGTGTAGTCGGCGTGGCCGGGACGGAACTTCTCCGCGATCGAGGAGTAGTCCTTCGAGCGCTGGTCTTCGTTGCGCACCAGGAAGCCGATCGCGGTGCCGGTGGTCTTGCCTTCGTAGACTCCCGACAGGATCTCGACGGTGTCGGACTCGCGCCGCTGGGTGACATGGCGCGAGGTGCCGGGCTTCCTGCGGTCGAGTTCGCGCTGCAGGTCTTCCGCGGACAACGGCAGGCCGGGCGGGCAGCCGTCGACCACGCCGCCGTACGCGGGGCCGTGGGACTCGCCGAACGAGGTCACGCAGTAGAGCGTGCCGAACGTGTTTCCACTCATGCCGCGAAGCGTAGCATAGGGGTATGCGAACGTTCGCCACGGCGACGCTGGTCCTCGCGCTCCTCGCCGGATGCGCCACGGTCGATCCCGTGCCGCGCGTCACGAAGGAGGACCTCGTCGAACTCGCGCGCGCCGGCGCCGACGCCGACTGGATCATCGACCGGCTGGTCGAGACGCGCACCATCCTGTTTCTCTCCGCCTCCGACCTGGTCGAACTGCACGCGCAGGGCGTGCCGCAGGAGGTGCTCGACTGGATGCAGGCGGCGCAGATGCACGAACTGCGCCGGCGCGAAGCCATGCTGTACGGTGGAGGCCCGTTCGGCCCCTGCGCCTGGCCCGGCCGTCCCGGCTGGGAACCGCGCTACGGCTGGCGCTTCAGCGCGTGGCCTTGCTGGTAGCGCCGCCCTCGAAGAACGGCCGCGTCTCGAACACCTTCGCCGGCAGCGCGGCGACGCCGGCGCGCAGGTGGCGCTTCAGCACGAAATCGAAGAGCAGCGGGTTGTGCTCGCGGATATCCTTCAGCACCGGCGCGGCGGCGTCGCGCACGAGGCCGAGCGAGACGAGATAGTCGACCGAGAAGATCGGCATCAGGCCCGGCAGCGGATAGTCCGAGCCGTTCAACAGGCGCCCGTGCCAGTCGGCGCGCTCGATCACGCGCTTCAGCGTCGGGCCGGCGCGGTTGATCTGCGTCATCGCCGAGAGGTCGCCGTGCAATCGCGAGCCGTATTTCGGATCGTCCATCAGCCGCGCGAAGAGCTCGAAGCTGTCGACCATCGGGCCGTTGGGCCCGCGGTCGATATCCCGGTCCTGCCCCATCGACGCGCAGTGCGCGATCACCAGCCGCACGCCGGCGTCGAGCGCGCGCCGGAAGCGCAGCGGATTGCCGAATTCCTGCTGGTCGGCACCGTGCACGGCGCGCTCGAGGCCCGCGTGCGCGATCAGCGGCACGTCGAGCCGCGCGAGCGCGGCGTAGAAGCGGTCGCACTTCGGCGAGCCCGGATCCATGCCCATCGCCGCCGGCAGCCACTTCACGGCGCGCGCGCCGTCGCGATGCGCGGCCTCCAGCGCCTCGACGCAGTCCGCGCGATACGGGTGGATCGATGCCGCCCACTCGAAGAAGCGCGCGTGCGCGCGCGCCGTGTCGCGCACGTAGGCATCGGGCACCCAGAACGCGGTGCGTTCCATGTCGGGCTTGCCGTCCTCGCCGTGCGTACGGTCGAAGGCGAAGAGCAGCACCTTCGCGCCGGGCCGCAGGCCGTCGATCAGGTTGTGCAGGCGCTCGACGTAGGCCTTGTCGACGCTCTCCTTGGCGTCGTGCGCGCAACCGGCGTTGAGGAAGAAGAGCCGCCGCGCGTACTGCGCCGGGTTGAGCAGGCTCTCCATCTTCGGGTTGACGACGATACCGCTGCCCGCGTCGCCGGTGCCGACGAGGTGTGCGTGCGAGTCCCACACCTTCGCGGGGTCGATCCCTTCCCATGCCGCGCGCACGAGCTCGTGCTCCTCGAGCCGCTGCGGCATGCGCGTGCGGCAAGGATTCCAGAGGCCCTGCTCCGGCCAGAATTTCCAGGCGGCGACGCCGGCGATGGCAAGAGCTCCGCCCGCGCCCAGCAACCAGCGGCGTCGATTCAGGCGGGCCAGTTTTTTATGTAGCCTTTCAGCATCCGGTTTTCGAAGTCCTGCTCCTCGAGCACCGCCTTCGCCACGTCGCGGAACGACACCACGCCGACCAGCTTGTCGTCATGCACCACCGGCAGGTAGCGCGCGCCGGACTCGAGCATCGTGCGACGCAGTTCGTTGACTTCCATCTCGGGGGTGGTCGTGACCGGGTTGCGCTCCATGACGTCGGCCACCTTGGTGTCGCCGAGCGCGCCGCCGCGCTTTGCCACCGCGCGCAGGATCTCGTGGAAGGTGAGCAGCCCCACCATGTGCACGCCGTCCATGACGACCAGCGAGCCCAGGTTCTGCTCGGCCATGGTCTTCACCGCCTCCGCCGCGCTGCCGGCGGGCTCGATCGTCAACAGCCGGCTACCCTTGACCCTCAGGATCTCGCGTACCTGCATGGCCCCTCCCGTGGCTGACTCGGTCGGGCTATGGTAGTCCAATCCCCTGCGCGTCAAAAGCCACCGGGTCAATAACCGAATACCGCCGCCGGCGTATCGCAAAGGATGGTGCGCCGCGACGAAGCGTCGGGCACCCACGTCGCAAGTTCCCGCCGCAACGCAGCGTAGTCGTGCCGGCCTTCGTGGCGCGTGTGCGGCCAGTCGCTGCCCCACATCAGGCGCCGAGGCCCGAGCTTCGAGAGGAGATCGGCGGCCCAGCGCCGCGGATCCACGTCGCCCAGCCGATACGGCGCCGAGAGCTTCACGAACACCGCCTGTCGTTCGGCGCAGCGCAGCATGGCCTCGTATCCGGCGGGCTGCCCGGGATAACCAAAGTGATCGACGACGATCGCCGCGGGGCTGCCGGCGAGCGCGGCCAGCATCGCAGCCAGCCCTTCGCCTTCGTCATGCACCTCTACGTGCCAGCCGCGGTCGGCGAGCCGCGCGAGGAACGCGCGCCACTCGGCACTGGCGAGATCCGGCCGACTGCGCGCGCCGATGGTGTTCAGCCGCACGCCGCGCACACCGCGGCGATGCCAGTCGTCCAGCGTCGCGGCCGGCGTATCCGGCGCGCACTGCACCGTCGCGCGCAGCCGGCCGTTCGCCGCATCGAGCGCCTCGAGCAAGTGCGAGTTGTCGACGCCGAGGAAGCTCACCTGCACCAGCACGCCGTGCGAGACCTCGTTCGCGTCCATGAGCGCGAGCCAGTCCGCGAGCCGCGCGTCGGACTGCGGCGCGTAGCGCGCGCCGTCGACGACTGGAAGGTCGCGCCGGAACACGTGCGCATGCGTGTCGACCGCCGACGGCGCCGGCGTCAAGGCTTGCCCGAAACCGAGATCGCCTTCCTGATGAACGTCTTGCGCTCGACCGGATCCGAGATCTCGTCGGCGATCAGCAGGTACAGCTCGCCCTCGTCGCGCGCCTTCGCGGCGGCGCGCTTCACCACCACCTTGGCGACCGCGCCGATGTGCTCGGACAACCGCTTCTCGGCCTTGGCGAGGATCGCCGGGTCGAAGCGCGACAGCGCCACCTGCGTGAGCCCCGTCATCTGCGTCGGCGCGGACACCGGCTGCGAGGGCTGCGTGGAATCGGAGAACTTGCGCAGGAAGGCCGCGCGCGCCTTGTCGTCGCCGATCTCCGGCGCCAGCGCCTGCGCGAGCTGCGCGAGGTTCATCGCGGTCTTCGCGGCGCGCTTCACCATCACGCCGGCGATCGGCCCGAGGTACTGCGCGATCGCCGCCTCCATCATCTTCAGCTGCTCGCGGTCGAGCTCGGTGCCGGTGGGCATGCTGGTCGGCATGCTCGTGGGCATGCTCGTCGCCGACCCCGCTGCCGCAGGCGGGCGCGCGACTACCACCGTCGCCTCGGCCGCGGCGAGCTGCGCCGCCGGCACGGTGCGATCGGACGCCGCGCCCGCCGTGCCGGCGAGGCGCGCGAGCAGCGCGGGGACGTCCTGCGGGCGGCGATCCTCGTGCGGGTCCAGCGCCCAGTCGATCGCGGCAAGGAACTCCGGTGCGTACAGGCCCTGCGGCGCTGCCTCCGCGGCAGGCACGAGCGTGTCCTGGCGGATGCGCGCGATCGCCTCGACGGGCTTCCGGCCGGTCACCATCCAGTACATCACGCCGCCGATCGCGTAGAGATCGCTCCACGGGCCCTGCTTGCCGTTGGTGTGGTACTGCTCGAACGGCGCCCAGCCGGGAGACACGATCGCGGTCAGCTCGGAGGACTCCATCGTCTGGCGCGCCGAGCCGAAGTCGAGCAGCACCGGCGTGCCGTCGGCGCGGATGTAGATGTTGTCCGGCTTGATGTCGCGATGCAGGAAGCCGGCGTCGTGCACCACCTTCAGGCCCTCGAGCAGCGGGCGCATCACCGCCAGCACCGCCGACTGCGCGAACGGGCGGCGCGAGCCGGACCACGACCCGAGCGCCATGCCCTCGACGAACTCCATCACCATGTACGCCGTGGCGTTGGCCTCGAAGAAGCGCATCACGCGCACGATCGCCGGGTGCTTGAACGAGGCGAGCGTGCGCGACTCGTCGAGGAACCTCTCCTTGCCCCAGGCGAAGGTCTGCGCCGCTTCGCCGTCGCGCGGCCGGATCGAGCTGTCGTCGGCGCGCTCGGCGAGGCTGGAGGGCAGGTACTCCTTCAGCGCGACCTTGAGGCGCAGGTTCTGGTCGGTGGCGAGGTAGGTCAGGCCGAAGCCGCCCGTACCGAGCACCTGCTCGATGCGGTACTCGCCCAGCGAGGTGCCGGCGGCGAGCGCGGCGGCGGCGGCCATGGCGGCGCGGGCGTCCGGGCTACTTGTCGATCAGCGAGATCGCCTTCTCGAGCGACCGGCGCATGCGGTTGAACGACCTCGCGAGCAGCGACACCTCGTCCTTGCCGGCGTCGTCCAGCTCGGCGATCTCCATGTTGCCCTTCGAGATCTCGTCCGCAGCGGCCGACATCTTCGTGATCGGCCGCACGATGAGCAGCGACAGCATCAGGTTCAGGATCACGAACAGCACCGCGAACACCGCGGCCAGCGAGGTCATGAAGGTGACGAACGCGCGGTTCGCGGCCTTGATCGGCAGCGTCATCGGCACCTGCACCACCTGGGCGCCGACCACCTCCATGTGCTTCCAGCCGAAGCCGTTCGCCGGACCGTAGATCTTCACCATGGCCGGCGGCGCCATCTCGGGCGTGGTGTGGCAGGCGAGGCAGTCCTTGTCCTTGATCTGGAACGGACGCGCGAGGTACAGCGCGGGGCCGGTGGGCGTGAGCCGCATGCCCGAGAGGTCGCCGCGCTCGGGCTGCGCGCGGAACACCTGCACGATGTCGTTCTCCCACTCGACCGCGCGATTGCGCGGGTTGGTGGGGTTGAGCACCGCCTCCTTGTAGGAGTAGTCGGGGTACTTCTTCCGGAGCGCATTCATGATCTCGGTGGCGGCGTAGGCCGGCACGCTCTGCGGCAGGAACTTCTCGGCGTCGTAGGGCAGCGCCGGGCGCACCTGCTGCACGGTGTAGGCGCGCATCGACAGCGCCGCCTCCATCATCACGCCGGCATTGCGCAGCACTTCCTCGCGCGCGTTCTTGTGCAGCAGGTCGTACGAGATGTAGCCGGTGACCGCCAGCCCGACGGCGAACACCGCCAGCAGCACGAGGTTGAACTTCATTCGCAGGCCCATGGCGATCCCCTTGGTTCGAGCTACGTAGTTGCCGCAACCGGGGCGCACCCCGCGCCCGATGTCCCCGCGTCTGTCGCCGCGGGAGGCGAGACATTACGAAATACGGGCTGGTTTGGCGAGGACTTTTCCCGCATCCTTGCGCCTGTCCGCAACACCCTGACGCCCATGAAAGCCTCCGATTACCTCGCGCAGTCCTTCGGCGCCGTCCCGGAACTGGTGCATTTGCACGCGCAATCCCAGCCCACCCACCCCGCCCTGCTGCAGGACGACCGGGTCCTCGACTACGCAGGGCTGGACGCGCTCATGGACCGCGCCGCCACCGCGATGCAGCGGGATGGCCTGCGGGCCGGCGACGCGATCGCGATCTGCGCGCTGGCCTCGATCGAATACGCCGCCACCTACCTCGCCGCGCTGCGCGCCGGCATCGTGGTCGCGCCGCTCGCACCCTCGTCGACCCGGGAGCAGCTCGCCGCGATGGTCGCCGACTCCGAGGCCAAGCTGCTGTTCCTGGACGCCTCGACCGCCGGCTCGCTGCCGGCGTCGCCGGCGCGCATCGCCTTCGACGGCCCGGGCTTCGAAGCCTGGCTCGCCCCCGCCGGCGCGAGGCCCGCGCCCGTGAAGGCAGACCCGGACGCCACCTTCAACATCATCTATTCGTCGGGCACCACCGGCACGCCCAAGGGCATCGAGCAGCCGAACGCGATGCGCTGGGCGCAGGTGCTGCGCGCGGTCGCGCTGGGCTACGGGCCGGACGCGACGACGCTGCTGTCGACACCGCTCTACTCGAACACGACGCTCGTCTGCTTCTTCCCCTCGATCGCCTACGGCGGCGCGGTGGTGCTGATGGCGAAGTTCGACGCACGCAAGTACCTTGAACTCGCGCAACGCCACCGCGTCACGCACACCATGCTGGTGCCGGTGCAGTACCGACGCCTGATGGCGCTGCCGGAGTTCGACCAGTTCGACCTGTCGTCCTTCCGCATGAAGCTTTCGACCAGCGCGCCCTTCGCCGCGGAACTGAAGGCGGACATCCTGAAGCGCTGGCCGGGCGGCCTCACCGAGTACTACGGCATGACCGAAGGCGGCGGCACCTTCATCCTCGCGGCGCACGAGCACCCCGACAAGCTGCACACCGTCGGCAAGGCCGCGCCCGGCCACGACATCCGCCTGATCGACGAGAACGGCCGCGAGGTCGCGCCGGGTGAACTGGGCGAAGTCGTCGGCCACTCGGGAATGATGATGAGCGGCTACCACAACCAGCCGGAGAAGACGCGCGAGACCGAGTGGTGGGCCGACGGCAAGCGGTTCATCCGCACCGGCGACGTCGGCCGCATGGACGCCGACGGCTTCCTCACGCTGATGGATCGCAAGAAGGACGTCATCATCTCCGGCGGCTTCAACCTCTACCCCACCGACCTCGAGGCCGCGATGCACGAGCACCCGGCCGTGCTGGAAGTGGCCGTGGTCGGCGTCGCGTCCGAGCAGTGGGGAGAGACGCCGGTCGCGTTCGTGGTGCTGAAGCCGGGCTCGAAGGCGACGCCCGAGGAACTCGTCGCCACCGCGAACGCGAAGCTCGGCAAGATGCAGCGCGTGTCCGCGGCGCGCATCGTCGACGCGCTGCCGCGCAGCGCGATCGGCAAGGTGCTGAAGCGCGAACTGCGCGACCAATGGTCCGCGCCGTCCCCCGGCCGCGCCTGACCGGCTTCATCGGCCTCGGCGTCATGGGGGCTCCCATGGCGTCGCGGCTCGCGGGCGCGGGCTTCCGGCTGCGGGTGCACGACCTCGATGCCGCAAAGGCCGCGCGCTTTCGACGCCGGCACGACTGCGCGACCGAAGGTACCTGCGAAGTCGTGATCACGATGCTGCCCGATGGGCGCGCGGTGCGACGCGCGCTCGCGCGCAACGACATGATCGCGCCCGGCACGCTCGTCATCGACATGAGTTCCTGCGCGCCGGCCGATACCCGGAAGCTCGCCGCGATGCTCGCGCGCCGCGGCGCGCGGCTCGTGGATGCGCCGGTCTCGGGTCGGGTGGACGGCGCGCGCGCCGGCACGCTGGCGATCATGGCGGGCGGATCGAAATCCGACCTTCGACGCGCGATGTCCGTGCTCCGCGTGCTCGGCAAGCAGGTCTTCCACGCCGGCCCGCTCGGCGCCGGCCACGTGGCGAAGGCGCTGAACAACTACATCGCCGCCGCCGGCACGATCGCCGCGTTCGAAGCCACGGTCGCCGGCCGCGCGGCAGGGCTCGATGCGCGCGTGCTGGTGGACATCTGGAACGCCTCGGCGGGCCGCAACAGCACCACCGAGAACAAGATCCGGCAGCACGTGCTGTCGAAACGCTTCGCTTCCGGGTTCTCGCTCGCGCTCTACGCCAAGGACGTCGCCATCGCCGCGCGCCTCATGCCCGGCGCGCCGCTCGCGCGCGCCGCGAACCGCATCTGGCGCGATGCGGCGCGCGCACTGCCGCGCGCGGATCACACGCGAATCTACGACTGGCTCGAGCAGCGCTCGCGCAAGACGCCGCGCTAGTCCTTCAGCTTCGCGGTCTTCACGGCGACGGCGAACAGCTTGTGCTCGGCGACGATCCGGTTGCGCACCTCGTCGGGGCCGCTCGGATAGGTGTCGTGGCCGAGCTTCGCGAACGCCTCCTTGGCCTCGGCGCCCGAGAGGTACTTGCGCAACTCCTCCGAGAGGCGCGCGACGATGTCGGAGGGCGTCTTCGCCGGTGCGTAGAGCGCGAACCAGACCTCGAACTCGTAGCCGGGATTGCCCAGTTCCGCGAGCGGCGGCGCGTCGGGCGCGTACGGCGAGCGCGTCGTGCCGGTCGTGGCGAGGATGCGCAACTTGCCGGCGCGCACCTGCTCGGCCACCGGCGCATAGTCCGCGAACGTGGACGCCAGCCGCCCGGTCAGCAGGTCGGGCAGCATCGGGCCGAAGCCCTTGTAGGGCACGTGCACCATGTCGAGCCCGGCCGCCGCCTTCAGCATCTCGGTGCCCAGGTGCGAGAGGTTGCCCGTGCCGTTGGATCCGTAGGAAAGCTGCCCCGGCTTCGACTTCACGAGATCGGCGAACTCGCGATACGTCTGCACATTGAGCGAGGCCGGGACGACGAGGAAGAACGGGAATCGGGACACCATGCCGATCGGCGCGAAGTCGGCAAGCGGATCGAACGGGAGCTTGCCGGCGAAGACGAACGGCTGCAGCGACATCGTGGAGCCGCCGGTGACCAGCAGCGTGTAGCCGTCGGGCGCCGACTTCGCCGCCGCCTCGGTGCCGATCAGGGTGTTGCCGCCCGGGCGCGGGTCGATGACGAACGATTGCCCCATCACCTTCGACAGGTGATTGGCGGCGAGGCGCGCCGCGCCCTCCGCGCCGCCGCCCGTCGGGTAAGGGATGATCACGCGCACCGGCTTGGCCGGATACGCCTGCGCGTGGGCGCCGGCGCAAGCGAGCGCCGCGGCCGCGGCGCAGAGCAAGCGAACGAAGACGTTCATGGGTGCCTCCTCCATTGCGTTGCGGGGGCCTCCACCCCCGGCGCCGGGCCTACAGCCCGACGGCTTCGGCCACCAGATTGCGCAGTTCCTTGCGCAGCTTGTCGCGCACCGGCGCGTACGTACGGCTCTTTACCACGTTCTTCAGCTCGTACGGGTCCTTCTCGAGGTCGTAGAGCTCGTCCAATTCCATGCTCGCGCCACGGTTGACCCAGTGGATGTACTTGTAGCGGTCGGTACGCACCGCCTTGTAGGTCATGCCGACCAGCCACGGCATCGCGTTCTCGGCCCAGTACTCGACCAGCACCGATTTGCGCCAGCCCGCCCTCTTGCCTTTCAGGACGGGGACGATGGAACGGCCCTGGATCTGCGGCCCCGGCTTGCCACCGGCGAGTTCGATCAGCGTGGGCGCGATGTCCTGGCAGATCAGCAGGTCCTTGACGTGCGCGCCGGCCTTCGCGAGCTTCGGGTAGCGCACGACGAACGGGCAGCGGATGCCCTCCTCGTACGCGAAGCGCCGCTCCGGCCCGAGCCCGTGCTCGCCGAAGAAGAAGCCGTTGTCGCCGAGGAACACGATCACGGTGTTGTCGAGCTCGCCCTTCTTCTCGAGCGCCTCGAGCAGCATGCCGACGCCCTCGTCCACCGAGGCCATCATGCAGGCGCGCAGCCGGATCTCCTCCTGCGTGCCGGAGTGCAGCGACTCGAGGATCGCCTTCGCCTTCGGCAGGCCGCGCAGCTGCATCGCGTCGGCCCACGCCGGCTTCTGCTTCACGACCTCGGCGGGCGTCAGCATGTTCGGCGTCTTCGGGAACACGCATCCCTTGTACAGGTCCCTGTGGCGCTCGGGCACCCGGTAGCCGCCCTGCTGGTCGATGTCGAGCGTGCCGTCGGGATGCTGGAAGGCGTCCGGGTGCACCGCCTTGTGCGCGAAGAACAGCGACCAGGGCTTGGCGTGCTTCTTCGACACCCAGTCGACCGCCATGCGGTTCATGATGTCGGTGACGTAGCCCTTGTGCTGCTCGTAGGTGCCGTTCACGCAGCGCTTGGGGTCCTCGAGG
>CAZTXP010000177.1:0-4091 GCA_964617355.1 uncultured Enterobacteriaceae bacterium
CAACTGGGTCCTGATGGCCATGCGGGAGGGGGCGATCCAGTCCCAACTCGGACATATCCAGATCACGCGTCCCGGATATCTGCGCGAGGGGGCCAGCGATCCGTATCGCTATCTGCTCGGCGACGACCTTTCGCCGATTACAGCCGGCGACGACATGGGGGTTCGTACCGTAGCCCGGCGGCTCGCGTTCACCGGGCTGCTCAGCAAGGAAGACGCGACGATCTCCTTCATCGGTGAAGGCATCGAGCCCGACGCCGAGGCCTTGATCGGCCGCGCGATCACCATGGTGACCGGCACTGGCCTGAAGGAGCGTCCCGGCGATTCAGTGATTTTGGGTGACGGCCTGGCCGCGAACGTCGGCGCGCAGCCAGGCGACATGGTCGTTCTCGTCTCCAACACCGGCAGCGGTGGCATCAACGCGGTCGAATTGAAGGTCGTCGGGACCTTCACGACGAGCACGAAGGCTTACGACGACTCCGCGCTGCGAGTGCCGATCGAAGTCGCGCGCCGCCTGATGCGGGTAGAGGGGGCGACGAGTTGGGTCGTACTCCTCGACCGAACCGAGCGCACGGATGCGGCGGTGGCCACGCTTCGTGGAGTACTGCCGGCCGACCAGTACGAAGTCGTGCCTTGGCACGAATTGGCGGAGTTCTACAAGCAGACGGTCCGGCTGTTCGGGACACAGGTCGGCGCCGTGCGCCTTCTCATCGCATTGATCGTGATCCTGAGCATATCAAACACGCTGTCGATGGCAGTCATGGAGCGCACCACCGAGATCGGCACGTTGATGGCGCTCGGTGTGCGCAGACGCGGAATACTGGGTCTCTTCATATGGGAAGGGGCGGTCCTCGGGCTCGCTGCGGCGGTGCTCGGCGTAGGCTCCGCGGTCTTGCTCGGCGAGTTCATCTCCTGGGTCGGGATTCCGATGCCTCCCCCGCCGGGCATGGCTCGCGGATATACAGGCGAGATCGAGATTTCAATGGAACTCGCGGCAGACGGCTTCCTGCTCGCGTTCTTCACCACCCTGATCGCCAGCCTTCTTCCCGCCTGGAAGGCGTCGCGCATGAACATCGTCGACGCCCTCCGCCACCAGGCCTGACGACCATGCTTCTCAAGCTCGCCTTGCGCAACATCTTCCGCCAACGCATCCGCAGCGTGGTGACGCTCGTCGCGATCGTCTTCGGCGTGGTCGGGTTGATCCTCTCCGGCGGGTTCGTCAAGGACATCTTCGTTCAGCTCGGCGAGGCGATCATCCAGTCCGAGACCGGGCACGTGCAGGTTTTCCGGGTGGGCTTCCGTGAACAAGGCACCCGCCAGCCGGACCGCTACCTGATCGAGGATCCAGCGCCGCATGCGGCCCGGATCAAGACATCCCTCCTTGTCCGCGAGGTTTCCAGCAGGCTGAGCTTCTCCGGCCTGATCAACAACGGGCGGAGCGATCTGCCAATCGTCGGCGAGGGGATCGAGCCCGACAAGGAGGCGCAGCTGGGTTCATTCCTGAAGATGGTTTCCGGCCGCCCCCTGACCGACTCGGACGGTTTTGGCGTGATCGTCGGCGAGGGCTTGGCGACATCGCTTGCACTCCATGTCGGCGATCAAGTGACCCTGCTGGTCAACACGGCCGGCGGCGCGCTCAACACGGTCGACCTCGAGGTCGTCGGCATCTTCCAGAGCTTCTCGCGCGACTTCGACGCACGTGCGCTGCGGATTCCGCTCGCCGCGGCACAGGAACTCCTCGCAACCGCAGGCGCCAACCAGCTCGTCGTGACGCTGCACCACACACGCGACACCGACGCTGCGCTCGCCACGATCCAGGCGCAACTCGCCGGCAGCGGGCTCGAAGCCTTCAGCTGGAAGCAGCTATCGGATTTCTACGAGAAGACGCTGCAGCTCTACGACCGTCAGTTCGGGGTGCTGCAGGTGATCATCCTGGTGATGGTCCTGCTCTCGGTGGCGAACACGGTGAACATGAGCGCCTTCGAGCGCCTGGGGGAATTCGGCACCCTGCAGGCCCTGGGCAACCGGCAACGTGACATATTCCGCCTGATCCTGCTGGAAAACACGTTTCTCGGCCTGATCGGCGGCACGCTTGGTGCGATCATTGGAATCGGGCTGGCGCTCGCGATCTCCGCAATCGGGATCCCGATGCCGCCCCCACCGAGCGCCAATACGGGATACACCGCGATGATCCGCCTCGACGCCGCCAACGTCGCCACCGCATTCCTGATCGGCGTGGTGGCGACCGCACTGGCCGCGATCTTTCCAGCTCGCCGGGTTTCCAGGACGGAACTGGTGGAAGCGCTGCGCCAGCGAATCTGAACATCGAAAGGGCATACCACCATGCAGCTCATCGACCACCTCAACCTCGGCGAGGGGTTCAGCAAGTACTTCCGCATCGACGCGGCACTCGACGACGGCCTGAAGGACGAGGTCTTCCGCATCCGTCACAGCGTGTACTGCGAGGACCTGCAATTCGAGAGCACGCGCCCGGACGGTCGGGAGATCGACCACTACGACGCCCGCAGCGTCCATTGCCTGCTCAGGACCGCGACCGCACCCTTCCGGCCGGTCGGGTGCACCCGGGTCGTGCTGACGGATCCGCGCGACCCGGCCGCGCCCCTGCCCTTCGAGGTTTCCTGCGCCGCGGCGCTGGATCGGTCGATCATCGACCCGGCCCGGCTGCCGCGCGAACGCATCGCCGAGATCTCCAGGCTGGCGGTGCACCGGGATTACCGGCGTCGCCGCGGCGAGGAGCACACCCCGGTCCACATCGACAGCTCGGACTTCTCAGACGGGGATCGGCCGCGTTTTCCCTTCGTGCCGACGAGCCTGCTGCTGGGCGCCGTGGCGCTGGCCGATTGCAGCGGCATCGACACCGTGTTCGTGCTCACCGAGCCGCGCCTCGCCGCGCATTTCACCAAGCTCGGGGTCGAGGTCATCCAGATCGGGCAGGCGATCGAGCACCGCGGACGGCGCATTCCCTCGGTGATGCACGTCGACGAGATCATCCGCAACATGCGTCCCATCCTGCACCCCTTGTGGCAGCGGGTACGCGCGGAGATCGGGCGCGGGTTCGAGGAGGCCGGGCGGGGCAAGGGCCAGCAAGGTTTGCCCACCACCCACAACGGGTAGTCCGCCCGCGCCCCTGCGGGCATGAAAGAAAAGGCCTTTGGCCACGGAGCATCGCCCGTGGCCAAAGGCCTTTTTCAGCGCTGCAGGCCCGGGACGGGCCGCAGCGCGGCAAGGACGCTCAGCTCTTCAAGGCCGCCTTGATCTGCTCGAGCGTGCTCGGATCATCGATCGTGGTTAGGTCGCCGGCGTCGCGCCCTTCGGCCAGCGCCTGGATCGATCGGCGCAGCAGCTTGCCCGACCGCGTCTTGGGCAGCAGCGTGACGAAGTGCACCTGGCCGGGCCGCGCGATCGCGCCCAGTTCCCGGTCCACCGTGTCCATCACTTCCTTGCGCATCGAGGCGATCCCTTCGGCGCTCGCGACGCGCGCGGGGTCCCTGACCACCGCGAAGGCGACCGGGATCTGTCCCTTGACCGGGTCGGCGACGCCGACGACCGCGACCTCGGCGATCCCGGCGTGCGCCTGGACCGCTTCCTCGATCTCGCGCGTGCCGAGCCGGTGGCCGGCGACGTTGATCACGTCGTCGGTGCGGCCGAGCACGAAGTAGTAGCCGTCCCGGTCGCGCGTCGCCCAGTCGAACGTCGAGTAGACGAGCTTGTCGCGGAACGTCGAGAAGTAGGTCTTGACGAAGCGCTCGTCGTCGCCCCAGATGGTCGTCATGCAGCCGGGCGGCAGCGGCGGTGCGATCGTCAGCACGCCCTTCTCGTCGCTGCCGACCTCCTCGCCGGTGCCTTCGTGCAGGAGCCTCACGTCGTAGCCGGCGACCGGGAAGCTCGGGCTGCCGAACTTGCGCGGCGTGTCCTCGACGCCGGGCATCGCCGAGAGGATCGGCCAGCCGGTCTCGGTCTGCCAGTAGTTGTCGACGATCGCGACGCCGCCCAGCGCGTCGGCGACCCAGCGCGCGGTCGGCTCGTCCAGCGGCTCGCCGGCGAGGAACAGGTACTTCAACGCCGACACGTCG
>CAZTXP010000178.1:0-12014 GCA_964617355.1 uncultured Enterobacteriaceae bacterium
CATCGTCGCGCCCGATACCCCGTACGTGAACTTCATCATCAACTGCGGCAACAACGTCGAGGCCTCGGGCGGCGTGGTCGGCATCTGGCGCGAGGCCGACGCGCGCGTGCGCGGCGCGAAGCGCGTGCAGGTCGAGCCGCATTTGTCGATCACCGGCGCGCTGTCGGCCGAGTGGGTGCCGATCAAGCCCAAGACCGACGCCGCGTTCCTCTTCGGCCTCATCCACCACATCCTGCACGGCAAGGGCTGGAAGAACGCCTGCGACGTGCCCTACCTCAAGAACCGCACGAGTTCGCCCTACCTCGTCGGCCCGAACGGCTGGTACATGCGCGACCCGCAGTCGGGCAAGCCCTTGGTCTGGGACCTCTCCGACCAGCGGGCGAAGCCGCATGACGACCCGACGCTGAAGGATCCGGCGCTCGACGGCCACTACGCGGTCGAGGGCGTGGAGCACGGCCCCGACGGCGCGCGCATCGCGCACATGGGCACGCCGGTGCCTTCCGACGGCGCGGTGTCGAGCCCCGCGTTCCAGAAGCTGCTCGACCACATGGCGAAGTACACGCCCGAGTGGGCCGCGGGCGAGTGCGACGTGCCCGCCGCCACCATCCGCCGCGTCGCCGACGAGTACGTGGCGCACGCCTGCATCGGCCAGACCATCGAGATCGAGGGCAAGACGCTGCCCTTCCGACCGGTGGCGATCACGCTGGGCAAGACGGTGAACAACGGCTGGGGCGGTTACCACGCGTGCTGGGGGCGCACGCTGCTTGCGTCGCTCGTCGGCGCGCTCGAGGTGCCGGGCGGCACGCTCGGCACGACCGTGAAGCTGGTGCGCCCCGCCGCGTCGCGCACGGGTTCCGTGCAGCCGGGCCCGGACGGGCTGATGTCGTTCCAGTTCAACGACACCTCGAAGGAAGGCTGGATGCGCCAGCCGCACATCCGCAACGCCTACAAGACGCTCGTCCCCCTCGTGTCGGATTCGCCGTGGTCGCCCGCGCTCGGGCCCGCCCACCTGCCGTGGCTGTTCCAGAAGGAGCAGCCGGACAACTGGCCGCGCACGCAGCCGCCCGACATGTGGATCTGCTACCGCACCAACCCGGCGATCTCGTCGTGGAACGCGCCCGAGGTGGCCAACCGCCTCGCCGAGTTCCCGTTCATCGTCGCGATGTCGTACACCGAGGACGAGACCAACCACTTCGCCGACATCCTGCTCCCCGAGGCGCTGGACCTCGAGAGCCTGCAGCTGATCCGCATCGGCACCACCAAGTTCCAGGAGAACTTCTGGAAGCACGAGGGCTGGGCGATCCGCCAGCCGGTGATCGACTCGCACTGCGACGTGCGCGACTTCACCGACATCGCCACCGCGCTCGCCGAGCGCGCCGGGATCCTGCCGAAGTACCTCGCCGCGATCAACCGCGGCGCCGCCGGCACCGCGCTGCGCGACCGCAACGGCAAGTACGACTACGGCCTGCCGGAAGACAAGGCGCCGACGCGCGACGAGATCTGGGATGCGTTCTGCAAGGCCGCGAGCGCGGAACTGTCGGAGGGAGAGGAGGTCCACGACCTCGCGTGGTTCAAGGAGAAGGGCTTCATGCTGCGGCCCTTCCCGCAGCTCGAGTGGTACCTCTACCCGCAGATGGTCGAGAAGGGCCTGCGCTTCGAGATGCCCTACCAGGAGCGCCTCACGCGCCACGGCAAGGAACTCGCCAATCGCATCAAGGAAGCCGGCATCACGTGGTGGGACGAGCAGTTGAAGGAATACGAGTTCATGCCCACCTACGAGCGCTTCCCGGAGATCTGGATCGAGTACGCGCGCGAGTACGGCCGCGACCCCGAGGAATTCCCGTTCTGGGCGCTGACCTCGCGCTCGATGCAGTACAGCTGGGGCGCAAACGTCGGCCTGCCGATGATCAACGAGGTGGCGCTGAACATCTCGGGCCACCGAGGCCTGATCCTCAACCGGAGTACTGCAAGGCGCCTCGGCATCGCCGAGGGCGAGCGGCTCGTCGTCGAATCGGTCTCGGGCCGCACCGAGGGCAACGCGGTGCTGCGCGAGGGCATCCGCCCCGACACCGTGCTGATGATCGGCCAGTTCGACCACTGGAAGACGCCGTACGCCAAGGACCTCGGCCTGCCGAGCCTGAACTCGCTCACCGACCTTTCGCTGAAGCTCACCGACGGCACCGGCAGCAGCTCCGACGTGATGCGCGTGCGCCTGAAGCGCGCGTCCACCGGCGAGGTGATCCAGATGCCGGCGAAGGAAGCGGCATGAACACCGACGTGCATCCGAAGGCCGGTCACACGCCCCGCTGGGGCATGGTCATCGACCTGAATCGATGCGTGGGCTGCCAGACCTGCACCATCGCCTGCAAGCACGCGAACGACACCACGCCCGGCGTGCAGTGGCGGCGCGTGATCGACGTCGAGCAGGGCACCTTCCCCGACGTCGAGCGCTTCTTCATGGTGACGGGCTGCCAGCACTGCGCCGAGCCGCCGTGCGTGCCGGTGTGCCCGACCGGCGCGACGAAGCAGCGCGAGGACGGCCTCGTCACGCAGGACTACGACATCTGCATCGGCTGCGCGTACTGCGCTGTCTCGTGCCCGTACAACGCGCGCACCATCGTCCACGAGCCCAAGGGCTACTACTCGGGCAAGGTCACCAGGCAGGAAGAAGCCACCGCGCACCCCGAGCGCGTCGGCGTGGCGCAGAAGTGCACCTTCTGCAAGGAGCGCATCGACGACGGCCTCGCGCAGGGCCTCACCCCCGGCGTAGACCCGGCGGCGACGCCCGCGTGCGCCGCGGCGTGCATCTCGCAGGCGATCCAGTTCGGCGACTTCAACAACCCGGTGAGCCACGTCGCCGAGCTGCTGAAGGCGCAGCCGCACCTGCAACTGAACCCCGAGGTCGGCACCGACCCGCAGATCAAGTACCTCTACACCACGCCCGCGATCCCGGGCCGGGATTCGGATGTCGACGACGAGCGGCTCTCCGACCCCGCGAACCCGCTGGTCGGCCCGCGGCAGGCGCTGTGGGACTGGCGCGCGGCGATGAACTGGATCTTCGGCGGCATCGGCTCCGGCCTCGCCATCGCCTCGGTGATGGCGCTGTGGATCGGCGCCGTGTCGAAGGACGCAATGCCGAGGATCCTGTTCGCCTCCGCGGCGATCGTCGCCACGGGTCTCTTCTTCGTGTTCCTGAAGATCGGCCGCCAGATGCGCTTCTGGCGCGCCGCGTCGCGCCCGCAGACCTCGTGGATGTCGCGCGAGCTGTACGTCGCGCTGGTGTTCTTCCCCGCGGTGCTGTGGAGCCTCGTCGACCCGGGCAAGCCCGCGTTCACCCTCGCGGGCCTCGCCGCCGCCGGCTTCCTCGCCTGCCAGGCGAAGATCCTGCATCGCGCTCGCGGCATCCCGGCGTGGCGCGTGGACTCGATCCCGTGGATGCTCGGCGTCACGGGCATGGCCGAGGGCTTCGGCGCGTTCGCGATCGCCACCTGGCTGCTGGGCAGTTCGGGCCTCGCGTATGCGGCGATCGGCGTGGTGTTCGGCGCGGCGGCCAATGCGCGCCTGTGGCGCACCTACGTCGCCGACATGAAGGGCAACGGCCTGCCGCCGCTCGCGCGCACCGAGATCAGCGCGGTGACCTTCCCGCTCGCGATCATCGGCCACCTCGTGCCGATCCTGCTGGTGCTCGCCGGCTGGGCGATGCCGGCGAATGCGGTCGGCCTGACCGCGCTCGCCGGCGCGGCGACCATCGCAGGCGGCGCGATGTGGAAGTTCGCGATGATCGTCAACGCCGGCTACTTCCACGGCTACAACCTGCCGAAGATGCCGCAGCGCGGCTCGGGCGCGCGCGCCGCGCCGCCGCGGCTGGACGCCTCCGGCGTGTCGCGCCCGTAGCGTGGCGATCCGCCTCTGGGGGCGCCCGACGTCCACCAACACGCAGCGCGTGTTGTGGACGCTCGCCGAACTCGGCCTGCCCTGCGAGTTCACGCTCGCCAGCGGAACCACCGGCCCCGACGGCTACGTGTGGCAGGGCCACAAGCCCTACGGCTTCGTCGACACCCCCGAGTACCGTGCGATGAACCCGAACGGCACGATCCCCGTGCTCGTCGACGACGACGGCTTCGTGATCTGGGAATCGCTCGCCATCGTGCAGTACCTCGCGCGCAAGTACGCGCCGGAAAGGCTCCTCGGCGGCAGCGACGCGGCCTTCGCGCGCGCCTTCCAGTGGATGGCCTGGACCAACCACGCACTCGAGCCCACGATGCACACGCTGATCATGCATCGCGAACGCCTGCCGAAGGAGAGGCGCTCCGAGGAAACGGTCGAATCCGCGCGGCAGGATGCGCTCAGGAAGCTCGCGATCCTGGAAGGGCGCCTGTCGCAGGCGCCCTACCTCGCGGGCGAAACGTTCAGCATCGGCGACATCCCCGCCGGTATCGCCATCCAGCGCTTCCGCCACTTCAAGCTCGAGCACCCGCCCTTCCCCGCGGTGAAGGCGTGGATCACGCGGCTCGAGCAGCGCGAAGGCTTCCGCAAGCACGTGCTGCCGCGCGAATTCCATCTACGGGACAACTGACATGCTGCGCATCCTCGGCCGCGCCAACTCGTTCAACGTGCGCAAGGTGCTGTGGACCTGCGACGAGCTCGGCATCGCCTTCACGCGCGAGGACTGGGGCCGCGGCTACCGCCCGACCACCGAGCCCGAGTTCCGCGCGCTGAACCCGATCGGCCTCATCCCCGCGGTGATCGACGGCGACGTCGTGCTGCGCGAATCGAACGCGATCTGCCGCTACCTCGCGAGCAAGTACGCGCCGGGGCACCCGATCTATCCCACGAACCTCGTGGCCCGCGCGCGCGTGGAGCAGTGGATGGACTGGGCGAACTACGAGACCAGCATCTCGCTGCGCGGCGCCTTCCTCGGTGGGCAGTTGAACGAGCCGCCGTGGAACCACCCGTGGTTCGTCGAGCGCGGCCGCGCGCAGATCACCAAGGAGGTCGGCCAGCTGGAGGAGCACTTCAGCGCCAACGGCCCGTACGTTTGCGGCGATACCTTCACGCTGGGCGACGTGCCCGTCGGCCTCGTCGTGAATCGCTGGTTCTGCCTGAAGGGCTTCGACAAGCCGGAGTACCCAGCGGTGGCGGCGTACTACGAGCGGCTCACCGAGCGCGCGCCGTACCGCGCGCACGGGCGGAACGGCTTGCCCTAGGCAGGAATGGCCTCCACAAGGCCTGCGACGCTCGCTGCCGGCATATCCTGAACCTTCGCGGCCGCATGCGGCTACCCTTCGAGGGACTCCGATCCATGCACGCCTTGCTTCGCTCCGCCGTCGTCGCGCTGCTGGTCGCACCGACGCTCGCGCTCGCCGACCGCGTCGCGTTCAGCGAGACCGGTGATTTCTCCGAAGAAGCCGTGCACCGCGGCGTGATGGCGACGCGAGCGCAGTGCGACGCAGTGCCGAACGGCCTCTGGGCCGAGACGAAGGGCCACGGCGCCGAGTGCCTGAAGTACTGGACCGGCGGGTTCGGCCACGGGTCGGTGGCGCGCGCGGTGGTGTACTTCCACGGCGACATCTGGGTCGGCGCAGGCAAGACGAGCCGCACCTATCTCGAGATGACGAACGCGAAGCTGCAGCGCGACGCCGAGGCGTGGGCGAAGCGCATCGGCGCGCCCTACGTGTTCGTCGGCCGGCCCGGCACGCACGGCTCCTCGGGCGACCACATGCAGCGCCGGCGCATCGCCGAGTCGATGCAGATCTCGGCCGCGCTCGATCGCCTGAAGGAGCGCCTCGGCCTGCGCGAACTCGTCGTCGCCGGCCAGAGCGGCGGCGGGCACGTCACCGCGTCGCTGCTCACGCTGCGCGGCGATATCGTTTGCGCGGTGCCGACTTCGGCGCCGTCGTCGCCATCGATCCGCTGGACGATGCGCGGGCTGAAGCGCGACACCACCGGCTACGCGGATTCGTACGAGCCGTCCGAACACCTGCGCAAGGACCTCGCGCACCCGAGGCTGCGCGTGTTCGTGCTCGGCAATCCGCAGGACAGCAACGTGGTGTGGCCCTCGCAGGTGATCCTCGCCACGAAGCTGAAGGAAGCGGGCATCCCTGTCGAGGTGCTGGAAGGCGAAGGCACCGGGCCGGAACGGCACGGCCTGTCGAACTCGTCGCGCCTCGTCGCCGGCTGGTGCCACGGCGACTCTCCCACCGACGCGATGGTGAAGAAAGCCCGCGAGGGGCTGAAGGGCTAGGCTTCCCGCTTATTCCTCGAGGAGGAAGTCGCGCACCGCCTTCACCTGGTCGGCGTGCATCAGCGTCGGCGCGTGGCCGACGCCGGCGAACTCGACCAGCCTCGCCTTCGGGCCGGTCTCGGTCATCTTCTGCGCCGTCTCCTTCGTAAGGAGGTCGGACAACCCGCCGCGCAGTACCAGCGTCGGGCAGCGGATCGCGTTCCACAGCGGCCACAGCTCGAGGTCGCCTTCGGGCATGTTCTTCCTGAAGGGCTCGGCGAGCTTCGGGTCGTAGTGCAGGCGATACGAGCCGTCGTCGTTCCGGCGCACCACGACCTCGGCGAGGAACTTCCATTCGTCATCGGTGTGCGGGCCGAAGCTCGCGGATACCGCGCGCACGTACTGCACCGCGTGCTCCAGCGTCGGCAGCGGCACCGCCATGCCGACGTAGGTCGCGATCCTCTCCAGCGATACCTTGGTAATCACGGGGCCGGCGTCGTTGATCACCATCCGTCGGATCGGGGTGTCCTTCTGCGCCGCGAGCGCCATGCCGATCACCGCGCCCATCGAGGTGCCGACCCAGTGCACCGTCTCGACGTCCAGCCGCGCGATCAGCGTCACCATGTCGGCCACGTACTGCGGTGGCTGGTAGAGCATCGGGTCGGCGTACCAGCCGGAGTTCCCCCGGCCGGCGACGTCGGGGCAGATCACCCGGTAGCGATCGCTCATCGCCGCGGCCAGCGTGTCGAAGTCTCTCGCGCAGCGCGTGAGGCCGTGCACGCAGACCAGCACCGGCGCCTTCGGGTCGCCCCATTCGCGGTAGGCGATGCGGTGCAGGCCCGCGGGCGAGGCACATTGCACGAAACGGTCGCGGGGCTGCGTCATGGGGTCGTGTCCTCGAGGCGGAGCCGCGATATTACGATGCCGCGCGCTTGGGCAGCCAGTATCTCGCCCGCGCCGCGCGCTCGGCCTCGAACGACAGCGCCTCGCCCAATCGCACCGTGACCGCGCCGTCGAGGTCGGTGCGCCGCACGTCCATGCCTGCCGCCTCGTAGCGCGCCAGCACCAGCGGATGCGGATGCCCGAAGCGGCTGCGATAGCCGACCGGGATCACGACCGTGCCCGCACCCACGGCTTCGAGGAACGCCGGCGTCGAAGAGGTACGGCTGCCGTGATGCGGTGCGAGCAGCACGTCGGCCTTCGCCGAGCCGGCGTCGCGCGCGACCAGGCGCTCCTCGGCCGCGCGCTCGATGTCACCGGTGAGCAGCATCGAGCGACCGCCAGCCGTCACCTTCAGCACGCAGCTGGCGTCGTTCGCCTTGCGCGCCGCGGCCGCGCCTGCCGCGTCGGGGAACACGAACTCGAAATCGACGCCGTCCCAGCGCCAGCGCTCGCCGGCGCGGCAGGGCTGCGGGAACGGCGTCACGCCCAGCACCGCGTGCCCCTTGGGAAGCGAGGAACGAAAATCGCCCACCTCGACCGCGGCGAGCAGCGACAGCGCGCCGCCGATGTGGTCCATGTCGTGGTGCGTCACCACGAAGCGATCGACGCGCTCGACGCCCGAAGCGAGCAGGAAGGGCGCGACGACGCGCTCGCCGGCGTCCGTTTCGGGGCCGAAGGTCGGCCCGGCGTCGTACACCAGCGCATGCGTCGCGGTTCGCACCACCGCGGCGAGCCCCTGGCCGACGTCGAGCGTGGTGACCCACGCCTCCCCTTCCGCCGGCGCAGGCGGCGGCAGCGCGAACACGGGCGCGACGAGCGCGATCCCGGCCCAGCGCGACGGGAATCCGCGCGGAAGCAGCAGCCACAGCGTGCCCGCGACCGCGGCCAGCACCGCCCACAGGGGCGGCGCGTGCTGTCGCCACACCGCGGCGGGCAGCGCCGCGCACCACTCGAGGAACGCGAGCAGGCCGCGCGTGAGGAGATCAGCCGCCGCGAGCGGCAGTTCGACCGGGATCGCGGCGGCGAGCAGGACCAGCGGCGTGACGATCACGGACACGACCGGGATCGCCACCGCATTCGCGAGCGGCCCGACGATCGACACTTGCGAGAACAGGAACAGCCCTGCCGGCGCCATGCCGAGCGTCACCGCCCATTGCGTGTCCCACCACTGGCGCGCCTTCGAGGTCTCGGACGACCAGCCTGCCACGGCGAAGAAGATCAGCGCCACGCAGCCGAACGACAGCCAGAAGCCCGCCGACAGCACCGCCCACGGGTCGGCGACCAGCACCGCGCCGAGCGCCAGCGCCAGCACGCGCGCGGGCGAGGCGATGCGCCCGGCCCACAATGCGAGCGCCACCACGCTGACCATCAGGAAGGTGCGCTGCGCCGGCACGGCGAAGCCGGCGAGCAGCGTATAGCCGAGCGCCGCGACGATGGCCGCGAGCGCGGCGGGCTTCCTCGCCGGCGCCGCTATGCAGAGCCGCGCCGAGCGCCGCCAGGCCCACGCGACGAGCCCCGCGGCGAGCCCGGAGACCAGCGTGACGTGCAGGCCCGAGATGGAAACGAGGTGCGTGACGCCTGTGCGGTTGAACACGCGCCACTGCTCCGCCGGGATGGCGCGCTGGTCGCCGACCGCGAGCGCGACGAGCATGCCGGCGGCGGGCGAATCGCCGAGCGCGTCCCGGAAGCGATCGCGGATCGCCTCGCGCGCGAGTTCCACGACGTCGCCGGCGCTGCGGCGCGCGCCGAGTCGCTCGGGCTCGGCCGTCGCGCGCACGTAGCCGGTGGCGCCGATGCCGCGCTCCAGCAGCCAGGCCTCGTAGTCGAAGCCGTGCGGATTCATCGCGCCGTGCGGGCGGCGAAGGCGCAGCGTGAAACGCCAGCGCTCGCCGGGATGCACGAGCGATGCGTCGGCGAGCAGCGCGGCGGACTCTTCGTTCCATTGGGCCGCGCGATACCACGCCAGTTGCAGCCGCGAGGGCAGCGCGACCTCGGCCGACTCGGGCTCGAACTCGAAGCGCACGCTGCGCTCGCCCGCCGCGGGCAGGCTGGCGACGACGCCGACCACCTCGAGGTCGCGGCCCTCGAGCGCCGGGTCGAGCCGCTCGTCCATGCGCTGGTGCGCGCGCTGTGCCGCCCACAGGAAGCCGAGCGCGAAGCACAGCAGCGCGGCCACGACGCCGCGCGCGGGAATCTTCACGCGCCAGAGGGCCGCGAGACCCGCGACGAGCGCCGGCAGCAGCCAGGCCAACCGCGCATCCGGCAGCCCGGCCTGCCACTGCAGGGCGAGCACGCCCGCCGCGAACGAGAGCACCCACCCGGTCATCTACAATGCAACGCGGGAGCCGTGCTCCCGCTGACGATGCCGAAGAAGTATTTCCGCAAGTTCCTGCCCACCGCCGAGTCGATCCGCGCCAATCGCTGGCTGGCCTGGCTGGGGCCGTTCCTCGACCATCCCGCGCTGTGGCGCCTGAATCGCAAATCGGTGTCGGGTGCGGTGGCGATAGGGTTATTCTCGGGACTGGTGCCCGGTCCGCTGCAGATGCTGACGGCGGCGCTGCTCGCGGTGCCGCTGAAAAAGAACCTGCCGGTCGCCCTCTTCGTGACGCTCTACACCAACCCGTTCACCATCGTGCCGCTGTACGTGCTCGCCTACGGCTACGGCCGGCTGCTGGTCGGCGGCGACGGCGGCGCGATCCCGCCACCCTACGCGATGGACTGGGCGAGCCCGCTCGCCTCGGTCGCCGGCCTCGTCGACTGGATGGTGTCGCTCGGCAAGCCGCTCGCGCTGGGACTGGTCGCGCTGGCGCTGACGCTCGCCGCGCTCGGCTACGCGGCCGTCGACCTCGGCTGGCGCGCGTGGGTCGGCGTGCAGTGGCGCGCGCGCCGGCGCCAGAGGCCGCGCGCATGAAGCCGATCGACGACGACTCGCTCGTCGCACGCGCCTGGCGCGCGTTCCACCTGCCGCTGCTCGCCGCGCTGCTGATCGGCGCCATCGGCGCGGTCGGCTACCACGAGATCTCCGGCGGCACCGCGAGCTGGGTGGACTGCCTCTACATGACGTGGATCACCGTGGCGACCATCGGCTACGGCGAGATCATCGACCTCAGCAACAACCCCGCCGGCCGCGTCTTCACGATGGTGATCGGCACCGCGGGCATCGCGAACTTCGGCTACTTCATGTCGAAGCTCACCGTGTTCATCGTCGAGTCGAGCCTGGACGACGTCCTCAGGAGGCGCAAGATGCAGGATCGGATCAACCACGTGAAGGACCACTACATCGTCTGCGGCATCGGGCGCGTGGGCTCGAACGTCGTGCACGAGCTCGCGTCCACCGGCCGCCCGTTCGTCGCGCTGGACGAGTCGCCCGAGGCGATCGCGAACTACCGCGAACGCCATCCGGGGGTGCTCGCGATCCACGGCGACGCCTCCGACGAGGACACGCTGACCGCGGCGGGCATCGCGCGGGCGAAGGGCCTGTTCGCGATCACCGGCGACGACGGCAAGAACCTGCTGATCACGCTCTCGGCCAAGCAGATGAACCCGGCCACGCGTGTGGTCGCGCGCTGCCACGACGTGCGGAACATCGACAAGCTGAAGCGCCTGGGGGCGGACGCCATCGTCTCGCCGGACTTCACCGGCGGCATGCGCATCGCCTCGAGCATGCTGCGCCCGTCGGTGGTGAGCTTCCTGGACGAGATGCTGCGCACGGACGAGAAGCTGCGCGTCGAGGAAGTGCACGTCCCCGAGGGCTTCGCGCCGAGGGCGCTCTCCGAGGTGGTGCCGGCCTCGCGCCAGTACATCGTCCTCGCGGTGCGCATGGAGAAGGCCTGGCAGTTCAACCCGGCCCCCGACTTCACGCTGCAGCCCGGCAACACCGTGGTGGCGATGGTCACGCCGGAGGGGCGCCGCCACATCGAGAAGATGCTGCACGCGCACGCCTGAGCGCCGGCTTGTCGTACACTCGCCGGCTGATGCCATATCTCCAGGGGAGGAGACCATGACCGATCGCCGCACGTTCCTCGGCGCGAGCGCCGCCTTCGCCACCGTCGCGCTGGCCGGCTGCGCCGGCACCGCCGATGGGGGCTGGACCGATCTCTTCGACGGCAAGACGACGACGGGCTGGACCCCGCTCGGCGCGGTGAAGTGGACCGTGGCGAACGGCGTCCTCGAGGGCAAGGGCGGCGGCGGCGGGCCGCAGGCCGGCTACCTGGTGTCGTCCGGCTCGCACGGCGACTTCGACCTGCGCGTCGAGTTCTGGGCCGACGCGCCCGCCAACAGCGGCGTCTTCATCCGCTGCCAGGACCGCAACAAGGTCGGCGCCGACAGCTCCTACGAAGTGAACATCTGGGACCAGGCGCCGCGCCCGTGGTACAGCACCGGCTCGATCGTCAACTTCGCGTCCGTCGGCAGCCCCGAACCGAAGGTGGCCAACCGCTGGAACCTGTTCGAGATCGCGGCGCGCGGCGACCGCGTCACCGTCGTGCTCAACGGCCGCCAGACCGCCGACCTCGTCGGCGCGAAGTTCCTCAACGGCCCGATCGCGCTGCAGAGCGCGGGCGGCATCATCCGCTTCCGCAGCGTGAAGATCCGCGCGCTGTAGCCGCGCTAGAGCCTCGACTCCTCGTAGTCGAGTTCTTCCTCGAGGTGGTGCAGCACCTCGTCGCTGACGAGGCTCTCGCGCCACACGCGGATCAGTTCCTGGCGCTCGGCGCGGATCGCGGCCAGGCGGATCTCCTTCGCCACGGCCGCGTCCGTGCCCGGCTCCGGGCCCTGCTCGACCGCGGACATGCGCTCGGTGAACTCGACGCGCAGGCGCTCGAGGAGCGCGGGCGAGGCCCCCGCGCCG
>CAZTXP010000179.1:0-19378 GCA_964617355.1 uncultured Enterobacteriaceae bacterium
GCCTTGCGCCAGGCCTCGAACACGTCGTCGTAGCGGAACCAGGACTTGTCGGTGAGCTTCGGGTCGTCGAGGTACTTCTCCAGCGGCTCGGTCCACTTGTTCGCGGCGTAGAGCGGCAGGTACATCGGGTCGCCGGCGTGCGTGCTGATGTTGCCCGTCTTCGACGACAGGTCCAGCACGCACTTCTGCCGGATCTGCCCGGGCGGCACCTTGTCGAACTTCACCTTGATGCCGGTGAGCGCCTCGAACTCCGGCGCCAGCGTGATCAGGTTCTCGAAGTAGCTCGCGGGGATCACCGCGACGTTGACCGTCTGTCCTTCGGCCTGGCGCCAGTTGATCTTCGCCTTCAGGTACGGGCCGAGGTCGGCCGCGGCCTGTGCGTGCGCGAACTTCGTGATCCACGGCGCGCCGGCGAGCGCCGCGCCTGCGGCGGCCCCCTTGAGGACACTGCGGCGCACGCGGCGCTTCGAATCGCTGTCGAACTCGTGGGTCATGGGTACTCCTCCTTGATATAACCTTATAAGATGATTTCGAGCAGTGTCAACGCGCCGCTCGCGGGGCGAACCGCGGTGGTCACCGGCGCGACGCGAGGCATCGGGCGCGCGATCGCCGAGCGGCTGCGCGACGAGGGCGCGCGCGTCGTCGCCACGGCGCGTGCCGCCACCGGAGAGGCGCCGGAGGGCTGCGAATACCGCGGCGCGGACCTCTCGGACGACGCCTCCACGCAGGCCTTCGCTGCGTGGCTCGGCGAACTGCGGCCGGATATCCTCGTCAACAATGCCGGCATCAACAAGCTCGCGCCGATCGCCGAACTGGACGGCGCGACCATGGACACGCTGCACCGCGTCAACGTGCTGGCGCCGATGCTGCTCTCGCGCGCGGTGCTGCCGGGGATGCGAGCGCGGCGCTGGGGCCGCATCGTCAATGTCGCCTCGATCTGGAGCCTGCGCAGCCTGCCCGGCCGCGCCGCCTACTCGGCGAGCAAGTTCGGGCTCGACGGCCTCTCGGCTGCGATCGCAGCGGAAGTCGCAGCCGACAACGTGCTCGTGAACTGCGTGTCGCCGGGATTCGTCGATACCGAGCTGCTGCACCGGATGCTCGGCGAGCAGGGCATCGCCGACCTCGTCGCCACGGTGCCGATGCGGCGCCTTGCCCGGCCGGGCGAGATCGCCGCCTTCGTCGCGTGGCTCGCCAGCCCGGAGAACACCTTCATCAGCGGCCAGAACCTGCCCATCGACGGCGGATACACGCGTACATGAACTCCTACGACTACGTGATCGTCGGCGCCGGCTCGGCGGGCTGCGTGCTGGCCAACCGGCTCACTGAGGACGGCAGGCACCGCGTGCTGCTGCTCGAGGCCGGGCCGCCCGACACCAACCCGTGGATCCACGTGCCGATCGGCTACGGCAAGACCATGCTGCACCCGGTGCTGAACTGGGGCTTCTGGACCGAGCCGGAACCGAACATGAAGGGCCGCAAGGTCTACTGGCCGCGCGGGCGCACGCTTGGCGGCTCGTCGGCGGTGAACGGCCTGATCCAGATCCGCGGCCAGCCCGAGGACTTCGAGCTCTGGGAGTCCATGGGCGCCGAGGGCTGGTGCTGGAAGGAAGCGCTGCGCTACTTCATCAAGTCCGAGGCGAATTCGCGCGGCGCGAACGCATTCCACGGCGGAGATGGCCCGCTCGCGGTGTCCGACGTGGCCGGGCGAGGCGAACTGGTGGATGCGTTCATCCGCGGCTGCGGCGACCTCGGTATCCCCAAGACCGACGACTTCAACGGCGCGACGCAGGAAGGCGCCGGCTACCTGCAACTCACCACGAGGAACGGCCGGCGCTGCTCGACCGCGGTCGGCTACCTGCGCCCGGCGCGCTCGCGGCCGAACCTCGCCGTCGAGACCGGGGCGCACGCCGAGCGGATCCTCTTCGAGGGCACGCGCGCGACTGGCGTGCGCTACCGCCGCGACGGCCACGCGGTCGAGGTGAAGGCGAAGCGCGAGGTCCTCGTTGCGGCCGGCGCGCTGCAATCGCCGCAGTTGCTGCAGCTCTCGGGCATCGGCCCGGCGGCGCTGTTGCGCGAGCACGGCATCGCGGTGGTCGCCGACCGCCCCGGCGTCGGCGAGAACCTGCAGGACCACCTCGCGCTCAGGTTCCTGTTCCGCTGCACGAAGCCCATCACCACCAACGATGACCTCAGGAACTGGTGGCGCCAGATGCTGACCGGCATGCGCTACGTGTTCCGGCGCGAGGGGCCGCTCGCCATCGGCGTGATGACCGGCGGCATGATCACGCGCGCGATGCCGGATGCGAAGACTCCGGACATGCAGTTCTTCCTCAGCACGGTGAGCGCCGAGGCGCGCGGCGCGGCGCCGCACCCGTGGCCCGGCTTCACCTTCGTCTACTACCCGCTGCGGCCGACCAGCCGCGGGCACGTGCGCATCAAGTCCGCCGACCCGATGGCCGCGCCAGCGATGCAGCCGAACTACCTGGACACCGAGTACGACCGGCAAATGATGATCGCCGGCGCGCGCATGGCGCGCCGCATCGCCGCGACGCCGTCGTTCGCGCCCTACGTCGAGACCGAGCTGCAGCCCGGACTGCAGGCGCAGACGGACGATGAACTGCTCGACGCCGCGCGCGAGCACGGCTCTTCGGGCTACCACCCCTGCGGCACCTGCCGCATCGGCAGGGACGAGCATTCTGTCGTCGACCCGCGCCTGCGCGTGCACGGCGTGCAGGGCCTGCGCGTGATCGACGCCTCGGTGATGCCGACGATGGTGTCCGGCAACACCAACGCGGCGACCATCATGATCGGCGAGAAAGGCGCGGACCTCGTCCGCGAGGACGCGCGATGACGAAGAAGCCCAACATCCTCCTCATCACCTCGGACCAGCAGCGCGCGGACTGCTTCGGCTTCGAGAACCCGCACGTGCGTACGCCGCACCTCGATGCGCTCGCCGCTGGAGGCACCCGGTTCAACGCGTGCATCACGCCGAACCTCGTCTGCCAGCCTTCGCGGGCGTCGATCCTGACTGGATTGCTGCCGCTGTCGCACGGCGTCTGGGACAACGGCGTGGACCTCGACCCCGCGCTCGGCGAGAAGGGCTTCGCCGGCACGCTCGCGGCAGCGGGCTACGACACCGCGTTCATCGGCAAGGCGCACTTCGCCACCAAGGCCACCTTCGCACCCACCGGCACGCCGGAGTGCATGCGCAGCTTCGCGAAGTTCGGTGCCGACTGGCGCGGGCCGTACATGGGCTTCCGGCAGGCCGAGCTGATCGTGCTCGGCCACGTCAACAACCCGCTGCCGCTCGAGCGCCCGCCGGTCGGGCACTACGAACGCTGGCTGCTCTCGCAGGGCGACGAGGAGGAAGTGCTGCGCCTCTGCACCGCGTCGGACGGCACCGACACCGAGGGCGCGGCGCAGACCTGGCACTCGGTGCTGCCGGTGCCGTGGCACTCGAGCACCTGGGTCGGCGACCGCACGGTGGAGTTCCTGTCGAAGCGCGACCGCTCGAAGCCCTTCTGCGCGTGGGCGTCGTTCCCCGACCCGCACCAGCCCTTCGACTGCCCGGTGCCTTGGAGCAAGCTGCACGATCCTCGCGACGTGCCGCTTCCCGAGACGCGCGGCGAAATCCCCGAGGCGGTGCGTCCGTGGTGGTACAAGGCCACGCTCGAGGGCACGCCCGCGCTGGCCGATCCCGAGTTCCGCCACCTGCGCGCGAAGGTTTCGCGCATGCCGAAGCAGACGGATCGCCAGCTCGCGCAGATGACCGCGAACTACTACGGCATGATTTCCCTGCTCGACCACAACGTCGGCCGCATCCTCGCCGCGCTCGAGGCGAGCGGCGCAGCCGAGGACACGATCGTGATCTTCACCACGGACCACGGCGACATGATGGGCAACCACGGCCTTTACCTGAAGGGCCCGTGGCCGCTGGAGGATCTCCTGCGCGTGCAGATGATCGCCTCCGGGCCTGGCGTGGCGAAGGGCCGCGTGGTCGCCGACCCGGTGTCGACGCTGGACCTGTCGGCGACCTTCTACGACTACGCCGGCACGGGCGCGCCGATGGACCTGCAAGCGCGATCGCTGCGCAAGCTGATGGAAGGCAAGCCCGACGCGCGCGAGGCGGCGTGGAGCGAGTGGCACGTGCATCCGTCGCGCTGCGGCGTCGGACTGCAGCTGCGCACCGTGCGCACCAGGACGCACAAGGCGACCTTCGAGCTGGCGAGCGGCGCGGGCGAGCTCTACGACCTCGCGAACGATCCGCTGGAGAAGGTGAACCGCTTCGACGATCCCGCGTACGCGAGCGTGCGCAGGGAACTCGAGAGCCTGATGCATGCCCGGCCCGGCAAGGTGCTCGACCGGCTCGGCGAGCCGATCGGCATGGCCTGAGGGAACAGGGGACGTTTCGCCGTCCCCCGTATCCCCTCGCAACTACAGGATCCTGAGTATCTTCCTGGCCGGGTCGATCTCGACCTTGGCGCCGTTGGGCACCTTCGCCGTGATCTCGCCGTCGAAGCCGGCGAGCATGGTCACGCTGCCGAACGCCGCGCCCTGCGCGAGGATCGGGTTCACGCTGTTGAACACCAGCGCGAGCGGGATGATCCCGCGCGAGGACATCTCGCGCAGCATCCACGCGCTCGCCACGCCGCCCTTCGCGGTATCCAGCACGAGGATCTTGCCGACGTACGACTGCCCGGCGAGCTTGTGCGTCGGGCGCGAGAACACGCCCGCGATGCGGTCGAGGTCGTAGCGGGCCGAGAAGCCGTCGTTGGCCACCAGCGCCTCGCCCGTGACCGGCTTGCCGATCGCGTGCCGCGCGACGAGTTCGATCACGAGAGCCTCCCCTTCACCGCCGCCTCGACGCACTGCTCCATGGACGCGAGCATCGGCGTATAGCCGTAGCCGCCGAGGATGTTGACGATCTTGGTGCTGTTGGTAGCGAGGCGCTTCCAGCCATTGGCCTCGGCAATCTCGCGCGCATACGACTGGTAGAAGCACATGCCGGACATCACGTGGCCGCCGGCGCCCTCGATCTTCGCGGTATAGCCCATGCGATCCGAGTCGGGCTTCACCTGCGGGCTGGTCACCGCCAGCAGCGGCTTCACGAACTTCCGCCCGTCGCAGAGGTCGGCGAGCATGCGCAGTTCGTACAGCGACAACTGCGGCGCCGAGAACACCACCACGTCGATCTCGCCGCCGGCCGGGTACGAGGCGATCAGCGCGCGCACGTCGGACTCGGTGACGCGCTTTGCCACCGGCAGCTTGTCGCCGCCGCAGTCTTCCAGTCGCACCGCCTCGGGCGTGATGCCGACCAGGTGGAACATCGCGATCGAGCCGAAGCTCGCCATCGCGGCGCCGAAGTGCTTCATCGCGTCCGAGCCCGGCGAGCCTTCCAGCCCCTCGACCACCGGCACGGCCCAGTAGTTGCCGGCGATGCGGCCGACCACGGCGCCGAGGGCGCCCCATTCGTTCAATGTCTTCGGCGTCCACTCGGCGCGGATGCGCACCGTGGCGCGGCGCTGCGCGTCGAGGTGGAAGCCGTAGCGCGGCGTGCGGCCGGTGAGGCCCGCGGACAGCGCCGAGGGCCCGCCCTCGTAGTTCGAGCGCGCGCCGAGAATCGAGTTGGTGTAGATGACGACGCCGGTGTCGCCGAACGCGACCGGCTCGCCGCGCGTCGGCGCCTGCACCGTCTGGTAGTTGATGCACGTGTCGGTCATCGACACGCCGAGCTTCTCGAAGGCGGCGATCGTGCGCCGCTCGAGCCCCAGCACCTTCGAGGGCTGGTTCAGCACCGAGGCCTTGGCGAAGTCGGTGCCACGCGGGTCGGTGATGGTCGGCACGCGCACGCGCGCCTTGGGTTCCAGCGCGGACAGCGACTCCAGCCAGCGCACGCCCTCCTCGCCTAGGCTCTCGGTGTCGGCCATCACGTGGGCCTGCGTCACCTCGACGAAGTCCTCGGCGCCGAAGAAGTCGCCCACCTGCACCTGATGCTCGATCGCGGCCTGCGCGACCGGCCCGAATTCCCCTGCGCGCATCGCGCGCTCGACATCGTTTAGCTTCATTGGCCTCCGCCTTTCGTCCGGCGATTCTAGCCGCGCCCTCCGGGGCGGACCACGCAACGGCCTGTGCGTTCGCAAGGCGGATTGATAAACTCGCCGGGCAGGCACCCTCGATGGCGACCACTCCGCAGACCGAAACGAACGCGAACCGCTGGCTGATGGCGGTCGCGCAGTTTCCCGCCGAGGAACCCGGCATCCGCATGCGCGTGCTGCGCACGCTCGATGCGCTCGGCGCCGGCGTGCTGCGCGAGGGCGTGTACCTGTTCCCCGAGACGGCCGAGAACCGCCAGGCGCTGGACCGCCTCGCCGACTACATGGCCAAGGGCGCCGGCGCGATGCACGTCGTGCAGGCCGTCGCCTCCTCGCCCGCGCAGCAGCAGGCCTTCCGCGCGCTCTTCGACCGCTCCGGGCGCTACGAGGAGCTGACCAAGACGGTGCGCAGCCTGAAGGTCGGCTTCGGCATGGCCGACCCTAGCGCGCTCTCGCGGGTGCTGCACAAGCAACGCCGCGAGTTCGAGTCGATCAGCGCGCTCGACTTCTTCCCGGGCGGCTCGCACGACGCGGCCAAGGCCGAGCTCGTCGCCGCCGAGGCCGAGGTGAAGCAGCTGCTCTTCCCGCAGCAGGCGCAGGCCGGCCTCGACAAGACCGAGCGCCTCGTGCAGCGCACCTGGGCCACGCGCCGCCCGCTGTGGGCCGACCGCCTCGCCTGCGCGTGGCTGATCCGTCGCTTCATCGACCCCGAAGGCATGGTGACCTGGATCGACAAGTCCCAGCCCTGCCCGCCCGGCGCGCTCGGCTTCGCCTTCGAGGGCGCGCATTTCGGCAACAGCGCGACGCGCGTCACCTTCGAGGAGATGCTGCAGCAGCTCGGCCTCGCGAAGAACGCGGCGCTCGCCAAGATCGGCGGCATCGTGCACTTCCTGGAGGTGCAGGGCACGCCGGTGCCCGAGGCGGCCGGCGTGCAGACGCTGCTGCAGGGCGCCGCGCGTCGCTCGAACTCCGACGACGAACTGCTCGCCGAGGCCGAGAAGACCTTCGACCTGCTCTACGAAGCCTACTTCGACCCCGCGAAGTCCTAGGCCGGCGCGCTGGCGCCTCCCGAGCAGTCGCGCTAGCGCTTCTTCTGGTCCCGCTGCTCCGCCGCGTGATCCTCGCGCAACTGGCGCAGCCGAGCATCCGCCGCCGAGAGCTCGTAGAAGTCGCCGTCCCCCGCCGACTGCGCCAGCTGCAGCTGCTCGATCGCGGCGGGCAGGCTGCCCTGCAGGGCGTACACCTCGGCTTGCGCGCGATGCTGCGCGAAGCGCTTGCCGAGCGCGGCAAAGGCACGCGCCTGCATCGCGTGCAGGCGCTCGTCGCGCGGGTAGAGCTTCAGCTGGTCCGCGACCAGCGCGACGACCTCGGCCGGGCGCCCCGTTTCCTGCAGCAGCGCGGCGTACGCATAGACCAGCGGCCGGCGGCTCGGGTACTTCGCCATCGCGGCGCGCAGCACCGCGAGGGCGCCGGCCGCGTCGCCGCGCACCTGCCGGATGCGCGCCTCGAGCGTCTCGACCATCGGGCTCTCGGTGCGCGTCGCGCGCAGCCGCGCGAGCTCCGCCGCGGACTCCTCGGGCCGCTTCGCGCGCAGCAGCGCGTAGGCGTAGCCATAGCGCGCCGCGGCCTCGCTCGCATAGCGCTTCTCGCGCAGCGCGCTGTCGAAGGTCTTCACCGCGTCGGCCGGCTCCAACTGCTCGACGCGGAGCTTGGCGCGCACGAGGTGGTAGTCGAGCGAGTCGAGGTGCTGGCGATAGGGCATCGTGGACGCGCGGTTGGCGGCGTCGGCGATGCGCTCCGTGTTCAGCGGGTGCGTGCGCAGGTACCCGGGGAAGGTGCCGTCGTCCATGACGCGCGTCGCGCGCTGCATCTTCTCGAAGAACAGCGGCATCGCGCGCGGGTCGAAGCCGGCCGTGGAGAGCGTCTGCAGGCCGACGCGGTCGGCCTCGCGCTCGAAGTCGCGCGAGTAGTTGAGGAAGCGCTGCACCGCGACGCCCTGCACGGCGGCCGTGGCCCCGGCGGCGAGGTCGGGCCGCGAGCGCGCGGCGAGCAGTGCCGCGACCATGCCGACCATCACCGGCACCGAGAGCTTCTCCTGGTCGCTCACCTGGCGCGCGATGTGGCGCTGGGTGACGTGCGCGATCTCGTGCGCGAGCACCGAGGCGAGCTCGGACTCGCTGTCCGACAGCGCGATGAGCCCGGTGTGCACGCCGATGAACCCGCCCGGCAGCGCGAACGCGTTGATCGTGCCGTCGCGCATCGGGAAGAACTCGAAGGACTGGCGCGCAGAGGCATTGGCCTCGGCCAGCCGCCCGCCGACCGCGCGCAGGTACTCCTGCACCTCGGGGTCGTCGAGGTAGGTCGGGTCGCGCGCGCGGATGTCGCGCACGACGTTCTCGCCGATCCGGCGTTCCATCTGCGGCGACAGCGTCGCGCTCGAGATGTCGCCGAGGTCGGGCAGCGCCTGCCCCCACGCGCGCGGGAACACCGCCGCGAGCGCGAGGAACGCCAGGGCGAGGAAGCGCAGCGTCGGACGGCGGGACATCCTTGTATGATAGCCGCCGCCTAGCGAAGTTCCCCTAGCGGAAGTGCCCCCATGCGCCGCAAGCCCTCCCGTACCCTCACCCACTTCGACCGCCAGGGCCGCGCGCACATGGTCGACGTCGGCGCGAAGGCGGAGACCGCGCGCCGCGCCGTCGCCTCGGGCCGCATCTCGATGCGGCCGGCGACGCTCAGGCTCGTGATGGAGGGCGGCGCGAAGAAGGGCGACGTGCTCGGCGTGGCGCGCATCGCCGCGATCCAGGCCGCGAAGCACGCGGCGACGCTGATCCCGCTTGCCCACCCGATCGCGATCACGCGCGTGGCGGTGGAACTCGACTGCGATGCCGATGCGAGCGCGGTGCGCATCTCCGCGGCGGTGGAGTGCCGCGGCCGCACCGGGGTCGAGATGGAGGCGCTCACCGCGGCATCGGCCGGGCTGCTCACGGTCTACGACATGCTGAAGGCGGTCGACCGCGGCATGGTGATATCGGAGGTGCGGCTGGAGGAAAAGAGCGGCGGGCGCTCGGGTACCTGGCGGCGCGGCGGATAGGCGGATCAGCAGAATTGATCCTGCGGGGGTCTTCCACATTCGCGGACATTGGGATTAGGATGCCCCCGTGGGTATCCCGGGAGGAGGCACCATGCAGCAGATGCGACGGTTGTGGATCAAGGCGGGCGGCGTGCTCGCGCTGGCGATGCTGGCGCCGGTGCGCGCCTTCGCGGCGTGGAACGCGGCCGCGTTCGACGCCAAGTCGCTCGGCGACGCGCTCAAGGCGATCAACGCCGGCGGCGCCGCGGCCAACGACGGCATCGTCATCGACGCGCCGCAGATCGCCGAGAACGGGGCGGTGGTGCCGATCGAGGTCACGAGCAACATCCCCGGCACGACCTCGATCTCGGTGCTGATCGAGAAGAACCCGTTCCCGCTCGCGGCGAAGTTCGACTTCAAGGAGGGCGCGTTGCCCTACGTGAAGATCAACGCCAAGATCGGCGAGACCTCGAACGTGCGCGTGATCGCCGAGGCGGGCGGCAAGACCTTCTCGGCGATGAAGGAAGTGAAGGTCACCATCGGCGGATGCGGAGGCTGAGATGGCGGATTCCAGCTCGATGAAGGTGCGGGCCACGCTGAAGGGCGACATCGTCGACGTTCGCGTGCTGATGAACCACCCGATGGAGACCGGGCAACGGAAGGACGCCAGCGGCGCCCTCGTGCCGCGCCACTTCATCCAGGAAGTGGTGCTGAAGGTGAACGGCAAGGTCGTGATGGACGGCCAGGTCAGCCAGGCGATCTCGCGCAACCCGGTGTTCTCGTTCCGCCTGAAGGGCGTGGCGAAGGGCGACAAGCTCGAGATCGCGTGGCTCGACAACAAGGGCGCGCGCAGCCAGACCGAGACGGCGATCGCCTGAGCGGTCGCGCCCGCCCTGGAGGGGGCGGCGCGACCGGGTCCGTACGCACTAGGAGGAGGTGCACGATGCGCAATTGGACGATCCTGTTCGCCGGGGCGGCGATGCTCGCCTCGACGGCGACGGGCGCGCAGGCGCCCGACCCCAAGGCGGAGATCGAGCGCTACCAGCGCATGATCGCCGACTCGAGCCCGGTCGAACTGTACGAACTCGAGGGCGAGGCGCTGTGGAAGAAGCCGCAGGGCGCGCGCAACGCCTCGCTCGAGCGCTGCGACCTCGGCCTCGGCCCCGGCGTGCTGAAAGGCGCCTACGCGCAGCTGCCGCGCTGGTTCGAGGACGCCGGCGCGGTGATGGACCTCGAGGCCCGGCTGCTCCATTGCATGACCACGCTGCAGGGCCGCAGCCGCGCGGAGGCCACCAAGCGCGTGTTCGGCAACGACGACCGGCCCTCCGAGATGGAATACCTCTCCGCGTACATCGCCGGCGAATCGCGAGGCGTGGCGATGGCGCCAGGCACGAGCCACCCGGCCGAGAAGGCGGCGTTCGAACTCGGCCGCAAGCTCTTCTTCCACCGCGCCGGCCCTTGGGACTTCTCCTGCGCGAGCTGCCACGGCGAGGAGGGCAAGCGCATCCGCATGCAGGACCTGCCCGTGCTGTCGCAGCCGAAGTTCGCGCAGCCCGTGGTGGCCACCTGGCCGGCGTATCGCGTCTCGAACAGCCAGTTCAAGACCATGCAGTGGCGCATCAACGACTGCTACCGGCAGATGCGCATGCCGGAGCCGAACTTCGTCTCCGAGGCGACCATCGCCATGAACATGTACCTCGTCACCACCGGCAGCGGCGCGATCTACCGCGGGCCGGGCACGAAGCGCTAGCGCGAAGGAGGCAAACATGCATAAGCTGCACCTGGCTCCCCTCCTCGCCGCCGCGCTCGTCGCGGGCTGCGCGAGCGTCTCCGACAGCGCGCGCCCCGAGGCCACCACGGCCGCCGACATCGCGGGCGTGAAGGCGGTGTTGAAGCGCGACTTCCATGCCCGAGGCATCGCCACCATGGACCGCATCGACGCCGACGAGGTGCAAACCGCCTGCAACCTGCACGGCGACGCGCCCCCGGCCGAAGTCTCCGGCCCGCTGGTGGCGAAGCTGCAGGCCGCGATCCGCTATCCCGCCGGCAGCCTGATGGGCGAATGGTCGCGCGGGCGCGCGATCGCCGAAAGCGGCCGCGGCATGCAGTGGAACGACAAGGCCGGCGACCCGGCGGGCGGCAGCTGCTACAACTGCCACCAGATCTCGAAGCTGCAGGAGTCCTACGGCACGCTCGGCCCCAGCCTGATGAACTACGGCAAGCTGCGCGGCAACTCGCCCGAGGTCCAGCGCTACACCTACGGCAAGATCTGGAACGCGAAGGCCTACAACCTCTGCTCGCAGATGCCGCGCATGGGCGCCTCCGGCACGCTGACCGAGCAGCAGGTGAAGGACCTCGTCGCCTACCTGCTCGACCCGAAGTCGCCGGTCAACCAGTAGCGCCTTGCAGCGCCGCGAGTTCCTCAGGCTCCTCGCCGCGTCGGTCGCGGCCGGCGCGACGCTGCGCAGCGGCCTGTCGGCGGCGCAGGCCGCGGGCGAGCTCTACGACGTGCCGGCCTACGGCAACGTCTCGCTGCTGCACTTCACCGATTGCCATGCGCAGCTCGTGCCGGTGCATTTCCGCGAGCCCTCGGCGAACATCGGTGTCGGCGATGCCGCCGGCAAGCCACCGCACCTCGTCGGCGAAGCGTTCCTCAAGCGCTTCGGCGTCGCTCCGGGCAGCGCCGCGGCCCACGCGTTCACGTACCTCGACTTTCCTGCCGCCGCACGCCGCTACGGCAAGGTCGGAGGCTTCGCGCACCTCGCGACGCTCGTGAAGAGGCTGCGGGCCTCGCGGCCCCGCGCGCTGCTGCTGGATGGCGGCGATACCTGGCAGGGTTCCGCGACCGCGCTTTGGTCGAAGGGCGCGGACATGATCGGAGCGCAGAAGCGCCTCGGCGTCGACCTCATGACCGCGCACTGGGAATTCACCTACGGCGCGGCGCACGTGCAGCAGGCCGTGAAGGCGCTCGCGCCGATGCAGTTCCTCGCGCAGAACGTGAAGACCACCGACTTCGAGGACCCGGTGTTCGCGCCCTACGCGATCCGCGAACTCGGCGGCGTCGCGGTCGCGATCATCGGCCAGGCCTTCCCGTACACGCCGATCGCCAACCCGCGCCACTTCGTGCCCGATTGGACCTTCGGCATCCAGGAACCGCGCCTGCAGGAACTCGTCGACGAGGTGCGCGCCAAGGGCGCGAAGGCCGTCGTGCTCCTCTCCCACAACGGCATGGACGTCGACCTGAAGCTCGCCTCGCGCGTGCGCGGGATCGACGCCATCCTCGGTGGCCATACGCACGACGGCGTGCCGGCCCCCGTGGTGGTGTCGAACGCCGGTGGCAAGACAGTCGTCACCAACGCGGGCTCGAACGGCAAATTCCTCGGCGTGCTCGACCTCGCGGTCGGCGCGGGCGGCGTCACCGGCTTCCAGTACCGCCTGCTGCCGGTGTTCGCCAACCTGCTGCCGGCGGATCCCGCGATGCAGGCCTGGATCGACGAAGTGCGCGCGCCGCATGCGGGCAAGCTCGGCGAGCGCCTCGCCGTCACCGAGGGCCTGCTCTACCGCCGCGGCAACTTCAACGGCACCTTCGACCAGCTGGTGCTCGACGCGCTGATGGCCGAGCGTGGCGCCGAGATCGCGTTCTCGCCGGGCTTTCGCTGGGGCACCACGCTGCTGCCGGGCGATGCGATTACCTTCGAGCACGTGATGGACCAGACCGCGATCACCTACCCGCAGGCGACGCTGAACGAGATGACCGGCGCGCAGGTGAAGGCGGTGCTCGAGGACGTCTGCGACAACCTCTTCAACCCCGATCCCTACCTGCAGCAGGGCGGCGACATGGTGCGCGTCGGCGGGCTCACGTATGCGTGCGAGCCCGGGGCCCGGATCGGCTCGCGCATTTCGGACCTGCGCCTCGGCGGCCAGCCGCTGGAGGCCGACCGGCGCTACAAGGTCGCGGGCTGGGCCTCGATCGCCGAGGACGCGCAGGGCGAGCCGGTGTGGGACCTCGTCTCGCGCTGGCTGCGCGCGAAGGGCCGCGTGCCGGAACTGAAGCCCTCGGTGCCGCGCCTGGTCGGCGCGACCGGCAACGCGGGGCTCGCATAGTGCAGTCGCTTGCGATTGCGCTCCCCTAGCCCTTCTTCACCACCCGCAGCTCGATGCGGATCTCGTGCGCGACGTTGTTGTAGCGCTCGACGAACTGCTGCGCCTGCTGCTGCGTGATCTCCCCCCGCTTCAGCTGCGAGCGGTACGGTTCGTCCAGCATCAGGCTGTGGCTCTCGATCTCGAAGTCGACGCCGTGGTAGAGCGCGAGCGGCGAGTTCGCCGCGTGGCCCGAGGCCCACTCCTCGTTCAGGCGGCGCGAGAACAGCGTGAAGGTCGCCGGCAGGATCGGCCGCACGTGCGTCGGGTCGGTGAGGAAGAAATCGTGGCGCGGGTGCGGCACGCGGATGTGCACGCGCGCGTCGTCGCGGCAGATGCGGTACAGCTCCTTCATCACGCCGATGAAGACGTCGGGGGATTGCCCGAGGTGCTCCAGCACGTGCGACAGCAGCACTTCGTCGACGCTGGAATCCGCCCACGGCCACGGAAAGCGCTCGAGGTCGCACTGCACGTCGGGCGTGCCGTACTTGTCGACGTTGACGTAGCCCGGCGCCGGGTTCTGCCCGCTGCCGAGGTTGAGCTTCAGTCCCATGCGCGATTCTCCCTCAAGGCGCGCGCCGCGCGGTCGATCGCGACGCGCCACGGCTCGCCGGCGCGCTTGCGATGCAGCCGCGCCGACGGATACCACGGCGTGCGCGAACCGGACTGCGTCCAGCGCACCGAATAGGGTTCGTTCAGCAGGCCGTGCACCGGGCGACCGAGCGCGCCGGCGAGATGCAGCATCGCGGTGTCGGCGGTCACCACCGCGTCGACGCCGAGCACCGCATCGGCGGTGTAGAGGAAGTCGCCGACGCGCTCCTCGATGCCCTCGCGCGCCAGCACCGCGCGCTCAGCCTCGGTGGGCGCGAACTGCATCGACACGAGGCGTACGCCGTCGCCCGCGAGCGCGATCAGGTCCTCCAGCGGGCAGTCGCGATGCGGCTCGTCGCCGCTGGTGCGCCAGACGAGCCCGAGCTCCAGTCGCGCGCGCCGCTCGCCGCGCGGCTGCGCGCCGGGCGCGCGCAGGTATGGCGGCGCCGGCAGCGCGTCCGGATCTGCGTCGAGCGCGAGCGGCAGGCTGAGGACCGGCACGTGCGCGGCGTACGAGCGCCAGTCGGGACTCCAGCCCTTCCTCGCCACCAGCACCTCGATGCCCGGAAACGAATGCGCGACCAACCCCGCGAGCGGCGCCGGGCAGAGGAACGCGAGGCCGCCGACGCGCGCCGCCGCGCCGGGCAGGAAGCGCAGGTGCTGCAGCACGTCGCCGAGCCCCTGCTCCCACAGCACCAGCAATCGCCCCGCGAGCGGCGCGCCGTCCCAGCGCGGTACCGGCGGGGCCGCGGCGAAGCGGCGCGTCTTCTCCTGCAATTGGAAGCGCGCCTCGGAGGCGATCCACGCCTCCTTCGTGCGCCCTAGGGCGAACAGCGACAGCGAGCGATTGTTCTGCGCCACCGCGAGGGACGCATCCTGCGCGAGCGCGCGGTCATAGCAAGCCAGCGCGCGCTCGTGCTCGCCCTGCGCGGCGAGGCGGTTGCCCTCGTCGACCAGTTCGCCGACCGCCGCGGGCGCCGGGCGCCCGAGCAGTCCGTCGATCAGGTTGCGCAGCATGCTGGCAAACGAAAGTGACGCATCAGGCCCGTGCCTTCTCGGCGAGCGCCGCGGCGATCCGTGCGATCACGGGCGGCCAGGTCGCATCGTCGTCCTGGCGGAAAAGACGCGCGCTCGGGTACCACGGGCCGGTGTCGCAGCCGAGACCCCAGCGCCAGTCGGGCGAGCGCGCGAGCAGCATCCACAGCGGCCGGCCGAGCGCGCCCGCGAGGTTGCCGAAAGAAGTGTCCACTGTGACCACGAGATCGAGGTTCTCCATGAACGCGGCGATCTCGGCGAAGTCCGGCAATCGCTCGCCGACGTATTCGATGCGTCCCGCCATCGACCCCACTTCGGAGAACGCCGCGCGCGCCTCGTCGTCGACGTCGTTCTGCAGCGCGTACCAGCGCACGCCGGGCACGGCGAGCAGCGGCGCGACCTCGCGCGGCGGGATCGAGCGCTTGCGGTCGTTGCCGTAGCCGCGCGCCCCGGCCCACACGAGGGCGGCGCGCAGTTCCTTCACCGGCGCCAGCACCTCGCGCCAGCGTGACGCGCGCGCGGCATCCGGCACGAGGTAGGGCACGGCGGCCGCCTCGCTCGCCGCGACCCGCGACAGCGCGAGCGGCAGGCTGAGCAGCGGGCACTGCAGGTCGTACGGCGGCAGCGGGTCGCCGCGCGCGATCACGCGTTCCGCGTCCGGCAGGCCGGCGAGCAGGGGCACGAGGCGCGGCTGGACTTCCAGCACCACGCGCGCCCTCGCGCGCGCGAGTGGCGCGATCCAGCGCACCGCGAGCAAGGTGTCGCCAATGCCCTGCTCCGCGTGCACGAGCAGCGTGCGGCCCTCGAGCGGCTCGGCACCGGTCCATCGCGGGCCCGGCACGCGCGCGTCGAGCCCCGCGTGGTCCCGCTTCTTCCAGCGCCATTCGTATTCCGGCCACGCCTCGGCCGCGCGGCCCGCGCGCAGCAGCGCGTGTCCGAGGTTCCAGTGCGCCTCGGGATCGCCCGGCTGCAGTTCGATCGCGCGCCGGTACGCCGCGATCGCCTCCTCGTCGCGCGCGAGCGCGTGCAGCGCAACGCCGCGATTGCGATGCGCCTCGACCGAGGACGGGTCCAGCGACAGCGCCTCGTCGAACGCGACGAGCGCCTCCTCGAGCCGATCGAGGCCCGACAGCGCGATCGCCCGCTTGGCGAGCACTCGCGCCGTGCGCGCGCCGCGCGACAAGGCCTCGTCGCAGGCCGCGAGCGCTTCCTCGTAGCGCGCGGCGGCGGCGAGCGCCGAGCCGAGGTTGGCGAGGACCTCGACGTTGCCCGGCGCGAGCTCCAGCGCGGCGCGATAGCGCGCGGCCGCGTCGGCGTGGCGCCCTGCGGCGTGCAGTGCGTTGCCGAGGTTGTTGAGGCAGGCCCGGTTCGACGGCGCGATCGCGAGCGCGCGCTCGAGCAGCGCGATCGCGTCGCCGCGCCGGCCCTGCTGCAGCCGCAGCACGCCGAGGAACTGCAGCGCCTCGGCATCCGCGGGATCGTCGCGCAGCAGCGCCTCGTAGGCGCGCTCGGCGCCGGCGAGGTCGCCCGCGCGATGCAGCGCCTTGGCGTCACGCAGCGACGACGCGGGCGCGCTAGCCATGCCGGTGTCCCATCGCGCCGATTCTGCCAGAGGAGCGCGCCGTATAATCCTCGTTCCCCTTCGCGCGCCGGAGCGTGCCGTGAGCCAGCCGCAGACGCTGCAATACCTCTTCCCGACGCGCGTGCAGAAGGGCGAAGGCGCGTCGCTGCAGCTCGACTGGGGCGGCGAGCCGTCGCCCTTCGGCGCCCGGCGCGAGCTCGAGCCCAATGGCGCGCTGAATCGCATCACGCTGCGGCACAACGCGCTGTCGTCGAAGGACTGCGCGCGCGTCATCGCGCTCGGCGAGTCGGCGCCACCGATCTCCGCCGCGCTAGAGCGCGGCCACTCGGCCCACTATCGCACCAGCACCGTGGCGTGGATCGAACCCACGCCGGACACGCACTGGCTGTTCCATCGACTCGGCCTGGTGTTCCTCGAGGTCAACCGCGCCTACGGCTTCGAGCTCGTCGGCTTCGCCGAGGCGCTGCAGTTCACGGTCTACCATCCCGGCGACCACTTCGACTGGCACATGGACCTCGGCCCCGGCAGCGTCAGCGGCCGCAAGCTCACGGTGTCGGTCCTGCTCTCGGCCGACGGCGACTACGAGGGCGGCGACCTCGAGTTCCTGCACACCACCGGCAACCCCGACGACCTGAAGCAGGGCACCGCGGTGTTCTTTCCCTCGTACATGGCGCATCGTGTCGCGCCGGTGACGCGCGGAATCCGTCGCTCGCTGGTCGCCTGGGCCTACGGGCCGACGTTCCGCTAGGCGCCTGCCTCAGGCGAGCAGTGCCGGCGCGAGGCGTTCGATCCAGCGCTCGGCGGGCTCCGCGGCCTCGCGCCGCCACACGCGCATCGACGCGTACCAGTCGACGCGCTCGCCCGACCAGCCGTAGCGCCACGTCGGCGCGCCCGCGACCAGCACGTGCACCGGCTTGCCGAGCGCGCCGGCGAGATGCGCCGCCGCATTCGGCACGCAGATCACGGCATCGAGCGCCGACACGAGCGCGGAGAGGCGATCGAGATCCGCCGCCACGCCGGGGAAATGCAGCAGCGGCGCGCCGCCGCGCTGCGTGACCTCGGTGGCTTCCTCGCTTCGATCGAGCAGTTCCAGGCTGACGAACGCGGTATCGCGCGCCTCGAAGAATGGTGCCAGCGCATCCAGCGGCAGCGAGCGCGCCGCGCGGGCGGTCTCGGGCAGTCCTCCGGACCATGCCAGGCCGATGCGACGCGCACGGCCGTGCGCATCGAGCGTCGTGCGCCAGGCCTGCACCGCCTCCGGATCCGCGACGAGGTAGGGCGTGCCGGGAAACGCATTCGCCGACCGGCGGTAGCGCGCGGGCAGGCTTCCCGCCCACAGCCGGCAATCGCTCGCGCGCGCTTCGGTGGGCCATGCAGAACGATTGCGCGACACCACGATCGCGCGCGGGAAGGAGCGCTGCATCAGAGGCACGAGACGCGAACCGCATTCGAAGTGCACCGTGCCCGCCTCGGCCAGCAGGTCCGGCAGGCAGGACGCGAACATGATTTCGTCGCCGACGCCCTGCTCGGAGGCGACGAAGACGCGCCGTCCTTCGAGGGCGCCTTCGCAGGCCGGGGCCGGCAACTCGCCTCGCGGCGCAGGGTCGAAGCCGGCGCGATGTCGCCACTCGTAGTCGCTCCAGCCGCGCTCGTAGTCGCGCGCGCCGAGCGCGAGCAGCCCGCGATTGGCACGCACGAGCGCTTCCTGCGGCGCCTCGTGAAGCGCGCGCTCCAGCGCCTCCCGCGCGCGTTCGAGGGCCCCGGCGCCGAGGTAGAGCATGCCGAGTTCGCCGCGCGTGCGCGCATCGAGGTCCGCGATCGCCGCCAGGCGGTCGAGGTAAGGCAGCGGATCTTCCAGCCCGGATTCCGCGGCGGCCGCGGCGGCGAGCCTCAGCAGGCCGGCGCCGGAATGCGGCCGACGCGCGAGCGCGGCGATCCTCGACATCGCCTGCGCATAGCGCGCCTGCGCATCGCGCGGCTCGGCACCTCGTGTCGCGAGCGCGCGCCGGGTCTCCTCGCGCGCCTGCTCGAGCAGGGCACGCGCCTCCGCCAACGCCGATGCGGCGTCGGGCCGGCCCAGCCAGCGGGCCATCGCGGAGACGAGAAGGCGCAGGGTCACGACCGACAATGTGCCAAATGAAAAGCCCCCTTGCGGGGGCTTTTCGAGACTGCAGGAACGGGACGATCAGTCCGTGCGGCAGCTGGAGGGGCCGTATTTCTGCGGCGTCACTTCGCAGCTCCACAGCACCGTGTTGCCGTTCCAGCTCGGCGTCAGCGACACGTTGATGGTCTGGTTGCCCATCTGCGACGCGCTGCCGTCGATGCCGATGGTGCCGTTGGCCTGCACCGCCGCGGCGCCGACCTTGCCGCCGGAGGCGATGGTGACGCCCGAGCCGGAATTCACCGTGGTGCCCATGTTCTGCGCCGCCTCGGTGATGGTCGTACGCGCAGAGCTGCCCGCGAGCAGCAGCTCGGACACCTTCGCGCGCACCGTGTAGTCCTGGTAGGCCGGCAACGCGACCGCCGCCAGGATGCCGATGATCGCGACGACGATCATCAGTTCGATCAAGGTAAAGCCCTTCTGGATGCGGTGCATGGTGTCCTCTTGGATGGGTAGTACGCGGGAACTGCGAACTGGCATGTTATCCGAACCTCCGCGAGAGAAGCCCGTGAATTGCAGGAGCACCGCCCGCCCTTTCGAAACCTGACAATGAAAAAGCCCCCTCGCGGGGGCTTTTTCGAGCCTGCAAGAACAGGACGTTCAGTCCGTACGGCAGCTGGACGGGCCGTATTTCTGCGGCGTGACTTCGCAGCTCCAGAGGACGGAGCTGCCGTTCCAGCTCGGCGTCAGCGACACGTTAATGGTCT
>CAZTXP010000180.1:0-24311 GCA_964617355.1 uncultured Enterobacteriaceae bacterium
CGTGACGAAGTCGCCCGAGCGCTTGCCCATCGCCACCTTCTCGCCGCCGCGGTAGAGCACCGCGAACTGCACCAGCGCGATCTCGAGCCGCGCGGGATCGAGGCCGAGCGCCTGCAGCGCGCCCTTCACGCGCGGGATGTAGCCGTGGTGGTCGGCGCCCCAGACGTCGAGCACGCGATCGAAGCCGCGCGCGTACTTGTCCGCGTGGTAGGCGATGTCGGAGGCGAAGTAGGTGTACTGGCCGTTCTCGCGGCGCACGACGCGGTCCTTCTCGTCGCCGAACGCGGTGGAGCGGAACCACAGCGCGCCCTCTTTCTCGTAGAGGTGGCCGTTCGCCTGCAGCGCGTCGACTGCTTTCGCCACCGCGCCAGAGTCGTAGAGCGACTGCTCGGAATACCAGACGTCGTGGCGCACGCCGAAGCCGCCAAGGTCGTCCTTCTGGTCGGCGAGCATCGCCTCGAGCGCGAAGCGGTGGATCGCCTTCCAGTCGTCGCCGAGGCTGGCGCGCGCGGCCGCGATGAGCGCGTCCACCGCGGCGTCCGCGTCGCCGCCGTGCGCGGCCGCGGGCAAGTCGCCGGCATCGCGCGCGAAGCGCGCGCCGTGCGCCGCGTGCAGGCGTGCCGCGATGTCCTTCACGTAGTCGCCGCGATAGCCGTCCTCGGGGAACGGCACGGTCGCGCCGAGATGCTCCAGGTAGCGCATCCACACCGACACCGCGAGGATGTCCATCTGCCGGCCGGCGTCGTTGACGTAGAACTCGCGCGACACGTCGGCGCCCGCGAAGTCGAGCAGGTTCGCGAGGCTCGCACCGTACGCCGCGCCACGGCCGTGGCCGACGTGCAGCGGGCCGGTGGGGTTCGCCGACACGAACTCGACCTGGAGTTTCTCGCGATTCGCGGGACGGGCCCGACCGAACTCCGCGCCGAGCCTCAGCGCCTCCTCGATCGCGGCGTGCTTTGCCTTAGGCGCTAGACGGATGTTGATGAACCCGGCGCCGGCGATCTGCGCGTCGGCGACGTAGCCCTCGGCCCAGGGGGGCGACGTGCGCATGGCGCCCAGGATCGCCTCGGCCAGCTGCCGCGGGTTGCGCTTCAGGCGCTTGGCGAGCTGCATCGCGACCGGGCACGCGAAGTCGCCATGCGACGGATCGCGCGGGCGCTCTAGGACGATCTCCGCGCCGGCGGCTTCGGGCAGCGCCGACGAAACGGCGGCGCCGACGAGCGTGGCGAGATAGGCTTTGGCGTCGAACATGGAAGGGGCGCGATTATAGCGCCCGCTCATTCCGTGCCGAGCGGATCCACGTCGAGGTGCCAGCGCACCGCGCGCGCCGGCCGGGCGAACAGCGCCTCGCTCCAGCGGCGCAGGAACGACTGCAGCGCGCCGCGCGAGGCCGACTGCGCGACCAGTTGCGCGCGCTCGTAGCCCGCGCGGCGCGTGATGACGTTGGGCACCGGGTCGTACAGCGTGACCTCCTCGGGGGCCTCGACGAGGTCGCGGGCCTCGCGCAGGAACGCCATCGCGTCCTCGAGCGCGCGCGCCTCGGCGCGCAACACGGCTTCCGACACGAAGGGCGGGAATCCCGCGGCACGGCGTTCCGTGAGCTGCGCCGTCGCGAACGCGCCGAAGTCGTGCCGCGCGAGCGCGCCGTACAATGGATGCTGCGGGAACGAGGTCTGCACCAGCACTTCGCCCGGGCGCTCGCGTCGACCGGCGCGTCCCGCGACCTGCATCAGCGTGGCGAACAGGCGCTCGCCGGAACGGTAGTCGGTGGCGAGCAGCGCCGCGTCGGCGTTCAGAACGCCAACCAGGGTCAGGTTCGGGAAGTCATGGCCCTTCGCGAGCAGTTGCGTGCCGACGAGGATGTCGCCTTCGCCCGCGCGCACTTCCTCGAGCGTGCGCGAGAGGTCCTCGCGGCGGCGAGCCGTGTCGCGATCGATGCGCAGGATGCGCGCGCCGGGGAACGCGACCGCGAGGGTTTCCTCGACGCGCTGCGTGCCGCGTCCCATGGGCTTCAGGTCGACGTTGCCGCAGGTCGGGCATGCGCGCGGCACCGGCTGGTCGGCGCCGCAGTGGTGGCAGCGCAGGCGCCCGGCCGCCGCGCCGCGCCGCGCATGCAGCACGAGCCGGGCGCTGCAGCGCGCGCATCCGGCGATCCAGCCGCAGGCCTCGCAGGCCAGCACGGGCGCGTAGCCGCGGCGGTTGATGAAGACCAGGCACTGCTCGCGCCGCGACAGGCGCTCGCCGATCGCCGCCACGAGTTCGCGCGACAGGCCGTGCTCGACGCGCGTCGTGCGCACGTCGAGCATCCGCACGACCGGGAGCGAAGCGCCGGGGGCCGCGCGCTCCGGCAACGAGAGGACTTCGTAGCGGCCTTGCTGCGCGTTGTGCCAGGTCTCGAGCGACGGCGTGGCCGTGCCGAGCACCACCGGGCAGTCGGCGAGCTTCGCCTTCATCACCGCCGCGTCGCGGCCCGAGTAGCGCAGCCCGTCCTGCTGCTTGAACGAGGGGTCGTACTCCTCGTCGACGACGACGAGCCCGAGGCGCGGCATCGGCGCGAGCACCGCGAGGCGCGTGCCGAGCACGATGTCGGCGTCTCCGCGCGCCGCGGCGATCCAGCCGGCGGTGCGCGGCACGTCCTCCAGCGCGCTGTGCAGCACGGCGATGCGCGCGTCCGGGAACGCGGCGCGAAAGCGCGCCTCGAGCTGCGGCGTGAGGCTGATCTCGGGCACCAGCACCAGCGCTTGCCGTTCGCGCGCGACGAGATCGGCGATGGCGTGCAGGTACACCTCGGTCTTGCCGCTCCCGGTCACGCCGTGCAGCAGCGTCGCGGCGAACCGGCCTGCGGCCGCGATGCGCGTCGCCGCCGCTTGCTGCGCGGGCGTCAGCGCGTGGCCGGCCGCGAGCCGACAGCGCGAAGCGAGCGGCACGTCGGCCGGTGTCGCGAGCGCCTTCTTCGGCAGCGGCTTCACGCTGCGCAGTCGCGGCGGCAGCGAGGCGATCACGGTCTCGCCCAGCGGTCGCTGGTAGTAGCCGGAGAGGAATCGCACCAGTTCTATCCATTCCTGCGAGAGCGCGGGCGCGTCGCGCAGCACGCGCGTTACGGGCTTCAGGCGCGCGGCCGGCAATTCGCTCGTCGCCGCGGCGCCGATCACCACGCCGACGCGTTCGCGGCGCCCGAACGGCACCACGACGCGGTCACCGGGCCCCGCTGGGTCGTCCCTGGCCGGAAGGTAGTCGAACAGCGTCGCGAGGGGGACGTCCAGGGCGACCTGCAGCACCGGAGACGAGGTCATCGAGTTACGCCAACGAGTTAAACCGGAGCCTCGGCTGGATCACGTAAGCCCCCCCGCGGAAAGGCCTTTTCGATCCGGAATCGACCTGTGGACAACTTTGTGGGTAACCGTGTCGCCTAGCGGACACAGTCGGGGGGCTCTCTGCGGCGAGGATTGCCGACGACGGCGTCCGGAACGAAGGTTTTTCCTTTAAATCATATTGTTGCGCGCACTTCCGAACGGCTGCCGGAGGTATCGCGCGCATCCCCGCGAACGCAGGGATTTGTGCATAAGTCAAGGGATGGCCGCTATTTTCCGCGGCTGTAAGTGCGTACTTCGTCTACCAGCGCCGCAACGGATTCGACCGGGGTGAACTGCGAGATGCCGTGCCCGAGGTTGAAGACGTGCCCCGGGCCGCGCCCGAACGCGTCCAGCACCCGGCGAGCCTCGGCGCGCACCGCGTCCGGCGGCGCGAAGAGGGACGAGGGATCCAGGTTTCCCTGCAGCGCGACGCGATCGCCGACCCGTCGGCGCGCGGCGCCGAGGTCGGTGCTCCAGTCGACGCCGAGCGCGTCGCAACCCGCGCCCGCCATGGATTCCAGCCACGCACCCCCGCCCTTCGTGAAGAGGATGCTGGGCACGCGACGCCCGTCGCGCGAGCGCGTAAGCCCGGCGATCACCTTGCGCGAGTACGCGAGCGAGAAGGTCTCGTAGCCCGCGGTCGTGAGGTTGCCACCCCACGTGTCGAAGATCATCACGGCCTGCGCGCCGGCCTCGATCTGCGCGTTCAGGTAGTCGGTCACCGCGCGCGCATTGACCTCGAGGATGCGATGCAGCAGGTCCGGGCGCGCGTAGAGCATCGTCTTCAGGTGGCGATAGTCGTCGCTGCCGCCGCCCTCGACCATGTAGCAGGCGAGCGTGTAGGGGCTGCCCGAGAATCCGATCAGCGGCACGCGGCCCGCGAGCGCGCCGCAGATCTCGCGCACGGCGTCGGTGACGTAGCGCAGCTCGGCGTTCGGGTCGGGGACCGCGAGCTTCGCGATCGCCGCTTCGTCCCGCAGCGGGCGCTCGAACTTCGGCCCCTCGCCTTCGGCGAAGTAGAGGCCGAGGCCCATCGCGTCCGGCACCGTGAGGATGTCGGAGAACAGGATCGCGGCGTCGAGCGGGAAACGCTCGAGCGGCTGCAGCGTCACCTCGGTCGCGTACGCCGGGTTCTTCGCGAGCGCGAGGAAGCTGCCGGCGCGCTTGCGCGTCGCGTTGTATTCGGGGAGGTACCGGCCCGCCTGCCGCATCAGCCAGATCGGCGTGTGGTCGACGGGTTCGCGCAGCAGCGCGCGCAGGAAGGTGTCGTTCGCGAGCGCGGTCATTTCAGCAGCTTCGTGGTGATGAATTTCCATTCGGGCGCGGTCACGGGCGTGATGGACAGCCGGTTGCCGGGACGCAGCGCCCACAGGCCCTTCAGCGCCGCGTGCGAGCGCAGTTCGGGGATCGTCACGATGCGCGTCTTCCTCAGCGCACGCACGTCGACGTGCACCCAGCGCGGCGCGGCGCGCGTGGACTTCGGGTCGTAGTAGTCGCTCTTCGGGTCGAACTGGGTCTCGTCGGGATAGGCCGCGCTCGCCACTTCCGCGAGGCCGGCGATTCCGGGCTCCTCGCAACTCGAGTGGTAGAACAGCACGCCGTCGCCGATGCGCATGGCGTCGCGCATGAAGTTGCGCGCCTGGTAGTTGCGCACGCCGGTCCATGGCGTGCGCCGGCCGGGGGCGGCGAGCGCGTCGTCGATGGAGCACTCGTCCGGCTCCGATTTCATCAACCAGTAGTTCACGTGCCGCGGACCCGGGAAGAAGGAGAGAGGTTCCCCGCTCGTGGCGGTGGGTCCGGCTCCCGAACCCTGCGCTTGTCAGGGCGGTCGCCTGCCGGCCGCATCAGGTTCGTCCGGCACGCACGAGGCGGGGACGATCACAACAGCGGCGCTTGGCGGGGCAACCTTAGGAAGCTATCGGTTCGGAAAATATGGACCCGGTCGCGCACAGCAGGGAACGGCACCAGTATACCCGCCGCCGCGTGCGGTGGCGCCGCTAGAAGAGCTTTTCCTGGCGCGCGATCGCCTCGTCGAGCTGTGCCTCGATCGACGCGATGCGGCGCTTCGCCTCGCCGACGTCGACACCGCCGCCCGCGCGCTGGGTGAGGAACTCGTGCGCGATGTTGAGCGCAGCCATCACCGCGATGCGTTCCGTGGTCGCGTTCTTGCCGAGCTTCTTGATCTCGGCCATGCGGCCGTCGACGAACGCGACCGCCTTCAGGAGCGCCTCGCGCTCGGCGGGCTCACAGGCCACGCGGTAGGCGCGGCCGAGGATGGTGACTTCGAGCGTCTTCGCGTTGTCGGCCATGCGACCCCCCGCCTCCGTCGGGATCAGTCGGGGAGCCGGGAGATCAGGGTCTCGAGCTTGCTGCGCGCGCCGTCCATCTTGTCGCTGAGGCGCTTGGCGTCGTTTTGCGCGGCGGCGAGTTGCTGGCGCAAATCGCTGTTCTCGGCGCGCAGGCGCTCGCACACGTTCACGAACTGGCTGACCTTGGCTTCCAGCGCACTGAACTCGGCTTCCACGGCGGAACTATCTTTCAAATCCATCGATGCGTCAAGAAATAGCGGACGCTTCTGAAAGTGTTTGATGACATTGCGGTCGGGCGAAACGCCGCGTCCCGCGCGGGGGATATAATCGCGCCGTAGTCTGTTCACCGCACGGGTGTCCGACGCGCGATCCGCGCGCGAAGGATGAAACGGGAAGCAGGTGCGCGCCACGCCCCCGGCGTCGCGCAATGCCTGCACTGCCCCCGCAACGGTAAGCGAGCAGACGCGCCCGCCGCCCGGCGTCCCGCCGGCGGCAGCCACTGGGGCCTGGAAGGCCTGGGAAGGCGGCGCGTCCGGCGGATTCCATCCGCTCACTCGCGAGTCCGGAGACCGGCCTGGCGGCTTTCGCAACGCTTTTGGCATCGGGAGTGATGCCAGGGAGGTTCGATGTCCCGCCTTACGCCGGGCCGCGCCGCGGCCATGTTCGTCCATCTCGTCGGTGCACTCGCGCTGCCCGCTGCCGCCCAGCCCGGGGAGGACGCCGTCGTCGTCACCGCCAGCCGCTTCCCGGAGTCGGCGGCGAAGCTGCCGGCCAACGTCTCGGTGATCACGCGCGAGGACATCGCGCGCAGCGCCGCGCGCACGCTGCCGGAACTGCTGTCCGCGCACCCCGGCGTGCACGTGCGCGACCTGTACGGCAACAACGGCGCGGGCGCGACCGTGGACCTGCGCGGATTCGGCGCCACCGGCAGCCAGAACACGCTGATCCTCGTCGACGGCCAGCGCCTCTCGGACGCCGACCTCACCGCGGTGCAGTGGTCCGCGATCCCGCTGCCCTCGATCGAGCGCATCGAGGTGATCCGCGGCGCGGGCGCGGTGCAGTACGGCGACGGCGCCAGCGCCGGCGTGATCAACATCCTCACGCGCTCGCCGCTCGGCAAGGGGCTCTCCGGCGAGGCGAGCCTGCGCGGCGGGTCCTACAACACGTGGGAAGGCCGCGTCGCCGCCGGGTGGTCGAGCGACACCTTCGGCATCAACGCCTCGGCCTATCAGTACCAGTCCGACGGCTATCGCGCGAACAACCGCAACGAGCAGCAGAATGCCACCGCGAACCTTCGCTGGGCAGGCGCGGACACCACGCTCGACGTGCGCGCCGGATCGGATCACCGCGACCTGCGATTGCCGGGCGCGCGGCGCATCCAGCCCTCGACGCGCCTCGACGAGTACACCGCAGACCCGCGCGGCGCGCAGACGCCGCTGGACTACGCGAGCCGCGACGGCGCGCGCATCGGCGCGACGCTGTCGCACCGCTTCGGCGCCGCAGAGTTCACGCTGGGTGCCGACTGGCGCGGCAAGGTGCAGCGCGCCTACTTCGACCAGAGCGGGTTCCCCTCTTCGCGCGACGACAACCTCGAGATGCGCGCGCTCGCGCCGCGCGTGCGCATCCCGTTCGCGACCGGCGACTGGCAGCACGCGCTGGTGGTCGGCGGCGACTTCCAGTCGTGGCGCTACGATTCGCGTCGCAGCCCGCGCATCGAGAACCTCGGGCAGCCCGTGAACCGGGTGCGCATCGCGCGCGACAACGACGCGTTGCACGTGCAGGACACGATCACCCTTGGCGCCACGCAGGTCGTCGCGGGGGTGCGCAGCGAGCGCGCCAAGTACTCCGGCACCGACGTGCTGGACGCGACCGCGCCCGGATCGGCCGGCGCGACCGTCGCGCCGCCGGTGTCGGCCACGCAGCGCCAGCGCGCCTGGGAGCTCGCCGTGCGCCATGCGTTCTCCGCGCCATGGTCGGCGTACGCCCGGGCCGGGCGCAGCTTCCGCTTCTCGAACGTCGACGAGATCTACGAGAACGACACCGCGTTTCGCGCGCAGTTCCAGCTGCTGCGTCCGCAGCGCTCGCTGACGCACGAGGCCGGCATCGACTGGCGTGGCGGCGCGCATCGCGCGCGCGCCGCGGTGTTCGTGACCGACGTGCGCGACGAGATCCACCTCGACCCGTTCACCACCGGCGTCGGCAACACCAACCTGCCGCCGTCGCGCCGGCAGGGGCTGGAGCTCGAGGGGGCCTGGCAGGCCGCGCGCGCGTGGCGCCTCACCGCAGGCTATACGTACACCGACGCGCGCTTCCTGCAGGGCACGCTGCCCGGGTCGGCGTTCGCGATCGGCACCAACCTCGACATCGCCGGCAAGCGCGTGCCGCTGGTGCCGCAGCACAAGCTGAACCTCGGCCTGTCGTGGGATGCGACGGCCGCGACGCGCGCGACCTTGCAGGTGGTCGCGACGAGCCGGCAGGTGATGGACAACGACGAGCCGAACACGCTCGCCGCGGGCATCCCGCGCGCCGCCTTCACCGACGCCAAGGTGACGCACGAACTCGGCTGGGGACGTGCCTCGCTCGCCGTGAACAACCTCTTCAACGAGAAGACGTATCTCTACGCGGTGCGCAGCGCGTTCACCGCGGATCGCTACTCGGTGTATCCGCTCGCCGGGCGCACGGTCTGGGCGGCGCTCGAGGTGCGCCTGCCCTAGGCGCGCGTCGCGCCCAGCGGCGCCGCGCGGGGGGAAATGCTATCTTCGCCCGATGGTGAAGGACGCCGTTCCCCTCGACTCGATTGCGCGCGCGCTGGTGGTGAAGTTGCGCCACCACGGCGACGTGCTGCTCGCGTCACCGGTGCTGTCGGTGCTGAAGTCGCGCGCCCCGCGCATGGAGGTGGACGCGCTGGTGTACGCGGACACCGCGCCGATGCTGGAAGGGCATCCCGCACTCGCGCAACTGCATGTCGTCGATCGCGGCTGGCGCGGTGCCGGCGCGCTCGCGCGCCTAGGGCACGAGCGCCGGCTGTTCTCCGCGCTGCGTGCGCGCCGGTACGACTTGATCGTCCACCTGTCGGAGCAACCGCGCGGCGCGTGGCTCGCGCGGCATCTCGGCGCGCGCTACGGCGTCGCGCCCCGCATGGCCGATCGCGGTCGGTTCTGGGAGAGGAGCTTCACGCACCTCTACCCGCTCGTCGGCGGCGGGCGGCGGCACCAGGTGGAGCTGAACCTCGACGCGCTGCGTCGTATCGGCGTGCAGCCCGGCCTGGACGAGCGCCGCGTGAGCTTCGTGCCCGGCGCCGCGGCCGAGACGCGCGTGCAGGAACTGCTCGTGTCGCATGGCCTCGCCGAGGGCGGGTTCGTGCACGTGCATCCGGCCTCGCGCTGGCGCTTCAAGTGCTGGCCCGTCGAGAGGAACGCCGAATTGCTCAACCGCCTCGGCATCGACGGCCACCGCATCGTCGTCACCGCGGCGCCCGACGAGACGGAAGCCGCGTTCGTCGGCGAGATCCTGCAGCGCACGCAGGCGCCGGTCGTGAACCTCGCCGGCCAGCTGTCGATCAAGGAACTCGGGGCTCTCTGCGCGCACGCCAGCGCGTTCGTGGGCGTCGATTCGATGCCCATGCACCTGGCCTCGGCGATGGGGGTGCCGGTGGTGGCGCTCTTCGGCCCGAGCGGGGACGTGGAGTGGGGGCCGTGGCGCGGGCGCTTCCGTGTCGTCACCAGCGCGCACGCGTGCCGGCCCTGCGGCCACGACGGCTGCGGCGGCAGCAAGGTCAGCGAGTGCCTCTCGCTGCTGCCGACCTCGGCAGTGCACGAAGCCGTGCGAGAGCTGCTGCGCGAAGCGCGGCCGGGTTCCTGATCGTGGCGACGTCGACGCAGACGCTGCGGCTCGCCGTGGTGCGGCAGCGCTACAACCCGCACGGCGGCGCGGAGCGCTTCGTCGAGCGCGCGTTCGGCGCGCTCGCGGCGCGCGGCGCGGACGTGACGATCATCGCACGGCAGTGGGAAACGGGCGGCAAGGGTGCGGCTGGCGCCGTGCGCGTGCAGGTCGTCGATCCCTTCTACGTCGGCCGGCTCTGGCGCGACGCAGGCTTCGCGAGAGCGGCGCGGAATGCGTGGCAGCGCGGCGGCTTCGGTCTCGTGCAGTCGCACGAACGCATTCCCGGCTGCGAGATCTACCGCGCCGGCGACGGCGTGCATCGCCAGTGGCTCGAGAACCGCACCGTCAATGCCTCCGCCGTCGAGCGCCTGCGGCTGGCGACGAGCCCTTACCACCGCTACGTTTGCGCCGCCGAGCGCGCGATGTTCGAGCACGCGCGGCTGCGCGCCGTGATCTGCAACTCGCGGATGGTGCGCGACGAGATCCTGCGGCACTTCCGCGTCGACGCCGCGAAGCTGCACGTGATCTACAACGGCGTGGACACCGAGCACTTCCATCCGCGCGAACGGGCGGCGGCGCGCGAGCGGGAGAGGGCCCGCCTGGGTGCCCGGCCCGAGGAGCTGCTGCTCGCGTTCGTCGGCTCGGGATTCGCGCGCAAGGGCCTCGATGCGGTGCTCGGCGCGATGGCGCGCTCGCGAGTGCCGACGCGGCTCGCGGTCGTCGGTCGCGATCGCGAATTGCCGCGCTTCGTCGCCATGGCGCGCGATGCGGGGCTCGGGGAGCGCGTGAATTTCGTAGGCGGCGTCGGCGACGTGCGTCCCTATTACGCGGCGGCGGACCTGCTCGTCCTCCCGACCCGCTACGACCCGTTCCCGAACGTGGTGCCGGAGGCGCTCGCGATGGGCGTGCCGGCCATCGTCAGCGACCAGTGCGGCGCGGCCGAGGTGATCGAGGAGGGCGTGTCCGGGCATGTCTGCCGCGCCGGGGATCCGGATTCGGTGGCTCGTGCAATCGACGCGTTTGCTGCGCGTGCGGACCGCGCGCCCGCCGAGGCGGCGGCTCGCGTCGCGGCGCAGGGCCTCGCGCTCGAGGAGATGACCGCGCGCCTGCTCGCGTTGTACGGCACCCTCAGCCAGTAGAATCACGGGCTTCGTGGACCCGAAGCCCAAGACCGACGACAGCCGGGCGCTCTACCTGCGGCTGCTCTCGCACGTGCGGCCCTATGCGGGCGTGTTCGCGATCGCGATCGCGGGCATGGTCGCTGCTGCCGCGACCGAGCCGCTGTTCCCGGCGCTGATCAAGCCGCTCCTCGACGGTGGGTTCGCGCCCGGGTCGCCGACCTCGTATCCGCCGCTGGTCCTCGCCGGCGCCCTGGTCGGCATCTTCCTGCTGCGCGGCGCGCTCACCTTTTCCTCGTCGTACTTCCTCGCATGGGTCGCGAACCGGTTGATCCTCGACCTGCGCGCGGCGATGTTCGCGCGTCTGGTGCGCATGCCGGCCAAGTTCTTCGATGACCACACCTCCGGTGCGGTGCTGTCGAGGATCGCCTACGACGTCACCGGTGTCACCAGCGCGGCGACGACCGTGCTAACCGTGATCGTGAAGGATTCGATCGCCATCGTCGGCCTGCTCGGGTGGCTGCTGTACCTGAACTGGAAGCTGACGCTCGTCGCGCTCGCGGTCGGCCCGGTGATGGCGATATTCGTGCGCGTGCTGTCGCGGCGCCTGCGCAGCATGGCGCGCGGCGCGCAGCACGCGATGGGCGACCTGGTGCACGTGATCGAGGAGACCATCGACTGCCACAAGGTGGTCAAGGTGTTCGGCGGGCACGAGTACGAGATGCGGCGCTTCGAGCGCGCCAACCAGGCGCTGCGCGGCTTCAACATGCGCCAGACCGTACCGGCGGCGCTGGTGACGCCGGTCACGCACACGCTGGCGGCGATGGCGCTCGCGGTGATCATCTACATCGCGCTGCAGGACTCGATCGCGAACCGCGCGACCGTGGGCGAGTTCGCGTCCTTCCTCACCGCGATGCTGATGCTGCTTGCGCCGTTGAAGCACCTCACCGAAGTGAGCGCGCCGCTGCAGCGCGGGCTTGCCGCCGCCGAGAGCGTGTTCGAGCTGATCGACCAGCCTGTCGAGGATGACCGCGGCACCACGGTGCTCGCGCGCGCGCGCGGCGAAGTGTCCTACGAGGCTGTGCGATTCACCTACCCGACGCGCACCGAGCCTGCGCTCGACGGCGTCTCGCTGCGCGTGCAGCCGGGCGAGACGGTGGCGCTGGTGGGCGGATCGGGCGGCGGCAAGACCACGCTGGTCAACCTGCTGCCGCGCTTCTACGCCCCCGCGGGCGGGCGCATCCTCGTGGACGGCCACGACCTCCAGAGCCTGACGCTGGAGTCACTGCGCGCCAACCTCGCGCTGGTGAGCCAGGAAGTCGTGCTCTTCAACGACACCATCCACGCCAACATCGCCTACGGTCGCCTGGGCGGCGCGACCGAGGCCGAGGTGGTGGCCGCGGCCGAGGCGGCGCACGCGATGGAGTTCATCCGCCAGACGCCCCAAGGCCTGCAGACGCTGATCGGCGAGAACGGCCTGCGGCTCTCGGGCGGGCAGCGCCAGCGCCTCGCGATCGCGCGCGCGCTGCTGAAGAACGCGCCGATCCTGATCCTCGACGAAGCGACTTCGGCGCTCGACACTGAATCCGAGCGCCTGGTGCAGGCGGCGCTGGATGCCTTGATGCGCGGCCGCACCACGATCGTCATCGCGCACCGGCTCTCGACCATCGAGCGCGCGGACCGCATCCTCGTCATCGAGCGCGGACGCGTCTCGGAGGAAGGCACGCATGCCGAGCTGCTGGCGCGGGACGGCGCCTACGCGCGCCTCTACCGGCTGCAGTTCTCCGCGGCGGCATGAACATCGTCCACACAGAGTCCTCCCTGGGATGGGGTGGGCAGGAGATCCGCATCCTTTCGGAAGCCGAGGGGTTGATCGCGCGAGGACATCGCGTCGGACTGCTGTGCCCGCCCGACGCGCGCGTGCACGAGGAGGCGCGGCGGCGCGGCGTCCCGGTCACGGCGCTGCCGATCGGGCGCAAGAACCTGCGCGGCTTCCTCGCGGTGCGGGGCTGGCTGCGCGAGAACCCTTGCGACGTCGTGAACTCGCACAGCTCGACCGACTCGTGGTTGTCGGCGCTCGCGCTGAAGTCGCTCGGACGTCCCTGCCCATTGGTGCGAACGCGGCACATTTCGGCGGCGGTGCCGACGGGCGCCGCGACGCGCTGGCTTTACCGGGACGCCACCGCGCGCATCGTCACCACCGGCGAGAGCATCAAGGCGGCGCTCGTCGAGCGCAACGGGCTGGACGCCGCGCGCATCGCCTCGGTGCCGACGGGCATCGACGAGGCGCGCTTTCGGCCGGGCGATCGCGACGCGGCGCGACTCGAGCTCGGCCTGCCGCTCGATCGCACGCTGGTGGGCATCGTCGCCACGCTGCGCAGCTGGAAGGGGCATCGGTACCTCGTCGATGCCGTTGCGGGGCTTCCGGATACGTTCGGGCTCGTCATCGTCGGCGACGGTCCGCAGCGCGCGGCGCTCGAGGCGCAGCTCGCGAGCCTCGCCGGTCGCGTGTGGATGCCCGGCAACCAGCAGGACGTGAGGCCGTGGCTGCACGCGCTCGACGTCTTCGCGCTGCCCTCCTACGCCAACGAAGGCGTGCCGCAAGCACTGGTGCAGGCGATGATGAGCGGCCTCGCGTGCGTGACCACCGATGCCGGGAGCATCGGCGAGCTCGCGCTCCACGAACGCACCGCGCTGGTCGTTGCGCGTCAGGATGCGACCGCGCTGCGCGACGCGATCGCGCGGCTCGCGGCGGACCCGGACCTGCGCGTGCGCCTCGGCACGGCCGCGCGCGAATTCTGCGTGGCGCGCTATTCCTACGGCGCGATGCTCGACCGCATGGAGGCGATCTACCGGGATGCCTGCGATCGCCCCTAGCCGCTTCGGTTCTCGCCTGCGCGTGGTGCCGCGGGCGCTCGCACGCAACCTGCTCGGGCCGCGCGCCCGGCCGACCGAAGTGCGGCGCGTGCTCGTCGCGCATCACCTGCTGGCGGGCGACGTGCTGATGCTGGCGCCCCTGCTGGCGAAGCTGCGCGCCGTCCATCCCGCCGCGGAGGTGGACATGACCGTGCGGAAAGCGATGCTCCGGCTCTTCGATGGGCGGCCGTTCGGCGTGCGTGCGCTGGCCTACGATCCTCGCGACGCCACCACACTGGACGCCTTGTGCACGACCGCCGGCTATGACGTCGCCTACGTGCCCGGCGACAACCGCTACAGCTGGCTCGCTGCGGCCGCCGGCGCGCGCTGGATCGTCGCCTTCGAGGGCGATCGCCCCCGGCCCAAGAGCTGGCCGGTGGACGAGACGCGCAGCTATCGGGATCGTCCGGCCGCCTGGGGAGACATGGTCGCCGATCTCGTCGACGGCCCTGCGCCCGCACCGATGCTCCGGTCGGACTGGCCGAGGCCGCGCTGCGCGCCGTTCGACCGGCCGCAGGGCTGCTACGCGGTGTTGCACGTGGAGGCCAGCACGCCGCTCAAGCACTGGGAGCCCGCGAAATGGTGGCAACTTGCCGAGCGACTCGCCGAGCAGGGTTTGCATATCGTCTGGAGCGCTGGGCCGGGCGGTGAACCGCTACTCGCGGATATCGACCCGCAGGGTCGCTACCTGCGGCTCGGCCATCGGCTCGATCTCGCGCAACTCTGGCACCTCGTCGCCGACGCGGCGCTCCTCGTCTGCCCGGACACCAGCGTCATGCACATCGGGCGCCTGGTCGCGACGCCTACGGTGGCGCTCTACGGCCCGAGCGCCACGGACCTCTTCGGCCCCGGGGACTTCCTGCGCGGCATCCCGTATCGAGCGATCACGATTCCCGATTTCCCGTGCCGCGACCAGAACCGGCTCTTCAAGCGCGAGCTCGCGTGGGTGCGGCGCTGCCAGCGCAGCACGCGGGAGTGCGACTCGCCACGCTGCATGCACGCGATCGGCGTCGACCAAGTGGCTGAAACGTCGCTCGCGCTGGTGAAGGAAGTGCGCGCCCGGTGCGACTGATAGACTTCGCGCCCCCGCCGTCGCCCGCCTGATCGCATGGCCTTCTTGACCCGCAAGCTTCGCCATCCCGTCGAGTTCGCGCTGCTTGCGCTGTTGTGCGCATTCCTGCCCTTGCTCGAGGCGCCGAAGAACCTGGCCTGGCTTGCGTACGTCGCGGCATGGGTCGTCAATCGTGCGCGCGATCGTGATTTCGGCGGCCCCTGGGACGGCTGGGACACGCTGTTCGCGACGTGGATTGCGTCGGGTTTCGTGGTGGCGGCCTTCGCAGGCCTCGACCAGAGCCAGTGGAAGGGCGCCGGCGACCTGCTGCGATATGGAAGCCTTGCGTGGCTCGTGAAGCGGTCGGGCTATGGCACCAGCGCGATGCGTGCGCTGCTCGGCGTGTTGGTGGCTTCCACGGTCGCGGGCCTCGCCTTCGGCTACTGGCAACTGCTGGTCAGCGGGAAGCGCAAGTTCCTCGAGCTGCACTCGGTGGGACACGTGAACCACACCGCGATCTACCTCGCCATCATGCTCGGTGCTTGCACGGCGTGGATCTTCGCGCGCTGGACGGCGTGGACGGCGCCGCGGCGGGCCGTCGCGAGCCTCGTCGCGGCGCTCGTGCTCGGCTCGCTGGTCGTCACGCAGAGCCGCGGCGCGGCCGGCATCGGCCTCGTCGCGATCCCGATCCTCGCCGCGGCGTGGTGGCCGCGCTGGCGCGCGCCGCTCGTGGCGAGCATGGTGGTGGTGGCGATCACGGTTGCCCTCGCCGTCGGGTTTGGCGCGGAGGTCGTGAAGAAGCAGCAGGCGCGCGTCCAGCAACAGAACGTGCTCGCGCTGCGCGACGGGGTGTGGCGAGTGGCGATGGTGGCGTGGGAGAAATTCCCGTTGTTCGGCGTCGGCATGGACAACTACAGCGGCATCACGCCCGAGCGCGTTGAGCAGTGGCGCCGCGAATCGGGCAAGCCGTACGACCCCAAAGACTACGCGCGCTTCCCCCACGGACACAGCCTGATCTTCAACACGCTCGCGGAGCGCGGCGCGTTCGGCGCCGCCGTGCTCGCGATCGCGCTTGCGGCGTGGCTCGTGGCCTTGTGGCGGCGGCGCCCTCGCCCCGCCGATCGCGACCATGACTGGCTGCTCTGGGGCGCGTCGCTCGCGGCCTGGTTCGTGACCGTCGGCGCGGGCACCGTGAACACCACGTTGCATCACGAGCACGCCATTCTCGCTACGCTGTTGTTGTCCTTCTGGCTGGGCTCGCGCCCTCGCGCCGCGAGGGGCTGAGCGCTGCCATGCGGATCCTCGTCATCCGCCGGGACAACATTGGCGACCTCGCCTGCACCACGCCGCTGCTCGACGGCCTGCGCCGCGCGCAGCCCGGCGCCTGGATCGGCGTGCTCGCGAACACCTACAACGCCGAGGTACTCGCGCGCAATCCGGCGGTGGACGCCGTGTACGCCTACGAGAAGCTGAAGCATCGCGAGCGTTCGCTGTTCGGCTTCTTGGCGGACCGCGCGAGGCTGGCGATCGAACTGCGACGGCATCGCCTGGACTGGGCCCTTGTCCCGGCACCTGCGCCGCAGGCGGTGCAGTACGCGCGCGGACTGAAGGCGGGCAAGGTCGTCCTAGGCGATGTGCAGGATGCCCGCCACGAAGTCCTGCGCGCCTGGGCCGTCGGCGCGGAATTGGGCGTCGTCGGTACGCCCGGCCCGATGCGCGTCTATCCGGATCCGGCCCGGGTTGCGGCGATGCGTGCGCAGGGCGATGGCGGGCCCGTGGTCGCGGTGCACGTCAGCGCGCGCCGGCCGAAGCAGCGCTGGCCGGAAGCGCGCTACGTCGCACTCGTCAGGGAACTTGCCGTACGCCAGCCCGTGATGCTCCTCTGGTCACCCGGCCTGCAGGCGGATCCTCGCCATCCGGGCGATGATGAGAGGGCTGCGCGCATTCTCGATGGAGTGAAGGGATTGCCGGTGCGCGGCGTCGCGACACGCGAACTGGCGGCGCTGGTTGCGGCGCTGTCGGTCGCGGACCGCGTGATCTGCCCGGACGGCGGCGCGATGCATCTTGCGGCCGCTCTCGGAAAGCCCGTCGTCGCGCTATTCGGCGATTCGCCCGTGGAGCGTTGGCGGCCGTGGGGCGTGCCGCATCGCGTGGTGCGGCCTGAAAGCGGCGACCTCGCCGACCTAGCCGTCGATCCGGTTCTCGCGGCGCATGCGGAGCTCGCGGACATAGGCCGCGACGAGGATCGCGCCTAGCATCCCGGCGAAAGCGTAGAACAGGATCCAGTCCGCGACGCCGTTCATCCAGCCGAGCACGCCGAATGCGCCGCAGGCAGCCGACCCCGCGATCATGATCCACGCCGCCGCCGCGACCGAGTAGCCGCGCGCGAGCAGGAAGTGGTGCAGGTGTTCCCGGTCCGCCGAGAAGATCCCGGAACGCCGCACCAGCCGCACGAACATCACGCGCGCCATGTCGACCAGCGGCACGGCGAGGACCCAGACGCAGGCCATCGGCGACAGCGTGCGGGTCGGGCCCTGCGAAAGGTCCACCGTGAACCAGCAGAGCGCGAAGCCGAGCATCATGCTGCCGGCGTCCCCCATGAACACCGCGGCCTGCCGGCGCCACGGCATGCGCAGGTTCCAGACGAGGAAGCCGGCGATCGCGCCCGCAAGGACGACAAGGAGCACGCCTTGCAGCACGAGTTGCTGGACGGCCGCTGCATACGCGAGCCAAAGGGCCGAGACGAGCGAGGTTCCGCCTGCCGAGCCGTCGAGGCCGTCGATCATGTTGATCGCGTTTACCGTGCCGAGCACGCAGACGACGGTGAACGGGATGCTCCAGCCGTGCAGGCCGACCGGCCCGAAGCCGACGAGATCGCCAAGCTGCGTCACCTGCACGCCGGCCCAGGACGTCATCAGCAGCGCCGCTACGATCTGCAGCGCGAACTTCGAGCGTGGCGAAAGGTCGTGCAGGTCGTCCGCCACGCCGGCGAACACCAGCACCGCGAGCGCGACGACCAGCGGCACTACTGCCGCATGGCCGGCGCCGAGCGCCAGCGTGGCGACGGCGTAGCCGGCGAACATCGCGATGCCGCCGATGATCGGGATGTCGCCGTCGTGCTGCTTGCGGCCGCCCGGCCGGTCGACGAGGCCGATGTGCGATGCCAGCGGCGCCAGCGTCCGCGACAGGACCGCCGCGACCAGGAACGCGAGCCCGGCGAAGAACAACGCACGGTTCTGCGACAGGGCGAGGACTTCGCCCATGGTCAGAACGCCTCCGCCACGCGCGTGCAGACACTCCCGAGCGCGATCGGCTCGGCCGCGGGCGAGGCCTTGGCGCCGGTGTCGAGCAGGTAGCCGATGCCGTTGTGGTGGGCGTTCTTCAGCGCGACGAAGACGACCTCCTTCGACAGGTCGTCGACGCTCGCGCCGTCGAAGGTCGCCGTCATGCCGTCGCCAATCTCGTTCGGGTATGCGAGCGTGACGAAGAGCGAGGTGCCGCGATTGTCGACCTCGAAGAGCGCGCCGCCGTCGCTGGCGCGACCGGACGCGAGGCGGGCCTGCGTCGCGCGGGCGTCCTCGGCCGATGCGCACGTGACGAGGAAATCGCGCGACATGCGCGGCTCGACCGTCGAGAACGGACAGCCGAGCCGGCGCAGGAACGCAGCGTGGTCGCGCAGTCGCCAGTAGAAAACCGGCACGTCGACCGGGTCCTGGTGCAGGCCGGTGGCGATCATCAGGCGCGCGGCCGGGGAGAGCGCGAGCAAGTCACCGACGATCTCGTCGTAGAGGCGGCAGATCGCCAGCAGCGGGTCCTCGCCCGCCGCGAGATACCACGGCGGATTGCGATGCGGGCCGGCGTACGCGCCGGAATTGAAGAGGTAATGGTGCTGCAGGTGGGCCGCGCCATTCAGGAACACCGAGGCGAAGTGCGGGGTCGTCTGCTTCCACGCCCGCAGGAAGCAGTCGGCGAGGAAGCGGTCGAGGAAGACCGCCCGCGGCCAGTGCTTGCGCAGCCCGGCGAGGCCGTCCCACAAGTACCGCGGCCAGTGCGTCTTGCGAGAGTACACCGCGAGGCCGAGCAGCAGCCGGGCCAGCGAGCCGGCCGTGATCTTGCCTTCGGCATTGTCTCCCACGGCCTGGCAGATCGCCCCGAACGCCTCCCGCATCAGCGCCGGCGCCTGCACGCGCGTCTTGGTCCACGGGTCCGGCACGAAGAACGCCGCGTTCCGCAGCGCATTGCCGGCGTTCATCGGCGAGAACGCGCCGACGCGCAGCCCCTTGGCTTCCAGCTGCTCCCAGATCTGCGGCACGCCGGCCTCGGGGCCGTCGCCGAGTCGAAAGACCCCGTGCTCGGCGTAGGTCTTGCCAGTGTGCACCGTAACCCACTGGATCCACGGCTCGATGTGCTCGTAGACGTCCTCGGAACGGGTGCGCGCATAGCCATGCTTGGAGAGGAGCCGGGCGAAGGCGGGCAGGTGGCCCTTGGCGGCGTAGTGCTCGACGTACTCGAAGTTGAGTTCGTTGAGTTCGAGGAGGATGAGGGGGCGGTTCGTCACGGCGCGGCAAGGATAGCGCATGGCCTCTCCCCGCGCTGCGCAAGAAGGTTGCTTCTCAGTTATAATCAAACACTTATGAAATCCGTCGACGTCGTCCTCGTCAATCCCGGTAACCTGCGTGCGGTCTACCAGGGCCTGGGGCAGCAGCTTTCTGCCATCGAGTCCCCGTCGCTCGCGGGCCTGTTCGCCACCTACCTGAAGCGCAAGGGCCTGTCGGTCGAGATCCTCGACGCGCCGGCGATGAACCTCGACCCGTCGGACGCGGCGAAGGTGATCCACGAAACCTTCCGCCCGGTCCTGACGGTGATGGTGGTCTACGGATTCCAGCCCTCCGCGTCGACGCAGAACATGCCGGCCGCCGGCGAGACCTGCCGCGCGCTGAAGGACCTCGACCCGACGCTGCGCATCATGATGACCGGGACGCACCCGGCGGCGCTCCCCGAGCGCACGATGCGGGAGGAGTCCGTCGACTTCGTCTGCGATCGCGAAGGCCCCGACACCATCCTCGCGACGGTGCAGGCGCTCAAGGCCGGCAACACGAACTTCCGCGGCATCCCGAGCCTCTGGTACCGCGTCGGCAACGTGATCATGTCCAACCCGGCCGGCGAGCTGATGGACGACCTCGACCACGAGATGCCGGGCGTGGCCTGGGACATGCTGCCGATGGACCAGTACCGCGCTCACAACTGGCACTGCTTCGAGCACATCCATGACCGCCAGCCGTACGCGTCGTTGCACACGAGCCTGGGCTGTCCCTACAAGTGCACCTTCTGCTGCATCAACGCGCCGTTCGGCAAGCCTTCGTACCGCCTGTGGTCGCCGGACACGGTGATCGACGACATCGGCGTGCTGGTCGAGAAGTACGGCGTGAAGAACATCAAGTTCGTCGACGAGATGTTCGTGCTGAACAAGAACCACGTGTTCGGCATCTGCGACCGCATCATCGAGCGCGGCTACGACCTGAACATCTGGGCCTACGCGCGCGTCGACACGGTGAAGGACGAGTTCCTGGACCGCCTGCGGCGCGCAGGCTTCCGCTGGCTAGCGCTCGGCATCGAGTCCGGCTCGAAGCACGTGCGCGACGGCGTGGAGAAGGGTCGCTTCGGCGCCGTGGAGATCATGAAGGTGGTGCGCAAGATCCAGGATGCCGGCATCAACGTGATCGGCAACTACATCTTCGGCCTGCCGGACGACACGCACCAGACGATGCAGGAGACGCTCGACCTCGCGCTCGAGGCGAACTGCGAGTTCGCGAACTTCTACTGCGCGATGGCATACCCGGGCTCGAAGCTCTACGACCTCGCGGTGAAGAACGGCTGGGAGCTGCCGTCTTCGTGGATCGGCTACTCGCAGCACGCGTACGAGACGCACCCGCTGCGCACCGAGGCGCTCACGAGTGCCGAGGTCCTGCGCTTCCGCGACGAGGCCTTCCAGCGGTACTTTGCGGCGCCTTCCTACCTCGACCTTGTGAAGCGCAAGTTCGGCGAGGATGTCCTCAGCCACGTTCGCGAGATGTCCGGCGTCCCGCTCCGGCGAAAACTCCTCGAGCCGTCGGCGGTGGCGGCCTGATCCAACGGGCTGCCTGACCGTCGCGGGCGCGCCGCGACCCTTCCATGATCATCACCCGAACCCCCTTCCGCATCTCTTTCTTCGGCGGCGGCACCGATTACCCGGCGTGGTTCCGCGAGCACGGAGGGGCGGTGCTCGCGACGGCGATCGACAAGTACTGCTACATCACCTGCCGCTACCTGCCGCAGTTCTTCGAGCATCGCCACCGCATCGTCTACTCGAAGATCGAGAACGTGCGCGAGGTCTCGGAGATCGAGCACCCGGCGGTACGCGCCGTGCTGTCGTGGAAGGACGTGAAGCGCGGGCTCGAGATCCACCACGACGGCGACCTCCCTGCCCGATCGGGGCTCGGATCGAGTTCCTCGTTCACGGTCGGCCTGCTCAATGCGCTTTCGGCGCTCGACGGCCGTTACGTCACCAAGCAGGAACTCGCGGCGCAGGCGATCCACGTCGAGCAGGAGGTGATCCGCGAGGCGGTCGGTTCGCAGGACCAGATCTCCGCGGCCTTCGGCGGCTTCAACCGCATCGAATTCCGGCGCGACGGAGGGTTCCAGGTGGATCCCGTGGTGCTGCCCCCTGGGCGGGTGCGTGAACTGCAGTCGCACCTGATGCTGTGCTTTACCGGCCTGTCGCGCTACGCCGTCGAGGTCGCGCAATCCAAGATCGCGAACTTCTCGGCGCGCGAGGCCGAGCTGAAGTCGATCCGCGCGATGGTCGACTCGGCGATCGACGTGCTGCGAGATCCGGCCAAGCCGATCGCGGAGTTCGGCCGGCTGCTCGATGAGAGCTGGCAGCAGAAGCGCCGCCTGTCCGACAAGGTGTCGACGCCCGAGATCGACGACCTCTACGAGCGGGCGCGCCGCCGCGGCGCGATCGGCGGCAAGATTCTCGGCGCCGGCGGCGGCGGCTTCCTCCTGCTCTTCGCGGAGCCCGGCGCCCAGCAGGCGATCCGCGAGGAGTTCGCGCGCCTCGTGCACGTCCCGATCGAGTTCGATGGCGACGGCAGCCGCGTCGTCCTCTACCAGCCCGACGGGCTCTAGGCGCGCATGGCGCTCGATGGACGCATCTACGTTGCGGGGCACCGGGGGCTGATCGGCTCGGCGGTGCATCGCGCGCTCGTCGCGAAAGGGCATCCGGACCTCGTGGTGCGCACGCGTGCCGAGCTTGAGTTGCGCGACGGCGCGGCGGTGGAGGCGTTCTTCGCATCCGAGCGGCCGGACTACGTGGTGCTGGCCGCGGGCCGCGTCGGCGGCATCGTCGTGAATCGCGACTTCCCGGCCGACTTCATCAGCGACAACCTCGCGATCCAGGGCAACGTGATCGGCGCCGCGCAGCGCCACGGCGTGCGGCGCCTCGTCTTCTTCGCGTCGTCGTGCATGTACCCGCGCGAGTGCCCGCAGCCGATGGGCGAGGACCTGCTCCTCACGGGCAAGCCCGAGCCGACCAGCATGGCCTACGCGATCTCGAAGCTCGCGGGCATGGAGATGTGCCTCGCGCAGAACCGCCAGCATGGCGGCTTGCGCTTCGTGCCGGTGATCCCCAACAGCGTCTACGGGCCGAACGACGATTTCGATCCGGCGACCGGCCACGTGCTGTCGTCGCTAGTGCGCAAGTTCCACGAGGCCAAGGCGAAACGCGCGCGTGCGGTCGGCCTCTGGGGGACGGGCTCGCCGCGGCGCGAGTTCCTGTATGCCGACGACCTCGCGACGGCGTGCCTGCGGCTGCTGGACGCGGACCTCGCGGGCGTGCCGCTGCCCCTCAACATCGGTCCGGGCGAGGATGTCTCGATCGCGGAGCTCGCCGCCATCGTCGCGCGCGTCACCGGCTTCGACGGCGCGATCGAGTGGGATCGCTCCAAGCCGGACGGCGCGCCGAGGAAGCTCCTCGACAGCACGCGCATGCGCGCGCTCGGCTGGGCGCCGTCCACGCCACTCGAGGACGGCATCCGGCGGACGTACCAGTGGTACCTCGCCCATACACGGGAGACAATCGCATCGTGATCCGCTATCCGTACACCGGGCCAGGCTTCGATGCCGGGAAGGGCCGCCTCGCCGGTCGCGACCCGGCATTTGTCGTCGAGCTCTTCCGCCGCATGCTGCGCATCCGCGAGATCGAGGTCGAGATCGAGCGCCGCTACCGGCAGGACCACATGAAGACCCCGATCCACCTCGTGATCGGCCAGGAGGCGACCACCGTCGGCTGCTGCGCGGCGATGCGCACCACCGACCTCGTCTACTCCAGCCATCGCACGCACGGCGCGTACCTCGCGAAGGGCGGCGACCTGAAGGCGATGCTCTCCGAGATGCACTGCCGCATCGACGGCTGCGCCGGCTCGCGCGGCGGCTCGATGCACCTGATCGACTTCAGCGTCGGCATGGCCGGCACGTCGGCCATCGTCGCCGGCTCGGTGCCGATCGCGGCGGGCGCCGCGCTCGCGGCGAAGATGCAGAAGGCCGACCGCGTGATCGCCGTGTTCTTCGGCGAGGCGGCGACCGAGGAGGGCGTGGTCTCCGAGACGCTCAACTTCGCGGCGCTGAAGAAGCTTCCGATCGTGTTCTTCTGCGAGAACAACTTCTACTCGGTGCAGTCGCCGCTCTCCGAGCGCCAGCCCGACCGCGACGTGGCGAAGTGGGCCGGCGCCCACGCGATGCCGTCGGAACGCATCGACGGCATGAACGTGCTCGATGTCTACGACGCCTCGAAGGCGGCGATCGAGCGCGCGCGCGCCGGCGGCGGGCCGAGCTTCATCGAGGCGCGCGTCTATCGCTATCGCGCGCACGGCGGCAACGGCGACGACAGCGCGACGGGCTACCGCGGCGTGGACGAACGCGAGGCGTGGGAGAAGCTCTGCCCGGTCGAGGGGCTGTACGGGATGCTCAAGTCTGCGGGACTGTTCGACGACGTGAAGAGGAAGCTTATGCACGACGAGATCGTGCGCGAGACGCTCGCCGCGTTCGAGCACGCGCTCGCGGCGCCGCACCCGGTCGAAGCCGACCTCTACACCCACGTCTACGCGGAGTAAGCCATGGCCTGGGACGAAAGCCTCGTCAATTCGCTGGTCTACGACGCCCCCGATCCGAAGGAGGGGCGTGTCCTGCCGTACGTGAAGGCGGTCCATGAAGCGCTCGACCTCGCGCTGACGCACGATCCCTCCGTGTTCATCTACGGGCAGGGCGTGGACGACCCTAGCGCGATGTTCGGCTGCACGCGTGGCCTGAAGGAGAAGCACGGCGGCGAGCGCGTGTTCGACACACCGGTCGCCGAGGAGAGCCTCACCGGGATCGGCACCGGCGCGGCGATGAACGGCATGCGTCCGTTCTACATGCACAACCGGCCCGACTTCATCCTGCTGACCATGAACCAGCTGGTGAACCACGCCTCCAAGTACCACTACATGGACAACGGCCTGACCACCGTGCCGATGGTGATCTGGGCGGCGATCGGGCGCGGCTGGGGTTCCGGCTCGCAGCACTCGCAGGCCGTCCAGGGGCTGCTGCTCGGGGTGCCCGGCCTGAAGATCGTCATGCCGAGCACGCCGCACGACGCCAAGGGGCT
>CAZTXP010000181.1:0-36237 GCA_964617355.1 uncultured Enterobacteriaceae bacterium
CTACTACCTCTCGGGCAAGGTGTTCAAGCAGCCCGGCGAGCAGAAGGAGCTGACGCAGAAGGAGCGCGACGAGATCGCCACCTTCGGCCGCATCGCGACGCGCGACGACGACGACTACAGCCAGACGCACGGCTTCCTGCTCGAGAGCTGGCAGCTCGCCGACGAGAGCACGCAGGGCCTGCGCATCGTGCGTCGCGCCGGCAATCCCGGCAAGCGCTACTCGAACGGGCAGCTGATCTCGGTGAAGCCGGCCGACTCGAAGAACTTCATCCTCGGCCAGGTGCGCTGGCTGATGACGGCCGAGAACGGCGACCTCGTCGCGGGCGTGAAGGTGCTGCCCGGCCTGCCGGCCGCGACGGCCGTGCGCCCCACGGGCCTGAACGTCACCAAGGAGAAGTGGGTGCAGGCGCTGACGCTCACCGCGGTGGCCGCGCTCGAATCGCCGCCGACGCTGCTGGTGCCCTCGGGCTGGTTCAAGCCCAAGCGCGTGGTCGAGGTCTGGGTGCAGTCGTCGATCCGCGTGCGCCTGGTCGAGATGCTCGATCGCGGCATCGACTTCGAGCGCGTCGTGTACGAAGCGGTGGCCTGACGATGAGCGAATCGCCCACGCCCACGGGGATCACGCTGCACCAGAAGTCGCGCGTGATGGAAGTCGCGTTCTCCGACGGGCGCGCGTTCCGCCTGCCGTTCGAATACCTGCGCGTGTTCTCGCCCTCCGCCGAGGTGCGCGGCCACGGGCCGGGGCAGGAGGTGCTGCAGGTCGGCAAGCGCGACGTCGACATCGTGGCGATCGAGCCGGTCGGCTCCTACGCGGTGCAGCCGCGATTCTCGGATGGCCACGACACCGGCATCTATTCGTGGGACTACCTCTACGAGCTCGGCGTCGGCCAGGACGAGAACTGGGCCACGTACCTCGCCCAGCTCGAGAAGGCCGGCGCGGCCCGATGAGCGAGCCCGGCACCACGCACTTCGGCTATCGCACCGTCGCCGAGGCCGACAAGGCGAAGGCGGTGCGCGGCGTGTTCGATTCCGTCGCCGGGCGCTACGACCTGATGAACGACCTCATGTCGGCCGGGCTGCATCGCGCATGGAAGCGCTTCGCGGTCGAGGTCGCGCGCGTGCGCGCCGGCGATCGCGTGCTCGACGTGGCGAGCGGCAGCGGCGACCTCGCGCGGCTCGTCGCGCAGCGCGGCGCCGAGGTGGTGATGACCGACATCAACGGCGCGATGCTCGGGCGGGGCCGCGATCGCGTCGCCGACGCCGGGCTGCTGCTGCCCGCCGCGCAATGCGACGCCGAGCGCCTGCCGTTCGCCCCCGGTGCATTCGATTGCGTGATGATTGCCTTCGGACTTCGCAATGTGACGCGCAAGGAGGCGGCGCTCGCCGAGATGCGGCGCGTGCTGAAGCCCGGTGGCCGGCTGGTGGTGCTCGAGTTCTCGCGCGTCTGGAAGCCGCTCGAGAAGCCCTATGACTTCTACTCCTTCTCGGTGCTGCCGCGCCTCGGCGCGCGCATCGCCGGCGACGCCGAGGCCTATCGCTACCTCGCCGAATCCATCCGCATGCACCCCGACCAGCCGGGCCTCGGCCGCATGATGGAACTTGCCGGCTTCGAGGACGTCGAATGGTTCAATCTGTCGGCCGGGGTGGTGGCGGTGCACCGCGGCTTCAATTTCGCGTAGCATCCACCGCTCTCGAACGTTCGTGTTCCCCAGGAGGACGTCATGAAGCAGTGGCTCGTTGGTGTCGCGATTGCAGCCCTCGGCGTCGCGATCGCGATCCCCGAAGCGGAAGCCAAGCGCGTCGGCGGTGCCCGTTCGTCGGGCGCGCAACGCAGCATCACCTCGACCCCGCCGTCGAGCGTGCCCGCGAAGCCGGGACAGACCTCGCAGATGAACCAGGCGGCGCCCTCGCAGCAGCCTGCCGCTCCGGCGGGCGCGACCGCGCCGGCCGGCGCCGCGCAACCCGCGAGCGGCCTCGGTCGCTGGCTGCCGATGCTCGGCGGCCTCGCGGCGGGCGGCTTGCTGGCTTCCATGCTCGGCGGCAACAGCGCCTTCGGCGGCGTGATCATGGCCGTGCTGATGATCGGCCTGCTCGCGGTCGCGGGCATGTTCGTCATGCGCATGCTCGCGCAGCGCAATGCGCCCGCGCCGGCGCCCGCGACCGGGCCGATGCAGTACTCCGGCCTCGGCAGCGAGACCGTCGCCGCGCCCCCGCCGTCGCAGGCCGCCGGATTCGATCGCGGCAGCGTCGCGCCGGCGCCTGCGCCGCGCGTGCCGGCCGGGTTCGATGCCGCCGGCTTCGCGCGCGGCGCGAAGATGAACTACCTCAAGCTGCAGATGGCGAACGACAGCGGCAACCTCGACGAGATCCGAGAGTTCACTACGCCCGAGATGTACGAAGAGCTCGCGCGCGACGTCGCGGCGCGCGGCGGCGCGAAGCAGCACACCGAGATCCTTTCGCTGGAGGCCGACGTGCTCGAGGTGGTCACCGAGGGCGCGACCCACTGGGCGAGCGTGCGCTTCACCGGCGCCGAACGCTCGGGCACCGGGCAGCCGTCCGAGGCCTTCGAGGAAGTCTGGAACCTCTCCAAGCCCGTCGACGGCTCCGGCGGCTGGGTCCTCGCGGGCATCCAGCAGATGCACTAGAATTTCCTGCCCGCCGCAAGGGATGAAAAGGCCACCTCCGGGTGGCCTTTCGTTTTCATGGACCTGATCGCCGATCGCTTCCGCAGCGCCGTCAACCACCTGCTCTCGCAAGCGCGGTGGGCGCGCGAGCGTCTCGCGCCGTTCGCCGGCGAGACCATCGCGATCGACGCAGCGCCGCTGCCGCCCCTGCGCCTCGCCATCGGGCCCGACGGGCTGTTCGTCGCCTCCGCGCCCGAGGCCGAGGCTTCGCTGACGCTCACCGTGCGTCCCGCCGCCGCCGCCGCGCTGGCCCGCGGCGTCGACCACGCGCTTCGAGAAGTCGACGTCGCCGGCAACGCGCGCCTCGCCACCGAGGTGCTGTTCCTCGCGCGCCACCTGCGCTGGGACGCCGAGGAAGACCTGTCGCGCCTCTTCGGCGACGCGCTCGCGCACCGCATGGTCGGCGATGCACGCCGCCTTGCGCAGGGCCTCGCCGAGGCCGGCCGCCGCGTCACCGGCACGCTGCTCGACTACGCCGTCGAGGAGCGCCGCCTCGCGGTGCGCCGCGACGAGCACGACGCGCTCGCGCGCGACAATGCGCGCCTGCGCGACGCCCTCGAGCGCCTCGAGAAGCGCCTCGAAAGGCTGTCCTGAAACGCCTCGCGCGCCTGCTGCGTATCCTCTCGGTCGGGCTGCGCTTCGGCCTGCACGAGTTCGTGCCGCGGTTCGCCGCCAACCCGCTGGTGGCGTTGCTCGCCGGCGACACCTCGGCGCCGCGTGGCGAGCGCCTGCGGCGCGCGCTCGAGGAGCTCGGCCCGATCTTCGTCAAGTTCGGGCAGGTGCTGTCCACGCGCCGCGACCTGATGCCGCTGGACATCGCCGACGAGCTCGCCAAGCTGCAGGATCGCGTGGCGCCGTTCCCCGGCGAGGACGCGGTGGCCGAGGTCGAGCGCGCGCTCGGCGCCCCGCTCGCCGAGCACTTCTCCGAGTTCGGGCGCGAGTGCGTGGCCAGCGCGTCCATCGCCCAGGTGCACTTCGCGGTGCTCAAGGACGGTCGCGAGGTCGCCGTGAAAGTGCTGCGCCCCGGCGTCGAGTCCGCGGTGGCGCGCGACGTCGAATTGCTGCGCACCGCGGCCGACCTCGTCGAACGCCTGTGGGCCGACGGCCGGCGCCTGAAGCCGCGCGAAGTGGTGGCCGAGTTCGCGCGCCATCTCGAGGACGAGCTCGACCTCGTGCGCGAGGCCGCCAACGCCAGCCAGCTGCACCGCAACTTCGCGAACTCGCCGCTGCTCGCGGTGCCGGCGGTGCACTGGGACTGGTGCGCGCAGCGCGTGATGGTGATGGAGCGCATGCACGGCACGCCGATCTCGCAGGTCGCCGAGTTGCGCGCGCAGGGCGTGGACATCAAGCTGCTCGCGCGCGCGGGCGTCGAGATCTTCTTCACGCAGGTGTTCCGCGACGGCTTCTTCCACGCCGACATGCACCCGGGCAACATCCTCGTCGAGGCGGGCCCGCCGGACGCCGCCGGCACGCGGATCGGCCGCTACGTGGCCCTCGATTTCGGCATCATGGGCACGCTCACCGAGACCGACAAGCGCTACCTCGCGCAGAACTTCATCGCCTTCTTCAACCGCGACTACCGGCGCGTCGCGCAGGCGCACCTCGACGCCGGCTGGGTGCCGGCCGACACGCGCATCGACGACTTCGAGTCCGCGGTGCGCACCGTCTGCGAGCCGATCTTCGACCGCCCGCTGAAGGAGATCTACTTCGGCCGCCTGCTGCTGCGCCTGTTCCAGGTCTCGCGCCGCTTCAACGTCGAGGTGCAGCCGCAGCTCGTCATGCTCCAGAAGACCCTGCTCAACATCGAGGGCCTCGGACGCGAACTCGACCCCGAGCTCGACCTCTGGAAGACCGCGAAGCCCTACCTCGAGCGCTGGATGAACGAGCAGGTCGGCTGGCGCGGCGTGCTGCGCACGTTCGCCGCCGAGGCGCCGTACTGGGCCGGCACGCTGCCGCAGCTGCCGCGTCTCCTGCACCGGGTGCTCGCCGAGGATCGCATCGGCGCCCTGAACGACGCGGTCGAGCGGCTCGCGCGCGAGGAGCGGCGGCGCAACGACCTGCTGTCGGCGCTGGTGCTGCTCGCGCTCGGCGCGTCTGCGCTGGCCGCGCTCGCGTTCCTGGCCTGACCGCGTTGGCAGCGGGGGATGCCCCGGATATGATGCGCGCGCCGTCCTCCGGGGAGCGTCCATGCTGATCGCGTTCGTCGTCGCCTACCTGCTCGTGACCATCGCCGTCGGCCTGTGGGCCGCGAAGCGGGTGCACGGCGCGAAGGACTTCGTCGTCGCAGGCCGCAGCCTGCCGCTCTACATGAGCGTGGCGACCGTGTTCGCCACGTGGTTCGGCGCCGAGACCGTGCTGTCGGTGTCGGCGACCTTCGCCAAGGACGGCCTGGGCGGCATCGTCGCCGATCCGTTCGGCTCCTCGTTCTGCCTGGTGTTCGTCGCGCTGTTCTTCGCGCGCGCGTTCTACCGCATGGACCTGCTGACCATCGGCGACTTCTACCGCAAGCGCTACAACAAGCCGGTCGAGGTGGTCACGAGCCTCGCCATCACCGCGTCGTACCTCGGCTGGACCTCGGCGCAGCTCACCGCGCTGGGGCTCGTATTCTCGGTGCTTTCCGGCGGCGCGCTGTCGATCAACGCGGGCATCCTGCTCGGCGCGGCGATCGTGCTCTTCTATACGATCTGGGGCGGCATGTGGTCGGTCGCGCTCACCGACCTCTTCCAGTCGGTGGTGATCATCTGCGGGCTGTGGGCGGTGGCCTGGCTGGTGTCGGACATGGCCGGCGGCACGGGCAAGGTGATCGGCGCCGCGATCGAGGCTGGCAAGTTCGATTTCTGGCCCAAGGGCGGCGCGAAGGAGTGGCTCGCGTTCGCCGCCGCGTGGGCCACGCTCGCGCTCGGGTCGATCCCCCAGCAGGACGTCTTCCAGCGCGTCACCTCGGCGAAGAACGAGTCCACCGCGGTGAAGGGCACGCTGATCGGCGGCGCGGTCTACTTCGCGTTCGCGTTCGTGCCGATCTTCATCGCCTACGCCGCCCTCGTCACCGACCCGAAGCTCGCCGAGCTCTTCAAGTCCGAGGACGCGCGCGAGATCCAGCGCATCCTGCCCGACCTGATCCTCGGCGACGCGATGCCGATGTGGGCCAAGGTGATGTTCTTCGGCGCGCTGCTCTCGGCGATCCTCTCCACCGCCAGCGGCGCGCTGCTCGCGCCGAGCGCGCTGTTCACCGAGAACGCGCTGAAACCCTTCGTGCCGCACATGGGCGACCGGCAGTTCCTGCTGACGCTGCGCATCGTGCTCGTCACCTTCACGCTCGCCGCTTTGCTCTTTGCGCTCAATTCGAAGAGCACCATGTACGAGATGGTGCAGAACGCCTACAAGGTCACGCTCGCGGGCGCGTTCGTGCCGCTCGCCGCCGGCCTCTTCTGGAAGCGCGCCAGCGCCGGCGGCGCGATGGCCTCGATCGTCGCCGGCCTCGGTTCGTGGCTGCTGATGGAGGCGTTCATCGCCGGCTGGTTCTCGGCCGAGCCGCCGAAGGAAGTGATCTGGCCGCCGCAGTTCGTCGGCCTCGCGTTCGGCTTCGTCGGCATGGTGCTCGGCTCGCTCGCCACCCCGGCGCGGCACGAGCCGCACCACGCTTCGCACGGGCACTAGCTTCGACGTGCGCGGCTCCCCGCTCGCCCGCACGCTCCTCGCCGCCTATCTCGTCCTCGTCGCCTACGCGTCGCTGCACCCGTTCTCTGGATGGCGCGGGCACGGCCTGTCGCCGTTCACCTTCCTCGACGCGCCGTGGCCGCGCTACGTCACGGGCTTCGACCTCGCCGCGAACGTGGCCGCGTACTTCCCGCTCGGCGCGCTCGGCGTGCTCGCGCTCGCGCCGAGGTTGCGAGGCGTCGCGGCGGCCCTCGCCTCGGTGCTGGGCGCGGCCGTGGTGTCGATCTGCGTCGAGGCCGTGCAGGGCTACCTGCCGAGCCGCATCCCGTCGAACGTGGACGTCGCCTGCAACGTCGCCGGAGCCGCGGCTGGCGCGCTCGCTACGCTCGGAGTCTCCTCGTGGCTGCTCGAGACCGGACCGCTGCGCCGCGCGCGCGAGGCGCTGGTCGGCCCCGGCGCGCTCGCCGACGCCGGGCTGGTGCTGCTCGCGCTGTGGCTCTTCGTGCAGCTCGACCCGACCTCGGTGCTGTTCGGCGCAGGCGACCTGCGCGCGCTGCTCGACATCGCGCCGGGGCCCGAGCGCGAGCCCGGCTACTTCGTCGCGGTCGAGGCGCTCGTCGCCGGCGCCAACCTGCTCGCGGTCGCGCTGCTCGGTTCCGCGATCCTGCGCGAGGGCGCGCCGGCGCGCGCCGCGGCCCTTGCGCTGGTGCTCGCCGCGCTACTCGTCCGCACCGCGGCCTTCGCCATATTGATGAAGGCCGAGAACGTGTTCGCGTGGCTGACCGCTGGCGGGGCGCAAGGGCTCGCCGCCGGCCTGCTGCTTGCCACGATCGCGCTCGCGCTGCCGCGCGCGGCCCGCCTCGCGTTCGCGGCGGTGCTGCTGATGGCCGCCACCGTGCTGGTCAACCTCGCGCCGCCGAATCCGTACACCGCGGCCACGCTGAAGGTCTGGGCGCAGGGCCACTTCCTCAACTTCAACGGCCTCACGCGCCTGGTGTCGATGCTGTGGCCGTTCGCGGCCATTGCCTATGCGTTCACGCTCGCCTCCCGGTCGCAGCGCGGGGTGGTCGGTTAGAATCCCCGCCCCCATGCGCGCCGCCACACGCCGAGAACTGATCGCCGGTCCCGCGGGCCGACTCGAGTGCGCGCTCGACCTGCCCGAGGGCGCTCCCGTCGGCATCGCGATCGTCGCGCATCCGCATCCGCTGCACGGCGGCACGCTCGACAACAAGGTCGCGCAGACGCTGGCGCGCGCGCACATGGAGGCCGGCTACGCTGCCTGGCGGCCGAATTTCCGCGGCGTCGGCGCGAGCGAAGGCGTGCACGACCGCGGCGCGGGCGAAGTCGACGACCTCGCCGCCACGCTGGCGCACGCGCGCTCGGTGCATGGCAACCTGCCGGTCGCGCTGGCCGGCTTCTCGTTCGGCGCGGCGATGCAGTTGAAGCTCGCCGCGAGAGAAGCGCCGAGAAGCCTCGTGCTCGTGGGTGTCGCCGTGGGCTATGCCGACACGCCGCCCGCGCCGCCGAACACCGCGGTGATCCACGGCGAAGAGGACGAGACCGTGCCGCTCGCCGGCGTGCTCGACTGGGCGCGGCCGCAGGACCTGCCGGTGATCGTGCTGCCGGGGGCCGACCATTTCTTCCACCGGCGCCTGAACCTGCTGCGCGCCCTCGTGGCGCAGCACCTGAAGTGAGCGCGGCGCTCGAGGTCGCGGGGCTGCGCAAGTCCTACGGCGCGACCGAGGTGCTGCGCGGCGTGGACTTCTCGGTGGCGCAGGGCGAGTGCTTCGGCCTGCTCGGCCCCAACGGCGCCGGCAAGACCACCACGCTGAAGATCGCGCTCGGGCTCGCCGCGCCCGACGGCGGCACGGTGCGGCTGCTGGGGCACGAGGTGCCCGGCGATGCGTCCGCCGCGCGACGCCGCACGGGCGTGGTGCCGCAGTTCGACAACCTCGACCCGGACTTCACCTGCGCCGAGAACCTCGTGGTCTACGGCCGCTACTTCGGCCTGCCGACCGACGAGATCGCGCGCCGCATCCCGCGCCTGATGGAGTTCGCCGGGCTGCAGGGCCGCGAGGACGCGAAGCTGCACGCGCTCTCGGGCGGCATGAAGCGGCGCCTCACGCTCGCGCGCGCCCTCGTCAATGACCCGGACGTCGTGTTCATGGACGAGCCCACCACCGGCCTGGACCCGCAGGCGCGCCACCTGATCTGGGAGCGGCTGCGGCGCCTGCGCGCCGAGGGCAAGACGCTCGTCCTCACCACGCACTTCATGGAAGAGGCCGAGCGCCTGTGCACGCGGCTCCTCGTCATCGACCAGGGGCGCGTGATCGCGGTCGGCTCGCCGCGCGAACTGATCGCCGCGCACATCGAGCCGCAGGTGGTCGAGGTGCACGGCAACGGACTCGAGCGATGGGTCGAGCGCGCACGCGCGCTCGCGCCGCGCGTCGAGGTCGCGGGCGAGACCGCGTTCTGCTACGCGGCGGATGTCGCGCCGGTGCTCGCCAGCCTCGAAGGCCAGGCCGAGCTCGCCTACCTGCACCGCCCGGCGAACCTCGAGGACGTGTTCCTCAAGCTCACCGGCCGGGATCTCAGGGACTGATGCGGCGGAACTGATGCGGCTCGCCTTTCACCTGCGACTGCCCGGCCTCGCCTGGATCCCGGTCTGGCGGCGCAACTTCCTCGTCTGGCAGAAGCTCTTCGCGGCCTCGGTGCTGGGCAACCTCGCCGACCCGCTGATCATGCTCTTTGGCCTGGGCTACGGCCTCGGCGCGATGCTGCCCTCGGTCGCGGGCATGAGCTACATGGCGTTCTTCGCCGCGGGGTCGCTGTGCTCGGCGACCATGATGACCGCGTCCTTCGAGTCGATGTTCTCGGGCTTCTCGCGCATGCACGGCCAGAAGACCTGGGACGCGATCCTGCATTCGCCGCTCACCATCGACGACGTGGTCACCGCCGAGATCGTCTGGTCGGCCTCGAAGGCCTGGCTTACCGGTTCGACGATCCTCGCGGTCGTCGCGGTGTTCGGGCTTTCGGGCTCGTGGCTCGCGGTGCTCGCGCTGCCCGCGGCCTTCCTCGTCGGCCTAACGTTCAGCTCGATCGGCCTCGTGATGACGGTGCTGGCGCGCAACTGGGACTTCTTCAGCTTCTACATGACGCTGGTGCTGACGCCGATGATGATGGTGTCGGGCGTGTTCTTCCCGCTCGAGCAACTGCCGCCGATGGTGCAGGCGGTGGCGAAGGCGCTGCCCCTGCACCACGGCATCTCGCTCGTGCGGCCGGCGGTGGCCGGCGAGCTGCCGCCCGACGCGCTCGTGCACGTCGCGGTGCTGCTGGGATATGCTGTCGTCGCCTACGGCTTCGCCATCGGCACCGCCCGCAAGAGATTCGCTTCCTGATCCGCTCCCCGACATGCTGACCGTCAAGGCCCTGCACATCATCTTCATGGTGACCTGGTTCGCCGGCCTCTTTTACCTGCCGCGGCTCTTCGTCTACCACGCGATGTCCGAGGACGAACCCTCGAAGGAGCGCTTCAAGGTCATGGAGCGCAAGCTCTTCTGGGGCATCACCACGCCCGGCGCCATCCTCACCATCGTCTTCGGCTTGTGGTTGTGGCTAGGCTATGGCTTTCGCGGCGGCTGGCTGCACGCCAAGCTGCTGCTGGTCGTGGTGCTGGTCGGCTACCACGTCTGGTGCGGCAAGCTGATGATCGACTTTCGCGAAGGCCGCAACCCGCACGGCCACGTCTGGTATCGCTGGTTCAACGAGTTCCCGGTGCTGATCCTCTTCGGCTCGGTGTTCCTCGTCGTGCTCAAGCCTTTCTGAGCAGCAGCACCTCGCCCTCCGCATAGCCTCGCCCCTGCTTGCGGATCCTTACCGGTTCCTCGTGCGCGACGCGCAGTCCCGCGCCTGCCGCCAATCGATGCAGGTAGGGCGCGGCGTGCGCATAGCGCCCGGTGGGTTGCAGCCGGTAGGTGCCTTCGGCGAGTCCTTCCACGGAGAACGCGAACGCTCCGCCCGGCGCGAGTGCGCGCGCCGCCGCATCGAACACCGCCGCGAGGTCGCCGAGGTAGATGAACACGTCCGCCGCGGTGATCGCGGCGAGGCTCGCGGGCGGCCAGCCGGCGAGCGCTTCCACGACGTCGCCCTTGAGGAGCTTCGCGTAGCCGCCGCGACGCGACGCCTGCTCGAGCATGCCGGGCGAGAGGTCGATGCCGGTGACCACCGCACCCGTGCCGGCGAGCGCCGCGCCGACGAGTCCGGTGCCGCAGCCGAGGTCGAGCACGGCGCGGTTCGAGGCCGGATCCCGCAGCAGCGGCGCCAGCAGGTTCGCGATCGCCTGCGGCACGCTGTAGCCCAGCTCCGAGACCAGGTGCGCTTCGAAGCGCGACGCCTGCTCGTCGAAGAGCGCCTGCACGTAGGCGCGCGGCGCGCGCGCGGTGTTCTCGCCGCTGGTCGCGGCGAGCAGGTGCGCAAGGCGATCGTCCGACGGATGGTGCGCGCGCGCCGCGCGGTAGATCGCAGCCGCCTGCGCCGCCTGCCCGCGGGCTTCGTGCAGCCGGCCGAGGTTCAGGCTCGGCTGCAGCAGCGCCGGCTCGCGCTCGAGAGCCGCGCGATAGGCGAGCTCCGCGCCCGCGACGTCGCCCAGCCGCTCGCGGGCGGCGCCGAGGTTGTTCCACGCGCGCGCATGCGCGGGATCGGCCGCGACCGCGCGCTCGAAGCAGTCGCGCGCCTCGGCGTCGCGCCCTTCGTCCTCGCGCTGGTTGCCGAGCCGATACCAGTCGCTCGCGTCCTTCGGAGCCGGATTCACGCGTACCATGCTGAAGTGAACCCCGCCTCGCGTCAAACCCGCTGATGGAATCGTTCTTCGCCACCGCGCCACGCGGCCTCGAGGCCGCGCTCGCCGACGAACTCGCCGCGCTCGGCGCGCAGGAGCCGAAGGTCGTGCCCGGTGGGGTGGCCTTCTCCGGGCCGTGGGAAGCCTGCTATCGCGCCAACCTCTGGTCGCGCATCGCCTCGCGCGTGCTGTGGCGCGTGCACGAGTTCTCCTATGCCGCCGAGGAAGACCTCTACCGCGCCGCGCGCAGCGTGGACTGGCCGCGCCTGTTCCGCGTCGAGCGCACGCTGCGCGTCAACGTCACCGCGCAGAAGAGCCCGCTGAAGAGCCTGGAGTTCGCCACGCTGCGCGTCAAGGACGCGGTCTGCGACCATTTCCGCGAGGCCACCGGCTCGCGCCCCAGCATCGACCGCGCGCGGCCCGACGTGCGCGTGCACGCCTACCTCGACGACAAGTCCGGCGCGCTGTACCTCGACACCTCCGGCGAGCCGCTCTTCAAGCGCGGCTGGCGCGCCACCGCGGTGGAGGCGCCGCTGCGCGAGAACCTCGCCGCCGGCATCCTCGTGCTCTCGGGCTGGAAGCCGGACGAGCCGCTGCTCGACCCGATGTGCGGCGGCGGCACCTTCCTCGTCGAGGCCGCCGCGATGGCGCGCGGCCGCGCGCCGGGCCTGCGCCGCGGCTTCGGCTTCGAGAAGCTCGCCGCGCACAACGCCCGGCTCTGGCAGAAGCTGCGCGAGGAGGCCGCGCAGCCGCGCAAGCAGGGCGCGCCGATCCGCATCTTCGGCAGCGACAACGACCCGCGCGCCCTTGCGGTTGCCCGCCGCACGCTCGCCGAGGCCGGCATCGAGCGCTGGGTGGTGCTGGAGCAGTCCGACGTGCTCGATCGCGCCGCGCCCGCCTCGAGCGGCGTGATGGTCGCCAACCCACCCTATGGCGAGCGCATCGGCGAGGCCGACGCGCTCGCGGCCTTCTACCCGAAGCTGGGCGATGCGCTGAAGAAGCGCTTCGCCGGCTGGCGCTGCCACTTCATCACCGGCGATCGCCGCATGGAGAAGCTGATGCGCCTCTCGCCGTCGCGGCGCGTGCCGCTCTACAACGGCGCGCTGGAGTGCCGGCTGTTCGAGTTCCGCATCGTCGCGGGGTCGAACCGCGGCAAGCCCGGCACCTAGCGAAGGGCGCGATCGCAAGCGATCGCTTGCGATTGCGCTAGCGCTTCGCTCCCGGCCCGCATTGCGCGGGCGGCTCCGACAGGCCGCAGACCGACAGCGGCTGCAAGGCCGCGTGCATCGCGCTCGCCACCTGCCGCGTGATCGGCGGCTGCTTGCGGTCGAAGGCCTTGCCGCGCACCGCGCGCTGCACCACGACCATGTCGCTCGTGCCGCGGATGGCCACGTAGTACGCCACCTCGCCTTGCCCTGTGCGCGCGCCAGCCTCGCCCGCGGGCATCGCACCGCAGCCGATGATCGCCGCGTGCGCCGGCCGCTCGCCCACCTTGAGTTCGCCGAGCGTGGCGGCGACCGCGTGGTCCGGGCACACGCCGCCGATGCGTCCCGCGGTCGACTCGAGCAGGCCCAGCGGCGTCACGGTGGCGGGCACGCCCTTGAACGCCTGCACCGTGATCATCTCGCTCCACGCCGCCGTCGACTGCCCCGCCGGCACGAACTCGAGGATCGCGACCCGCTCCGTCTTCTGCTGGTGCACCTTCACCCATCCGGCCGGCACCATCAGCGACACCGTGTCGCCGAACATCGGCACGAGGACGATCGAGGGCTTGGCGGGGTCGGCGGCGAGGGCGGAGGTAGCGAAGGCGAGCAGGGCGAGGAGGAGGCGGGGCATCGGGAAGCGCGGCGTTAGGTCTACGTGTCTACTTTATTGGATGAGGTTCCGGATGAGGTTCCGCGTCGCGTTGGGGCGTAGGGTTAGGCATCACTATCTGCGGCGCTGTTTGGGAACACGGCATCCCATTCGCGATCGACCACATCGCGTCCCGCGCGTGTGGCGATAAACCAAAGATCGTTTGGTGGAGGATGTGGGCCACGTAGCTCGACTGAGACGAGCCCGGCTTTTTCGAGCGCACGAAACGCCTCAAGGATTTGGTGCTCTGTGACCTTAACCTTCAGAAAGGAACCAATCTCTTCGCAAATGGTTTGCGGCGCTTCGGGCGACTGCATCGAAGAACTCAGTACGACCAAGGGAAGTCGATCGAGGGGCAATTTGTGATGCCTAACGTGGAGCCCAAGCGCGCCACGCGCATGCGCCAATTGAGGCGAGGCGCTCCATGGCGTCGCTTTGGGGCGTAGGGTTAGCAAGCGCGGCACTCATGAGAGGAGCTTTCGTTCAAGGCCCAAGTACTCGCGCCCTCTTTCGGTACCGCGAACAAGCAAATGATGAGTTGGGATACTGCGTGTCGACGACCGAACAATTCTTGTGCCCCGGTAGACGTATGTACGCAACAACCCGAGCCGGTACAACCGCCTGAAAGCCACCCGGAGTTCCGAATAAGAAACCTCACGCTCGAACCAGAGGGACAGAATTTCGCGAGATGAGGCTGCCTCAAGGTGCTGATCGTCGCAAGCCGCAAGCGCTAGATCTTCAAGCTCGTTGAGAAGGGCTGCGCGCATCGTGCTTGCTAACGTGGAGCCCAAGCGCGCCACGCGCAAGCGCCAATGGAGGCGCAGCGCTTCATGGCGTCGCGTTGGGGCGTAGGGTTAGATGGCGAACTTAAGCGCGGAAGAGCCATAGCACCAAGAAGCCGAGCGAAAAGAGAAAAGCGATCGTGACGTAGCCTGAGGCGGCGACGATGCTTCTTTTCTGTATCGTCGGCCAAGCGCCGATAGCGATAACCAGGAAGATGACCCACCACATTGCGATGGGGACATTTAGCTTCTCGACCCACAGGCGAAAGACGACGTAGGCGGCGACTGCCACCCACCCCAATATGGGGCTTCCGTCCTTGTCGCGCTCGTCGCTCGCCATCTAACGTCCACGCTCACCGGCGCGCGCACCAGCGTGCGCATCTATTCGCACGGCGACTCTGCGCGCGTCCGGGTGCGGCGTGTTGTTGGGCAGCGCTTCCTTCAGAATTGTCATTGACTAGTCGAGGATATTGGCGCGGCCGCTCGTTGAAGAAAATCGAGGTTGGTGTCGTGGAGATTCTTGCCATCACAGTCCGTGGAGACTGCGTAATGGGGGTTGTTCGTGAAGGTGCGTCTACGCGCGAAGACTGACTTTGTCGCTGGATCCACCAATTCGATACTTATCTCCATCGCATAGAACGTTCCGACATATGGAATGTGGTCTTTGGTGCGCACTCTGACGACAAGGGGCGCCTCATGCTGCGGCCTGAATGCGTCAACATTTTTGTATTTGCCCCAATTCTTGTACGGTTCTCGGCCGGGCCTTCCGAACAGCTTTTCATCGAATCCACTTCCAAAGGTCGCGTACAAAGAACTCGCATTGCGAATTTCCACTTCCACCACATCCAACTTGAGCCACTCCACATTTGGAATGACTCTCGATATCGATTCGGCAGAGAATTCGCGGCATAGGGACAAGTATTCGCCCCGAATTCTCCTACCCTCTATTTCATTTAACCAATTCAGAGTGGCTCCGCAAATGAAGAAGACAACCGGAGCGCCTAGATACCAACCTGCGGCCGCAATTCCAAATGCGGCGCTGCGTGGCTTCGCCAAAACAGTGACGAGAATGGCCATCGCAATGGGCACAACCACAAGTCCGGCCAGCGCGTACGCCCAAAGTACCAGCCCAGTGAAAATGCCGCTCATGGACGCCGCGACCAATTCCGAGAGTTCACTGCGCTGCCCAACGTGAAATGGTTGGCGAAAGTGCCGGATATGATAGATACCAATTCCGCCGCATCACCGCCTTCCCTCCACGATTCAGTGCGTTAACGCACCTTCCCGCTATCTCGCGGCCATCATATCTGGCAGTTCGCTTTCCAACTCGCTGAATATTCACGAATCACGCACGAGGTCCGCGCGTGCGCGCTGGAATCGCGGCAGCGCCATGGCGAATGCCCATCTGCATTCCCCTTCGCCCCCGCCACTCGCGACGCGGCGCGCCGGGAAGGAGGCCGAGGACTGTTTGAGCCCTGAGCGGCTTCTGCGAGGGGCGAGTTCCGCAGGCCCCCGGCGCGTCGTGGCGCGCGTGGTGCCCGTCGCGCCGACAGGCGCGGCGGCGGGGGCGCAGGGGCGTGCTTTCCGGGCGTCACCTGCTTTGCACGAGCAAAGGAGGTGACCGCGGGTGCGGGGCGCGCAGCCCCGCGTCGCGAAGCGCGCAGCGCGGGAGCGCACTCCGCGCCGCCCGGTTCGCAGGACACCGACGGAAGTGCGGTAATGTCGGACGCATGAAGCAAAGCCCCGACACCGTCTACCTCGACGGCCACATCCTCACCATGGACGCCGCCGACCGCGACGTCCGCGCGATCGCCGTCCGCGACGACCGCATCCTCGCCGCCGGCTCGAACGAAGAGATCGCCAGGCTCGCCGGCACGGGCACCGAGACCATCGACCTGCAGGGCCGCACCGTCGTCCCCGGCTTCATCGACGGCCACGTCCACCCGACCGGGGTGATCAATGCCTACCGCAACTGGGTCGACGGCCGCTACCCGACCACGCCCACGATCGCCGTGCTGCTCGAGAAGATCGCCCAGCGCGCGAAGCAGGCGAAGCCGGGCGACTGGGTCCTCGTCGCCGGCACCCCGTCCAGCGACACGCGCTTCGCCGAGAAGCGCCTGCCGACGAAGCAGGAGATCGATGCGGCCAGCAACGACGCCCCGGTCCTCTTCTTCAGCGGCATGCACAAGTGGGTCGCGAGCACGCAGGGCCTGAAGAAGCTCGGCATCACGAAAGGCATGAAGGAGCTGAAAGGCGCGGTCATCGACACCGACGAGCACGGCGAGCCCAACGGCGTGCTGCACGAGGCGATGGCGCTCACTCCCGGCCGCGACTACGGCGAAGACGTCCTGCGCCGCTGGTACGCCACCGACATCCCCGAGCTGTGGAACAGCCACGGCTACACCTCGGTGATGGCGATCACGCCGCAGAACCAGTTCGAGACGATCAAGAGCATCGCCGAAGGCGGCGGCCACGCCACGCTGCGCTACACCTTCGCCGTGAGCGCCGATCCGGCCGGCACGCTGCTGCCGCCGTCATACGAGCGCTTCCGCATGCCGGAGTCGGCTGACCCCGAGTGGTACCGCTTCGCCGGCGTGAAGCTCTGGGTCGACGGCGACGTGCCCGCGAAGGGCGGTTACACCTGGCACCCGTACTGCGGCTCCGAACGCGACTGCGGCGTGGTCAACATCAGCCCGCAGAAGCTCGCCGCGATCGTCGCCAACATTCGCGGGCAGGGGCTAGCCGCCTTCCTGCACGCCACCGGGGACCGCGCCACCGACATGGCAATCGACGCCTTCGAGCAAGCGCAGGGCCGCCCCGGCCCGGACACGCTGCAGCGCATCGAGCACTTCGGCGACTTCATGCTGACGCGCGCGCAGATGGACCGCGTCAAGCGCCTCGGCATCCACGGCAACTGCCAGCCCGGCTGGATCTACCTGCACGCCCACGCGACGCGCCAGTACCTAGGCGACGAACGCGCGGACACCCTGGCCTTCCAGTTCAAGACCATGCTCGAGGCGGGCCTCGAGCCCGGCTTCGGCACCGACCTCACCGGCATCATCCAGCAGACCGAGAACCCGTTCTTCCACCTCTGGTGCCTGGTGACGCGCAGCACCGAGCGCGGCACCTTCGTGCCCGAGCAGGCGATCACGGTGCGCGACGGCCTGCGCATGCTGACGATCTGGGCGGCGCGCGCGCAGGGCGAGGATGCGATCAAGGGATCGCTGGAGCCCGGCAAGCTGGCCGACATGGCGGTGCTGTCGGACGACGTCACCCGGATCGCGCCGGAGAAGATCGCCGCCGTGACGGTGCTGGAGACGATCGTGGGCGGGAAGAGCGTCTACCGCCGCGCGGGCGCGTAGCGAAGACGCTCAGCGATACGCCGCAAACGCGGCGTCGCAGTCCTTCACCCCGGCATGGCAGCGCAGCAGCCGGAACGCCGCCTTCGGCATCGACTTGGTGAGCTTCGGCGCGTAGGCGTTCCAGAGCCCGAGCGCCTTCTCGCGCTCGCCGGTCGAGAGGTACCCGGTCATGCCGACCACGACGAGGTACTCGCGCGCGTCGGTGCCGACGTCAGTCTGTTGCGTGAGCAAAGACGAGGCGATCTCCGCCATGCGCGCGCCATCGCGCGCGGCGACCGAGCGGAAGAGGCGGATCCACTCCTGCTGGAACGCGTGCAGCCCGGTGAAGCAGGGCGCCGCCATGATGCGGTTCCAGGGCAGCACCGCCTGCTCGGGCGGCAGGAAGGGATTCATCTGCTGCGAGGTGCGCAGCAGCGAATGCAGCCAGACGTCGCGATCGCGCGGCTCGCGGCACTCGAGCAGCCGGTACTTGGCCACCTCGAGATCCTTCTGCAGCGCGGTGCCGATGCGCTCCGGCTCGGGCGGCGACGCATTGAGCAGGAAATCGCGCGCGTACGAGGCGAGGCGCGTGTTCTCGACGCGCTCGAAGTTCCCGGCGCCCTGGTACACCGGGTTCACCGGCCGCCGCGCCGCGCCGCGGCCGAGCATCTCGAGCACAGGCACGCCGAGGTTCGTGAGCGCCACCACCTCGGCGGAACTCTTCTCGGTGAAGCGGCTGCGCGCCGCGTTGAGGTCGAGATAGGGGTAGTAGTCCGAGTTGGGGACCACGCCGTAGGAAGCAAAGAGCGGCGCGAGGAGGGCGCGGTCACCGAGGTAGCGCGCATCGATGTCACCGATCGTCGGCACCTTGATCGTCCACAGTTCCTTGGCCACGCCCGGCTGCTCGAAGATGCGCGCCTGCGCGGGCAGCGGTACCGCGGTCTCGGACGCCACGATGAGCAAGTCGTGGTCGCTGGGCGCGAACACTGCGTAGTGCGGGAACTCGGCCTGCAGCGCCACCATCACCGAGGCGAGCAGCGAGGGCTCGATCTCGTAGAGCTGGAACCACTGCACCAGCATGCCGCCCGGATTCAGGTGGCCCTTGATGCGGCGGTAGAACTCCTGCGTGAAGAGGCTCGACACGCCGCTCACCCACGGGTTCGAAGGCTCCGAGATGACGATGTCGTAGCGCCGGTTGCGCGTGGAGAAGAAGGTCTTCGCGTCGTCGATCAGGATCTGGCCGCGCGGGTCGGCGAAGGCGGCGCTGTTCCTCGGCACGAAGCCCTGCGCGGCCTCGGCCATCGCGGCCTCGATCTCGACCGTCTCGACCGACTCCAGCGACAGGCTCTGCAGCAGCGTGTGCATGGTGAGGCCGGTGCCAATGCCGATCACCGCGGCGGTCTTGGCGTCCGGCTTCAAGGCGAGCGGGATCGCGCCGGTCAGCACCATCGTGATCTCGTCCGAGCCGCGCTCGCCGTCCTTGTCCATGTTGATGGATCCATCGGACTTGCCGTTGGTGCGGATCGAGGTCGCCGAGGTGTATTCGACGAGGTGCACGGTGGCGGTCTTGCCGTCCTTGTTGTAGACCACCTTGGCGTCGACCGAGCCCGAGATGTCGCCATAGCGAAAGATGCCGGCGGTCATCTTGTTGGCGTCGAGCTCGACCAGCATGCCCACCGGCACGAAGAAGGCGAACACGGCGGCGGTGGCGAGCGTCATCAGGCGCTTCGATTCGCCGAATCGCGAGATGAGCCACAGGCCGAGCGCGGCGTCGACGAGGCTGCCCAGCACCATCGCGCCCTTCAGGCCCATCATCGGCAGGCCGATATGCACCGCGATCAGCACGCCCGCGATGGCGCCCAGCGTATTGGCGGCGTAGACGCGCCCGATCGCCGGCTCGCCCGCGCCGCGGCGCAGGAGCGTGCCGGTGATGAGCGGCAGCGTCATGCCGGCGAGGATGGTGGCCGGCAGCATCAGCAGCGCGCAGATTAGCTGGCCGCTCAGGTTGAAGAAGAAATACCCGGCGTCGGTGCGCGCGAGCCCCTTCATCAGGAACTCCATCAGCGCGAAGGTCTGATCGTAGGTGACCAGGGTCGACAGCGCGAGGATGCCCATCGCCACCTGCACGAGGCCGAGCAGGCGCTCCGGGTTGGCCGACGCGTCGACGAGCTTGCGGACCGCCAGCCCGCCTAGCGCGAGGCCGAGGATGAAGGTCGAGAGCATCAGCTCGAACGAGTGCGTGGACGCGCCGAGCACGAGCGACAGCATGCGGATCCAGCTGATCTCGTAGATGAACGAGGCAAGGCCGGTGAGGAAGGCCACGCCGAGCAGCAGCAGGTCTTCGCCCGGTTCGTCGAGCGCGCGTGGCGCGATTGCCGCGTGGCGCGCGGGACGTGCGATCAGCCAGACCACGGTTGCGAGCACGAGGTTGATCGCGCCCGCCACCTGCAGCGTGCCCGGCAGGCCGACCCAGCCGATCAGCACGAAGCCGCTCGCGAGGACCCCTGTCGCGGCTCCGAGGCTGTTGGTGAAGTACAGCATCGCGACGGACTCGCCGCCCGCGGCGGGGTGCGCGCGCACCAGGCCCGCGCTCATCAGCGGGAAGGTCATGCCGAGCAGCACCGCCTGCGGCAGGATCAGCAGCGCGGCGACGACGAGCTTGGCGGCGTGCACGGCGTACTCGCCCGGCATCGCCGGCAGCAGCGACGCATACGCCCAGTCGGTGACGGTGCCGAACACCGCGTGGAAGACCAGCGCCAGCAGGCCGACGACGGCCTCGGCCGCCGCGTAGCCGAGCAGCGGGTTGGCGATGCGCTGCGAGCGCGCGCCCGCGAGCGCGCTGCCCGCGGCCATGCCGCCCATGAACACCACGAGGACCAGCGACTGCGCGTAGGCCGCGTGGCCGAGGAACAGCTTCAGGTAGTGAGTCCAGATGGACTCGTAGATCAGCCCGGCGAAGCCCGAGGCGGTGAAGAGCGCGTAGAAGGCGGCGCGCGGCGGAGCGAAGGCGGGCATCGAAGCGCCGGATTCTACCGGCGCGAGCCGGTCAAGATCCGCGCAGGATGAGTTCGCTCGCCCTTTCAGCGATCATCGCCACCGGCACGTTCGTGTTGCCCGACACCAGCGTCGGCATGATCGAGCAGTCCACGACGCGAAGTCCGCCGACGCCGTGCACGCGTAGCTGGTCGTCCACCACCGCCATCGGGTCGGCGCCCATCTTGCAGGTGCCGGAGGGGTGGAAGATGGTCGCGCCGTATTCACGGCAGAAGCCGAGCAGGTCGTCGTCCGTCCTGGCCACCGGGCCGGGGCGGTACTCCTCGAGCACGTAGGGCTGCAGCGCCTTGGTGGCGGCGAGCTTGCGCGCGAACTTCACGCCCTCGAGCGCGCAACGGCGGTCGAGTTCGGTGTCGAGGTAGTTGGGCTGCATGGCCGGGGCCTGCCTCGCGTCCGGCGACTTGGCGCGCACGAAACCGCGCGACGAGGGACGCAACTGGCACACGCTGAACGTGAACCCGGAGAACGGGTGCGGCTTTGCGCCGGCGAGGTCGGCCGATATGGTGGCGAAGTGGAACTGGATGTCCGGGGTCTTCGACTCGGGCAGCACGCGCGTGAAGAGGCCGCCCTGGTTGATGCCGATGGCGAGCGGGCCGGTGCGCGCGAGGATCCACTGCAGGCCGATCTTCGCCGAGCGCCACCACGAGGCGAGGTCGTCGTTGGTGGTGATGGGTTTCGTGCACTTGAAGATGACCCGCATCTGCAGGTGGTCCTGCAGGTTCTCGCCGACGCCGGGCAGTTCCTTGACCACCGGCACGCCGAGCGACTGCAGCAGCGGCCCCGGGCCGATGCCCGAGAGCTGCAGCAGCTGCGGGCTCTGGATCGCGCCGGCGCAGAGGATCACCTCGCGGCGCGCGCGCGCCACGGTGCCGTTGCGGTACTGCACGCCGACCGCCTTCGTGCCCTCGAAGATCACGCGCTCGGCGTGCGCGTCGGTTTCGACCTTGAGGTTCGGGCGGTTGCGGGCGGGCTTCAGGTAGCCGACCGCGGCGCTGCAGCGCCAGCCGTTCTTCGTGAAGAGCTGGTAGTAGCCGACGCCTTCCTGGCGGCCGGCGTTGAAGTCGTCGGTCCTAGGCACGCCGAGTTCCTGCCCGGCGGCGACGATGGCATCCATGAGCTCGTGGCCCGCCGGGATGTCGCTGCACGCGATCGGGCCGCCCGCGCCGTGGAACTCGGAGGCACCGCGCGAGTTGTCCTCGAGTTTCCGGAAGTACGGCAGCACGTCCTTCCAGCCCCAGCCGCGGTTGCCGGCGGCGGCCCAGGCGTCGTAGTCCTCGGGCTGGCCGCGCACGTAGATCAGGCCGTTGATCGACGACGAGCCGCCCAGCCCTCGGCCGCGCGGCCAGTAAATCTTGCGGTTCGCCATGTTCGGCTCGGGCTCGGTGTGGAACCCCCAGTTGTACTCGGGGTGGAACATCGTCTTGCCGTAGCCGATCGGGATGTGGATCCAGAGGTAGTCGTCCTTCGGGCCGGCTTCCAGCAGCAGCACGCTGTGGCGGCCGTCCTCGGACAGGCGCGCGGCCATCGCGCAGCCGGCGGTGCCGGCGCCGACGACGATGAAGTCGAACTCGGCGGGCGCGGTCATGGGCGCAGCAGGATCTTCGCGGCCGCGGTGCGGCCTTCGTGGAGGTCGCGGAAGGCGCGGGCGCCTTCGGACAGCGGCCGCTCCTCGACCCAGGCGAGATCGCCGAACGCGCCGCCGTGCAGCGCGGCCACCGCGGCGCGCAGGTCGGCCGTGGAGTAGGTGTAGGTGCCGAGCAGCGTGAGTTCGGCGAGGGTGAGCTTCCTCATGTCGATCTCGCTCGCCCAGTCCTGCAGGCCGATGTGCATCACCACGCCGCCGGGCTTCACCGCCTCGAGCGCGGCGTTGCGCGTGGCCTTGGCGCCGACGGCGTCGATCACGTAGTCCACGCTGTTGGCAGCGGGAGTCGTTTCGCGCGGATCGTAGGTCGCGCAGCCGGCGGCCTTCTCGAGCGAGGCGCGGCGCAGCGCGTTGGTCTCGGCCACGGTGACGTGCCGCACGCCGTAGTGGCGCAGCAGCAGGGCGCTGAGGATTCCGATCGCGCCGCCGCCCAGCACCAGCACCTTGCATTCGGGCAGCGGGCGCACCAGCGACTTCATCGACAGGTTGATCGCGTGCAGCGCGGTGGCGGCCGGCTCGGTGACGGCGGCCGCGCGCGAGTCCATGTCCTGCGGGATGTCGATCACGCTGCGCGCGGCGGTGGCGACCCGCTCGGCGAAGCCGCCGGCGCGCGTCATGCCGATCATGGTGCGGTTCGAGCAGAGGTTGTCGCGACCCTGTACGCAATATTCGCAGTGCCCGCAGGTAATGAGCGGGTTCACGGTGGCGCGCCGGCCCGTGCCGGGACCCTTGACGATGCGGCCGACCAGCTCGTGGCCGAGGATCAGCGGCGGGTTCCGGCGCGGGTCGTGGCCGTGGTAGGCGTGCAGGTCCGAGCCGCAGATGCCGACGGCGTCTACTTCGATCATCACGTCGCCGTCGCCGAAGACGGGCTCCGGCTCGTCGCGGTAGGTGACCTCGTTGGGAGCGGTGTAGACGAGCGCTTTCATCCGGCGGAGAACCCTCCATCGACGAAGACGGTCTGCCCGGTGACGTAGTCCGAGGCCGGGCTGCAGAGGTAGATCGCGGTGCCGGCGAGGTCGGCGAGCGCGCCGTTCCTGCCGATGAAGGTCTTGTCGGCCATCGCCTGCCAGCGCGCCGGGTCGTTCACCACCGGCGCGGTGAGCGGCGTGGCGAAGAAGCCGGGGGCGATGGCATTGGCGTTCACGCCGTGCTTCGACCACGCCTCGGCCTGCGCGCGCGTGAGCTGCGCGATGCCGCCCTTCGATGCGCCATACGGGCCGCTGTTGTTGAACGCACGCACCGATTGCAGCGAAGAGATGTTGAGGATGCGGCCCCAGCGCCGCTCGATCATCGCCGGCGCGAGCTTCTGCGCGAGGAAGAACGGCGCCTCGAGGTTGATGCGCAAGGTCGCGTCCCAGTCGGCCTCGGTGAGCTCGAGCATCGGCCGGCGGATGTTCACGCCGGCCGCATTGACGAGGATGTCCGGCGCGCCGAAGAAGCCGGGCGCCTTCGCGGCGCAGTCGAAGAGCGCGCGGCGATCGGCGAGGTCGCAGGGCAGGGCGGCGGCCGAAGGACCGATCTTCTTCGCCGCGGCTTCCAGTTCGTTCGCGCGGCGCGCCACCAGCACCACCTTCGCGCCGGCGGAGACGAGTGCCTCGGCGATCGCGAGGCCGATGCCGGAGTTCGCGCCGGTGACCAGCGCGACCTTGCCGTCCAGCGAGAAGAGCTTCGCCGCGTTCACGACTCGACCGGTGCGCCCTTGTCGAAGCGGTCGGCCGGGAAGTACTTGGCGAGGCGGTCGTCCGCGGTGCGGGCGTGCGCCTCCATGCCCTCGAGCCGCGAGATGCGCGCGGTGACCTGCGCGACCTCGCGATTGGCGTCGCGCGACATGCGCTGCCAGGTCACGGTCTTGATGAACTTGTGCACCGAGAGGCCGCCGGAGTACCTGGCGGCGCCCTTGGTCGGCAGGATGTGGTTCGGGCCCGAGGTCTTGTCGCCGAAGGCCACGGTGGTCTCCTCGCCGAGGAACAGCGACCCGTAGCAGGTGAGGTTCGCGAGCCACCAGTCGAGGTCGCGGCACTGCACTTCCAGGTGCTCGGGGGCGTAGGTGTCCGACACCTTCACCATCTCCTCGCGCGTATCGCAGAGCACGACCTCGCCGTAGTCGCGCCACGCGGCGCCCGCGGCATCGCGCGCCGTCGGCGGCAGCTTCGCCACCAGCTCGGGCACGCGCGCCATGACCTTCTCGGCGAGCGCGCGCGAGGTGGTCATCAGCCACGCCGGCGACTCGTGGCCGTGCTCGGCCTGGCCGACGAGGTCGGAGGCGACGATCTCGGGGTCTGCCGAGTCGTCGGCGATGACCGCGACCTCGGACGGGCCGGCGAAGACGTCGATGCCGACCTGCCCGAACAGCATGCGCTTCGCCTCGGCGACGAACTTGTTGCCCGGGCCGACGATGATGTCGGCGGGCTTGCCGGTGAAGAGGCCGAAGGCCATCGTGGCGATTGCCTGCACCCCGCCCAGCGTCATGATGATGTCCGCGCCCGCGACCTTCATCGCGTAGAGCACCTCGGGGTGGATGCCCTCGCCGCGGAACGGCGTCGAGCACGCGATCACCGTCGGCACGCCCGCGGCCTTCGCGGTGGCGATGCCCATGTAGGCCGACGCGATGTGCGCGTAGCGGCCGGTGGGCACGTAGCATCCGGCGACGTTCACCGGGATCAGGCGCTGGCCGGCGACGAGGCCCGGATGGACCTCGGTCTGGAATTCGCGCATCGACTCGCGCTGCGCGACCGCGAAGCGGCGCACCTGCGCGGTGGCGAACTCGATGTCGCGCTTGGTGCCCGCCGGGATGCCGGCGGTGCGACGCTCGATCTCGGCCGGCGTGACGAGGATCTCGCCGGTCCACTTGTCGAGCTTCGCCGCGTAGTCGCGCACCGCCTGTTCGCCGCCCTTGCGGATGGCGGCGAGCATCTCCTCGACCACGGCGCGGGCGTTGCCGGTTTCCGTGTCGGGGGTCTTGGCGGCTTTCTTCAGGTGCTGGATGGCCATGGCGATGTCTCCTCTACTTTCCGTACAGGACGCCGGGCAGCCACAGGACGAGCTGCGGGAACAGGATCACGAGCGTGAGCCCGATCAGCTGGATGACCATGAACTGGAGCATGCCCTTGTAGATGTCGGAGAGCTGCCACTGCGGCGCGACGCCCTTGAGGAAGTACGCCGAGAGCGCGACTGGCGGCGACAACCATGCCGTCTGCAGGTTCACCGCGATCAGGATCGCGAACCAGGTCATGTTGAAGCCCAGCTGCTTGATCATCGGCAGCACGATCGGCACGAAGATCAGCACGATCGGCACCCACTCGAGCGGCCACGCGAGCAGGAAGATCGCGGCCATGATGATGACCAGGATCACGTACTTGTTCAGCTCCAGGCCGAGAAGCGCGTTGCTGATGACCTCCGGCGTTCCGAGGCGCGAGAACACGCCGCCGAAGAAGTTCGACGCCGCGACCAGGAACAGGATCATGCACGACACCTCGATCGTCTTCAGGACCGAGTTGAAGAGCAGCGGCCACGTGAGGCGCCGGTACACGATGACGAGCATCAGCGAGCCGAACGCGCCGAGGGCCGCGCCTTCGGTCGGCGTCGCCACGCCGCCGAGGATGGCCCCCAGCGAGCACGCGAGCAGCACCGTGATCGGGATCATCCCCTTGGCGAATTCGACGAGCAGGGTGCTCCAGCTCGTCGCGCGTTCCTCGGGCGGCAAGGCCGGGCCGAGGGAGGGGTTCAGGTGGCAGCGGATGAGGGCGTACGCCGCGTACATCGCGGCGAGCATGACGCCGGGGATCAGCGCGCCGGCGTAGAGGTCCGTGACCGGGACGCCCATTACCGGGCCCATGACGACCAGCATCACGCTCGGCGGGATCAGGATGCCGAGCGTGCCGCCGGAGGTGATGATGCCCGCGGACATGCGCACGTCGTACTTCGAGCGATCCATCGAGCGCGCCGCCATGATGCCCAGCAGCGTCACCGAGGCGCCGACGATGCCGCTCGCCGCGCCGAACAGCGTCGCGACGAACATGGCCGAGAGATACAAGGCCCCGTTCAGCCCGCCGAGCATCTTCTGCATGACGAGGAACAACTTCTCCATCAGGCCCGCTCGCTCGAGCAACAGCCCCATGAAGATGAAGAGCGGCACCTGCGCGAGCGTCTGCTCCTTCATCGTGGCGAAGGTCTGGAAGAGCAGCAGGTGGAATACCGTGTCGCCGAACCCCCAGTAGCCGAAGCCGAGGCCGAGGATGATCAGCGTGAACGCGATCGGGAAGCCGATGAAGATCGACGCGATCAGCGCGACCAGCATCCAGGCGCCAATGGCCTCCGGGCTCATTTCGGGTTCCCTTCGACGAGGGGCAGTTCATCGGCGAGCGCTTCCTCGATCGAGCGCTGCTTGGTCAGCCACTCGCCGGTGCGGAGCGCATGAATGCACTTGAGGAATTCGGCCACGCCCTGCAGCAGCAGCAGGGCGAGCGAGACCGGCAGGACCGACTTCAGCGGGTACAGCGGCGGCATCCAGGCGCTCGCCATCGCGCGCTCCTCGCGCTGCCAGGAGAGGAGAGCCCAGTCGAACGACAGCCAGAGGAAGACCGAGATTCCGGGGAAGAAGAGGAACAGGTAGCAGAACGCGTCCACCGAGGCCTGCACCTTGACCGGCCACCCCTGGTACAGGAAGTCGGTGCGGATGTGCGAGCCGCGGTAGAGCGTGTATCCGGCGCCCATCATGAAGAGCGCGCCGTACAGCATGTAGGAGAGGTCGAACGCCCAGTACGTCGGCTTGGCGATGTAGCGCATCACGATTTCCCACGTCATCACGAAGATCAGCGGGATCACCAGCCAGCCGAAGATGCGGCCGGACCATTCGCTGATGGCGTCGATGCCGCGGATGACACGCACGAGCGTGCCCGATTCGATACCCATGCTCTTCCTCCCCGCCAAAAAAACGGGCGGCCCTTCGGCCGCCCGTGCCGGTACGTTGCCGGCGGACTACTTGCCGCCGAGGGCCGCCTCGGCGACCGAGGTGTTCAGCTTCTGCAGCATCAGCCAGTACGGCACTGCGTCTTTCGACCAGGCGGTCTGCGAATCGAGCACCTTCTTGAAGAAGGCGTTCTTCGCGGCGGTTTCCGCATAGACCTTCTTCGCGGCGGCCGTGTAGGCGGCGAAGTACTCCGGCGGCGTGTTGTGCACCTGCACGCCGTGCTTGGTCTTCAGCTCGTTCAGCGCCTGCGTGTTCGAGTGGATGCGGTAGGCCATGGTGTCCATGAGCGAGGCCATCGCCGCCATCTCGAAGATCGCCTGCACGTCCTTCGGCACCTTCGCCCAGAACGTCTTGTTGATGTAGATGTCGGCGTTGACGACGTTCTGGTGGAGGCCCTGCAGGTAGAAGTGCTTGAACGCGCGGTGGAAGCCGTAGGCGAGGTCCGTGACCGGGCAGCACCACTCGGCGCCGTCAAGCACGCCGCGCTCGGCCGAGGGGATGATCTCGGGGCCGGGCAGGAACACCGCCGGCACGCCCATCTCCTTGTAGATCGCGCCCGGGATCCCCGGCGGGGTGCGGAAGCGGCGCTTCTTCAGGTCGTCGAGGTTCTTCAGCGGCTCCTTGAACCAGCCGAGCGCCTCGGGGCCGACCGACTGCACCATGTAGCCGACGACGTTGACCTTGAGGTGCTGGTCCCAGAGCTCGCGGTAGAGGTCCTTGCCGCCGCCGTAGTAGAACCAGCTGAGCCAGGCCATCTGGTCCATGCCCGCGCCGGAGCCTGCGGAGGGCGAGCCGAAGAGCGTCGCGGCGGGGTGCTTGCCGGTCCAGAAGTGCGTCCACGCGAAGCCGGCTTCGACCAGGCCCTTGTCCACTGCATCGAGCGTCTCGGCCGTGCCGACCACCGCGCCTTCGGCCAGCACCTCGATCTTCAGGCGCCCGTTGGTCGCGACGTCGACCTTCTTGGAGAACTCCTGCAGTAGCTTGAACTCGTCGGCCGATGCCGGCACGACCGTCTGCAGGCGCATGCGGTGCGTCTGGGCGGCAGCCTCGCCCGCGACGAGCGCGGAGCCGACTACCGCCATGCAAAGACCTGCCACCCACCCCTTGAATCGAGCCATGGCTCGCTCCTCTCCTCGTGTTTTTTGCGGACCCGTAGGCGCTTCGATGAAAGCGCTTTCAGAGGCTATTGACCGGGTACGACACAGTCAAGCTGCGGTGCAGCACGTTTCCGCCGCAAGCGCTTTCATCCGCACTGGTACAGTGCGCTGGTGGATGTGAGACAGTCTCCGCGGCCGGCGCCGCGGCTTACCGACGTAGCGCGCGCAGCCGGCGTGTCGCTCGCCACCGCGAGCCGCGCGCTCGCCGATCCCGCGCTGGTGCGCGCCGAGACGCGCGCGCGCGTCGCGGACGCGGCCGGGCGCCTGGGCTACGTGCCCCACGGCGCGGCGCGCGCGCTCGCCACGCAGCGCTCGCTCACGATAGGAGCGGTGTTCCCGCCGGTTGACAACCCGATCTTCGCCACCGGCACGCACGCGCTCGCGCGCGAGTTGTCTGCGGCGGGCTATACGCTGCTGCTCGCGAGCCACGACTACGATCCCGCCGCCGAGTTCGAGGCGGCGCGCGCGCTGGTCGAGCGCGGCGTGGACGGACTCGTGGTGGTGGGTCTCGACCACGATCCTGCGCTGTATGCGCTGCTGGAGCGCGCGGGGCTGCCCTTCGAAGTCACCTGGACGATCGACCGCGACGGGCGGCATTCGTGCGTCGGCGTGTCGCACCGGGAGGCGTCGCGCGCAGTGGTGCAGCACCTGCTGGAACTGGGCCATCGCGAGTTCGCGGTGATCGCGGGCGAGACGGCGCACAACGATCGCGCGCGCGACCGGTTGGAAGGCGTGCGCGAAGCGCTCGCCGAGCGCGGCATCGGCATGCCGGCGCGGCGCATCGTCGAGGCGCCGTTCAGCGTGCCCGAGGGGCGCGCCGCGTTCGCGCGCCTCGCCGCCGACGCGCCGGGGTTCACCGCGCTGGTCTGCGGCAACGACCCGCTCGCGATCGGCGCGCTGCTCGAGTGCGGTGCGCGCGGCCTCGCGGTGCCGCGGGACATCTCGATCGCGGGATTCGACGACGTCGACCTCGCCGGCGCGCTGACGCCGGGCCTCACCACCGTGCGCGTGCCCTCGGCCGACATCGGCCGCCGCGCGGCGCAGCGCCTGCTCGCGCGGCTCGCCGGTGAATCGCCGCCGCGCGCCGAGACGCTGCCGGCGCCGCTCGTCGTGCGCGGCTCTACGGGCCCGGCCCCGCGCTGAACGATGGATGTCGCCTCGCCGGGCGCGCGCCTGGGCGCCTTCTATTTCGCCTACTTCGCCTACCTCGGCGCGTTCGGCGCGTATTTCTCGCTGTGGCTCGCGGGTCGCGGCTACACGCCGGCGCAAATCTCGCTCGTGCTCGCGGTGCCGCAGATGCTGCGCATCTTCGCGCCGGCGGCCTGGGGCTGGCTTGCCGACCACACCGGCGCGCGCAGGCCGATCGTGATGGGGTCTTCGCTCGCCGCGGCGCTGGCGTTCACGTCGATCGGCGCCACCGGGTCGCTCGATGGCGTGCTGCTCGCGGTGGCGGCGATGGGCCTCTTTTCCTCGGGCATCCTGCCGCTGGTCGAGGCGACCACGCTGGCGGTGCTCGCTGGGCGGGCGGGCAGCTACGGGCCGGTGCGGCTATGGGGCTCGGTGGGCTTCATGGCCAGCGTCATGGCGGTCGGCGCGCTGCTCGACGTGCGCCCGGTGGACTGGCTGCTGCCGGTGGTGTCGGCGCTGATGCTGTCGGCGTTCGCCGCGTCGATCGCGCTGCCGTCGGCGCCGCCGCGCCCCGCGGCGCAGGCGGGCGCGGGCCTCAAGGAACTGCTGTCGCGGCCCTCGGTGCTCGCCTTCTTCGCCGCGGGCTTCTGCATGACGGTGGCCCACGGCGCGCTGTACGCGTTCTACTCGATCCACCTCGTCGAGCACGGCTGGTCGAAGACGCTGGTCGGCGTGATGTGGACCATCGGCGTAGTCGCCGAGATCGGCGTGTTCCTGGTGCTGCCGCGTCTCTTTCGTACGTTCGACCACCGCACCGTGCTGGTGGCGAGCTTCGTCGCCGCGGGCGTACGCTTCGCGGCGATCGGCTGGTTCCCGGACAGCGTCGCCGTGCTGGTGGCCGCGCAGGTGCTGCACGCGATGACCTTCGGCACCTACCACGCGGCCTCGGTGGGCATCGTGCATCGCGCGTTCGCCGGCGCGCTGGAGGTGCGCGGGCAGGCGCTCTACGCCAGCCTCTGCTACGGCCTCGGCGGCACCGCGGGCATGCTGCTATCGGGCTGGCTCTGGCAGACTTGGGGGCCGGAAGTCACCTTTTCGGCCAGCAGTGCGTTTGGCGTGCTGGGTGCGCTGTTCGCGCTCGCGACGCCCAGGGAAACGGGAAGACCATGAATACATTCTTGAGGGCAGGGCTGGTGGCCGCTTCGATCGCCGCGGCGGGTTGCCAGACGGTGCAGACGACGCAGGGCGGGACGGTGGGCGTGGACCGCCCGCAGCAGATGATGGTGTCGTCGCAGGAGGTGAACCGGAGCGCTGCGAGGGCCTACCTGCAGACGGTGGGCGGCGCGCAGCAGAAAGGCCAGCTAAACAGGGATGCGGCACAGGTGGAGCGCGTGCGCGCGATTGCGCGGCGATTGATCCCGGAGACGCGCACCTTCCGCCCGGACGCGCCGGGCTGGCAGTGGGAGGTGAACGTCATCTCCTCGAAGGAGATCAACGCGTGGTGCATGCCCGGCGGCAAGATCGCGGTGTACACCGGCCTGATCGAGCGCCTGCAGGCGAACGACGACGAACTCGCCGCGGTGATGGGCCACGAGATCGCGCACGCGCTGCGCGAGCACGGGCGCGAGCGCGCGTCCGCCGCCGCGGGGCAGGGGCTGGCGATCAGCGTGCTGGCGACGGTCGCTGGCGCGCCCGCGGGCACCGCGGACCTGTCGAAGCTGATCCTCGACTACACCTTCAACCTGCCGAACTCGCGCACGCACGAGACCGAGGCCGATCGCATCGGCGTCGAACTGGCGGCGCGCGCGGGCTTCGATCCGCGCGCCTCGATCACGCTGTGGCAGAAGATGCAGCAGGCCTCGGGCGGCGGGCCGCCGCAGTTCATGTCGACGCACCCCTCGCACGAGACGCGCATCTCGGACCTGCAGGTGTATGCCGCGCGCGTGATGCCGCTCTACGAGCAGGCGCGCCGGCGCTAGGGGCGCTTCAGTCGGGGCGCGCGGCGTGGCGCGTCACGGACGCCGGGAGCTGCGCGAGGTCGTCCTTGCTCACGAACGCGGCCGCGCCGGCGGCGATCATCTCCGGGCCGCGCGGGTCGCGGCGCAATCCGGACAGTGCGATCACCGGCACGCCCGGTTGCCCGCGGCGCGCATGGACCAGCACGTCGTGGCCGTTGAATCCCGGCAGCGCCATGTCGGCGAGCACGAGGTCCCAGGCCTCGTTGGCCAGCGCGACGTCGAATTCGGGCAGGTTGCTGACCACGCGCACGGCGCTCGGGCAGCCGCCGCGTTCGAGTTGCCGGCAGATCATGTAGGCGTCGTCGGGGTTGTCCTCGACGAGCAGCACGCGCAGGCGTCGCGGGGCCGGCGCTTCCGCGGGGGCTTCGGCGAGACGGTCGAATTCCATGGCGACGATGCTACGCAGTTGCGGCCACGGGTACCCGGCGAAGTGTGCGCGGAATCCCCTGCAATTCGCCGGATGGAAGGCATTGCGGACTGATTCGTAAGGTAAAATCGATCGTTTCGCGACGCACAATCAGGGTCTTACGATGCCGGGCTCCACCCTCTACGACAAGCTTTTCGACAGCCACGTGGTGCACGTCGAGGACGACGGCACCGCGCTGCTGTACATCGACCGCCACCTGGTGCACGAAGTCACCAGCCCGCAGGCCTTCGAGGGCCTGCGCTTGGCCGGCCGCAAGCTGTGGCGCGCCGACTCGATCGTCGCCACCGCCGACCACAACACGCCGACCACCGGCTGGGATCGCGGCATGGACGGGATCACGGATTCGATCGCGCGCATCCAGGTCGAGACGCTCGACACCAACATCCGCGCGCACGGCGCCAAGGCGTACTTCCCGTTCCTCGATCGCCGGCAGGGCATCGTGCACGTCATCGGGCCCGAGAACGGCGCCACGCTGCCGGGCATGACGGTGGTCTGCGGCGATTCGCACACCAGCACGCACGGCGCGTTCGCGTGCCTCGCGCATGGCATCGGCACTTCGGAAGTCGAGCACGTGATGGCGACCCAGTGCCTGGTGCAGAAGAAGATGAAGAACATGCGCGTCAACGTCGAGGGCCCGCTCGCGCGCGGCGTCACGGCGAAGGACGTGGCGCTCGCGGTCATCGGCCGCATCGGCACCGCCGGCGGCACGGGCTGCGCGATCGAGTTCGCGGGCAGCACGATCCGCGCGCTGTCGATGGAAGGGCGCATGACCCTGTGCAACATGTCCATCGAGGCGGGCGCGCGTGCCGGCATGGTGGCGGTCGATGACAACACGATCGAGTACCTGAAGGCGCGGCCGTTCTCGCCGACCGGCCCGGACTGGGACGCGGCGGTGGCGTACTGGAAGACCCTTCGCAGCGACCCGGACGCGAAGTTCGACCGCGAGGTGACGCTGGACGCGCGCGAGATCCGCCCGCAGGTGACCTGGGGCACCTCGCCCGAGATGGTGCTGCCGGTGGACGCCGAGGTGCCCGATCCCGAGAAGGAAAAGGACGCGGTGCGCCGCGAGGGCATGGAGCGCGCGATCGCCTACATGGGCCTCACGCCGCGCATGAAGCTGACCGACATCACGGTGGACAAGGTGTTCATCGGCTCGTGCACCAACTCGCGCATCGAAGACCTGCGCGACGCGGCGATCGTCGCCAAGGGCCGGCGCGTGGCGGCGAACATCAAGGTCGCGATGGTGGTGCCGGGTTCGGGCCTGGTGAAGGCGCAGGCGGAGAAGGAAGGGCTCGACCGCATATTCCGGGAGGCCGGCTTCGAGTGGCGCGAGCCGGGCTGCTCGATGTGCCTCGCGATGAACGCGGACCGGCTCGAACCGGGCGAGCGCTGCGCGTCGACCTCGAACCGCAACTTCGAGGGCCGGCAGGGCGACGGCGGGCGCACCCACCTCGTCAGCCCGGCGATGGCCGCGGCCGCCGCGATCGCGGGCCGCTTCGTCGACGTGCGCCAATTGCGCTAGCGCAATCCAAGACTCTGCGCTGAGGAAACCATGGACCAGTTCACCGTACACACCGGGCTCGTCGCGCCGCTGGATCGCGCGAACGTCGACACCGACCAGATCATCCCGAAGCAGTTCCTGAAGTCGATCCACCGCTCGGGCTTCGGCCCGAACCTGTTCGACGCGTGGCGCTACATGGACCACGGCGAGCCGGGCATGGACCACGCACGCCGGCCGCTGAACCCGAACTTCGTGCTGAACCAGCCGCGCTACAAGGGCGCCAGCGTGCTGCTGGCGCGCAAGAACTTCGGCTGCGGCTCCTCGCGCGAGCACGCGCCGTGGGCGCTGATGGACTACGGTTTCCGCTGCGTGATCGCGCCGTCGTTCGCCGACATCTTCTTCAACAACTGCTTCAAGAACGGCTTCCTGCCGGTGGTGCTGAAGGAGGGCGAGATCGACGCGCTGTTCCACGACTGCGCGGCCTTCCCCGGCTACAAGCTGGTGGTGGACCTCGACAAGCAGACGGTGTCGACCACCGACGGCTCGAAGGCCTTCCGCTTCGAGGTGGACGCATTCCGGCGCTATTGCCTCCTCAATGGCCTCGACGAGATCGGCCTCACGCTGCGGCACGCGGACAAGATCCGCGCGTTCGAGGCGCAGCGCCGCCAGCAGCAACCCTGGCTTTTCCGGTGAACCCGAACATGTCGAAGACGAAGAACATCGCGGTCCTCCCTGGCGACGGCATCGGCGCGGAGATCGTCGCGCAGGCCGTGAAGGTGCTGAAGAAGCTGCAGCTGCCGCTCGAGTTGGCGGAAGCGCCGGTCGGCGGCGCGGGCTACGACGCGGCGGGCGATCCGCTGCCCGAGAAGACGCTCGCGCTCGCGAAGGCGTCCGACGCGATCCTCTTCGGCGCGGTCGGCGGCTGGAGCTACGACACGCTGCCGCGCGCGAAGCGCCCGGAGCAGGCGATCCTGGGCCTGCGGAAATCGCTCAGCCTGTTCGCCAACTTCCGCCCTGCGAAGGTGCATGACCCGCTGGTGTCGGCCTCGACGCTGCGGCCCGAGGTCGTGAAGGGCCTCGACGTGCTGATCGTACGCGAGCTCACCGGCGACATCTATTTCGGCGAGCCGCGCGGCATCACCACGCTGCCCGGCGGCGAGCGCGAGGGCGTGAACACCATGCGCTACCGCGAGAGCGAGATCCGCCGCATCCTGCACGTCGCGTTCCAGGCCGCCCGCAAGCGCGGCAAGCGCGTGTGCTCGGTGGACAAGGCGAACGTGCTCGAGACCACGGAACTGTGGAAGCAGCTCGCCACCGAGATCGGCAAGGAGTACGCCGACGTCGAGCTCTCGCACATGTACGTCGACAACTGCGCGATGCAGCTGGTGCGCAATCCGCGCCAGTTCGACGTCATCGTCACCGGCAACATGTTCGGCGACATCCTGTCGGACGAGGCCTCGATGCTCACGGGCTCGATCGGCATGCTGCCCTCGGCGTCGCTCGACGCGAACAACAAGGGCCTCTACGAGCCGATCCACGGCTCGGCGCCGGACATCGCCGGCAAGGACGTGGCGAATCCGCTGGCGACGATCCTGTCGGCGGCGATGATGCTGCGGTACTCGCTCGACGACGCGACATCGGCGGATCGCATCGAGGCGGCGGTGTCGAAGGTGCTGGCCGACGGGCTGCGCACCGCCGACATCCATACCGAAGGCACCCGAAAGCTGGGCACGCAGGCGATGGGCGACGCGGTCGTCGCGGCGCTGTAGACAACGAACGCAAGGACGGCAAGGATCATGCTGAGGGTCGGGATCATCGGGTGGCGCGGGATGGTGGGCTCCGTGCTCGTGCAGCGCATGCGCGAGGAGCGGGACTTCGACGTGGCGGAGCCGGTGTTCTTCTCGACTTCGAAGGCCGGCGGCAAGGGCCCGGATATCGGCATGGACACGGGTCCCGTGCAGGACGCGAACGACGTCGAGGCATTGAAGAAGCTCCCGGTCCTGATCTCGTGCCAGGGCGGTGACTACACCAATGCGATGCACCCGAAGCTGCGCGCGGCGGGCTGGAAGGGCTACTGGATAGACGCCGCGAGCGCGCTGCGCATGAAGGACGACGCGGTGATCGTGCTCGACCCGGTGAACCTCGACGTGATCCAGTCCGCGCACGCGAAGGGCGTGAAGGACTACATCGGCGGCAACTGCACGGTGAGCCTCATGCTGATGGGCCTCGCGGGCCTCTTCCGCCACGACCTCGTCGAGTGGATGACCTGCATGACCTACCAGGCCGCGTCGGGTGCCGGCGCCGCGAACATGCGCGAGCTCGTCGAGCAGATGGCGCGCATCGGCGACGACGCGAAGGCGATCCTCGCCGACCCGTCGGCCTCGGCGCTCGACCTCGATCGCAAGGTCGCCGAGACAATCCGCGGGCCGGGCCTGCCGCGCGAGAACTTCGGCCACGCGCTGGCGGGGAGCCTGCTGCCGTGGATCGACAAGGACCTCGGCAACGGCCAGAGCCGCGAGGAGTGGAAGGGCGCGGCCGAGACCAACAAGATCCTCGGGCGCGGCGCGCAGCCGATCCCGGTGGACGGCGTCTGCGTGCGCATCGGCGCCATGCGTTGCCACAGCCAGGCGCTGACGATCAAGCTGCGCAGGGACGTTCCCATCGACGAGATCCACGGCATGGTCGCCGAGGGCAACGAGTGGGTGAAGGTGGTGCCGAACCAGCGCGAAGCGTCGCTGGCGGAACTGACGCCGACGGCCGTCACAGGCAAGCTCACGGTGCCGGTCGGCCGCATGCGCAAGCTGCCGATGGGGGGCGAATACCTTGCCGCCTTCACGGTCGGCGACCAGTTGCTGTGGGGCGCCGCGGAGCCGTTGCGCAGGACGTTGCGCATACTGGCTGACAACGGGCTGAAAAGCTGAGGTTTTCGGCCTCCAGAACGCGAAAAATGTCCTTGCAATCCGCGGGATAACTTCCGGAAGTTGAAGGAAAACTCGCAACTTGCAGCGCTAACGCCATGATGTTATGGTAGTCAGTCCCAGAAAAACGACTCAGGGTGGTGTTCGTGGGTAAATCCGTTTCCGGTAAGGGCCTTGCTGCGGCGACCCTGCTGATGCTGCCCCTTGCGGCGCACGCGGCGGGCCTCGGCAGGCTGACGGTCCTGTCGCAGCTGGGCCAGCCCCT
>CAZTXP010000182.1:0-14727 GCA_964617355.1 uncultured Enterobacteriaceae bacterium
GGTCGGTGGTGCCGCCGCCGATGTCGACCAGGCACACGCCGAGCTCGCGCTCGTCCTCCGACAGCACCGCGCGCGCCGAGGCAAGCGGCTGCAGCACGAGGTCCGACACCTCGATGCCGCAGCGGCGCACGCATTTCACGATGTTCTGCGCCGCCGACACCGCGCCGGTGACGATGTGCACCTTCACTTCCAGCCGCACGCCCGACATGCCGACGGGCTCGCGCACGTCCTCCTGGCCGTCGACGATGTACTCCTGCTTCAGCACGTGCAGGATCTGCTGGTCGGTGGGGATGTTCACCGCGCGCGCGGTCTCGAGCGCGCGCTCGACGTCGAGCGCGGTGACCTCGCGCTCCTTCACCGCCACCATCCCGGTGGAATTGAAGCTCTTGATGTGGCTGCCGGCGATGCCGGTGACGGCCGAGGCGATCTTGCAGTCGGCCATCAGCTCGGCTTCCTCGAGGGCGCGCTGGATCGCGGACACGGTGGCGTCGATGTTGACCACGACGCCCTTCTTCAGGCCCTTGGATTCGTGGCTGCCCATGCCGAGGAGTTCCAGCGTGCCGTCGGCGCGCAATTCGGCCACCAGCGCCGCCACCTTGGAGGTGCCGATGTCCAGCCCGACGATCAGGTCCCGGGTCTCTTTCGCCATGTCCTTCAGCCCCTGAATTCCGGCACGCGCAGGGCGAAGCCGTTCGGATAGCGCAGGTCTACGTTCTCGTGCGCGCGCGCGAGGCGCCCGAGCGTGGCCGGATACGCGGCGACGAACCGCCCGAGGCGCGACTCCGGCGTCTCGGCACCCTGGTCGCGGCCGAGCTCGATCGCGAGGCCGGTCGACAGGCGCAGCTGCCACGCGCGCCGCGACGTCAGCGTGACGCGCTCGACGCGCGCGCCGAGCGGCGCGACGAGGCGCGAGAACTCGCGATAGCGGCGCGTCACCTCGCGCTCGGTGCCGTCGGGACCCGAGAAGCGCGGCAGCGGCGCCTCGAGCGTGGCCGGGAAGCGCTCGCCATCGGCGTTCACCAGCGCGGACTCGCCCCAGTGCGCGAACGCGACGTGCTCCTCGATCGAGACGTCGATGCGATCCGGCCAGCCGCGGCGCACCTCGACGCGGCGCACCCACGGCAGGGCCTCGAGGGCCTCGCGGATCGCACCGAGGTCGGCGGCGAAGAAGTTGCCGGTCACGCGTGACTGCATCGCCGCCTCGACGTCGGCACGCGAGGTCTGCGCGAGCGCGCCGCGCACCACCACTTCGCGCAGCGGGAAGAGCGCGGTGCGGGCGAGCACGACCAGCGCCGCGCTGCACAGCGCGACGAGCGAGATCGCGGTGAGGAATCCGGCCACGGCGTTCAGCAGTCTCGGGTTATTCCACATTCGCGTTCCGCTCAGCCACATTCGCGTTCCGCTCAGTCCACATGCGCGCTCCGATCAGCCCACATGCGCGCTCTCCAGGATCCGCATGCACAGGTCCTCGTACGACAGCCCCGCCGCGCGCGCCGCCATCGGCACCAGCGAGTGCCCGGTCATGCCCGGCGAGGTGTTCACCTCCAGCAGGTACGGGTGGCCGCCGCGGTCGAGCAGCAGGTCGATGCGGCCCCAGCCTGTGCAGCCGGCGAGTCGGAACGCGCGCAGCGCGAGCGCACGCAGCTCGGCCTCCTTCGCCTCCGGCAACCCGCAGGGGCAGTGGTACTTGGTGTCGTCGGTGAAGTACTTGTTCTGGTAGTCGTAGTTGCCCTGCGGCGCCTCGATGCGGATCAGCGGCAGCGCCGTGTCGCCGAGGATGCTCGCGGTGTACTCCGGCCCGTCGATGAACTGCTCGGCGAGCGCGATGTCGTGGAACTTCTTCGCCGCGAGCTCGTACGCGGCCGGCAGTTGCGCAGCGTCGGTCACCTTGGTGAGGCCCAGGGTCGATCCCTCGTTCGCCGGCTTCACGATCAGCGGCAGGCCGAGCTCGCGCGCCACCGCGCCCCAGTCGTCGCCGGCCGAGAGGATGCGGTAGCGCGGCGTCGGGATGCCATTCGCGATCCAGATCATCTTCGTGCGCCACTTGTCCATGCCGACCGCGGAACCGAGCACGCCGCTGCCGGTATAGGGGATGCCGAGCACCTCGAGCGCGCCCTGCAGCGTGCCGTCTTCCCCGCCGCGGCCGTGCAGCGCGATGAAGCAGCGCGCGTAGCCCTCGCGCTTCAGGTCCGCGAGGTCGCGCTCGGCCGGGTCGAACGCATGCGCATCCACGCCCTTCGAGCGCAGCGCGGCGAGCACGCCGTTGCCGCTCAGCAGCGAGATCTCGCGCTCCGAGGAGCGCCCGCCCATCAGCACCGCCACCTTGCCGAGGCTCATCGCGCCTCCCCGACGATGCGCACTTCGGGCACGAGATCCACGCCCGTGCGCGCGCGCACTTCGGCGCGCACCTCGGCGATCAGGCCCTCGATGTCCGCCGCGCTGGCCGAGCGCCCGGGATTGACGATGAAGTTCGCGTGCTTCGGCGACACCATCGCCGCGCCGCGCGCGCGGCCCTTCAGGCCGCAGCAGTCGATCAAGCGTGCCGCGTGGTCGCCCGGAGGGTTGCGGAACACGCTGCCGGCGTTCGGCAGTTCCAGCGGCTGCGCGGCGATGCGCTTCGCGAGCAGTTCCTTGATGCGCTGGCGCGACGCGTCGCCGTCGCCGGTCGGCAGGCGCAGTCGCGCACCGAGGAACCACTCGGTCTCGCCGAGCCGGCCGCCGCGCAGCTCGCAGTGCCGGTAGCCGATGTCGAAGTCGGAGCGGGTGCGCTCGTGCACGCGACCTGCGCGGTCGATCGTGGTCGCGCGCTCGACGATCTCCCAGGTCTCCGACCCGTAGCATCCGGCGTTCATCGCCAAGGCGCCGCCGAGCGTGCCGGGAATGCCGGCAAGGAACTCCGCGCCGGCGTACCCGTGCGTCGCCGCGAAGCGCGCCACCTTCGGGCTCGCGACGCCCGCGCTGGCGACGACCGCGCCCTCCACGATCGCCGGACGCTGCGAGGCCGAGTGCATCAGGATCGCCGTGCCGCGAAAGCCGCCGTCGCGCACCAGCAGGTTGGAACCGAGGCCCACGAAGAGCAGCGGCTCGTCCGGCGGCAACTGGCGCAGGAAGGCCGCGAGGTCCTCGGCATCGGCCGGCGCATAGCAGCGATCGGCTGCGCCGCCGGCGCGCCAGCTCACGTGGCGCGCCATCGTCTCGCCCGTGGTCAGCGTCCCGCGCAGCGCCTCGAAGCGGAGAGTGTCGGCCATGTTCATCGCGCGCCGGCCGCCCGGGGTTCGGTCGTGGAAGCGGCGAGCGCCGGCGCCACGCCGCCGATCGAGCCGGCGCCCATCGCGAGCACCACGTCGCCGTCCTGCGCGACGCGGCGGATCGCCTCCGGCATCCCGGCGATGTCCTCGACGAACAGCGGCTCCACGCGTCCGGCCACGCGCACCGCGCGCGCCAGCGATCGCCCGTCGGCCGCCACCAGCGCGGGTTCGCCCGCGGCGTAGACATCGGCCAGCACCAGCGCATCCGCGGTCGAGAGCACCTTGACGAAGTCCTCGAACAGGTCGCGCGTGCGCGTGTAGCGGTGCGGCTGGAACGCGAGCACGATGCGCCGCCCCGGGAACGCGCCGCGCGCCGCGGCGAGCGTCGCCGCCATCTCCACCGGGTGGTGGCCGTAGTCGTCGATCAACGCGAACGCGCCTCCGCCCTCGAGCGCGATTTCGCCGTAGCGCTGGAAGCGGCGGCCGACGCCGCGGAATTCCGACAGCGCCTTCAGGATCGCGGCGTCGGGGATGCCGAGCTCGTCGGCGACCGCGATCGCGGCGAGCGCGTTGAGCACGTTGTGCTGCCCCGGCAGGTTCAGCGTCACGGTGAGCGAGGCGCGGCGCTCGCGCAGCGCGGTGAAGCGCATCGCGCCGTGGTCGTGCACCACATGGTCCCCGCGGATCATGGCGTCGGGCGCGAGCCCGTAGGTGACGATCGGCTTGGAGACGAAGGGCAGGATCTCGCGCACGTTCGGGTCGTCCGCGCACAGCACCGCGCTGCCGTAGAAGGGCAGGTTCTGCAGGAACTGCACGAAGGACTGCTTCAGCCGCGCGAAGTCGTGCTGGTAGGTCTCCATGTGGTCGGCGTCGATGTTCGTGACCACCGCGATCATCGGCTGCAGGTGCAGGAACGAGGCGTCCGACTCGTCCGCCTCGACCACGATGTACTCGCCGCCCCCGAGGCGCGCGTTCGAGCCGGCGGCGGTGAGACGCCCGCCGATCACGAAGGTCGGATCGAGCCCGCCCTCGGCGAGCACGCTCGCGACGAGGCTCGTGGTGGTGGTCTTGCCGTGCGTGCCGGCGATGGCGATGCCGCGCCGCAGCCGCATCAACTCGGCGAGCATCAGCGCCCGCGGCACCACCGGGACCCGGCGCGCGCGCGCCGCGGTGACCTCGGGATTGTCGGCGCGCACGGCGGTGGACACGACCACCGCGTCCGCGTCCTCGACGTTGGCGGCCTCGTGCGACAGCGCGACGCGCACGCCGAGGCCTTCGAGCCGCCTGGTCGCCGCGTTCGCCGCGAGGTCGGACCCGCTCACCTGGTAGCCGAGGTTCGCGAGCACCTCGGCGATGCCGCTCATGCCGGATCCGCCGATACCGACGAAGTGGATGCGCCTCACCTTGTGCTTCATGCCGCCACTCCGGCCATGCGCGCGCACGCGTCCGCCACGGCGCGCGCGGCGTCGGGCTTCGCCGCCTCGCGCGCCTTCGCTGCCATCCCGACGAGCGCGGTGCGATCGAGCGAGCGCAGCAGCGACGCGAGCCGCTCCGGCGTCGCCTCGGCCTGCGGCAGCAGCACCGCGGCGCCGCGCCCGGCGAGGAATTTCGCGTTCGCGGTCTGGTGGTCGTCCACCGCGTGCGGGAACGGGACCAGCACCGCCGGCACGCCGCCGGCCGCGAGTTCGGTGACCGTGGTCGCGCCCGCGCGGCAGATCACGAGGTCCGCCTGCGCGTAGCGCACCGCCATGTCCTCGATGAACGCGACGAGTTCGCCCTCGACACCGGCCTGCGAATAGTGCGCGCGCAACTGCTCGAGGTGCTTCTCGCCCGCCTGGTGCACGACCTGCGGCCGCTCGGCCGGTGCGAAGCTCGCGAGCGCCTTCGGCACGATTTCGTTCAGCGCCTGCGCGCCGAGGCTGCCGCCGACGACCAGCAGGCGCAATGGGCCGTTGCGGCCTGCGTAGCGCGTCTCGGGCGACTCCAGCGCGGCGATGTCCTCGCGCACCGGGTTGCCGCACCACTCGCCCCTGGGCAGCGCGCCGGGGAACGCCACGAACACGCGGTCGGCGACGCCGGCGAGCACGCGGTTGGTCAGGCCGGCGATCGAGTTCTGCTCGTGGATCGCGAGCGGACGCGCAAGCAGCGAGGCCATCATGCCGCCCGGGAACGCGACGTAGCCGCCCATGCCGAGCACCACGTCGGGCCGGATCGAGAAAATCGCGCGCGCGCACTGCCAGAACGCGTAGAGCAGGTTCAGCGGCAGGAGCAGCTTGGCGACGAGGCCCTTGCCGCGCACGCCGCTCATGCGAACCCAGGCCATGTCGTATCCGCGCGCCGGCACCAGGCGCGCCTCCATGCCGGTCTTCGCGCCCATCCACACCACGCGCCATCCGCGGCTGCGGAGCACGTCGGCGACCGCGAGGCCGGGGAACACGTGCCCGCCGGTGCCGCCCGCCATGATGAGGATGGTGCTCACGCGCCGCCCCCGCCCGTGCCGTAGCCGCGCGATCGCTGGCGGTTCTCCCAGTCGATGCGCAGCAGGATCGCGAGGCCGATGCAGTTGGCCACCAGCCCCGAGCCGCCGAAGCTCATCAGCGGCAGCGTCAGGCCCTTGGTCGGCAGGAGGCCGAGGTTCACCCCCATGCTGATCAGCGACTGGAAGCCGATCCAGATGCCGATGCCGTGCGCGACCAGCGATTCCCACGGCTTGCCGGCACCGGCCGCGTGGCGGCCGATCGCGAACGCGCGCAGCACGATCCACACGAAGAGGGCCATCACCACGACCACGCCGGCGAAGCCGAGCTCCTCGGCGAGCACCGCGAGGATGAAATCGGTGTGCGCCTCGGGCAGGTAGTGCAGTTTCTCGATGCTCGCGCCCAGGCCCACGCCGAGCCATTCGCCGCGCCCCACCGCGATCAGCGCGTGCGACAGCTGGTAGCCCTTGCCGAACGGGTCGGACCACGGGTCCATGAAGCCGAAGATGCGCTGCATGCGGTATTCGGAGGTCAGCACCAGCCCGGCGAAGCCGACGCCGAGCATCGCGATCAGCGCGAGGAAGTGGCGCATGTTCATGCCGCCGAGGAACAGCAGCCCGAAGGCGATCACCGCGATCACCACGAAGGCGCCGAAGTCCGGCTCCTTCAAGAGCAGCCACGACACCACCAGCATCACCGACAGCATCGGCAGCAGCCCGCGGCGGAAGCTCTTCAGCACCGCGGCCTTCCTCACCGTGTAGTCGGCCGCGTAGAGCACCGTCGCGACCTTCATGAACTCCGAGGGCTGCAGGTTGGCGAAGCCGAGCGAGAGCCAGCGCTTCGCGCCGTTCACCTCGCGGCCGATACCCTTCACCAGCACCAGCGCGAGCAGGATCGCCGCGCCGACGAAGAGCCACGGCGCGAGCTGCTGCCAGACGCGGATCGGCACCAGGAACACCGCCAGCGCCGCGGCCAGCGCCGCGGCGAGGAACACGCTTTGCCGCAGCAGGAAATAGGCCGCGTTCTGGCCGGTGAAACGGCTCGCCTCGGCGGTGGCGATCGAGGCCGAGTACACCATCACGAGGCCGATGGCGAGCAACAGCAGCGCCGACCACGCGAGCCCGCGGTCGTACTCGGGCTCGCTCGAGCGGCCGGCGAGCGGCACGCCCGCACGCCCCACGCCGAGGATCGCGCCGACCGACATCGCGCTATGCCTCCAGCGCCGCGACGGCGCGCGCAAAGCGCTCCCCGCGGTCCTTGTAGTCGCGGAACTGGTCGAAGCTCGCGCACGCGGGCGAGAGCAGCACCGCCTCGCCCGGCTCGGCGATCGCGGCCGCGCGCCGCACCGCGTCTTCGAGGCTCGCGCAGGTCTCGTATGCCACGCCCTGCTCCTTCAGCGCCGCGGCGATCGCCGGCGCATCGCGCCCGATCAGCAGCACGCGACTCGCGTGGTCGGCCGCGGCGGCGGCGAGCGGCGCGAAGTCCTGCCCCTTGCCTTCGCCGCCCGCGATCAGCACCACCGTGCGCCCGAGGCCGCGCATCGCCGCCACCGCCGCGCCGACGTTGGTGCCCTTGGAATCGTCGACCCAGTCGACGCCGCGCCGCACGCGCACGCGCTCGACGCGGTGCGGCAGGCCGCGGAAGCTGCGCAGTCCGTCGACGACGCGGCCGGGCTCGACGCCGGCCGCCGCGCAGAGCGCCAGCGCGGCGAGCGCGTTGGCGACGTTATGCGCGCCGGCGATCGGCAATTCCTCGGCCGGGAGCAGGCGCTCCCCTCCGCGCGCCAGCCAGTCGCGACCATCGTGGAAGCGCACGCCGAAATCACGCTCGCCCGCCGGCACGCCGAGCCCGAAGGTCCACGCGTCGGGCGCCGGCGTGAAGCACGCGGCGGCAGCCGCGTCGTCGCGGTTCACGACCTGGTCGCGGGCGCCCGCGAAGATGCGCGCCTTCGCGGCGCCGTAGTGCTCGAGGCCGGCGTAGCGGTCGAGATGGTCCTCGGTGAGATTCAGGAACGTCGCCACGTCCGGCGCCAGCGACCACGTGGTCTCGAGCTGGTAGCTCGAGAGCTCGAGCACCCAGGCTGCCGGAGCCTGCCCTTCGCGTTCGCGCAGCGCGTCGAGCGCCGCCGGCGAGATGTTGCCCGCGACCTCGGCATCCACGCCGGCCGATCGCAGGAGATGGCCCGCGAGCGCGGTCACCGTCGTCTTTCCGTTGGTACCGGTGATCGCGATCACCTTCGACGGCGCCGACGAGGCGCGCACGTGCCACGCGAAGAGTTCGATGTCACCGAGCACGGGCAGCCCTCGCGCGACCGCGTCGCGCACCACCGGCAACGCCAGCGACAGCCCCGGGCTGATGCACACGAGATCGGCGCCGTCGAGCAGCGCGGCGTCGAACGCGCCGCGACGCAATTCGGCGCCGGGCACGTGGGCGGCCAGCGCCCCCGCGCCCGGTGGCGCATCGCGCGTGTCGGCCGCGCACACGCGACCGCCTTGCGACGCGATCCAGCGGGCCGCCGACAGGCCCGAGTCGCCCAGCCCGAGCACCAGCACGCGCTGGCCCGCGAGGGACCTCGGCTCGGGACGGCGCAGCAGTCGGAAGGGTGGCTCGTGCATTCGCATGGCTACCGCAGCTTCAGCGTGGAGAGCCCGAACAGCACTAGCATCATGGTGATGATCCAGAAGCGCACCACGACCTGCGATTCCTTCCAGCCCTCCAGCTCGTAGTGGTGGTGCAGCGGCGCCATGCGGAAGATGCGCTTGCCGCCGGTGGCCTTGAAGTAGATCACCTGCAGCATCACCGACAGCGTCTCTGCGACGAATACGCCGCCCATGATGAAGAGCACGATCTCCTGGCGCACGATCACCGCCACCGTGCCGAGCGCGGCGCCCAGCGCCAGCGCGCCGACGTCGCCCATGAACACCTCGGCCGGATAGGCATTGAACCAAAGGAAGCCGAGCCCGGCGCCGACCAGCGCGCCGCAGAACACCGTGAGTTCGCCCGCCCCGGCGATGTGCGGCAGGCCGAGGTACTTCGCGAATACCGCGTTGCCGGCCACGTAGGCGAAGATGCCGAGCGCGCCGCCGACCATCACCGTGGGCATGATCGCGAGCCCGTCGAGGCCGTCGGTCAGGTTCACCGCATTCGAGGTGCCGACGATGACGAAGTAGGTAAGCGCGATGAAGCCGAACGCGCCGAGCGGATACGCCACGTGCTTGAAGAACGGCACGATCAGCTCGTCGAGCGCGGGCATCGCCTGCGCGGTGTAGGCGAGGTAGGCGGCCGCGGCGAGGCCGAAGATCGACTGCCAGAAGAGCTTCGCCTTCGCCGACAGGCCCTTCGGGTTGCGGTGCACGACCTTGCGGTAGTCGTCCACCCAGCCGATGGCGCCGAACGCGAGCGTGACGAGCAGCACCACCCACAGGAAGCGGTTCTCGAGGTCGCCCCAGAGCAGCGTCGTGATGCCGATCGACAGCAGGATGAGCGCGCCGCCCATGGTCGGCGTGCCGGCCTTGGTGAGGTGCGACTTCGGGCCGTCGTCGCGCACCGCCTGGCCGATCTTGTAGGCGGTGAGCTTGCGGATCAGCGCCGGGCCGAGGATCAGCGAGATCGCGAGCGCGGTCAGGCACGCGAGCACCGCGCGCAGCGTGATGTAGTTGAAGACGTTGAAGAGGCGGAAGTCCTTCGCCAGCCATTGCGCGAGTTCGAGCAGCATCAGTGCGCCCCTCCGGCGCGCGCGGCCGGCGCGTCGACCAGCGCAGCCACCACGCGTTCCATGCGCATGAACCGCGAGCCCTTGACGAGCAGCGTCGCGCCCGCGAGCGCAGCCTCGCGCGCAGCGGCGGCAAGCGGGTCGACGGCGTCGAAGTGGCGCGCGCCCTCGCCGAACGCCGACACCGCGTCGGGCGTCGCGTCGCCGATGGCGTAGAGCGCGCCGACGCCGCGCTCCTTCGCGTAGGCCCCGACCTCGGCGTGGAACGCCGGCCCCTGCGCGCCGACTTCGCCCATGTCGCCGAGCACCAGCACGGTGGATCCCTTCGATGCGGCGAGCACGTCGATCGCCGCGCGCACCGAGTCGGGGTTGGCGTTGTAGCTGTCGTCGATGAGCGTCGCGCCGCCGGGCCCCGCCTTCACCTGCAGGCGGCCGGTGTACGGGCGGAAGGCCGACAGCCCGGCGCCGATCGCCGCGGGCGGGATGCCCGCGGCCCACGCGCAGGCCGCGGCGGCGAGCGCGTTGCGGACGTTGTGCAGGCCCGGGATCGCGAGCGTCGCGCCCGCCTCGCCATCCGGCGTGCGCACCACGATCTCGCTGTCGAGGTGGCGGAGCGTGTAGCTGCCGGACACGTCGGCGCGGCGCGCGAGGCCGAACTCGACCACGCGGCGCGCGCCCGCGGCGGCGAGGAACAGCGCGCGACAGAGGTCGTCGGCGTTCACGACCGCGACCCCCTGCGGCGAAAGCGCGCGGAAGGCCTCGGCGTTCTCCTCCGCCGTCGCCTCGACCGTGCGCATGAACTCCATGTGCTCGCGCTGGGCGTTGGTCACCACGGCGATGTCCGGCTGCGCGATCGCGGCGAGTTCGGCGATCTCGCCGGGGTGGTTCATGCCGAGTTCGACCGCGCAATAGCGGTGCGCCTCGCGCAGGCCGAGCAGCGTCATCGGCACGCCGATGTCGGTGTTCAGGTTGCCTCGCGTCGCGTGCGCGCCGGCCTCGCCCGCGTGCGCGCGCAGGATCGCCGCGAGCATCTCCTTGGTGGTGGTCTTGCCGTTGGAGCCGGCCACCGCGATCACCGTGGCGCGAAAGCGCCCGCGCCAGTGGCGCCCGAGGCGCCCGAGCCCGCGGCGCGTATCGTCGACCACCAGCAGCGGCAAGGGCGCTTCGCCCGCGTAGCGCGCATCGACCATCGCCGCCGCGGCGCCGCGGTCCTTTGCGACCTTGAGGAACTCGTGGCCGTCGTAGTGCTCGCCGCGCACGGCGACGAAGAGCTCGCCCGTGCCGATGGTGCGCGTGTCGGTCGACACGCCCGAGAGCACGGCGTCCATGCCGCGCACGGTCGCGCCGATCGCCACCGCGGCTTCGCGCAGGCCGATCATGCGCGCCCCCGCTGATCGAGCGCGGATTGCGCCACCACGACATCCGAGAACGGCATCCGCCGGCCCGCGATCTCCTGGTACGCCTCGTGGCCCTTGCCGGCGACGAGGATCACGTCCGCCGTCGACGCCTCGGCCACCGCGAGCGCGATCGCCTCGGCGCGGTCGCGCACGATGCGATATTCGCCACCCACGCCGGCCGCGATGGCCGCGAGGATCGCGTCGGGATCCTCGCCGCGCGGATTGTCGGAAGTCAGCACCACGAAGTCCGCGCGGCGCGACGCCGCCTCGCCCATCGCCGCGCGCTTCGAGGGATCGCGGTCGCCGCCCGCGCCGAACAGCGCGACGAGCCGCCCGCCGCGCACGTCGGCCACCGGTCGCAGCGTGCGCAGCACGTTCTCGATCGCGTCGGGCGTGTGCGCATAGTCGACCACCACCAGCGGCCGGCCGTGGCCACCCAGCCTCTGCAACCGCCCGGGCACCGCCGGCAAGGCAGCCACGCGGGCGGCCGCCTCCGCGGGCGCGAGGCCATAGGCGACGAGGCACCCGAACACGCCCAGCGCATTGGACGCGCTGAAGCGCCCGGGCTGCGAGAGCCGCAGCGGCACCGACCGGCCCGCGCACGCGACCACCATCTCGGTCGCGTCGGCGCCGAATTCCACCTGCGTCGCCGCCACCGCCTCGTCCACGCTGCCCGGCGCCACGGCGCCAGCCGCGAGGCTGTAGCCGATGGTGCGCACGCCGGTGCCCCGCAGTCGCTGCGCGAGGCGCACGCCGGCGACGTCGTCGAGGTTGAGCACCGCGGTCTCGAGCCCCGGCATCGCGAACAGGCGCGACTTCGCCTCGGCGTAGGCCTGCATCGTGCCGTGGTAGTCGAGGTGGTCGTGCGAAAGGTTGGTGAACAGCGCGCAGCGAAAGCGCACGCCGTTCACGCGCTCCTGCGCGAGCGCGTGCGAGGACACTTCCATTGCCGCCGCGCGCGCGCCTGCGGCGCGGAAGCCCGCGAGCAGGCGGTGCACCTCGAGCGCGTCCGGCGTGGTGTTCACGGTCGGCTCGAGCGCCTCGCCGGCGATGCCGGCGCCCAGCGTGCCGATCACGCCCGCGCGCGTACCGAGCGCACCGAGCGCGGCCGCGATCCACTGCGAGCACGAGGTCTTGCCGTTGGTGCCGGTGACGCCACAGACCCAGAGATCCTTCGAAGGATGCGCGTGGAATGCATCGGCCAGCCGGCCCGCGCGGCTGCGCAGGGCCGGCACGGGCGCGTTCGGCACGCGCCACTCGCGATTCCATTCGAAGCCTTCCGGATCCCACAGCACGGCCGCGGCGCCGCGCGACACGGCGTCGGCGATGTGCGCGCGGCCGTCGGCACGCTCGCCGCGCCAGGCGAAGAACGCCGCGCCGGCGCCCGTGCGTCGGCTGTCGGAGACGAGGCGATCGATCACCGCGCCCTCCCGTGCCAGTCGCTCGAACACCTGCCGGTCATCCGTCTGCGCCATGCGATCCTGCGAGCCTCCATCAGGTGCTTTCCCTGGCTTCCTCGCCCTCGCCGGGCAGCGGAACCGGAACCATCGGCGCATCGGGCGCCACGCCGAGCAGCCGCAGCGCGCCCTGCACCACCTGCGAGAACACCGGCGCAGCCACCGCGCCGCCGTAGTACTGGCCCGCCGAGGGCTCGTCGATCATCACCGCGACGACGATGCGCGGCGCCGACACGGGCGCGAAGCCGGCGAACGAGGCCACGTACTTGCTCGACGCGTACGCGCCGCCCTCGAGCTTGTGCGCGGTGCCGGTCTTGCCGGCGACGCGATAGCCCATAGTGCGCGCGCGTGGCGCGGTGCCGCCGGGCTGCACCGCGAGCTCGAGCATCTCGCGCATCGCGGCCGCGGTCTCGGCCGAGAACACGCGCGTGGCCTGGGCGGGGCCGTCGCGGCGCACCAGCGACAGGCTCGCCATCTCGCCATCGCGCGCGAACGCGGTGTAGGCGCGCGCGAGCTGCATCAGGCTGACCGAGAGCCCATAGCCGTAGGCCATCGTCGCCTGCTCGACCGGGCGCCACGTCTTCGCGTCGCGCACGCGCCCCGGGGCCTCGCCGGGAAAGCCGAGCGCGGGCTGCGTGCCGAAGCCAAGGCGCCGGTAGTACTCCCAGACGTCGTGCTTGGGCATGTTGAGCGCGATCTTCGCGGTGCCGACGTTGGAGGACTTCTGGATCACCTGCTGCACCGACATCGCGCCGCCCGGGTGCGCATCCTTGATGGTGTAGTTCGCGATCTGCAGGCGGCCGGGCGCGGTCTGCACCACGGTCTTCGGCGTGACGAGGCCCGTCTCCAGCGCGAGCGCGATGGTGAACGGCTTCATCGTCGAGCCGGGCTCGAAGGTGTCGGTCAGCACCCGGTTGCGCAGCTGCTGGCCGGTGAGCGCGGCGCGGTTGTTCGGGTTGTAGGTCGGCAGGTTGGCGAGCGCGAGCACCTCGCCCGTACGCACGTCGAGCACCACGATCGCGCCGGCCTTGGCGCGATGCGCCTCGACCGCCGCCTTCAGCGCGCCGAACGCGAGGCTCTGGATCTTGCTGTCCAGCGCGAGCACGAGGTTGGCGCCGTCCTGCGCCTCGCGGATCGACTCGACGTCCTCGACGATGCGGCCGAGGCGGTCGCGGATCACGCGCCGGCTGCCCGCCTTGCCTGCGAGGCTCGGCTGGAAGGCCAGCTCCACGCCCTCCTGCCCGGAGTCCTCGACGCCGGTGAAGCCGACCACGTGCGCCATCACCTCGCCGCCCGGGTAGAAGCGGCGGTACTCGCGGTGCTGGTAGAGGCCGGGCATCTGCAGCGCGGCGACGCGCTCGGCCGCCTCGGGCGCGAGCTGGCGCTTCAGGTAGACGAAATCGCGCGTGGTATCGGTCACGCGCCGCTCGAGCTCGCGCGGGTCGAGCTCGAGCAGGGACGACAGCCGCTTCATCTGCGAAGCATCGACCGGCACCGAGCCCGGGATGGCCCACACCGACCTTACCGGCGTCGAGATCGCCAGCGCCTCGCCGTGGCGATCCGAGATGCGGCCGCGCGTCGCCGGCACCTCGAGCACGCGCGAGTAGCGCGCCTCGCCCTTTTCCTGCAGGAACTCGGTCTTCATGCCCTGCAGGTAGGCGGCACGCGCCAGCACCGCGGCGAACGCGGCGACCAGCAGCACCAGCACGAAGCGGGCGCGCCAGACCGGGATGCGCGCAGGCGCGGCTGCGGCTGCGGCGCTCATTGCGATTTCTCCGGCGCCGCAGCGCCGTCGCGCGGCACCATCCTCACGCGGCGCGGGTCCGGCGCGCGCATGCCGAGCGAGGCGGCGGCGATGCGCTCGACGCGCGAGTGCAGGCCCCAGGTGCTGGCCTCGAGCTGCAGCTGGCCGAACTCGACGTCGAGCTCGCGCGCGCGGGCCGACTCGCGCTCGAGCTCGGAGTGCTTCTTGCGCGCGAGGTGCTGCGAGGTGACCAGGCCTAGGGCGCAGGCCACCAGCACGAGTAGCAGCAGCACGTTCAGCCGGGCCACGCCGCGGACGTCCTTTCGAGGGTGCGCAGGGTCGCGCTGCGCGCGCGCGGATTGGCACGAACCTCCGCGTCGCCCGCGCGCACCGCGCGCCCGACCAGCGTGCCAAGCGCTGGTGGCATTTCCGAGGCGCGCAGCGGCAGGTCCCGGGGCACCTCGGGGCGCGCCCACGACTGGAAAGCGCGCTTCACCACGCGATCCTCCAGCGAGTGGAAGCTGATGACCGCGAGCCGCCCGCCGGGCGCCAGCCGCGCCATCGCCTGCGGCAGCATCACCTGCACTTCCTCAAGCTCCCGATTGACGAGAATCCGTAGAGCCTGAAAGGTGCGCGTCGCCGGGTCCTGGCCAGCCTCGCGTGTGCGGACCGCCGTACCCACGAGATCGGCA
>CAZTXP010000183.1:0-9841 GCA_964617355.1 uncultured Enterobacteriaceae bacterium
GCAGCATTTTCCCCGAATCCGCTTGGTTGCACCCTCACTGAAACTCCTTTAACCTTCGCCCCCTGTTTCAGCAGGGTGTCGCCTAGAGGTCCGGCCAGCAACTTCAGCTTGGCCGCCACGGCCGGGTTGGCCGCGAGGATCACTAGCATGTCGCCCCGGAGGTTGGCGCCCGCTACGTAGGGACGCAGCTCCGGCGGCAAGAAATCGATACAACGTCTTGAAAGAATGGATATTTCCATTGCTTTCGCGACCAGAGGCTGGAGCGTTTCGCCGGATTTCAGGTAGCGGTCGATCCGGGGGGGCGCCATGACAGTATTGGGCTCGGAGGGAAGCTGTGCAGATTATCTTGATCCCCGACCGGCTGGCAAAGACCAAGACCGTCACGATTTCCCTGGGCCACCTGGCCGCGGCGGCCTTTGGCGGCGCGCTGACGCTCGTCGCCCTGACCATGGCCCTCTACTGGGTGACGCTGCGCCTCGCGGTCGAGTTCAAGGTGCCGGTGCTGCACGACGTCGTCCAGGCGGTGCACCGGGCCGAGGCCGAGCGCGGCCGCGAGTTCGTGCAGCAGAACCTGAACGCCATGGCGGTCAAGCTGGGCGAGATGCAGGCACAGCTGACGCGCCTTGACGCGCTCGGGGAGCGGTTGTCGTCGACGGCGGGCCTGAAGCCGCAGGAGTTCCGTTTCGGCGAGGCGCCGGGTCTGGGCGGGGCCACGTCGACCTCGCTGCCGGCGCAGAACCTGTCTCTGCGCGAGTTCGGCGACCGGCTCGCCGAAGTGGCGCGCAGCGTCGAGAGTCGCACCGATATGCTCGGCGTGCTCGAGGCCCAGCTGTTCGAGCAGGCGGTGAAGAAGAAGCTGATGCCGACCATGATGCCGGTGAATGCCCGCTTCAACGCCTCGGGCTTCGGCATCCGGCTCGACCCGATCACCGGCCAGCAGTCGATGCACGAGGGCATCGACTTCATCGCCGACACCGGCACGCCGATCGTCGCGGCGGCGGGCGGGGTGGTCCAGTTCGCGGGCTTCCACCCGCAATACGGCAACATGATCGACATCGAGCACGGCAACGACCTCGTCACGCGCTACGCGCATGCGTCGAAGCTGCTGGTGCAGGAAGGCGATGTCATCCAGCGCGGTCGCAAGATCGCCGAGATTGGCTCGACCGGGCGTTCCACCGGCCCGCACCTGCACTTCGAGGTGCGTTTCAAGGGCTCGCCGCAGAACCCGATGCAGTTCCTCCTCGCCGCCAACGGGCAGCCGGCCGAGTCGGCGCTGGCCTCCAAGCCGGAAGCGACCGCGGCGCCTCGCCGCTAGGCGCCGCGCGGGCCCGTCGGCGGGCCCCTGCGTGTTAAAATCTTGATTTTTCCGGGGGTTCGCAGGCCCTCTCCCCCGCCTTCATGATCTCGAACGTCCTCAAGAAGATCTTCGGCAGCCGCAATGACCGGCTGCTGCGGCAGTTCCAGCGCGTCGTCGAACGCATCAATGCCCTCGAGCCCGAGATCGCCGGGCTCTCGGACGAGGCGTTGCGCGCGAAGACTGCGGAATTCCGCCAGCGCATCGCCGACGCCGTCGAGGCTGCGCCCGAGGAAGGGCGCGACGAGGCCCGCAAGGCCGCGCTCGAGGCCCTGCTGCCCGAGGCCTTCGCCGTGGTGCGCGAAGGCGGCAAGCGCTCGCTGCGCATGCGCCATTTCGACGTGCAGCTGATCGGCGGCATGGTGCTCCACCACGGCAAGATCGCCGAGATGCGCACCGGCGAGGGCAAGACGCTCGTCGCCACGCTGCCGGCGTACCTGAACGCGCTCACCGGCCGCGGCGTGCACATCGTCACGGTGAACGACTACCTCGCGCAGCGCGACGCCGAGTGGATGGGCAAGCTCTACTCGTTCCTCGGCATGACGGTCGGCGTGAACCTCTCGCAGATGGAGCCCGAGGCGAAGCGCCAGGCCTACGCCTCGGACATCACCTACGGCACCAACAACGAGTTCGGCTTCGACTACCTGCGCGACAACATGGCGATGCACCGCGAGGAGCGCTTCCAGCGCGGCCTCGCCTACGCCATCGTCGACGAGGTGGACTCGATCCTGATCGACGAGGCGCGCACGCCGCTCATCATCTCCGGGCAGGCCGAGGACCGCACCGAGGTCTACTACCGGATGAACGAGGTCGCGCCGCTCCTTTCGAAGCAGCCGGAGGAGAAGGGCGAGGGCGACTTCTGGGTGGACGAGAAGAACCACCAGATCACGCTGTCCGAGGCCGGGCACGCGAAGGCCGAGGAGATCCTCGCGCGCGTCGGCCTGCTGCCGCAGGGCGCGAGCCTCTACGAGCCGCTGTACATCAACCTCGTCCACCACCTGAACGCCGCGCTGCGCGCGCACCATCTCTTCCATCGCGACCAGCACTACGTGGTGCAGGCGGGCGAGGTCGTGATCGTCGACGAGTTCACGGGCCGCCTGATGACCGGCCGGCGCTGGTCCGACGGCCTGCACCAGGCCGTCGAGGCGAAGGAGGGCGTGTCGATCCAGAGCGAGAACCAGACGCTCGCGTCGATCACGTTCCAGAACTACTTCCGCATGTACGGCAAGCTCGCCGGCATGACGGGTACCGCGGATACCGAGGCCTACGAGTTCCAGGAGATCTACGGGCTGGAGACCGTGGTCATCCCGACGCATCGCCCGATGGTGCGCGACGACCGCCTCGACCTCGTCTACCGCACCGCCAAGGAAAAGCACGCGGCGATCATCGCCGACATCCGCGACTGCCACCAGCGCGGCCAGCCGGTCCTCGTGGGCACCACCTCGATCGAGAGTTCGGAACTGCTCTCCGGGCTGCTGTCGAAGGAGGCGCTGCCGCACCAGGTGCTGAACGCGAAGCAGCATGCGCGCGAGGCCGAGATCGTCGCGCAGGCGGGCCGGCCGAAGATGATCACAATCGCCACCAACATGGCGGGTCGCGGCACGGACATCGTGCTCGGCGGCAACGTCGAGAAGCAGTGCGAGCTGATCGAGGCCGCCGAGAACCTGCCCGAGGACGAGAAGCGCGCGCGCGTCGAGAAGCTGCGCGGCGAGTGGCAGGAGCTGCACGACCTCGTGATCCGCGAGGGCGGCCTGCACATCATCGGCACCGAGCGCCACGAGTCGCGGCGCGTGGACAACCAGCTGCGCGGCCGCTCCGGCCGGCAGGGCGACCCGGGCAGCACGCGCTTCTACCTGTCGCTGGAAGACCCGCTGCTGCGCATCTTCGCCGGCGAGCGCATCAACAAGATCATGCTGATGCTGAAGATGCCCGAGGGCGAGGCCATCGAGCATGCGATGGTCACGCGCTCGATCGAGTCGGCGCAACGCAAGGTCGAGGCGCGCAACTTCGACATCCGCAAGCAGCTGCTCGAGTACGACGACGTCTCCAACGACCAGCGCCGGACGATCTACGCGCTGCGCAACGACATTCTCGAGGCCGACGACGTGTCGGCGCACGTCTCCGAGCTGCGCGCGGGCGTGGTCACGGACCTGTTCCGCCAGTTCGTGCCGGCCGAGAGCGTCGAGGAGCAATGGGACATCCCCGGGCTCGAGTCGGCGCTGAAGGCGGACCTGGGCGTCGAAATGCCGGTGAAGGAGTGGCTCGCGAAGGAGCCCGACCTGCACGACGAGACCCTGCTCGAGAAGGTCGTCGCGCAGGCGGATGCGCTCTACGCGGCAAAGGTGCCGCCCGGTGCCGAGCCGCAATGGCGCCAGTACGAGCGCTACGTCACGCTGCAGATCCTCGACTCGCACTGGCGTGAACACCTCGCGGCGCTCGACCACCTGCGCCAGGGCATCCATCTTCGCGGCTATGCGCAGAAGCAGCCGAAGCAGGAGTACAAGCGCGAGGCCTTCGAGCTCTTCGGCATGCTGCTGAACGCGATCAAGCTCGAGGTCACGAAGAACCTCTTCCAGGTCGAGATCCGTACCCAGGACGAGGTGCCGAAGGTCGACGACACGGCCCACGTCGAGAACGTGCGCATGCAGCACGCGGACTACGCCGAGGCGCTCGGCAGCGACGAGGAGCAGAAGGCGCGCCCGCAGGTGCGCCCGACGCAGAAGGTCGGCCGCAACGACCCGTGCCCGTGCGGCTCGGGGCGCAAGTACAAGCATTGCCACGGCAAACTGACCTGATCTAGACAGGGGGAAACTCACGGCGTTTCCCCCCGTCGGCCCCCTTTACCGACAGGACTCGAGGACGATGGCCGTCAATCTGCATAAACCGGATCCGGCTGCGTTGTACCCGGTGGCCGGGGTGGAACTCGGCATCGCGATGGCGGGGGTGAAGAAGGCGAACCGCCGCGACCTGCTGGTGATGCGCCTCGCGAAGGGCGCGACGGTGGCAGGAGTGTTCACGCAGAACCGCTTCTGCGCGGCGCCCGTGATCCTCTGCCGCAAGCACCTCGCGTCGAAATCCGGTATCCGCGCGCTCGTGGTGAACACCGGCAACGCGAATGCCGGCACCGGCACCGACGGCCTGAAGCGCGCGCGCACGGTGTGCGACGGCGTCGCGCGCTCGCTCGGCGTGAAGGCCGGCGAGGTGCTGCCGTTCTCGACCGGCGTGATCATGGAACCGCTGCCCGCGGATCGCATCGTCGCCGGTATCCCGGCGGCCGTCGGCGACCTGCGCGAGGACAACTGGGCCGCCGCGGCCGAGGCGATCATGACGACCGACACCGTGCCGAAGGCGGCCTCGCGCCGCATCCGGCTCGCGGGCGGCGTGGTCACCATCACGGGGATCTCCAAGGGCGCGGGCATGATCCGGCCCGACATGGCGACCATGCTCGGTTTCGTCGCCATTGATGCGAGGATCGAGCGCCGCGCGCTCGCCGCGATCGTGAAGCGCGTTGCCGACCGTTCCTTCAACTCGATCACGGTGGATGGCGACACCTCGACCAACGACTCGTTCGTGGTCGTCGCGAGCGGCGCCTCCGGCATCGCGCCGAAGGGCGCGAAGGACGCGGCGAAGCTCGAGGACGCGATCGCGTCGGTGGCCGTGGAGCTTGCGCAAGCCATCGTTCGCGACGGCGAGGGCGCGACCAAGTTCGTCACCGTGCGCGTGGACGGCGGCCGCAGCGTCGCCGAGTGCCGGCGCGCCGCGTATGCGATCGCGCATTCGCCGCTCGTGAAGACGGCCTTCTTCGCTTCGGACCCGAACCTCGGCCGCATCGTCTGCGCGGTCGGGTATTCGGGCGTACCGGGCCTGGACAGCGCCAAGGTCGACCTCTACATGGACGACGTGCTGGTCGTGAAGCGCGGTGGCCGCCACCCCGGCTACCGCGAGGCGCAGGGCGCGGCGGTGCTCGCCAAGCCCGAATTCACGGTGCGTGCGGTGCTCGGCCGCGGCCGCGCGAGCGCGACCGTCTGGACCTGCGACTTCTCGTACGACTACGTCAAGATCAACGCGGAATACCGGACCTGATGGCGAAGAACCTGGAAGCCCTGCTGGCGCGCGCCGAGCGCGTGCTGGAGCAGATCGAGCAGTCCCTGCCCGTGGCGGTGCCGCCGACCGACTGGAAGGCGAGCATCGCCTTCCGCTGGAGGAAGAGCGCCGCTCTCGGCGCGACGCGCGGCTGGCTGCAGCCGGTGCGCCACGTGCATCGCATGCGCCTGGAGGACCTGCAGGGCATCCAGCCGCAGATCCGCACGGTCGAGCAGAACGCGCGCCAGTTCGTCGAGGCGCGGCCGGCGAACAACGTGCTGCTCACCGGGGCGCGCGGCACGGGCAAGTCGTCGATCGTCAAGGGCCTGCTGAACAAGTACGCGCCGCGCGGCCTGCGCCTGATCGAGGTCGAGAAGAACGACCTCGTCGACCTGCCGCAGATCGTCGACCTGGTGTCCGGGCGCCCCGAGCGCTTCATGATCTTCTGCGACGACCTCACCTTCGAGGGCGGCGATGCCGGCTACATCGCGCTGAAGGTCGCGCTCGACGGGTCGATCTCCTCGACCAGCGAGAACGTGCTGATCTTCGCGACCTCGAATCGCCGGCACCTGATGCCCGAGTACATGACCGACAACCTCGAGGCGAAGACGGTGGGCGACGAGATCCACCCAGGCGAGTCGGTCGAGGAGAAGATCTCGCTCTCCGAGCGCTTCGGGCTCTGGGTCTCGTTCTATCCCTTCGACCAGGACGAGTACCTCGCGATCGTCGCGCACTGGATGCAGGTGCTCGGCTGCGGCGCGCGCGAGGTCGATACTGCGCGCGAAGAGGCCCTGCAGTGGGCGCTGCAGCGCGGCTCGCGCAGCGGCCGCGTGGCCTTCCAGTTCGCACGGGACTGGGCCGGGCGCCACGACGGCGGCCGTCGCGCGCGCGGGTCGAAGCGCTAGCGGCCTCCGTGAAGATCGTCGACGTCGCGGCCGCGGTGCTCCTGCGCGCCGACGGCGCGTTCCTGCTCGCGCGACGGCCCGAGGGCAAGGTCTACGCCGGGTGGTGGGAATTCCCCGGCGGCAAGGTCGAGGCCGGCGAGGCGCCGTCGCAGGCGCTCGCGCGCGAGCTGCACGAGGAACTGGGCGTGGACGTGCGCACCGCGGTTCCGTGGATTACCCGCGTCTTCACCTACGAGCACGCGACCGTGCGCCTGCACTTCTTCCGCGTCTTCGCGTGGGAGGGCGTGCCGCATCCGCGGGAGGGGCAGGCGCTGACCTGGCAGTTGCCCGGCACCGCATGCGTGGAGCCGATGCTGCCGGCGAACGCGCCCGTGCTGGCCGCGCTCGCGCTGCCTGATGAGTACGCGATCACGTCGGACGACACGACGCTTGCGCAGGTCGAGGCCCGGCTCGGCTCGGGGTTGCGATTGCTGCGGATCCGCGGCGCACGCATGTACGACGCAGGCTTCGTCGAGGCCGTGCAGCGCGCTGCGCGCGCGAAGGGCGCCAGGGTAGTCGGGCCCCCGGGAGCCGGCCTCGACGGCGAGCACCATGATTCGGCAAGCCTGCGCGCGCTGCGTGCGCGGCCCGCGACGCCGCTGTGCGGGGCGTCGGTCCACACGCGCGAGGAACTCGAGCATGCAATGGCCTTGGGCCTGGATTTCGCGGTGCTCGGGCCCGCATTGCCGACTGCGACGCATCCCGGCGCGCCGGCGCTCGGGTGGAAGACCTTCCAGCGGCTGGTCGAGGGCGCCGGTATCCCGGTGTACGCCATTGGCGGGCTGCAAGCGGACACCCTCGCCACCGCACAGGCGGCCGGGGCGCACGGCATCGCGATGATCCGGGGAAGCTGGGCGCGCTAGTTGTCGCGCGGTGCCGGCCCTTCGGGCTCCGGCGGCGACTCGACCGGCACGCGGTACGACTCGCTGGCCCAGGCACCGAGGTCGATGAGCTTGCAGCGTTCGCTGCAGAACGGCCGCGACGGGTTCGACGGCGCGAAGGCCGCGGGCGCGCCGCAGGTGGGGCACGCCACCGTCTTCACAGGTTGCAGAACGTCAGGTCGAAAGGCAGGTCCGCCTCGGCGGTGCGCGCGCGCGCTTCGTCGGCGCCCTGGATCAGGAAGCGGATGTTGAGCACGTACTTGTTGGCGCTGATCTCGGGCACGCAGCCGTGGCTGGAGTCGAGGTTCACGCGCAGCATCTGCGCGGTGCGGCCGCCGAGCATCTGCTGGTACGTGCCCTGCGGCGCGAGCAGGCGTTGCGGCTTTCCGGACTCGCGCAGGATGCGCAGGATGATCGCCGAGCCGTCGCGCAGCGGGTACAGCGGGCTGGTCCACGCGGTGAGCTGGCCGATGCGCTCGTCGGCGGGCCGGTGCAGCCAGTAGTGGTACGACGGCAGGTCGAACTCGCACGCGCCGCCGGGAATGCCGGTGCGTTGCTTGATCGACATCAGCCACTCGTTCTCGCGCAAGTACTGGCCGATGCGCCCGGTCATCGAGAACAGCGCGGCGGCGGCCTGTTCGATGTCGCGCAGCACGTTGTTCAGCGCGTCTTCCGAGATCTCGGGGTTGTTGCGGAACGACAGCAGCACCTGCTTCTGGCGCTCGAGTTCCTGCAGCAGGTCGGACTTCAGGTCGGCCCGGCTGGAGACTTCGAGGATCTCGAAGAGGGTCAGCAGCGCGACGTGGTGGTCGAGCGGATCAGTGCGGGCGATGAAGTGCCGCGAGCGCTCGAACAGATCCTCGAGGCGGAGCAGGGTCCGGATCCGCTCGTTCAGCGGGTATTCGAAGGTGATCAAGTCCGCACCCGCCGCATCGTTCCGGCCCGCATCCCGGGGTGGAAAATGCCCGGATTCTGAGCGATTTGCGCATCGAACACAAATTGACTTCTCAACTGCGCGCCCGGAGCGCTCCCGCGGCGGCCTGGTCCAGGTACCGCTGGTGCAGCGCGGACACGGCCTGCTGCAGCGCGTCAAGCGAGCCGGAATTGTCGATCACGTCGTCCGCCGCCGCGAGACGCTGCGCTCGCGGCACCTGCGCCGCGATGATCCTGCGCACTTCGTCCGGCGCGAGGCCGCTGCGCTTGCCGACGCGCGCCACCTGCACCTCTTCGCTGCAATCGACCACCAGCACGCGGTCCACGCGCTTGCGGTAGTTCCCGGACTCGACCAGCAGCGGCACGACCAGCATCGCGTAGGGGCCGGTCGCCGCGCGGACCTGGCGCTCGGACTCGGCGCGGATCATCGGGTGCAGGATGCCTTCGAGTCTCGCCTTGGCCGTAGCGTCGCGGAACACGAGCTCGCGGATGCGCTTGCGGTCCATCGCGCCATCCGGCGCGATCGCATCGTCGCCGAACGCCTCGCGGACCAGCGGGATCGCCGCGCCGCCCGGGCGTGTCAGCGCGTGCGCAATTGCGTCGGTGTCGACCACGGTGACGCCGCGCGCGGCGAAGGCGTCCGCGGCCGCGCTCTTGCCGCTGCCGATGCCGCCGGTGAGGCCGACGACCCAGGGCATCAGCCGATCGGCGGCAGCCAGCGCCGCGCGATTTCCGGGCCCCAGAACAGCGCGATCGCGCCGGCGGCGGCAAGGTACGGCCCGAACGGCATCGGCTTGTCGCGCCCGTGGCGCCGGGCCGCGATCATCGCGATGCCGAGGATCGCGCCGACGACCGACGACAGCAGGATCACGAGCGGCAGCATCGCCCAGCCGAGCCAGGCGCCGATCGCGGCGAGCAGCTTGAAGTCGCCGTAGCCCATGCCCTCCTTGCCGGTGGCGAGCTTGAAGCCCCAGTAGACCAGCCACAGCGACAGGTAGCCCGCCATCGCGCCGATCACGGCGGAAGACAGCGGCACGAACGTGCCCGCCACGTTGAACGCGAGCCCGCCCCAGACCAGCGGCAGCGTGAGGTCGTCGGGCAGGTACTGCGTATCGTAGTCGATCAGCGCCAGCGCGAGCAGCGTCCAGGAGAACACCATAGCGCCGAGCGCGGCGAGGCTGGCGCCGTAGCGCGCCGCGGCGTACGCGGCGATCGCGCCGCCAGCGATCTCGACGACAGGGTAGCGCACCGGGATCCGCGCCTTGCACCCCGCGCAGCGGCCGCGAAGGAAGAGCCAGCTCGCCACCGGCACGTTCTCGTGCGCGCGTATCATGCGCCCGCAAGAGGGGCAGGCGGAGCGCGGCACCACGAGGTTGTAGCGCGGCGCGGGCGCCGCTTCGCGGCCCTCGAGTTCCGCGCACTGCGCGCGCCACTCGCGATCCATCATCCGCGGGACGCGGTGAACGACGACGTTCAGGAAGCTGCCGACGCAGAGCCCGAAGGCAAGCGCCGCCCAGGGCAGGACCTCCGGCAGGGCGATCCAGCCCGCGAAGTCCACCGCCCCTTACACCGCCTGGCCGAGCTTGAAGATCGGCAGGTACATCGCGACGACCATGCCGCCGATGAGCGTGCCGAGCACCACCATG
>CAZTXP010000184.1:0-26607 GCA_964617355.1 uncultured Enterobacteriaceae bacterium
TCGGCGACCATGCCGGGGATGATCGGCAGGTCCTTGCCGAGCGAATTCTCGCGCGTACGGACGCGGACCGTGTAGTAGATGGCGCCCTTCTCGTCGGTGACCGAGTCCGCGCCGATCTGCTCGAGGGCGCCTTCGAGCCCGCCGTAGGTCGCGTAGTCGTAGGCGGTCAGCCGCACGATCGCGCGCTGTCCCGGGTGCAGGAAGGCGACGTCGCGCGGCTGGATCCGCGCCTCGACGAGCAGCGAGTCGTCGAGCGGCACGACCTCGACCACGTCGCGCCCGGGCTGCACCACGCCGCCCACCGTGTTCACCAGCAGCCGCTTCACCGTGCCACGCATGGGCGAGCGCAGCTCGGACTGCTTCACGCGGTCGGACAGGCCCACGTTGCCTTCGGTCAGCTGCGAGATGCGCGCCTGCGTTTCGGCGAGTTCCTTGCCCGACTCGTTGCGGAAGTTCAGCTCCACCTCGCGCATCTTGTGCGAGGCCTCGACGATGCCGGCCTGCGCGCGCGCGATCTGCGCCACCGCCTGGTTGCGCTCGCCGCGGAAGCGCGCGACGTCGCGCTCCAGGCGCAGCAGTTCCACCTCGGACACCGCGCCCGACCCGGCGAGCGGCTTGGTCACCGCGAGTTCCTGCGACGTGAGGTCGAAGGACCGCGCCGCCTCGTCGCGCTTCGCGGTCGCTTCCGTCAGTTCCGCCTGCCGCGCCGCCAGCTGCTGGCGCGTGACCGCGACCAGGCTCGCGAGCTCCGAGCGCCGCGCCTCGAAGAGGCGCAATTCCTCGGAGAGCAGCTTCGGGTCTTCCTTCTCCAGTTCGGGGGGCGGCACGAACGAGGTGCCGTCCGACAGCGCCTTCAGCCGCGCCGCTTTCGCGATCAGCGAAAGGTACTGCGCGCGGTTCTCGCGCACCGACGAGACGAAGCGCGTCGGGTCGATGCGCAGCAGCACCTGGCCCGCGGCGACCACCTGTCCCTCCTTCACGAGGATCTCCGACACCATGCCGCCATCCAGGCTCTGCAGCACCTGCAACTGCTTGGACGGTACCACGCGACCCTCGCCGCGCGCGACTTCCTCCATGGGTGCGAACGCCGCCCAGGCGATGAACAGAACGACGACGAGCAGCAGCACCCGCAGCACCGCGCGGGCGCGCAGCGGATCCTGCCGCTCCAGCAGTTCCTCCGCTTCGTCGATGGCGGTTTCGCCCTTCAGCGGGCCGCGGCCGCCAACCCAGCGCAGCGGCGGATCGAGCAGCGGGTCGACGCGCTTGCGCATCGGCTCGAGCCAGCCCGCGACGCGCGAGAAGAACGCGATGGCGACGTCGGCGAACGGCTTCATGGCGCCCTCCCGACGCGACCGGCGCGCAACGCCTCGATCACCTCTTCGCGCGGGCCGTCGGCGACGACCTTGCCGTCGTCGATGACCAGGATGCGCGTGGCGAGCTCGATCAGGCTAGAGCGGTGGGTCACGATGACCATCGTCTTGCCGCGCGCGTACTCGCGAAGCCGCTGCATCAGGTCGCGCTCGGAGGAGAAGTCCATCGAGCTCGTCGGCTCGTCGAGCAGCAGCATCGGCGGGTTCATCAGCACCGCGCGCGCGATCGAGACGCCCTGCAGCTGGCCGCCCGAGAGCGTCTCGCCACGCTCGCCGATGATCATGTCGAAGCCCATCGGGTGGCGATCGACGAACTCCGAGAGGCCGGCGATGCGCGCCGCCTCGACGATCGCGCGGTCGTCCGCGTAGGGCGCGCCGATGGCGATGTTCTCGCGCAGCGTGCCGTAGAACAGCATGCAGTTCTGCGCCACGTAGCCGACGCTGCGGCGCACGTCCGCCGGATCGAGCTGGCGCAGGTCGATGCCGTCGAGGAACACCGCGCCCTTGGTCGGCGCGTAGAGCCCGAGCAGCAGCTTGTGCAGCGTCGTCTTGCCGGAACCGACACGCCCGAGCACCACCACGTGCTCGCCGGCGGCGATCTTCACCGACACGCCCTTCAGCGCCTCGGGCCCCTTCTCGGCGTACTGGAAGTGCACGTCGCGAAGCTCGATGTCGCCGCGGAATTCCGGGCGGTGGACGAAGGAGGCGGCGTTGGCGCGCTCGGTCTCCTGCGTCATGGTCTTCTCGAGGTGCGTCAGCGCGCCCTTGGCGCCGTGGTACTGCATCAGCAGGCCGACCAGCGTGCCGAGCGGCGCGATCGCGCGCCCGGAGAGCATCGAACAGGCGACCAGCGCACCCATCGAGAGCTTCGCGTCGTGGATCAGGTAGACCCCCAGGATCACCAGCACGACGTTGAGCAGCATCTGGATCGACGACGCGGCGTTGGTCGCCGACGAGGAGAGGAACCGCAACTGCCGGTTCACGCGCGAGATGTACTCGGTGCTGTTCTCCCACTTGCGCTGCATCACGCCCTCGGCGGTGTGCGCCTTGATCGCCTCGAGCGCGGTCAGGCTCTCGATCAGCGTCGAGTTGCGCAGTGCCCCGGCGCGGTAGTTCGCCTCGGAGATCTCGGTCATCTTGTGCTGGATGACGTAGCCGTACAAGGCCACCGCGACGAAGCCGACGACCACCGGGATCACCATCGGCCAGGCGATCCACAGCATCATCGCCAGGAAGATCACCGTGAAGGGCAGGTCGATCAGCGCGGTCACGGTGGCCGAGGCGAGGAAGTCGCGCAGCGACTCGAACGAGCGCAGGGTCTGCGCGAACGAGCCGACCGACGCGGGCCGGTCCTTCATGCGCATCGACAGCACCCGCTCCATCATCAGCGCCGAGAGGTCCCGGTCGATGCGGGCGCTCGCGAGGTCGATGAAGTGGCCGCGCATCAGGCGCAGCACGTAGTCGAGCACGATCACGAGCAGGATGCCGATCGCCAGCGCCCAGAGCGTCTCCTGGGCGAAGTTCGGCACCACGCGGTCGTACACCGTCATCGAGAAGAACGGCATCACGATGGCGAACAGGTTGATCAGCAGCGCCGCCGCGAGCACGTCGCGATAGAGGCCGGCCTGCTCGAGGAACGCGCCCCAGAACCAGTGGCGCTGCGCCAGCTTGTGGACCTCCGGCGTGCGCGCGTCGAAGCGGAATTGCGGGCGGCAGAAGATCGCGATGCCCGAGTAGCGCGCGACGAGTTCGCCGGCGGCGATCGCCACGCTGCCCTGCCCCGTCTCCGGGAACAGCACGCGCGCGGTCTTGCGATCCGCCGACCACTCGACCAGCAGGCAGGCACGGTTGTCGCGCAGCAGGAGGATCGCGGGCAGCAGCGCCGGGTCCAGCTTGTCGAGCGGGAGGCGCACCGCCTTGCTGGTGAACCCGGCGCGCGCCGCCGCGCGGGGCAGCAGGGCCGGCGTCAGCCCGGTCAGCGGCATCGGCAGGCCGGCCGACAGCGACGCGCGCGTGCTGGGACGCCCGTGGATGCGCGTCAGCTCGACCAGGCAGTCGAGCAGCGGGTCGAAGTGGAGCACGTCCTCGCGCAAGCCGGCCGCCGCCGCGTCGGGCTTGGACGCGCCGTCGGCGCGGGCCGTGGAACCGGCCTTCGGATCACTCTGCATGGTGGGGTGCGCGCCCTTGGTCCCGCGACAATCGGATCAAGACAATCGGATCAACTTTATAACCCTACCCGAGTTTCCGCCATCGGGCGAAAACAAGGGTCAGAAGCGGGTTATCTCGGCCGCAGGGCGTGCGACGGAGCGGGATTCGGTGGTGGAGGTAAGCGGGATCGAACCGCTGACCTCTTGCATGCCATGCAAGCGCTCTCCCAGCTGAGCTATACCCCCACGCGAGGGCCGCGAGTATAGCGCCAAGCGCCCGTTCCAGCAAAGGAATTCGCGCCCAGTTGCGCTCAGGCGACGCCCAGGCAGCGGTCGAGGCGCGCGAGCACGGCCTCGCGTCCCACGAGTTCCAGCACGGCGTCGATCGAAGGCGTCTGCGGGCGCCCGGTAACGGCGACGCGCAAGGGCATTGCAAGCTGCGGCATCTTCAATCCGCAGGCCGCGAGCGTCGCCTTGATCGCCGCCGAGATCGACGGCTTGTCCCAGGCCGGCGCAGCCGACAAGCGTCCGCGCAGGTCGGCGAGCGCGTCCTTGCCCGGCCCGGCAAGGTGCTGCGCGAGGAGCGCCGGATCGGGGGCATGCTCGCCATAGAACAGTGTCGCGGCCTCCGCGAGATGGTTCACCGTCGTCGCGCGATCCTTGAGGAGCGCGATCGCCGGCTCGAGCGGCGGCCCGCCGGCCGTGGACACGCCCAGCCGAGCCAGCTCGGGGCCCACCAAGGCCGCGAGGCGCGCATCCGGCGCCGCCTTCAGGTAGTGCTGGTTCAGCCACGTGAGCTTTTCCGGGTTGAACTGCGCCGGCGATCGGCTGACGTGGCCGAGGTCGAACCACTCGACCAGCTGCGCCGCCGAGAAGATCTCGTCGTCGCCGTGCGACCAGCCCAGGCGCGCGAGGTAGTTGACCAGCGCTTCCGGCAGGTAGCCCTCGTCGCGGTACTGCGTGACGCTCACCGCGCCGTGGCGCTTCGAAAGGCGCTCGCCGTCCGCACCGAGGATCATCGGCACGTGCCCGAAGCGGGGCATCGTCGCACCCAGCGCGCGGAAGACGTGGATCTGCCGCGGCGTGTTGTTCACGTGGTCGTCGCCGCGGATCACGTGCGTCATGGCCATGTCGAGGTCGTCGACGACGACGCCGAAGTTGTAGGTCGGCACGCCATCGGCGCGCAGGATCACGAGGTCGTCGAGCTCCGCGTTCGGGAACGCGATCGGCCCCTTCACCAGGTCGTCCCAGCCGACCTCGCCCTCGTCTGGCGTGCGGAAGCGAATCACGGGCTTTCGGTCGGCCGGCGGCACCAGGCCCGCCGCCTTCGCGCGCTCCGGGCGCCAGCGGCCGTCGTAGCGCGGCTTCTCGCCGCGCGCGCGCTGCGCCTCGCGCATCGCGTCGAGTTCCTCCTTCGTCGCCCAGCACGGATACGCATGGCCCTCGGCCACCAGCCGGTCGGCGACCTCGCGGTAGCGCGGCAGGCGCTGCATCTGGAAGAACGGACCCTCGTCCCAGTCGATGCCGAGCCAGGAGAGGCCGTCGAGGATCGCGTCCACCGAGGCCTGCGTGGAACGCTCGAGGTCGGTGTCCTCGATGCGCAGGACGAACTTGCCGCCGTGCTTGCGCGCATACGCCCACGAGAAGAGCGCGGTGCGCGCCCCGCCGATGTGCAGGAATCCCGTGGGGCTCGGCGCAAAGCGCGTGCGGATCGTCATGGCGAAATTCTATCGTGCGCGGGTGCTACGATTTCGCGCCGCCGCATCGTGCGGCGCGAACCGGAAGCCTCGACCATGATCCTCGCGGAGTTTTCACCCTGGCCGGGACTCGCCGGCGGCGCCCTGATCGGCCTGGCGAGCGCGTGGCTGCTCGCCGCCAATGGCCGCATCGCCGGCGCGAGCGGCATCCTGCACGGCGCCGTGGCCGGCGGCGCGAAGAACGCGCGCTGGCAACTCGCATTCCTGGCCGGCCTGGTCGGCGCCGGATTCCTCGCGCTCGCCGCGAATCCGGGCGCGTTCGTGCCGCGCGGATCTTTCTCGCTCGCCTGGGTCGCGCTCGCGGGCCTGCTGGTGGGCTTCGGCACGCGCATGGCCAATGGCTGCACGAGCGGGCACGGCGTCTGCGGGCTCGGGCTGCGCTCGATGCGCTCGCTCGTCGCGGTGCTGACGTTCATGCTCTGCGGCGGCATCGCCACCTGGGTGATGCGGCACGCGCTCGGAGTGGCCTCGTGAGCGCGCTCCTCTCTGCCTTCGGCGCCGGGCTGCTCTTCGGCCTCGGCCTGTGGGTATCCGGCATGGCGAACCCGGCGAAGGTGCTCGGCTTCCTCGACGTCGCCGGTCGCTGGGATCCGAGCCTCGCGTTCGTGATGGGCGGCGCGGTCGGCGTCACCGCGATCGCCTTCCCGCTCATCCTTCGGCGCGGCCAGCCGCTCATCGGGGGAGGCTTCCGGCTCGCCGAATTGCGACACCTGGACGCACGACTGGTCGCGGGCTCCGCGATCTTCGGCCTCGGCTGGGGCATCGCCGGCTTCTGCCCGGGCCCCGGCCTCACGGCGCTCGCGTCGCTCAGCGCTGAAGCCGGCGTCTTCGTGGCCGCGATGATCGCCGGCGGCTTGCTGCACGGTCTCGTCCCCGCGCCCTCCGGGTTGCCGGACGAGGGCCCCTCCGCGTAGAATCTCGCCTCTCGCTCGGGAGCAATCCCGAGGACGGGTGGTTAGCTCAGCGGTAGAGCACTGCCTTCACACGGCAGGGGTCATAGGTTCGATCCCTATACCACCCACCAATTTCCAGTCGCGGGGCACCGATGCGCCGGTTGACCTTCCTGATCGTCGCCACGGTCGTCGCCACCGCGGCCCACGCCGAGCTCTATTCGTGGCGCGAAGGCGGCGCGACGCGCTATTCGAACGCAGCGCCTCCCTGGTACAGCGCCACCGAGCCGAGCCGCATCCGCACGCGCGTGATGGTCAACGGGATGCTGGTCGACGACACCGGCCTGCCGATGGAGGAGCGAGACCGGCTGCGCGCCCAGCGCGCCAAGGCCGAGGCCTGGAACAAGCCCGGCGCCATCGTGCCGCCGCCGAATGCCACCTCGCCGATAACGCCCACCACGTCGGCGGCGAAGGCACCTGCCCCCGAAGCCGGCGACGCTACGAAACCGCCCGCGCCCCCGCCCATGGGCGTCAAGCCGGGCGAGGCGCCAGCAAAGCCGGCAGAGCCCGCGAAAGGCGCGCCCGCGACTCGTTGACGCCGCGTTCGCTCAGGCGAGCGACGCGCGCCGCGCGAGCGCATCGCGCTCGAATCCGGCGATGCGCTTGTAGTTGTCCAGGATCGCGAGCAATTCCTCGCGGCTCGCCACGTCCTCGATGCGTGCGAAGGGCCGGTCGCCGGTGCGCCGGTGCACCTCGCGAAGCACTGCGTCGGGCCCGTCCTTGCGGTTCGCGAGCACGACGTCGTATGCAGGTTTCAATCGCGCCGCCTCGTAGGCCTTCAGCGCGGCAGCCACGCCGGCCTCGCTCCGGAGGCACCCGGCGAGCACGCGCGCGTCGAGGATCGCCTGCCCGGCGCCGTTCGAACCACGCGGGTACATCGGGTGCGCCGCGTCGCCGAGAAGGGTGACACGCCCTTGAGTCCAGCTGGACAGCGGCTCGCGGTCCACCATCGGGTATTCGAGGACAAGGTCGGCTTCGCGCAGCAGCTTCTGCACGTCCAGCCAGTCGAAGCGCCAGTCGCCAAAGGTCGGCAGGAAGTCCTCCAGCCGCCCCGGGCGGCTCCAGTCCTGCAGCACGTGCCTGGGCGACTGGATCTCGGCCACCCAGTTCACCAGTTGCGTGCCCTGCCCGTCGATGTCGTCGCGGATCGGGTAGACGACGAGCTTGCCGACCTCGAGCCAGCCTGCCATCACCATGCTCGCGCCCGTGAGGTAGGGCTTCATGCGCGTGACGCCGCGCCACATGTTGATGCCCTGGAAGGAGCGCGGCCCTTCGTCGGGATGCAGCTGGCGTCGAACCACCGAGTGGACGCCATCGCAGCCGATCACCGCGAGGCCGCGAACGGCATGGCCATCCTCGAACCGCAGCGTCGCCCCGCCGGCGTCCTGCTCGACGGCGACGCAGCGCCGGCCCAGTTCGACCGCATCCGGACCCTGCCGCTCGCGCACCGCCTCGTGGAGCACGCGCTGCAAGTCCGCGCGATGAATCGAGAATTGCGGCCACTCGTAGCCGGCGTGGCGACCGCGCGGCTCGATGAGCACCGTCTGGCCGAAGCGGTTGCAGAACACGACCTCGCGGGTGGCCACCGCGACCGCGGCGAGCCTCTCCTGCAGGCCGAGTTCGGTCAGTTCGCGCGTCGCGTGCGGCAGCAGGTTGATGCCGACGCCGAGTTCACGCAATTCCGGGGCCGCCTCGAACACGCGCGCTCGCATTCCCACGGCGTGCAACGCGAGGGCCAGTGTCAGCCCACCGACGCCCGCGCCGACGACGAGGATCTCGCCCTTCTCCATCGGGCGATTCTAGCCCTGCGCTAGACTGGATCCATGGTCGACGCCTCGCCCGAAGACGTCACGCTCGCGACGATCCGCGACGCGGCTGCCCGCATCGCCGGCGCGATCGAGCGCACGCCTTTCCTGCACAGTCGCACGCTCTCGCGCCTCACGGGCGCCGAGGTCTGGCTCAAGTTCGAGAACCTGCAGTTCACGGCGTCATTCAAGGAACGCGGTGCGCTCAATCGCCTGCTCGCGCTGTCGGCCGACGAGCGCGCACGCGGCGTCATCGCGATGAGCGCCGGCAACCATGCGCAAGGCGTTGCGTACCACGCCTCCCGCCTCGGCATCCGCGCAGTGATCGTGATGCCCAAGGGCACGCCGAACAACAAGGTACGCAGCACGCAGGTGCTGGGCGCCGAGGTCGTGTTGCACGGCGATGCGCTCGCCGATGCCGCCGCCCACGCGCATGCACTGGGCGAGCGCGAGGGCCTCGTCTTCATCCATCCCTACGACGATCCGCTCGTCGTATCCGGACAGGGCACCGTGGGCCTCGAGATGCTCGAGTCGGGCGCCTCGCTTGACTGCATCGTCGTGCCGGTCGGCGGGGGCGGCCTCGTCGCCGGCATCGCCACCGCGGCGAAGGCGCTCGTGCCCGGCATCGAGGTGCTGGGCGTCGAATCGAGGCTCTATTGCGCGATGCACCAGCGGCTCGCCGGCCTTCCCGTCGACGTCGGCGGCGACACCATCGCCGAAGGTCTCGCGGTGCGCGATGTCGGCGCGCTGCCGCTCGCCATCTGCCGTCAGCGCGTCAACGAAGTGCTGGTGGCGGAGGAAGAAGCCATCGAGCGCGCCATCGTCGCGCTGGTCGAGATCGAGAAGACCGTCTCCGAAGGGGCCGGTTCGGCGGGACTCGCCGCGCTGCTCGCGTACCCGGAGCGCTTTCGCGGCAAGCGCGTCGGCATCCCGGTCTGCGGCGGGAACATCGACTCGCGCGTGCTGTCGGCGGTGCTGATGCGCGGGCTGGTGCGGGACGGGCGGCTCGTGCGCCTGCGTGCGCTGATGCCCGACGTGTCGGGCAGCCTCGCGCGCGTCGCCGCAGCGATCGGCGAGGCCGGCGGCAATATCGTCGAGGTGCAACACCAGCGCGTGTTCGGTACGGCGTCCGTGCGCACGCCCGAAGTCGAGTTCGTGATCGAGACGCGCGACCGCGCGCACGCCACCGCGCTGATCGCGGCGCTTCGGGATTCCGGCATCCGCGTCACCGCGCTCGACGGCGCGGAATAGCCGCCCTTGAAGTTGCAGTCGAATCTTCCTGCCAGGGGAGCACGAGGGGACCGCCGGTCCCCTTCGTTCCTTACCTTCGCTTGAGCATCCTGAGCGGGTCGTAGGTCAGGACCGTCTCGCCCTTCTGGTTCACCACCTTGTTGGCGGTACGCACCAGTCCGCGGTCGCCCTTCGAGGTCAGCCGCGCCTCGGTCACCTCGCACTCGACGTGGATGGTGTCGCCAATCACGGTCGGCCCCTTGATGTCGAGCCGTGCGCCGAGGAAGGCAAGGCCCGTGTCCTGCATCATCGGCAGCAGCAGCCCCTCGGCGAACGAGTAGATCAGCGCGCCCGGCACCGCGCGGCCCTTGATCGCGCGGCCCTCGTCGCCCTCGACCGTGAAGAGTTCCTCGGTGAGCCAGGTGAGGTTGGTGAAGTTCGACACGTCCGTCTCGCAGATGGTGCGGCGGTGCGTGCGGAACTTCATGCCGACCGTCAGGTCCTCGTAGACGAACCCGCGGCCGATCACCTTGATGTCGCTGCTCATGCTCGATCCCCTCAGTACGATTTCGGAAGCCCGAGCACGCGCTCGGCGATGAACGACAGCACCAGCTGCGGGCTCACAGGCGCGATGCGCCCGACGAAGCATTCGCGCAGGTAGCGCTCGACGTGGTACTCTTTCGCGTAGCCGAATCCGCCGTGGGTCATCACCGCCTGCTGGCAGGCGTCGAACGAGGCCTCGCCGCCGAGGTACTTGGCCGCGTTCGCCTCGGCCCCGCAGGGCTTGCCGTTGTCGTAGAGCCACGCCGCCTTCATCACCATCAGGTTCGCGGCCTCCAGCGCGGTCCAGTTCTTCGCCAGCGGGTGCTGGATGCCCTGGTTCTGGCCGATCGGCCGGTCGAACACCACGCGCTCGCGCGCGTACTTCGTCGCCCGCGCGAGCGCGCAGCGCCCAAGGCCCACCGACTCGGCGCCGATCAGGATGCGCTCCGGGTTCATGCCGTGGAGGATGTAGTCGAAGCCCTTGCCCTCCTCGCCGAGGCGGTCCTCCTCGGGGATCGGCATGCCGTCGAAGAACACCTGGTTCGAGTCCACGCAGTGGCGGCCCATCTTCTCGATCTCTCGCACCTCCACGTGCCGGCGGTCGAAGTCGGTGTAGAAGAGCGACAGGCCGTGCTGCGGTTTCGCGCACTGCTCGATGGGCGTGGTGCGCGCGAGGAGCAGGATCTTCTCGGCGATCTGCGCGGTCGAGATCCACACCTTCTGGCCGGACACGATGTACTTCTTGCCCTGCTTCTCGGCCTTGGTCTTGATGCGCGTGGTGTTGAGGCCCGTGTTCGGCTCGGTGACCGCGAAGCAGGCGCGCTCCTTGCCCGCGATCAGGCCGGGCAGCATGCGCTGCTTCTGGTCGGGCGTGCCGAACACGACCACCGGGTTCAGGCCGAAGATGTTCATGTGCACGGCCGACGCGCCCGAGAAGCCCGCGCCCGACTCGGCGATCGTCTGCATCATGATCGCCGCCTCCGAGATGCCCAGCCCCGCGCCTCCGTACTCCTCCGGCATCGCGATGCCGAGCCAGCCGTCGCGCGCGAGCGCCTGGTGCAGTTCCTCGGGAAAGCCGCCCTCGGTGTCCTTCCTGCGCCAGTAGTCGTCGCCGAACTGCGCGCAGAGCTTCGCGATCGCCTCGCGGATGCGTTCCTGTTCCGCCGTGTACGAAAAGTCCATGTCCTGCCGCTCCTTCAGTCCACCTGCACCACGCCGGACCGCACGAAGTTCGCGATGTCCGCGTCGTCGAATCCCAGTTCGACCAGCAATTCACGCGAATGAACGCGCGCAACCGCGTCGCTTTCCCGCGCCGGCACCACGACCCTGCTGCCGCCGGCCTGGCGCAGGGCCGCGATCACCGCCGCCGCCGCACGCGCCGCCTGCGCGGCATCCGCCCCGGCCTGCGCGCATAGCACGACGGCCGGATTGATTGCGCAAAGCGCGAAGTAGTCGAGACCGAGTTTGGCGAGCAGCTCCGGATCCGCGAGTACGACCTGCGCACGACTGGCCAGACGCTCCACCACCGGCACGGCATCCGGCACCGAGAGATCCATTGTGATCGAACGCGAGCCCGCGGGGGCGACGCGCACGCCCGGTTTCGCATCCTGCACCGTCAGCACCTCGGCCCCCAGCGCCTCCAACACCGCGGCGCAGCGCGCGCCCGGTGCATGAAGTTCGAGGACCGTCGTTCCCGAGAGGGGCCCTTGGCCCCGCTCAGGCCTTGTCATGCTTCACGGCGCGCGAGGGGTTCTCCTCGTACGGCGGCGAGTACATCACCATGATGCGCGCCCGCTCGCTCGTCACCTGCACGAGGTGCGGCATGTTCGCGGGGAAGAAACAGGCTTCCCCGGCCTTCATCTCGAAGCTCTCGCCTCCCACCTCGACGTGAGCGCTGCCCTCCAGCATGTAGCAGGCCTGCTCGATGCCCGGATGCGCGTGCGGCAGCGCGCCCTTGCCCTTCTCGACCTCGCCGATCAGCATCTCGAGGTGCTTCGCGCCCACGGTCTCCGCGCCGATCATGCGGAAGTTGCGGGTGCCCGTGTGATTCGCGGGCGAATACGGCGTGACGTCAGTCTGCCGAACCAGGTACCGGCTCATGGGAAGGCTCCTTCTCGGGGGATGCGCGGCGCGCCAGCAGCACGTAGGCCGTCGGCACCACGTAGAGGGTGAAGAAGGTGCCGAGCAGCAGGCCGCCGACGATCACCCAGCCGATGGGCTGGCGCGCCTCGGCGCCCGCGCCGGTGGCGAGCGCAAGCGGCACCGCGCCCAGCACCATCGCGCCGGTGGTCATCAGGATCGGCCGCAGGCGCAGCGTCGAGGCTTCCAGCACCGCTTCGCGGGCCGCCAGGCCCTGCTCGCGCATCTGGTTGGCGAACTCCACGATCAGGATGCCGTGCTTGGTAATGAGGCCGATCAGCATCACCAGGCCGATCTGCGAGTACACGTTCAAGGTGCCGCCGGTGAACTTGAGCGCGAGCAGCGCGCCGGTCATCGCGAGCGGCACCGTCAGCATGATCACGAACGGCGACACGAAGCTCTCGAACTGCGCGGCGAGCACGAGGTAGATGAACGCGAGCGCCAGCAGGAACGTGAGCGCCAGCGCCGTGCCCGATTCGCGGAACTCGCGCGACGGGCCGTCCAGCTCGGTGCGCGCGGTGGTGTCGAGCGTCTCCTTCGCGGCCGCGTCCAGCACCTCGAGCGCCTCGCCGAGCGTGTAGCCGGGCGCGACGTTCGCCGACAGCACGGTGGCCCGCAGCCGGTTGAAGTGGTTCAGTTCCTTCGGGCCCACGGTCTCGCGCACGCGCACCAGGTTCGACAGCTGCACCAGCCGGCCGTCGCGCGCGCGCACGAAGATCGAGGTCAGGTCCGTCGGCGTGTCGCGGTCCTTCGCCTCGAGCTGCACGATGACGTCGTACTGCTTGCCCTCGCGCTTGAAGCGCGTCACCTGCCGCCCGCCGAGAAGGGTCTCGAGGGTGCGGCCGATGGTCTCGACATCGATGCCCATGCCGGCCGCCTTCTCGCGGTCGATCTCGACCGAGAGTTGCGGCTTGTTCAGGCGCAGGTCGGTGTCCGGGTTGGCGAGCGCCTTCGACTGCCGGGCCTTGGCGAGCAGCTGCGTGGTCATGCGCTCGAGGTCTTCGTACGAGTTCGCCTGCACCACGAACTGGACTGGCGGGTTGCGGAAGTTCTGCCCGAGCGACGGCGGGTTGATCGGGAACGCGAACACGCCCGGCAGCCCGCCGAAGAGCTTCGGCTGCAGCTCGCCCGTGATCTGCTGCACCTTGCGCGTGCGCTCCTCCCAGGGCTTCAGCTGGCTGAACGCGATCGCGAAGTTCACCGGGTTCGGGCGCTCCAGGCCCGGCGCCACCGCGAGGAAGTAGGTGTGGATCTCCGGCACCTGCGCGTACATCTTCTCGATCTCGCGCGCGTAGGCATCGGTGTAGTCGATCGAGGCGCCCTCGGGCGCGAGCACCAGCGTGATGAAGAACCCGCGATCCTCGATCGGCGAGAGCTCCGACTTCAGCGACTTGTAGGTCGCCACGGCGCCGGCGGCGACCAGCGCGAACACCAGCACCACCACCCACCGCAACCGGATCGCCAGGCCGAGCGTGCTGCGGTAGCCGCGGTTCATCGCCTCGAAGAAGCGCTCGGTGAGCGCGTACAGCCGCCCGTGCGACTCGTGCGCCTTCAGGATGCGCGAGCACATCATCGGCGTGAGCGTCAGCGCGACGAACCCGGAGACGACCACCGCGGCCGCCACGGTCAGCGCGAACTCGGTGAAGAGCTTGCCGGTATTGCCGGTCATGAACGCGAGCGGCGCGAACACTGCGGCGAGGGTCATGGTCATCGCGATCACCGCGAACGCGATCTCGCGCGAGCCGTCGGCCGCCGCCTGCAGCGGCGCCTTGCCCATCTCGACGTGCCGGTGGCAGTTCTCGAGCACCACGATCGCGTCGTCGACCACCAGCCCGATCGCGAGCACGAGGCCGAGCAGCGTCAGCACGTTGACCGTGAAGCCCATCAGGTACAGGAAGAAGAACGCCCCGATCAGCGACACCGGGATGGTGACGAACGGGATGAGGGTGGAGCGCACCGAGCGCAGGAACACGAAGATCACCAGCACCACCAGCACCACGGCCTCGATCATCGTGCGGTACACCGCGTCGATCGAGCGTTCGATGAAGAGCGACGAGTCGAACGCCACCTGCAGGCTCATGCCCGCGGGCAACCCCGGCGCCATGCGCTGCGCCTCGGCCTTGACCGCCTGCGCGACCGACAGCGTATTGGCCGTCGACTGCTTGACGATGCCCAGTCCCACCGCCGGATTGCCGTTCACGCGCACGATGTTGCGCTCGTCCATCGCGCCGAGGCGCGCGTGACCGACGTCCTTCAGGCGCACGACGTAGCCCCGCGCCTCGGTGAGGATCATGTCGTTGAACTGCGATTCGGTGCGCAGGTCGGCCTCGGTCAGCACCGTGAACTCGCGCTGCGAGGACTCGATGCGCCCCGAGGGAATCTCGACGTTCTGCCGGCGCAGCGCCGCCTCGACGTCCTGCGGCGTGAGGCCGAACGCGGCGAGCCGGTCGCGGTCGATCCACAGGCGCATCGCGTAGCGGCGCTCGCCGCCGATGATCACCGAGGCCACGCCCGGCAGCGTCTTGAGGCGATCCGCGACATAGCGGTCGGCGTAGTCCGAGATCTGCAGCGCCTCGTGGCGATCGGACGACAGGCGCATCCAGATGATCGCCTGCGCGTCGGCCTCGATCTTCGACACCACCGAGTCGTCCGCGGCGGCGGGCAGCAGCGCCTTCACGCGCGCGACGCGGTCGCGAACGTCGTTCGCGGCGGAGTCGACGTTGCGCTCCAGCACGAACTCCACGGTGATCTGGCTCACTTCCTCGCGCGACACCGACTTGATGGTGCGCACGCCCTCGATGCCGGAGAGCGAATCCTCGAGCGGCTGGGTGATCTGCGACTCCATCACCTGCGGGCTCGCGCCCTTGTAGACCGTTCGCACCGAGACCACCGGCGTGTCGATCTTCGGGTATTCGCGCACCGACAGGCGCTGGAACGAGATGATGCCGATCAGCACCACCATCAGGCTCATGACGGTGGCGAAGACCGGTCGCCGGATGCAGAGCTCCGGGAGCTGCACGCTAGCCTCCCGGCTTGGCCGGCGCCGCCGCTTTGGGCGGACCCTCGCCCATCACGCTGACCGCCGCGCCCGGCTGCACGCGCTGGTTGCCCTCGGTGACGACCAGTTCGTCCGCGGCGACGCCGTCGGCCACCTCGACCTCGCCGACGCGCCGCGAACCGATCCTGACCTTGGTGAGCATCGCCTTGCCGTCGACGACCTTGAACACGAAGCTGTCCTGCCCGCGCGGCACGATCGCGGCCTCGGGGATCCAGACAGCCTTCTCACGGCTGCCGACCTGCACGACCACTCGCGCGAACATGCCGGGCCGCAGCTTCAGGTCCGGGTTCGCGACGCGCGCGCGCACCTGCACCGTTCGCGTCTGCTCGTCCACGCCCGGCTCGATCGCGTAGACCGTGCCGCCGAAGGCGTCGCGCGCCCACGCGTCGACCTGGATGCGCACCGGCTGGTTCGGCCGCAGCTTCGAGACGTAGACCTCGGGCACGCGAAAGTCGAGCTTCAGCTGGTCGATCTTCTCCAGCCGCACGATGTCGGTGCCCGCCGCGACGAACGCGCCTTCGCTCACCTGCCGCAGCCCGACCACGCCGTTGAACGGCGCGCGCGCCTCGGCCTTGGCGAGCTTCGCCTGGTCCTCGGCCAGCTTTGCGCGCGACTTCGCGAGGTTGGAGCGGGACTCGTCGAGCGCCTGCTGGCTGATGAAGCCCTTCTTGAAGAGGTCTTCGTTCCTCTCATGCCGCTGGGTGTCGAGCTTCAGTTGCGCCGTCGAGGATTCGACCACCGCGCGCAAGTCGCTCGACTCCAGCGCCATCAGGCGCGCGCCTTTGCGGACGCTCTCGCCTTCCTTGAACGGCAGTTCGACCACGCGTCCCGCGATCTCCGGGCGCACGGTGATCGCCTCGTCCGCACGCAGGTTGCCGACCGCGCTTGCCTCGTCCGCGGCCGGGCCGGCCTTCGCCGCCACGGCCTTCACCGGCTGGGGCGGCATGGGCTTGGCGGCCTTCGCCGCATCCTTGCCGGTGTCCTTGGAAGCGTCCTTCGGCTGCGCGATGGCGAGCGCGGTCGCGAAGGACAGCGAGGCGACGAGAACGAGACGCATGAAGCGGACGAGTTTACTCGATCCGCATCGTCGCCATCATTCCCGCGGCCTGGTGCTCGAGCACGTGGCAGTGGATCATCCAGTCGCCCGGGTTGTCGGCGACGAAGGCGATCTCCATGCGCTCGTTCGGGGCGACGAGCACCGTGTCGCGCCAGCCGCGACGCGCGTCGCCCACGACGCGGAACGCCACCCCGTGCAGGTGCACCGGGTGGTACCAAGCGGTGTAGTTCCGAACCTCGATCGCATAGCTTCGCCCGCGCTTCAAGCGAAACATCGGCTCGTGCCCGTGGTGCGCGTGCCCGGTCATGGCACGACTGTTCAGCGTCCACACGCCGCCCGCGCGCATGCGCTCGCCGATCTTGCGACGCTCATCCGGCGTCGCGCGCTGCAGTTCCTGGCTCATCGCGCCGCCGTCCAGAACGAGGCGCAGCCGCTCGGCCTTGGCGAGGTCCGGCTCCGGCAACGGGTTCGCCTTCGGTGCGCGCACCGGCTCCTGGGGCGGCGCGCGGCGCAGCCGCTCGCCGGCGTACTCGAGATCCAGCAGGCGGTAGGCGGAATCGCGATACCAGTCGTCCACCACGCGATGGCGCGAGCCGGGTTCGGCGGTGGCGTCGAGCATCAGGTCCGCGCGCATGCCGGGGCCGAGCACGATGCCCTCGCCCACCGGATGGGGCTCCACCGGATGGCCGTCCAGCGCGATCACCATCGGCGCATGCCCTTCGAAGCGCAGCCGGAAGATGCGCGCGTTCGCCGCGTTCACCAGCCGCAGCCGCACGCGCTCGCCCGCGCGCAGCGCGAAGCGCTCGGCCACCTTGCCGTTCACCGTGACCGTGTTGCCGATGCGCCCGGCGTGGCTCGCGTCGCGCAGGTTGCCGAAGTCGGCCACGACTCGCGCCTCGCGGTCGAGCCGGAAATCGGACAGCACCCAGGCCTCGTCGCGATCGCAGGCCGGAGGCTCCGGCTCCTCTACGATCAGTGCACCGTAGAGCCCGCGGCCGAGCTGGCCGGCCGAGTTCGCGTGCGGGTGGTACCAGAAGGTGCCGGCATCCGGCGCCGCGAATTCGTACTGGAAGCGCCCACCCGGCGGCACGGGCGGCTGCGTCAGGTGCGGCACGCCGTCCATCGCGTTCGGCAGGCGGATGCCGTGCCAGTGGATCGTGCTTTCTTCCGGCAGCCGGTTCTCGAACCCGACGCGCAGCTTCTCGCCCTGCAGCACGCGCAACACCGGCCCCGGCGTGGCGCCGTTGAACGTCCAGAGGTCGGTATCGGGATGCGCCGTGCCGACGAGGTTCAGCCGCCGGGGCGCAGCCTCGAGGCGGTAGGACGCCCCGGCTGCACGTGCAGGCGCCCACGAGGGCGCGACCGCGGCCGCCGCGACTCCCGCGAGGAACGCGCGCCGCGATGCGCGCACGGCCTTACTTGAGACCGGCCTTCGCGCGCTTGTCGGCGAGCCGCGCCGCGGACTTCGCCTTCTCGACGATGAAGCGCACGTGCGTGCCCTTGCCGCACTCGTCCATGCCGTCATGCGCGGTGAACGTGAAGGTCACCTTGCGCTTGTCGACCGCCTCCACCGCCACGCTGAACGTGACCTTCATGTCCACCGGCGTCGCCGCGAGGTGGTCGATCGACACGTGCATGCCCACCGAGTCCTCGCCTTCGTCGAGGTGCGGCAGCAGGAACTCGCGGCAGGTCATCTCCATGTCCTGCACCATGCGCGGCGTGGCGTACACCATGCCTTCGCGGCCCATGAAGCCGATGCAGCGCGACTCGTCGATGGTGACGGTGTTCTTGCCGGTGAGACCGGCGACCAGCGTGGCTTTCATCAATGACTCCGGTTCGATGCGATGGGAGAAATGGCGAGCGGCGCGGCCGCGTTCACGGCGCCTTGAAGCCGGCGCGCTCGACCGCGCGCTTGAGATCCGCGAGCTGCGCCTTCGACGGGTCGAACGCGACCTTCGCGTTCGCGTCCTTCAGCGACACGTCCACCTTCGACACGCCGGCGATCCCCGTGAGCATGCGCGTCACGCTCTTCACGCAGCCTTCGCAATCCATGCCCTCGACCTTGAATTCGACGTTCTCCATGGCCCTTCCTTTCAGTGCGGTTTCCAGCGGTTCAACAGCAGCGAGTTCGACACCACCGAGACCGACGAGGCCGCCATCGCGGCGCCGGCGATCACCGGGTTCAGCAGCCCGGCCGCCGCGAGCGGGATGCCGAGCACGTTGTAGACGAACGCGAAGAACAGATTCTGCCGGATCTTCGACAGCGTCGCGCGCGACAGTTCGATCGCGTCGGCGATGCCCGCGAGGTCGTCGCGCATCAGCGTGAGATCCGCGGTCTCGATCGCCACGCCGCTGCCGCCGGCGAGCGCGAAGCTGACGTCGGCCTTGGCGAGCGCCGGCGCGTCGTTGATGCCGTCGCCGGCCATGCCGACGCGGCGGCCGTCCGCGCGCAGCGCGTCGATCTCGGCGAGCTTGCCCTCGGGCAGCACCGCGCCCTTCCAGCGCACGATGCCGAGCGCCTCGGCCACCGCGCGCACCGCCTCCGGGTTGTCGCCGGAGACCACCACCGGCTCCACGCCGAGCGCCTCCAGCCGCGCGATCGCATGCGCGCTCGTCGGGCGCAGCGCATCGGCGAGCGCGATCCAGCCCAGCAGGCGCCGCCCGAGCGCGACGCCGACCACCGTGCGCCCGCCCTTGCGGAGCGCCGACGCGCCCGCGGCGTCGGCGAGCACGCCCTCGGACGCCAGCCACGCCTCGCTACCGAGTCGCGCAGTCTCCCCGCGCAGCGTGCCCGACACGCCGCGCCCGCCCTGCGCCGCGAATCCTTCGCAGGGCTCCGGCGCGACGCGTGCCGCCGCCGGATGCTCGAGGATCGCGCGCGCAAGCGGATGCTCCGACTGGCGCTCGAGCGACACCGCGACCGCGAGCAGGTCCTCGGGCGCCACGCCCGGCGCGGGCTGCACCTCGACCACCTCGGGCTTGCCTCGCGTCAGCGTGCCGGTCTTGTCGAGCACCACGCAGTCGAGCCGCTCGGCGCCTTCCAGCGCCTCGGCGTTGCGAATCAGGATGCCGGCCCTCGCCGCGCGGCCCACACCGACCATCAGCGCGGTCGGCGTCGCGAGCCCGAGCGCGCAGGGACATGCGATCACCAGCACCGCCACCGCGGGCACGAGCGCGCCCTCCAGCGTGCCGCCGATCCACCACCAGCCGATGAACGTCGCCGCCGCGAGCGCCAGCACCACCGGCACGAAGATCGCGGCCACCTTGTCCACGAGGCGCTGCACCGGCGGCTTCGAGGCCTGCGCCGCCGACACCAGGCGGATGATCCCCGAGAGCACCGTGTCGCGCCCCAGGCCCGTGGCGCGGCAGCGCAGCGCGCCATTCGCGTTCACCGTGCCGGCGTAGACCTTGTCGCCCGCGCGCTTGGCCACCGGCAGGCTCTCTCCGGTGAGCATCGCCTCGTCGACCGCGGACTCGCCGGATTCGACCGCGCCGTCCACCGGCACCTGGTCGCCGGGTCGGACCACGAAGAGCGCGCCGCGCTCGAGCGAAGCCACCTCCACCTCGCGCAGCTCGCCGCCCGACTCGACCCACGCGGTGCGCGGCTGCAGGCGCACCAGCGACTCCAGCGACGCCGCCGCCTTCGCCTTGGCGCGCGCCTCGAGCCACTTGCCCAGCAGCACCAGCGCGATCACGGTCGCGCCGGCTTCGAAATACACGTGCTGCGGCAGGCCGAGGAACAGCACCGCGGTGGAAAACGCGTACGCCGCCGTGGTGCCGAGCGCGACGAGCACGTCCATGTTCGCCGCGCCGTTGCGCAGCGCGTTCCACGCGCCGACGTAGAAGCGCCGCCCGCTCCAGAACTGCACCGGCGTGGCGAGCAGCCACTGCAATCCGTGGGGCAGCAGGCCGTGGCGGCCGGCGAACATCGCGCCCATCTCGACGAGGAACGGCGCGGCCAGCGCCGCCGCGACGGCGAAGTCGATGAACGCGCGACGATGTTCCGCGGCGCGGTCGCGCACCGCTCCTTCGACGGAAACGCTGGCGTCGTAGCCGACGTCGCGCACCGCCTGCACGAGCTTTTCGGGGTCCCACGCCGCGGGCGCGAAGGCCACGCTCGCGGTCTCGGAGGCGAAATTGACCGTCGCCTCGACGCCGTCGAGGCGGTTCAGCGCCTTCTCGATGCGCGCGGCGCAGGCCGCGCAGGTCATGCCCTCGAGGTCGAGGTCGATCCGTGCAACCTCGCCCCCGGGATTCACTTCACCAGCATCACCGGCACGGTGGCGAGATGCAGGATCTTGGTGGCCACCGAGCCCATGAGCATGTTGCCGGTCGCGGTCATGCCGCGCGTGCCGACGAAGATCAGGTCGGCCTTCACTTTCTCCGCGTGCCCGACGACCGTCTCGGCGATCGGGCCGACGAGCACCTTCTCGCGATAGGGGATCTTCGCGGCATCGAGCTTCTTCTTCGCCTTGGCGAGGTTCGCGGCGCCCTCCTCGTCGTAGTAGCGCTGCAGCTGGTTCTTGCCGACGGCCAGCCCCATGCGCGGCAGCTTCGGCACCGGCAGGTGGACCGTGAGCAGTTCCACCTGGGGCTTGTCGCGATACCAGTCGGTGTGGGCGACGAGGCAATCGACGGCGTCGAGCGAGCTCTTGGAGCCGTCCACGGCGAGCAGGATCTTCATGCGGCGAGCTTCCCGGAAAAGTTGACGTCCGTCATTCTAGCGCCCGCCAGCAGGTGGTCCATCAACTCGCGCACCGGGCGGATCTGCTCGCCGAAGGGCACCGGCTCCGAGCCGCGGAAGAAGAGGCCATGCTCGATGTCGCCGCGCAATGCCGCCGCGAGCTGGTGGTCGATGCAGAACTGGCCCGCCCGCGCGAGGCCGTCGCGCAGGCCGCACTGCTGCAGGCAGTCGAAGGCCTGCAGGCACTGCTTGCGCGGCGCGGCGCGCGCCTTGAGATCCGCTTCCTTGTCGAGGTAGCGCGCGAGCCACGGCGTCCTGACCGCGCGCGCCGGCAGGCCCGCCACGCTCATGAACGTGACGATGTCCGCGGGCTTCGCGCCGGCCAGCACGCGCTTGAATTCGATGTGCGCGTCGCCCTCCTCGGTCACCGCGAACGCGGTGCCCACCTGGACCGCCGAGGCACCCGTGGCGAACGCCGCGCGCACGCGCTCGGGCGAGTTGATGCCGCCGGCGACGATCACCGGGATGCGCCGCGGATCGCCGCCCGCGGCCTCGATCGCCGCGATCACCTCGGGCACCACGGTGGCGAAGTCGAACCTCGCGTCGCCCACGTCCTCGATGCGCGCCGCGCCGAGATGGCCGCCCGCGTAGCGCGGATGCTCGACCACCACCGCGTCGGGCAGGCGGCCGCGGCGACGCCACTTCTTCAGGATCAGCGACAGCGCGCGCGCTTCCGACACGATCGGCACCAGCGCGACGTGCGGCCATTCCTCGACCAGTTCCGGCAGGTCCATCGCGAGCCCCGCGCCGACGACGATCGCATCCGCGCCGCTCGCGCACGACTGCTTCACGTACGAGGCGTACTCGGACACCGCGCGCATCACGTTGACGGCGACGAGCCCGCGCCCGCCGGCGAGCGCCTTGGCCTGCCGCACCTCTCGATCGAGCGCGACGAGGTTCGCGCGGTCGATCACGGCGCGCTCGCGCACGCCCGCGGTGGCCTTCATCAGGTCCGGGTGGTGGCGCCGCAGGTCGACGCTGGAGATCGTGCCGACGCCGCCTTCGCGCGCGACGCTGCCCGCGAGCCGGTGCGCGGACACGCCCACGCCCATGCCGCCCTGCACGATCGGTAGGCACTCCCTGTCCCGCACGGAAAGCATCATCGGCATTGCGCTCGCGAGTTCACCCAGCCTTGGAGTCTGAAGGGCGCAGCCCCTGCACGATTTGATCTCCGGCAAGGAATGCGCATTCCGCCGTGTGCGCGTACCTGCTTGATCTGCATCAACAATGACCGGCCGGCCCGCGGACAAGATGTGACCGATGACAAGAAAGCCGCTGATCGGCGGAATCCTCGCCAACCTCCCGCTGCTGCGCCAGGCCGAGCCTTCGCACATCGCCGAACTCGCGCGCCAGGCGCGCATGATCGACATCCGCCGCGGCGACGTGCTGTGCCGCCGGGGCGAGGTGCAGGAGGGCTTCTACGCAGTCGCCTACGGGCTCCTGAAACTCGCGCTGCGCGGCACCGGCGGGCGCGAGAAGGTGCTGCGCCTGGTCGGCCCCGGCGAGAGCTTCGGCGAGGCGCTGGTCTTCGCGTCGCGCCCCAACCCGCTCGAGGCGGTAGCGCTCGCCGACAGCATGGTGGTGCTGCTGCCTTCGACCGCGGTGCTGTCGCTGATCGAGCGCGACCCGCCGTTCGCGAGGAACGTCCTCGTCAGCCTCTCGGAGCGCATGCACCGCTTCGTCGCGGACATCGAGGCGAGCACGCTGCACAGCGGCCGCCAGCGCGTCGCCGCGTACTTCGAGTCGCTGCTCGCCGAGGCACGCGAGGATGTCGCGCGCCTTCCCTCCACCAAGACGGTGCTCGCCGCGCAGCTCGGCCTCACCAAGGAAACCCTCTCGCGCCTGCTGCACGAGCTCTCGGAACAGGGCCTGATCCGCATCGTGCGCCGCGAGATCCAGGTGCTCGATCGCGCGCGCATCGGGGCCATCGCCCGGGGCGAGGACGCCTGAGCGCCAGCACGGCGCAGGTTTGCGGCAAATCAAGTCTGCGCCACGCTCGCGCGCTAGTCTGGACGCAACTGAACAGGAGGTACCTCATGTACAAGCACATCCTCGTCTCGACCGATGGCTCCAAGCTCTCGGGCAAGGCCATCGACACCGCGATCGGCCTCGCCAAGGCCACTGGCGCCAAGGTCACCGGCCTCTACGTCGTCGCGCCGTTCATGCCGCCGGTCTATGGCGAAGGCGCGGCCTACGTCACCGCCGAGTTCAACCCCAAGCGCTACAAGGAATCCATGGCCAAGGCCGCGCGCCACGCGCTGTCGGCGGTCGAGATCGCCGCGCAGACCGCGGGCGTGGACTGCAAGACCACCTCGGTCACCGGCGACCTGCCCTGGGAGGCGATCATCCGCACCGCCAAGGGCAAGAAGTGCGACCTGATCGTGATGGCCTCGCACGGACGCCGCGGGCTCGCCGGCCTGCTGCTGGGCAGCGAGACCACCAAGGTGCTGACGCACTCCAAGGTGCCGGTACTGGTCTGCCGCTGAGGCAGGCCGAGGGGGAGCCATGCGCTACCTGACGATCGAGCAGCGCGACGACCTGCGCGACAAGCTGCAGGCGCGCGCGGAAGAACTGCGGCGCGAGATCGCGGCGACGATGCAGAAGCAGGAGGGCAGCGCCGCCGGGTCGCTGCCGCGCCACGGCGATGAAACCGACGACGACGCGGTGGCCGACCTCGAGAACAGCCTCGACGCCGCCAACGCAGCGCGCGAGACGAAGGAACTGCAGGCGATCGAGCGCGCCATCGAGCGGCTGCACTCGCCCGACTTCGGCAGCTGCGAAGACTGCGGCGCCGACATCCCGGTGGCACGGCTGCAGGTGTCGCTCACCGCCACCCGCTGCATCGCCTGCCAGACGCGCTACGAGAAGGAGCGTGGCATCGGAGGGCAGCGGACGATATAGGCCGCAGGCCGCGGTCGCGCGGCTGCGGATTCAGCCCGCGCGCCAGTTCTCGACGGCGAGCCCCTCGACGCGTGCGAACTCGCGCTCGTTGGACGTGACCAGCACCAGTCCGCGCGCGAGCGCAGAGCCCGCAATCAGCGCGTCGTAGGCGCCGATCTGCCGTCCGCGCTTTTGCAGCGCGGCGCGCAATGCGGCCGTCGCTCGCGCATCCTCCGGTCCATAGGGGATCACGGCGACCGCCTCGAGCAGGCGCCGCATCACCGGCGCGAGGCGCCGCGCACGCACGGGATCGAGCGCGAGGCCGAATTCGATCTCCATCGCGGTGATCGCGGACACCGACACCAGCCGCGGCGGCGTGGCCTTGAGCCGCGCCTGCGTCGCCGCGTCGCCGCGCGCGAAGTCGCTCAGCACGCAGGTATCGAGCAGGTACACCGGCTCAGGCGAGCGGGTCGCGCGCCGGCGCCGCGAGCTTGCGCCTCGAACGCTCGAACGGGTCGGCGCCGCGCACGCCCTCGAACGCGATCACCTCCGGCGGCCAGCCGCCGTCCTGCGCCTGCTCGAGCAGGCGCGCGAGGGCCTCGCGGATCAGCGCATTGCGCGACGTGCGCCGCTGCCGGGCCAGCCGGTTGAGCCGCTCGCCCGTGTCCTTGTCGACGTAGATGTTGAAGTTCATGCGGCGTCCTCGGTATAACTGCCCGGCATGTTATGTCCTGCCCGGGCGCCCTGCAAGCGCCCGGCCACCAGACCCGTCAACGCCTTGCCGCCCTCGACCGTTGACCGTCACGCTCCCCATGCCCCGCCGCCCCCGCATCGCGCTCGCCGGCCTGCGGCGTGCGCGCGGAGGAATACCTCCTCGCCTGCATACGCTACATCGAGCTGAATCCCGTGCGCGCCAGCATGGTCGCCTCGCCCGAGGCGTACCGCTGGTCGAGCTTTCGCAGGAACGGGCTGGGGGCCGAGGACACGCTCGTCTCCGAGCACCCGCTCTATAAGGCGCTGGGGCGCGATGCCGAAGCTCGGCGCGAGGCGTACCGGGCGCTCTTTCGCGCCCAGCTCGACGAGGCAATCGTCGCCGACATCCGCAGCGCAACGGCGTCGGGGCATCTGCTCGCGTCGGAGCGGTTTCGGAAGGAGGCCGAGGCCGCGATCGGCGCTCGGGTCGCGCTAGTGGCGGGCGAGAGAGCGCGAAAAATTGCCGACTCTGGAACCATTAATGCTGTTCGTTCGGATTCCCCACGACGCGGCGACCCCGTTCCATCATCGCGAAGAACTCCTTCCATCTAGATGGCCGTGCAACCTTTGCAACGAACCACGCTGTAAAGGTCGTTGCCTTGTCCTGACCTCCGATGTAGCCGTACCTTGGACACACCCTCCCCGTCCATCCACGGTTCCAGACGTTGTAGCCGCGGCGCACTCCCATGACTTCCATTGTCTGCAGGTCGAGCACGATCAGTTCCCCGCCCGCAATACCCAGCTCTCGATCCATCGGTCGCTTCACGCCCCGCCACGTGAATCCGTAGCGCGCCTTGGCTTTCGTGTCGAACTCCAGACGCATCGAATCTCGACTGAAGTTGTTGTAGCCGGAGAAGCGCGCGATCGTCGCTCCCGGCAGAGTATCGGCGAGCACCGACGCGTGATAAAACTGCCGAATATCAATCTCATAGCGTCGCCGCGCCGATGGATGAATTTCGAAGTACTTCCACAGGTCAGGCTGCACGATCTCGAATCCGGGGTTATCCCACTCCCCCACCCAGTACCCGTATGGATCCTCGAGCGCGTACAGGTGCTGCATTTCCCCGTTGTGATATATCCGTCGTGGCCGGATCTGGTACAGGCCCTCGACGTCGTCCACGGTCTTGAATACGAATTCGCCCGCTTCGTTCCTGCACAGGTGCTCGAAGTACTCCTGCTGCGTCATGCCGGGCCGGTAGCCGCTATCGGCCGGCACCGGGTTCGGAATCTTGATCGCGTGCGCGAAGCGCCCCTCCTCGGTCGCGAGCCAGTCTTCTACCTTCGTCTCGAGCATCAGGTACGGGTTCAGAGCGTGCGTGCGCCGATCCCACGGCACCTCCTGGCGCTCTTTTTCCATGCGCTTGACCATGTCGTCGAATACCTGCGCCGCCGTCAGCGCCGGGCCTCCGGTATCGCGACTGGCAGGCGCCGACCCGCCTGCCACCCGCTCCAGCAGCCGTAGATCCGGCATGAGAATGCCCGTATCCGGCTGCACCGCGCAGCCCGCGAGGAGCGCGGCGACAGCGAACGACCGGCATCTCCTTGTGAAGACGTGCGTCATGGGATGAACCTCTTCTTTCTTACGCGCGCCGTGGCGGCTAGCCATTTAATTTCCTGGAACCATTAATTTCTACCGGCGCACGCGGGGAATAGTCATATTGAATGCAACTACGCGCCTTACGCCCTCCTCTACCTGCGCCCAGCAGGGAAGGAGCTTTTGCGAGTATGAGAACATCACGTAAATATCGGGCGAAACAACAGCCCTACCAATGCAAGTGCCGTGATCACTCGAGGCAAGCGTCTCGTTACAGAATATTGTCGGGACTCCGTGAATCATCTCCCTGCGATCGCTTGGTTGATAGAAAGCACCCTTGCCTGCGCTGCGAGGGACGGTCTGCTCGGCGAGCCCCCAGCCCGTATCGCGTAGCTCGACCGAACTGGATTCCGCGTAGAGTTTCTTTATCTTTGATAGCTCATCGTCCGCCGGTATGTTGCTGAGCTTTGGGGATGGAAACGCTGTAATGAAGATCCATAGAGAGGGCCCCGGAAATCTGGGCATGGGGATAAGTGGAGCTCTGCTCTAATGGGCGCATAGGCGTCCGAGGAGAGAGAGCGATGAGAAGGCCCCGCCGCAACCACACAGCGGCATTCAAGGCGAAGGTGGCGATCGCCGC
>CAZTXP010000185.1:0-5906 GCA_964617355.1 uncultured Enterobacteriaceae bacterium
CCTCGGCCCGGTGCTCGTCAAGGCCTTCGACCTCGCGGGCGGCGGCATCGAGAACTGGTTCGCGTACGCGCTCGCGCTCCTCTTCCTGCTGGTGCGGCCGGAAGGCCTCTTCGGCGAGAAGCACATCGACCGGGTCTGACCGATGCTCTACCGCGAAAACGGCCAGTTCAAGTCCACCTACGCCGCCGACGGCCAGCTGCTGCCGATCGTGCAGGACAAGGCCTTCATCGTCGGCCTGGTGGCGTTCGCCTTCCTCGTCGTGCCCTTCGTCATCAGCGACTACGTGTTCCTGTCGCTGCTGATCCCGTTCCTGATCCTGACGCTCGCCGCGATCGGCCTGAACATCCTGGTGGGCTACTGCGGGCAGATCTCGATCGGCCACGCGGCGTTCATGTCGGTGGGCGCGTACGCGGCCTACAACCTCGTCATCCGGGTGCCGCAGCTCAACTTCGTCCTCGTGCTGCTGCTCGCGGGCCTGATCGCCGCGCTGGTGGGGATGCTGTTCGGGATCCCGAGCCTGCGCATCAAGGGCCTGTACCTCGCCGTGGCGACCCTCGCCGCGCAGTTCTTCATCGACTGGCTGTTCGCGCGCGTGAAGTGGTTCACCAACTACGCCCCCTCCGGCTCGGTCTCGCCGCCGACGGTGGAGATGTTCGGCTGGAAGCTCGATTCGCCGGTGGACAAGTACCTGTTCCTGCTCGGCGTGCTGGTGGTGTTCACGATCGTCGCGCGCAACCTGGTGCGCGGGCACGTCGGCCGCGAGTGGATGGCGATGCGCGACATGGACGTCGCCGCCGAGGTGATCGGCATCCGGCCGGTCTACGCCAAGCTCTCGGCGTTCGCGGTGAGCTCGTTCTACGTCGGCGTCGCGGGCGCGCTGTGGGGGTTCATCCGCCTCGGCTCGTGGGAGCCGCTCGCGTTCAACCTCAACCTGTCGCTGAACCTGCTCTTCATGATCATCATCGGCGGCATGGGCTCGATCCTCGGCAGCTACTTCGGCGCCGCGTTCATCGTCGTGCTGCCGATCCTGCTGAACCAGGTGCCGCAGTGGCTCGGCATCCCGATGTCGACCGAGATGGCGTCGCACCTGGAGTTCATGATCTTCGGCGCGCTGATCGTGTTCTTCCTGATCGTCGAGCCGCACGGCCTCGCACGGCTGTGGGCGATCGCCAAGGAGAAGCTGAGGCTCTGGCCGTTCCCGCACTGAGGGGGCGGGGCGTATGATGAATCGCACGACCGCGGCCCGTCCGCGGCACAACCGAGGAGGATGGAGATGAAGACGAACCTGGCATTGGCAGCACTCGCCGTCGCGGTGGCCTCCGCGCTGGGCGGCGCCCCCGCGCTCGCGCAGGACAAGAAGCCCGCCGCCAAGGCCGCGGCGCCCGCGGCGAAGGCCGCGCCGGCCGCAGCCGGCGGCGAGCAGTTCTTCCCCGTGCTGTCGTACCGCACCGGCCCCTACGGCCCGAACGGCACGCCGTTCGCCAACGGCTACGTCGACTACCTGAAGCTGATCAACGCGCGAGACGGCGGCATCAACGGCGTGAAGGTCACGTTCGAGGAATGCGAGACCGGCTACGCCACCGACCGCGGCGTGGAGTGCTACGAGCGCCTGAAGACCAAGGGCTCCACGGGGGCGACCGCCTTCCACACGCTGTCCACCGGCATCACCTACGCGCTCACCGACAAGACCCAGCAGGACCGCATCCCGATCATCACCGCGGGCTACGGGCGCGCCGACTCGGTCGACGGCACGGTGTTCGGCTACAACTTCCCGCTCGGCGGCACCTACTGGGACGCGGCGGACATGCTGGTGCAGCACCTCGGCAAGAAGGAAGGCGGGCTGGACAAGCTGAAGGGCAAGAAGATCGCGCTCGTCTACCACGACTCCCCGTACGGCAAGGAGCCGATCGCGCTGCTCGAGACGCGCGCCAAGATGCACGGCTTCGAGCTGCTGCTGTTGCCGGTGACCCACCCGGGCGTCGAGCAGAAGGCGACCTGGCTGCAGGTGCGCCAGCAGCGTCCGGACTACCTGCTGCTCTGGGGTTGGGGCGTGATGAACTCGACCTCGCTCAAGGAGGCGGTCGCGACCGGCTACGCGCGCGAGAAGATGTACGGCGTGTGGTGGGCGGGTGCCGAGCCCGACGTGACGCCGGTGGGCGACAGCGCCAAGGGCTACAACGCGCTCGTGTTCCAGGCGCCTTCCGGGCAGGGCCAGGTGCACAAGGACATGATCAAGTACGTCTACGACAAGGGCCAGGGCACCGGCAAGAAGGAGGAGATCGGCGAGGTGCTGTACAACCGCGGCATGACCGCGGCGATGATGACGGTCGAGGCGGTGCGCCGCGCCCACATCAAGTACGGCAAGAAGCCGCTGAAGGGCGAGGAAGTGCGCTGGGGCCTCGAGAACCTCGCGATCGACGCCGCGGCGATCAAGAAGCTCGGCTTCGAGGGCTTCATGGAGCCGGTGTCGACCAGCTGCGTCAACCACTCCGGCGAGGCGCAGGCCCGCATCCACACCTGGGACGGCAAGAAGTGGGTGCTCGGCAAGGACCTCTACAAGGCCGACGAGACGATCATCAAGCCGATGATCAAGGCCTCCGCGGAGAAGTACGCCGCCGAGAAGAAGATCGCCAAGCGCGACTGCGCGAAGGAAGCCGGCTGATCGGCTGACGCATCCCCGGCGCCGGGTTCCCCGGCGCCGGGCCTTCCTGCACCTGAACGGAACCATGTCCACCGCGCCCAAAGCCCCCTTGATGCTGACCGTCAACGGCATCGAGGTGATCTACAACCACGTGATCCTCGTGCTGAAGGGCGTGTCGCTGTCGGTGCCCGAGGGCGGCATCGTCGCGCTGCTCGGCGCGAACGGCGCCGGGAAGACCACGACCCTGCGCGCGGTGTCGAACCTGCTGCGCGCCGAGCGCGGCGAAGTGACCAAGGGCTACATCGAGTATCTCGGCGAGCGCATCGAGCGCCTCACGCCGGCCGACCTCGTGAAGCGCGGCGTCGTGCAGGTCATGGAGGGGCGCCATTGCTTCGCGCACCTCACGGTCGAGGAGAACCTCCTCACCGGCGCGTACACGCGCAGCGGCGCCGAGGCGCGCGAGGGCCTCGAGAAGGTGTACACGTACTTCCCGCGCCTCAAGGTGCGGCGCAGTTCGCAGGCCGGCTACACCTCCGGCGGCGAGCAGCAGATGACCGCGATCGGCCGTGCGCTGATGTCGCGACCGAAGATGATCCTGCTCGACGAACCGTCGATGGGCCTCGCGCCGCAGCTGGTCGAGGAGATCTTCGGCATCGTCAAGGAACTCAACCAGAAGGAGCGCGTGAGCTTCCTGCTTGCGGAGCAGAACACCAACATCGCGCTGCGCTACGCGGATTACGGCTACATCCTCGAGAACGGCCGCGTCGTCATGGACGGCGAAGGCAAGTCGCTGGCCGAGAACGAGGACGTGAAGGAGTTCTACCTCGGCTTCTCCTCCGGCGGCCGGAAGAGCTTCCGCGAGGTGAAGTCCTACCGCCGTCGCAAGCGCTGGCTGTGATGCACTACGACGCTCTCGAGACGCGCGACCCGGCGGCGCGCGAAGCCGCGCTGATGGCGGCGCTGCCGGCGCAGGTCGCGCACGCGCAGGCGAATGCGCCGGGCTTCGCGAAGATCCTCGCCGGCGTGGCCGCCGCCTCGGTGAACACGCGCGCCGCGCTCGCGAAGCTGCCGGTGACGCGCAAGTCGGACCTCTCCGACCTGCAGAAGGCGAACCCGCCGTTCGGCGGCCTCGTGGCGACGCCGCGCGAGAAGCTCGCCAAGGTGTTCGTGTCGCCCGGCCCGATCTACGAGCCGGAGGGCAGCGCGCCCGACTGGTGGCGCAGCGCGCGCGGCCTCTACGCCGCGGGATTCCGCGCCGGCGACCTGATCGCCAATACCTTCGCCTACCACTTCACGCCGGCGGCCTCGATGCTCGAGTGCGGCGCGCGCGCCGTCGGCTGCACGGTGGTGCCCACCGGCATCGGCCAGACCGAGATGCAGGTGACGACGATCCGCGATCTCGCCGTCTCCGGCTACATCGGCACGCCCTCGTTCCTGAAGCTGATCCTCGAGAAGGCCGACGAGATGAAGGCCGACCTGTCGTGCCTGGCGAAGGCGATGGTCGGCGCCGAGTACCTGCCGCCCGCGCTGCGAAAGGGCTTCCAGGACCGCGGCATCCGCTGCGCGCAGCTCTACGCCACCGCCGACCTCGGGCTGCTCGCCTACGAATCGCTGATGCCTGATGGAAAGGTCAACGACGGCATGATCGTCGACGAGGGCTTGATCCTCGAGATCGTGCGCCCCGGCACCGGCGACCCGGTGCCCGAGGGCGAGGTCGGCGAGATCGTGATCACGAGCTTCAATCGCGACTACCCGTTGATCCGCTTCGGCACCGGCGACCTGTCGGCGGTGCTGCCCGGCGCGAGCCCCTGCGGCCGCACGAACGTGCGCATCAAGGGCTGGATGGGGCGCGCCGACCAGACCACCAAGGTGCGCGCGATGTTCGTCACGCCCAAGCAGGTGAGCGAGATCCTGCGCCGCCACCCCGAGGTGTCGAAGGCGAGGCTGGTGGTCGAAGGCGAGAACGCCGACGACCGCATGACGCTGAAGTGCGAGGCGTCCAGCCCGCCGGCGGGGCTGGGGGACGCGCTCGTCGCCACGATGCGCGAGGTCACCAAGCTGCGCGGCGAGGTCGCGTTCGTCGCGCCCGGCACCTTGCCGAACGACGGCAAGGTGATCGACGACCTGAGGAAGTACACATAAGGAGCAGGGCCGCAGGCCCTGCGTTACGGCCTTCGCGCCGCGCTGACGGGCAGCGCATCCAGGCGCTGCATCTCCGCATTGCGGACCACCGAAGGATCGGCAAGGAACGCCTTGGCCATGTCCATCGCGTCCGCGCCCCAGAAGCACTCGCCGTCGACCTCGAGCGTCGGCACGCCGAACACGCCACGGGCAATGGCGTCGTCGGTGTTCCGGCGCAGCGTGTCCTTCACCTCCGGCGCGGCGAGCCGGTCCGCGGACACCCCGAGGGATGCCGCGAGCGCCTTGAACGCGGTGCCGTCGGCGGGATCCGCGCCGGTCGTCCAGAGTGCGTCGAAGATGCGGCCGACGTTCTCCTTCGTCGGCCCGGCCGCGATCGCGAGCCGCAGGTGATGCAGCGGATTGAACGGGTGCCCGGCCGGATAGACGAGCGGGATGCCGAGGCTGCGTGCCCACCAGTGGCTGTACCTGTACGTGTGGCGGCGCTTCTCGGGAATTTCCGCTGGCCCCTTCTGCCCGAAGTGGTTCAGCAACCCGGCGAACAGCACCGGGCGCAGTTCCACTCGGAGACCGGCGGGCAGCTCTCCCAGCCGGCGGAAGGCGATGAACGCAAAGGGCGAGACGAAGTCGAAATGCCAGGTCGCGGTACGCATGGCGCTATGCTAATCGTTGAGGAGGACGCATGAAATTCATGACGCTGAAGTATGCGGTGACCGGCCGCATCGCCCGCATCACCCTGAACCGGCCGTCGCGTCTGAACGCGATCGACGACCGCATGCCGCGCGAGATCCGCCTCGCCGTCGAGGCGGCGAACGATGACGACCGGGTGCACGTGATCTTGCTCTCGGGCGCCGGGCGCGCCTTCTGCGCCGGCTACGACCTGAAGCAGTTCGCCGAAGGCGACCGCACGAACCGCTGGACCCAGCCGATGCCCTGGGACCCGATGCGCGACTACAAGGCGATGAAGGCTAATACCGACGACTTCATGTCGCTGTGGCGCAGCTACAAACCGACGATCTGCAAGGTCCATGGCTACGCCGTGGCCGGCGGCAGCGACATCGCGCTGTGCGCCGACATCGTGGTGATGGCCGAGGATGCGAAGATCGGCTATCCGCCGGCGCGCGTC
>CAZTXP010000186.1:0-21296 GCA_964617355.1 uncultured Enterobacteriaceae bacterium
CGGCCGCGCGTCGTGCAGCGTGTTGTCGAGGTCGAAGATCCAGACCCGCCTCGACGCGGGCGCGCGGACGATGCGCATTACTTGCTGCGGATCAGCGTGCCGACGCCCTGGTCGGTCAGGACTTCCAGCAGCAGCGCGTGCGGCACGCGCCCGTCGATGATGTGCACGCTCTTCACGCCGTTCCTCGCGGCGTCGAGCGCGGACGAGATCTTCGGCAGCATGCCGCCGGAGAGCGTGCCGCCGGCCACCATGTCGTCGATCTGCCGCGGCGTGATCCCGGTGAGGAGCTTGCCCTCCTCGTCGAGCACGCCGGGCGTGTTGGTCATCATCACCAGCTTCTCGGCCTTGAGCACTTCGGCGAGCTTGCCGGCGACGAGATCGGCGTTGATGTTGTAGGTGGCGCCGTCCTCGCCCGTGCCGATCGGCGCCACCACCGGGATGAAGCCGCCCTGCTCTAGCGCGTGGATCACCCCCGGGTCGATGGCCTCGATCTCGCCGACCTGTCCGATGTCGAGCAGCTCGTCGGGCTTGTCCTTCGACTGCAGCATCATCTTCTTCGCGCGAATCAGCCCGCCGTCCTGGCCGGTCAGGCCGACCGCCTTGCCGCCCGCCTGGTTGACCAGCGTGACGATGTCCTTGTTGACCGCGCCGCCGAGCACCATCTCGACCACGTCCATGGTCGCGGCGTCGGTGACGCGCATGCCCTGCACGAACTCGCTCTGGATGTCGAGGCGCTTGAGCAATTGCTCGATCTGCGGGCCCCCGCCGTGCACCACGACCGGGTTCATGCCGACCAGCTTCAGCAACACGACGTCGCGCGCGAACCCGGCCTGCAGCGCGGTGTCGACCATCGCGTTGCCGCCGAACTTCACGACGATGGTGCGGCCGTGGAAGCGGCGGATGTAGGGCAGCGCCTCGGCGAGGATGCGTGCCTTCTCGGCGGCCTGCGTGTCGGTGCTCATGGCCGCACGATTCTAGAAGAATTCGGGCCGCCCCCTGCGGAACGGCCCGAAGCCCTGCCCAGCGACGCTTACTGGATGGTGATCTGCTTGCGCGCCGCCGCGGCCTTCTTCGGCAGCGTGAGCTCGAGCACGCCGTCGCGGAACTTCGCGTCGGCCTTCGCCTCGTCGATCTCCTGCGGCAGCGCGAAGCTGCGCGTGGCCTTGCCGACGGTGCGCTCGACGTGCAGCCAGCGCTCGCCTTCGCTCGTTTCCTTCTCGCGCTTCACTTCCGCCGCCAGCGTGACCTGCGCGCCATCGATCGTCACCTGGATGTCTTCCTTCTTCACGCCCGGCAGCTCGGCGTGCACCACGTAGCTGTCGCCGCGCTCGGCGACGTCCACCTTCATGCGGATCGCGGTCTCGCCGGCCTCGTTCCAGACGGGCCGCACCAGGTAGCCCTTGAACAGGTTGTCGACGAGTTCGCCAAAGGGGTCGAAACGGCTGATGTTCGCCATGGTTCCATCTCCTTGAAGTCGGTCGGGGGCTTGCCCCATGCCACGGAGATGGGGTTCCCCGCCCGCGTTTCAAGGGGCCGGCTACAGCACGTAGCGCGCGAGATCCTCGTCCCCGGCCAGGGCGCCGAGCCGGGCGTCGACGTAGGCGGCGTCCACCCGCACCGCGCGCTCGGCGCCGTTGCCGGCGGCGAACGACGCCTCCTCGAGCAGCTTCTCCAGCACCGTGTACAGGCGCCGCGCACCGATGTTCTCGGTCTTCTCGTTCACCTGCCAGGCCACCTCGGCGATGCGGCGCAGCGCCGCCGGCTCGAACTCAAGCGCCACGCCCTCGGTGCCGATCAGCGCCTGGTACTGCTTCACGAGGTTGGCGTCGGTCGCGGTGAGGATGCGCTCGAAGTCCTCCACCGACAGCGCGTCGAGCTCGACGCGGATCGGGAAGCGCCCCTGCAATTCCGGTATCAGGTCGGAAGGCCGCGCGAGGTGGAACGCGCCCGAGGCGATGAAGAGCACGTGGTCGGTCTTCACCATGCCGTACTTGGTGCTCACGGTCGTGCCCTCCACGAGCGGCAGCAGGTCGCGCTGCACGCCCTGGCGCGACACGTCGGCGCCGGCGACTTCGGCGCGGCTCGCGATCTTGTCGATCTCGTCCAGGAACACGATGCCGTTCGACTCGACGTTGGCCACCGCCTGCGACTTCAGGTCCTCGTCGCCGACCAGCTTCGCGGCCTCCTCGTCGGCGAGCAGCGCCATCGCCTCGCGGATCTTCAGCTTGCGCGTGCGGCGCTTGCCGGCCGAGAGGTTCTGGAACATGGACTGGATCTGCGAGGTCAGTTCCTCCATGCCGGGCGGCGACAGGATCTCCATGCCCGGCGCGGCGGCCGCGACCTCGATCTCGATCTCGCGGTCGTCGAGCGCGCCCTCGCGCAGCATCTTGCGGAATTTCTGCCGCGTCGCGTTGTCGGCGGGCGCCGCCTCGGGCGTCGGGTCGAACGGATTGCGCCGCGGCCCGGGCAACAGCGCGTCGAGCACGCGCTCCTCGGCCGCGTCCTCGGCGCGCACGCGCACCTTGCGCATCGCCGCCTCGCGCACCTGCTTCAGGCTGATCTCGACGAGATCGCGCACGATGGTGTCGACGTCGCGCCCGACGTATCCGACCTCGGTGAACTTGGTCGCCTCGACCTTGATGAACGGCGCGTCCGCCAGGCGCGCAAGGCGCCGCGCGATCTCGGTCTTGCCGACGCCGGTCGGCCCGATCATCAGGATGTTCTTCGGCGTGATCTCGTGGCGCAGCGGCTCGGCCACCTGCTGCCTGCGCCAGCGGTTGCGCAGCGCGATCGCCACCGCGCGCTTCGCCTTCGCCTGTCCGACGATGTGCTTGTCGAGCTCGTGGACGATCTCCTGCGGCGTCATCGAGCTCATTCCAGCACCTCGATCGTGCGCTGGTGGTTGGTGTAGATGCAGATGTCCGCCGCGATCGCGAGCGCGCGCTCGACGATGTCGCGCGGCCCGAGGTCGGTGGAGTCGACGAGCGCACGCGCCGCGGCCTGCGCGTACGGCCCGCCGGACCCGATCGCGACGATGCCGTGCTCGGGCTCGAGCACGTCGCCCTGCCCGGTGATCACCAGCGAGTTGCCGCGATCGGCGACCGCGAGCATCGCCTCCAGTCGCCGCAGCACGCGGTCGGTGCGCCAGTCCTTCGCCAGCTCGACCGCGGAGCGCACGAGGTTGCCCTGGTGCTTCTCGAGCTTGGCCTCGAAGCGCTCGAAGAGCGTGAACGCGTCGGCGGTGCCGCCGGCGAAGCCGGCGAGGATGCGATCCTGGTAGAGGCGCCGCACCTTCTTCGCGCCGCCCTTCACCACCACGCTGCCGAGCGTGACCTGGCCGTCGCCGCCGAGCGCGACGCGATTGCCGCGTCGCGCGGAGAGGATGGTCGTGCCATGGAAGGTGTCCATGCATCAGCTCCGTTCTAGGACCTTCGCGTGCGGGCTCACCCCGGTCGCATCCAGCAAGGCCGAGACGAGCGCCGTGGGGTGGCGGAATTCGACGGGCTTGCCCGCCGTCGCGAGCCGCTCGGCGAGCGGCCGCAGCGCGCCCGCGGCAGCGACGTCGATGCGCGTGGTGCGCGTGCAATCGAGCGTGATGCGATCCTGCAGCGCCGCCGCAAGCTCGATTCGCTGCAACCACTCGACGATGGGGCCTGCTACCTCTGCGGGCAGCTCGATTCCCTCGCCTTGCGCGCCCGGCGACGCAGGCGCCGGTGCCACGGGCGATGCCACCGGCCGCGCCGCGAGCGGCTCGAAGCTCGGCGGCGACTCCTCGAAGGTGACGGCGTAGTCGAGCGCGAGGGCATCGAACTCCTCCTGCCGTCCCTGCGCCTGCAGGATCTCGAGTCGCAGCAGCCAGAGTCCGGGGTCGACGTCCTTCGCGCCGGCTCGCGTCGCGCGCGCCAGCGCCCCGAGCAGCATCGACTCGCCGTTCAGCACGAGGTCCACGCCTGCGCGTCGCGTCGCCTGCAGCAGGTCGATGAGCACGCGGCAACCCGGCCCGTCCGCGCCCTGCAGCTTCGCGAAGTCTAGGCGCAGCGCGCGATTGCGCAGCGCGAGTTCGCGCACCTTCTGCATCTGCGCGGCGCTCTCCGAGGAAAGCTTGCCGGTGAGCGACACGAACGCGCCGCCGCCGGTCTGCAGCATCGGCGACACGGGCTGGGCCGCGGTGTTTCGCCACGCCGGTGCCGAGCGCAGGAACTTCTCGGCGAAGGCGATCGAGCGCTCCTCGAACGGCGCTCGCTCGCCCAGCACCTGGTGCAGCTCGAGCAGCATCAGCCAGCCGCGCTCCAGCGCCTTCGCAGTCAGTTCGCCATCCAGCGCCTTCGCGAGGCGCGCCTTCGCGGCGGCCGCCTGGCCGTTCGCGTGCAGCAGCGCCGCGTCCCGGATCGCAGGCTCGAGCCGGTCGCGAGGCGGGACCGCGGGCTGTGCTTGCGGCGCGGGATTCGGCGCCGGCTTCGCCGCGATCAGCGCAGTGAAGTCGAGCGAGCCGGTGATGTCCGGCGCCTTTACGCTTTCGACGCCGAACTGGGTCGGCGCCGCGGGGATGGCCGCGCGGCCTCCGGGTTTTCCGCCACCGGGATTCGAAGACAAGGTGCCGCGCCTGCCTGAAGGGAGCGCGACTTGTAGCACGCCCCCAAGGCAGGCGCAAGGAACCGCGCCGCGCTAGAACGATCCTCGCAATCCGACGAGCACGCCGCGTCCCGGCAGCGGTGCGCGGTCCTTCAGGATCGACGCGTGGTTGCGCGCCTCGCGGTCCCCGAGGTTGTTGGCGCGCAGGAACGCCTCCAGCGCCGAGTCGTTCAGCTTGAAGCGGTACGCGAGCACCGCGTTCACGAGCGTGTATCCGCTCGTCGGAAGCTCGTTGGCCGCCACCCGGTTCTGCGCGCTCGCGCGCACGACCTCCGTGCGGATGTTGAACCGCTCGAAGGTGTAGTCGGCCGCCAGCGTGACGCGGGTCGGCGAGATCCTCGGCAGTTCGCGGCCGGTGCTGCGGTCGGTGGCGCGCACGCGGTCCGCCTTGGCCTCGAGGTCGAGCGTGCCGACGCGTTCGAATGCCCTGAAGCGCGCGCTCGCCTCGATGCCGCGAAAGAGCGCCGGCACCGCGCGGAAGCGTGCTTCGGGGCTGATCTCCTCCCCGCTGCCGTCCGCGCGGCCGTCGCCGTCGGCGTCGACCGGATCGATCTCGCCGTCGGCGCCACGCTGCGTGCCGGTCGTGAAGAGGCCGACGTAGTTGCGGAAGCGCTGGCGAAACACGCCAAGGCTCGCGGCGTTCGGCCCGCTCGACCAGCGCACGGCGGCGTCCACGGCCCGCGAGCGCTCCTTGTCGAGCGCGGTGCTGCCGACTTCGTAGCTGCCCGTGGCGACGTGGCGGCCGTTCGCGAACAGCTCGTAGTAGGTCGGCGCGCGCTCGGTCGAGGACGCATTGGCGACCAGCGCGAGCGTCGGCGTCGCCTTCCATACCGCGCCGAAGGCCTGCGACCCGGTGCGGAAGTCGCGAGTCGACGCATTGCCGAACTTCGCGAGCCCCGTGGAAGCATCGGCCGGCCCGCCGCCCTGCGACGAGAGGCGCGTGCGATCGCCGCGCAGGCCCGTCGAGAGCTTCAGGCCGCCGAGCGCGAGTTCCTCGTACAGGAACAGGCCCTTCGCGTCGGTGTCGGTCGTCGGCACGAACGCCTCGGCGCCGAGCGCCGAGAACCCGAAGTTGGTGCCCTGGAACCCGAACGCCCCGGAGAGCGGGCCGAGCTTGCCGTGCGTGAGTTCGAGCCGCGATTCGTCGCCCTTGTTGAGGAAACGCGTGTTGATCGTGCCGTTCTCGATCTCGCGGTGCTCGTAGTTCGTGCGGCCGAACTTGAACTTCGCGGCCGAGATCACGGGACCGAGGTCGCGCAGCTCGCCGCCGAGGTCCCAGCGTTCGCTCTCCATGTCGATGCGCACCGCCGCTTCCGCAGGCGAGCCGTAGACGCTCGACACGCCCTGGTACGCCAATCCGACGTGGCCCGAGCCCCAGGTCACCGACCCGCCGAGCGAGCCGCCATCGGCCTTCGCGCTGGTGTTCGGGATGCGGCCCTGCGGCTGCACGACGGTGGCAGCGTCGGTCGCGCGCTGGCGCGCCGAACGCGCGAAGCCGGGAATGCGCGTGTCCCCCGTCTTGCGGCCGAACAGGTCGGCGTGCACGGCCAGCGTGCCGTTGCCGGCCTCGAGCACGGCGCCGAGGCTGCGCTCGTTCTCGGCGCCGCCGATGCGCGGCTCCATGCGACCGGTGAAGCCCGACAGCGGCCGCTCGGGAATGCGACCGTCGATCACGTTGACGACGCCGCCGACCGCATTGCCGCCGTAGAGCACCGCGGCGGGACCGCGGACGACCTCGATGCGCTCCGCCGCGAGCGGGTCGTAGGGCACCGCGTGGTCATAGGACAGCGACGAGGCGTCGAGCGTGCCGACGCCGTTCTGCAGGATGCGGATGCGGTCGCCATCGAGGCCGCGGATCACCGGCCGGCTCGCGACGGGGCCGAAGTAGGTGGCGCTGATGCCGGGCATGCCGTCGAGCGTCTCGCCGAGCGACGAGCGGCGCTGGTGCCAGAGCCGGCGCCCGGCGAGCACGTCGGACGGCTGGACGAGTTCGAACAGGCCGCTGCCAAGCGGCGAGCCGGTGACGACGACCGCGGGGACGTCGTCGGGTGCGGAGGAAGCCTGAGCGTGCGCCTCGAGGGCGCCCGCGGCATATGCGCCGGCGACGGCGCAACGCAACAGAATGGATTTCACTGGAACTCCTGAAGTCGGTCGAAGAGCGACGCGCGAACGCGTCCCGGCCGCGCGCGAGCGCGGCGAGCGGCCATGGCCGCGGGCCGTTCAGGAGGGGAGGGGAGGCGCCTGGCTGCGGAACGCCGGGGGCGCCCGCGGAAGGCTGGGCGATGCGCGATCGCCGGACGGACGGATGTACGCCGGCGCGTCTAGCGCGGCAACGGTGCCGCCGGTCGCCACGGCGGCGAGCGACGAAAACGCCATGCACAGGTCGCAGGCGTGGCTCGGCGAGGGCCCGTCGTCGTCGCCGGCTGCGCTCGAGTGCGCGTGCGCGGCCTCGCAGTCGTGCACGAACGGGTGCACGAGGGCGCCCTGCGTCGCGACGAGGAGCGCGAACGCGAGGAAGAGGGCGAAGCGCAGGGGCAGGCGCACGGGCAGGACGCGATCGTTACTTCGAGGGCACCGCGTCGGTGAGGCGATAGAAGACGCCGGTCGGATCGTCCTTCAGCACCGACATGCGGCCCTTGAGCACCACCGGCTCGAGCGTGTACTTCACCGCGGTCCTGGTCTTCACCTCGACCATCTGCTCCGGCCCGCCGGGCATGCAGAACATGCAGCTCTGCGGCATCGACGACAGCACGAAGTGCGTCTGCTTGTCGCCAGCCTGCAGCGGCATCATGAAGCCCTGTACCTGGACTTCCTTGGCGTCGAGTTCCGCGACTCCCTTGGCGAATTGCGGGATGAACTTGTCCTTCGCCTTGACGAGTTCCACCTGCGACAACAACCGCCACGACACCACGTCCTTGCGCTCGGGCAGGGGCTTGAACGCCGAGGGATCGACGGCCTGCGGCGCGCCCGGCGGCGGCGTGTGCTCGCCGAACTTGTTCTGGGCCTGGGCGCCAGCGGCGACCAGGACGAGGAAGAGAGCAGGCAGGAGGCGGGACATCTGCGTATCGTACTCCGGGATATTCAGGCTTGGGCGAGGACGGCGGCGACGTCGGTGCGATAGGCGGCCCAGGATGGACCCGCCGCGGCGAGGACTCCCGTCACCGCGGCGAGCACCGGCAGCCAGGCCTCACCGGCGACGAAGACGGCGCCGGTGATCGCCGGCTGGTGGTTGGCGGCCATCCACGCGCCGACGCCTTCCGCGGCGGCGTGGCCGAGGGCGATGCCGAGGAGCGCACCGAGCAGCGCTAGAAGCACCGCCTCCAGCAGCACGATGCCGAAGAGCCGGGCCGGCGATGCCCCCAGCACGCGCATCACCGCGAGGTCGTAGCGACGGTCGCGCATCGCGTTCAGGAGCGCGACGAAGACGCCGACGGCGGACACGACGACCAGCGCGTAGCCGAAGATGCGCAGCACCTCGACGCCGACGCCGACCAGGCGCAGCAGTCGCGCGGTCTCGAGCGCGGGGGAAGCGGCCTGCATCGCGGTGCGATCGTTGATGAAGCGCGGCAGGCTCGCCGCGGCGAGCGGCGATGCGTAGCGCACCAGCGCCACCGTGACCTCGCGCGAGGCCTCGTCGCCCGGCTTCGCCGCGTGCTCCTCGTGCATGTCCCAGACCGACTCGATGCTGGTGAGCACGAGGCGATCGAGCACGGTGCCCGTGTACGCCAGCGTGCCGACGACCTCGAACGGATGCTGCTCATGCCCGTCGCCGCCCGATTCCCCGAGGCCGTGCGCACCGACGAATTTCGCGCCCACCGCGAGGCCGGTGGCGCGAGCAACCTCGGCGCCGACCACGGCCTGCATCGGCGCCTCCCAGAGGCGGCCGGAGGCCAGCTTGCCGCCGTACAGCGCGACGTACTCGTGAGGCGCGCCGACCACGCGATAGCCGCGAAAGCTGTCGCCGAGCGCCAGCGGGATCACTTGCTTCACGAGCCGGTTCGAGGCGAGCTTCCGCGCCTCGGCGAGCGGGATGTTCCCGGTCGGCGCGTCGAGGTGATAGACACCCGACAGGATCAGCTGCATCGGGCTGCCCTTGGCACCGACCACGAGGTCGATGCCCTCGGCGTCGCGCATCAGGCGGTCGCCCACCTGCGTCGAGAACAGCAGCACGAGGCAGATCGTGCCGATGCCGAGCGCGAGCAGCGCGACGTTCAGCGCCGCGTCTAGCGGCCGCGCCCAGGCGTAGCGCCAGGCGACGCCGGCGGCGTTCATGCCGTCCCTCCCAGCTCCAGGCGCTGCGAGAAGCGCGCCTTGACGCGCGCGTCGTGCGTCGCGATCACCAGCACCGCGTCCTCCGCGACCGCCTCGAAGAGATCGAGCACCGCCGCGCAGCTCGCGTCGTCGAGGTTCGCGGTCGGCTCGTCCGCGAGCAGCAGGCGCGGCCGGTTGACCACGGCGCGCGCGATCGCGACGCGCTGCTGCTCGCCGCGCGACATCTGGTGCGCGCGCGCGCCGGCGCGATGACCGACGCCCAGCGTGTCGAGGAGCTGGCGCGCGCGGGCCGGATCCTGGGGCATGCCGGCAAGATACTGCGCGGCCGTCACGTTCTCGAGGCCGCTGAAGGGCGCGAGCAAATGCGGCACCTGCATCACCACGCCGACGTGCCGCGCGCGCCAGCGGTCGCGCGCCGCCGCGGGCAACGCGGTGACCTCGTCGTCGCCGACGCGCACCGAGCCGCGCGTGGGTGCCTGCAGCGCCGCGAGGATCGACAACAGCGTCGTCTTGCCGGACCCGGAAGGACCGACCACGGCGCAGCGACCGCGCGCGGGCAGGGACCACGCAGCGAGCGCGAGCACCGCGCGCCCGTCGTACGCCTGCTCCAGTCCCTCGACGCGCAGCACCCGATCAGCTCACTTCGCGAGGCATTGTTCCAGCCCGGCGAGGAAGAGATCCTTGGGCAGCTTGCGGCCGATGAACACCATGATCGAGCCCTTCTTCTCGCCCTTCGCCCAGGGCTTGCCGACGTCGCCGCCCATCATCATGTGCACGCCCTGGAACACCACGCGGTTCGGGTTGCCCTTCATCCACAGCACGCCCTTGTAGCGCAGCAGGTCCGGCCCGTAGACCTGGATCATCCCGGAGAGGAACTGCTCGAGCTTGTCGCCGTCGAACGCCTTCTCGGTGCGGAACACGAACGAGTCCACCTCGTCGTGATGGTCGTGCGAGTTGTCGGTGAGGAAGGTCGGGTCGAGCTCGAGGATCGCGTTCAGGTTGAAGCCGCGCAGGTCGAACACCTCGGCGATCGGCATCTCGCCGAAGTGCACCTTCTTCACCGGCGCGCGCGGGTTCATGCGCCGCAGCCGCTCGGCGAGCACCTTCACGTCCTCGTCGCCGACGAGGTCGGTCTTCGACAGCAGGATGCGGTCGGCGAAGCCGACCTGCTCTTGCGCCTCGCGGAAATCGTCGAGCTGCTTGGGCGCGTGCTTCGCATCCACCAGCGTGAGGATCGAGTCGAGCAGGTAGTAGGCGCCGATCTCCTCGTCGGTGAAGAAGGTCTGCGCCACCGGGCCCGGATCCGCCATGCCGGTGGTCTCGATCACCACGCGATCGAACTTCAGCTCGCCCTTGTCGCGCTTGCCCTTCAACTCGCCAAGGATGCGGATCAGGTCGCCGCGCACGGTGCAGCAGATGCACCCGTTGTTCATCTCGACGATCTGCTCCTGCGTCTGCGCGAGGATCTCGTTGTCGACGCCCTCCTCGCCGAACTCGTTCTCGATCACGGCGATGCGCTGGCCGTGGTCCTCCTTGAGGATGCGGTTGAGCAGCGTCGTCTTGCCACTGCCGAGAAAGCCGGTGAGGATCGTCACCGGGACCATCTGTTCCTGCTGCATGCGAGTTCTCCGAAGTTCTACGGTTCTACCGACAATCCGCGCAGCGGCCGCGTACGGTCAGCTCGACCGCCTCGGGCCGGAACCCGCGCGGCACCCGCACGTCCAGCCCCGGGGCCGGCGCATCGGGCAGGCAAAGCACGCGCCCGCAGCCGCTGCACTGGAAGTGCGCGTGGTGCCCATGCGCATCGCCCGCCATGCTGAACCGCCGGACGCGGTCGTCGCCCGCGACCCGGTGGGCGAGGCCCTGGGCCACCAGCCAGTCAAGCACCCGGTAGAGCGTGACGCGGTCGAGCGGTTCGGCGCCCAGCCCGGCCTCGATCTCGGGGTGCGTCAGGGCGCAATCGGCACGCATCAGGAATTCGAGTACCCGCACGCGGGCGCCGGTCACTCGCTCGCCCGTCGCCCTCAACCGGTCGCGCGCGCTCGCCGCTGGGGTGGTCCGCCGCATCCTGGGCATTGTAGGGATGCCTTCCTGCAAATACAACCTGGTTGCAAGAAGACGCTAGCGCGAAGGCGCCAGCGGCCGGAACCGGAGCGTTTCGGGCGGCAGCTTGCCGAGGATCACGGTGACGCGCACCTCCAGCGCCGGGTCGGCGGCGAAGCGCCCGACGCCTTTCAGGACGCCAGTGCCCGCGAGCGCAAGCGCCACCTTCGTGGACGCGCCCTTCGCCGCGACCTCCGCCTCGGCGCTCGCCGAATCGAGCTTCGAGGGCCGGTTCCGGTGGTCGGTGACGTACAGGGCGATCTCGGTCGCGCCCGCTTCCGCCGCCGGCAGCAGCACGAGTTCGAAGTGATGCCGGCGACCTTCGACGACTTCGCCGCCGTGGTGGGACTTCAGCGGATGCGAATGCTTGTGCTGGGGGAAAGCGGGCCCCGCGAGGAGGCCGAGCATCAGTGCGACGACGAGCCGGATCATGTGCACAAGCCTCGCAAAGCGGCGGATTGTACCGGTGCGTCAGTTCCGCACGACGAGCAGCCCCTTCAGGTAGTCGCCCTCGGGGAAGTTCAGCGCCACGGGATGGTCTGCGTCGGGGCCGAAGCGCCTGAGGATGCGCGCATCGGCGCCGGCGTCGAGCGCCGCGCCGGCGACGATCGACTGGAAGAGATCCGCTGGCACGCCGCCCGAGCACGAGAACGTCGCCAGCATCCCGCCCGGCTCGAGCAGCTTGAAGGCGAGCAGGTTGATGTCCTTGTAGGCGCGCGCCGCGTTCCTCGCCTGCGCCGCGGTAGGCGCGAACTTGGGTGGGTCGAGGATCACGAGGTCGTAGCGCTCGCCGCGGTCGCGCAGCACGCGCAGGTGGGCGAACACGTCGGCCTGCACGAACTCGAGCCGCGACGCCTCGAACGGGTTGGCCGCGGCATTCTCGCGCGCCACGGCGAGCGCGGTCGCGGAACTGTCGATCGCCACGATGCGGTTGGCGCCGCCGGCGAGCGCGGACACCGCGAAACCCCCGGTGTAGCAGAACGCGTCGAGCACGCGCCGCCCCTGCGAGAGCGCGCGCACCTGCTGCCGGTTCGCGCGCTGGTCGAGGAAGAACCCGGTCTTCTGTCCCTGCTCCACGTCGACGCGGAACGAGAGCCCGTGCTCCGAGATCGCGCAGCGCCCCGCCTCGCGGTTGCCGCGCGCGAAGCCCGTTCGCGGCGCGAGGCCCTCGAGCCCGCGCACGTCGGCATCCGAGCGCTCGAAGATCGCCTCGCAGCCGGTGGCCTCGACGAGCGCGTCGAGCAGCGCGTCGCGCCAGCGCTCGGTGCCGGCGGCGAGGAACTGCGCGACCAGCACGTCGCCGTAGCGATCCACCACCAGCCCCGGCAGGCCGTCGGACTCGCCATGCACCAGCCGCATCGCGTTCGTGTGGCGCGCAAGCTCGAAGCGCGCGCGCAACGCCACCGCGGCATGGACGCGCTCTCGAAGGAACGCCGTGTCCACCCTGCCGCCCTTGCCGAAGCACCACGCGCGGGCGCGGATCTGCGACTGCGGGCTGTACGCCGCCAGCGCGAGCGGCTCGCCGCTGGCCGAGCGCACTTCCACGGTCTCGCCGGAAGACGGGCTTCCCTCGACCCGCGCCATGGCGCCCGAGAACACCCACGGATGGCGGCGGCGCAGGGACTTCTCCCGCCCGGGCTTGAGGACGAGCACGCTCATTTCTTGCGCGCCCGCGGATGGGCGGCGTCGTAGACCTTGGCGAGCGTCTGGTAGTCGAGGTGCGTATAGACCTGAGTGGTGGCGATGCTCGCGTGGCCGAGCATCTCCTGCACCGCGCGCAGGTCCTGCGACGATTGCAGCACGTGCGTCGCGAACGAATGCCGAAGCATGTGCGGGTGGACCCGCGCCTCGATGCCGCGCTCGCGACCCCAGCGGCGCAAGCCGGCCTGCACCACGCCCGGCGCGATGCGCTTGCCGCGTGCGCCGACGAAGAGGGCGCGCTCGCCCGGCGCGGCGAGTTGCGCGCGCACGGCAAGCCACGCCCGCAATGCCTCGCGCGCGCGCGATCCCACCGGTACCGTGCGCGTCTTCGACCCCTTGCCCGTGACCGTGGCCTCGCCATCGGACGCGATCGCGCGGCCCTCGGTCTCGTCGAGCGACACGAGCTCCGCGAGGCGCAACCCCGACGAATAGAGCAGCTCGAACATGGCGCGGTCCCTAGCCTGCGACGGACCGTCCTGGGTACCCTCCGGACGGGCGTCCAGCAGGCGCTGCGCATCCTCGACCGACAACGCCTTCGGCAGCCGTCGCGGAGACTTTGGCGCGCGCACGCCGACGACGGGGTTGTCGCGGTAGCCGCGATTCAGCACCAGCCAGCGATACAAGCCGCGCCACGCGGACAGCGCGAGCGCGATCGAACGTCCGGAGAGTCCGCGCGCATGCAGCTGCGCGACGAAGCGCCGCACGCCGGCGACATTCACCGCGGAAAGGCGCACGGGACCGGCGAGTGCCAGCAGCTCCTCGATCGCGCGTTCGTAGTTCTCGAGCGTCGCGGGAGACAGGCGCCGCTGGTGCCGCAGCACGTCGAGCCACGCCTCCGTGTCCGCCGTGTCGGGATGCCGGCGCGGCGTCGCGTCCATGGCTACAGGCGCGCCGCGATCCCCGCCGCCGCGAGTTCGCCGATGCGGCGCAGGTAGAGGGTGCCCATCTCGGCGTAGAAGCGTTGCGAGTCTTCGCTGCCCAGCGCCAGAACGCCGAAGGGACGCGTCGGCCCGAGCGGCACCAGCGCGAGCGACTTGAGGTGCGCCGACGCCTCGCCGAACCACGACGCGAACGGGCTGCCGGCGGCGTCCCCGCACTGCGGGCCGCCGAGCGCCTCGCCGGCACTGCGCTGCTCGTCGGTGATCGCGCCGGCCTCGACGAAGTCCACCGGCACCGACTTGCCCCACACGCGCAGCGCGACGTGCGGCACCGAGAAGTCCTCGCGCAGGTGGAAGTAGAGGCTCTGCGTCAGCGCCGGGAAATCGCGCGCCGCGCCGATCGCGACCGCGAGGCGGTGCACCTTCTCGCTGATCGCGTCGTTCTCCTCGGCGTAGCGGATGAGTTCCGCGAGCTTGCCCTCCAGCCCCTTCAGCTTCTCGCGCAGCGACACCATCTGGCGCTCGACCAGCGGGATCGCGCGCCCGCCGTGCGGGTGCGGCACGAGCAGCGACTCGAGGAGGTCCGGGCGCTCGCCGAAGAACTCCGGGTTGGCCTTGAGGAACTGCGCGACTTCTTCGGGGGACATGCGTTCCTTCCTGCTAGAACTCGATGGTGCCCGCAAACACGGTGTGTGCCGGGCCCTTCATCCGCACGGCATTGTCGCCGCCGGCCCATTCGATGGTCAACGTGCCGCCGCGCGTCTCGACGCGCACCGGCGAATCGAGCCGGCCGAGGCGGATGCCGGCCACCGCGGCGGCGCAGGCGCCGGTGCCGCAGGCCAGCGTCTCGCCGGCACCGCGCTCGTAGACACGCAGCCGGGCTGAATGGCGGTCGACAACCTGCAGGAACCCGGCGTTCACGCGGCGCGGGAAGCGCGCGTGGCGTTCAACGAGCGGGCCGTCCGCGGCCACCGGCGCGGCATCGACGTCGTCGACGAACCGGACCGCGTGCGGATTGCCCATCGACAGCACGGCGACGTCGACGGCGCGTCCGCCGAGGTCGATAGACTGCACCAGCGCGTCGCGCTCGGCGACGAAGGGCACGCGGGCCAGGTCGAAGATCGGCGCGCCCATGTCCACGCTGACCTCGCCGTCGTCCTCGAGCCGCGGCGCGATCACGCCGGCGAGCGTCTCGACGCGGATCTCGCGCTTCGTGGCCAGCCCGCGCTCGTGCACGAAGCGCACGAAGCAGCGGGCCCCGTTGCCGCATTGCTCGACCTCGCCGCCATCGGCGTTGAAGATGCGGTAGCGGAAATCGGCGCCGCCACCCGAGGCCGGCTCTACGACGAGTACCTGGTCGCAACCGACGCCGAAGTGGCGATCGGCCAGCCGCCGCAACTCCTCGGCCGAAAGGTCGAACGCATGCCGCGTGCAATCGAGCACGACGAAGTCGTTGCCCGCGCCCTGCATCTTCCAGAACTCGACGCGCTTCATGCCGCCGCCACCAGCCGGCGACGGTCGACCGCGATGCAGCGATCCATCACCACCGTCATGCCGGCGGCGCGCGCGCGCTCGGCGGCCGGCTCGTTGACGATGCCCTGCTGGATCCAGATCGCGGGCAATCCGAGCGCGATGCACTCGTCGACGATCGGCCCGATCTCGTCGGTGGCGCGGAACACGTCGACGAGATCCACGCGATCGGGAATGTCGGAGAGCCGCGCGTAGGCGCGCTCGCCAAGCACTTCGGACACCGCGGGCCGTACCGGGATCACTCGGTAGCCCCACTCCTGCAAGCGCTTCGCGATGCGGTGGCTCGGCCGCGCGGCATCCGGCGACAGGCCGACGACGGCGACGGTCTTCGTGCGCTCGAGCAGCGCGCGCATCTCGTCGTCGGAAGGATTCTGGAACACGGTCGCTACTCTAATAGAAACGCGCCTCGCCCTCGGGCCGCGTCTTGAACCGCTTGTGCATCCAGTAATACTGCTCCGGCATCTCCCGCACGCGCTCCTCGATGAAGGCGTTCATGCGCCGCGCGTCCGCCGCGGGATCGGGCCCCGGGAAGTCCGTCCACGCCGGGTAGAAGCGCGTCACGTAGCCCTCGCCTCCCGGCAGCATGCGGGTGACGCAGGGCACGACCTTGGCGCCGGTCTCGCCCGCGATGAACGGCAGTCCCGTGATCGTCGCCGCTGGCACGTCGAAGAAGGGAACGAACACTGCGCGATGCAGGCCGTAGTCGAGGTCGGGCAGGTAGTAGTAGTACGCGCCGCCCTCGAGCGCCGCGAGCGATGCGCGCAGGCCCTGCTGGCGCGTGTAGAGGTGCGCGCGCCCGAAGCGCGAACGGCTGCGTTCCAGCATCGCCTCGAAGCGCGGGTCCTTCTGGCGCGAGTGCAGCATCGCGACGTCGTGCTCCAGCGCGATGCGCGTGAATCCCATGTCGAGGCCGACGAAGTGCGGCGCGAAGAGGATCACTCGCCCCTCGCGCGGCAGGTGCTCGAGCCCTTCGAGCCGCACCGTGCGGGCGACGCGCTCGCGCGATCCCCACGCGAGGATGCCCCGCTCGACGAACGCGCGCACGAACGCGCGCCAGTGCGCGCGCGCGAGCCTTTCCCGAGCTGCGTCGTCCAGCTCCGGAAAGCATCTTGCAAGGTTGATCCGCGTCACTTTTCGACGCTCGGCGACGAGCCGGAACATCAGTTCGCCGGCCGCCGCGCCGAGGCGCGAAAGCACCGCGAGCGGCAGCCCGTGCACGCACCACAGCAGCCCGAAGACGAGGCGGCTCAAGAGGGCCGGAGGGGAAGGAGGAACGGCATCTCTGGTATCCTTGCGCTCTTTTTTTCGGGCGAGATCATGAGCGAATTCCTCTTCACCTCCGAATCGGTTTCCGAAGGCCACCCGGACAAGGTCGCGGACCAGATTTCCGACGCCGTGCTGGACGCGATTCTAAAGCAGGACAAGACCTCCCGCGTCGCCGCGGAGACGCTGGTCAAGGACAACCTCGTCGTGCTCGCGGGCGAGATCACGACGCGCGCGCAGGTGAATTACCAGGACGTCGCGCGCCAGACGATCCGCCGCATCGGCTACACCGACCCGGCGATCGGCTTCGACGCCGACACGTGCACGGTGCTCCTCGCCTACGGCCAGCAGTCGCCCAACATCGCGCAGGGCGTCGACGAGGGCAAGGGCCTGGACCTGGAACAGGGCGCCGGCGACCAGGGCCTGATGTTCGGCTACGCCTGCGACGAGACGCCAAGCCTGATGCCGCTCGCGATCTACCTCTCGCACCGCCTCGTCGAGCGCCAGTCGGAACTTCGCCGCGACGGTCGCCTCGCGTGGCTGCGCCCGGACGCGAAGTCGCAGGTCACCGTGCGCTACTCGGGCGGCAAGCCCGTGGCGATCGAGACCGTCGTGCTGTCGACGCAGCACAAGCCCGGCATGACCCACAAGCAGATCGAAGAGGCGGTGATCGAGCAGGTCATCAAGCCCGTGCTGCCGAAGGAGTTGATCAAGGGCAACGTGAAGTACCTCGTCAACCCGACGGGCGACTTCGAGATCGGCGGCCCGAAGGGCGACTGCGGCCTCACCGGCCGCAAGATCATCGTCGACACCTACGGCGGCTCGGCGCCGCACGGCGGCGGCGCGTTCTCGGGCAAGGATCCGTCGAAGGTCGACCGCTCGGCCGCGTACGCGGCACGCTACGTCGCCAAGAACATCGTCGCCGCGGGCCTCGCGTCGAAGTGCCTGGTGCAGGTGTCGTACGCCATCGGCGTCGCGCGCCCGACCAGCGTGATGGTCACCACCGAAGGCACGGGCAAGATCTCCGACGAGAAGCTCGCCAAGCTGGTGCAGGAGCACTTCGACCTGCGCCCGAAGGGCATCGTGCAGATGCTGGATCTGCTGCGCCCGATCTACGAGAAGACCGCCGCCTACGGCCACTTCGGCCGCGAGGAGCCGTCGTTCTCGTGGGAAAAGACGGACAAGGCCGCCGCGCTCAAGTCGGCGGCGTAAAGACCGGCCGGGGCTGGTGCGAAAACGCACCAGCCTCCAGTGCCGGCGTGATCCGGGCAGGGCCCCGGGTGCTACGTTATCCCTTCGTCCATCCGGCGGAGGGTTCCCCATGCCGCAAACCGCGGCGCTCGTCGATGCGCTGAAGTCCGAATTGCGCGCGCGCAAGCTCACCTACGCGCAGGTCGCGTCGCACCTCGCGATGAGCGAGGCGAGCGTCAAGCGCATGTTCTCGCGCAACGAGTTCACGCTCGAGCGCATCGACGCCATCTGCGCGTTCCTCGGCGTCGAGTTCACCGACCTCGCGCGCACGCTCGGCGGCGCGCCCGACGGCGAGGTGTCCCGGCTCACCGAGTTGCAGGAAAAGGAACTCGTCGCCGACCCGAAGCTGATGCTGGTCGCGCTCTGCACGCTCGCGCAAATGCCGTTCGAGCGCATCGTGTCGGACTACGACCTGACCGAGGCCGAGTGCGTGAAGCTGCTGCTGCGACTCGACCGGTTGAAGTTCATCGAGCTGCTGCCCGGGAACCGCATCCGGCTGCTCGCCAGCCGGGCGTTCGCGTGGATCCCGGACGGGCCGATCCAGCGGCTCTTCAAGGCGCAGCTGTCGCAGGATTTCCTCAAGAGCAGCTTCGGCGGCGAACAGGACACGCTGGTCCTCGTGAACGGCACCGTGTCGAAGGCCACCGCCGCGATGCTGCACGCGCGCCTGCGGCGCGTCGCCAGCGACCTCGCCGAGAAACGCATCGACGATGCGAAGCTGCCGACGACCGAGCGCGTGCCGCTGACGCTGCTGGTCGCCGCGCGACCCTGGGAGCCCGAGTACCTCGCGCGCTACCGGCGAAAGCGCGCCGGGGCGGCCCGGTTGGCGACCCCCGGACGGGCGTTGTAGAATCGCGGCCTCAGCTTCGAGGAGCGTTGCGACGGGGGTCCTCCCCGCCAGGCTCGAAGCGGCCGAACAGGCTTTGCAACGGCGCTCGTTGAACCGCGACTCGCGCGGGACGACGGGCCGGAATGTCCCCCCTCCCCCGCACCGGGTCGCTCGACAAGGAGTGACACCATGAATGCCGTCGTCAAACCGATGACCAAGTCCGGGCAACCCGACTACGTCGTCGCCGATCTTGCGCTTGCCGACTGGGGCCGCAAGGAAATCGCCATCGCCGAATCCGAGATGCCGGCGCTGATGATGATCCGCGAGGAGTACGCGAAGTCCAAGCCGCTGAAGGGCGCGCGCATCACCGGCTCGCTGCACATGACCATCCAGACCGCGGTGCTGATCGAGACGCTGAAGGCGCTAGGGGCGGATGTGCGCTGGGCGTCGTGCAACATCTTCTCTACGCAGGACCACGCCGCCGCCGCGATCGCCGCGGGCGGCACGCCGGTCTTCGCCGTCAAGGGCGAATCGCTGGAGGACTACTGGGACTACACGCACCGCATCTTCGAGTTCGGCGACCAAGGGCCGAACATGATCCTCGACGACGGCGGCGATGCAACGCTGCTGGTGCACCTGGGCCAGAAGGCCGAGAAGGATCCGTCCGTCATCTCCAAGCCGACGAGCGAGGAAGAAAAGTTCCTCTTCGCCGCGATCAAGAAGAAGCTCGCCTCGTCGCCCGGCTGGTACACGAAGATCGGCAAGGAAATCCGCGGCGTGACCGAGGAGACCACCACCGGCGTGCACCGCCTGTACCAGATGGCGAAGGAAGGGCGCCTGCTCTTCCCCGGCATCAACGTCAACGACTCGGTCACCAAGTCGAAGTTCGACAACCTCTACGGCTGCCGCGAGTCGCTGGTCGACGGCATCAAGCGCGCGACCGACGTGATGGTCGCCGGCAAGGTCGCGCTGGTCTGCGGCTACGGCGACGTGGGCAAGGGCTCGGCGCAGGCGCTGCGCGCGCTGTCGGCGCAGGTGTGGGTGACCGAGATCGACCCGATCTGCGCGCTGCAGGCGGCAATGGAAGGCTACCGCGTGGTCACCATGGACTACGCCGCGGACAAGGCCGACATCTTCGTCACGGCGACGGGCAACCTGCACGTCATCACGCACGACCACATGGCGAAGATGAAGGACCAGGCCATCGTCTGCAACATCGGCCACTTCGACAACGAGATCGAGGTCGCGGCGATCGAGAAGTACAAGTGGGAGGAGATCAAGCCGCAGGTGGACCACGTGATCTTCCCGGACGGCAAACGCATCATCCTGCTCGCCAAGGGCCGGCTGGTGAACCTGGGCTGCGGCACGGGTCACCCGAGCTACGTGATGAGCTCGTCGTTCGCCAACCAGACCATCGCGCAGATCGAGCTCTTCACCAACACGGCCAAGTACCCGGTGGGCGTCTACACGCTGCCCAAGCACCTCGATGAGAAGGTCGCGCGCCTCCAGCTGATGAAGCTGAACGCCCAGCTCACCGAGCTCACCGACGCGCAGGCGAACTACATCGGCGTGTCGAAGTCGGGCCCGTACAAGAACGACCAGTACCGTTACTGAGCCGGGTGCGGCGGTGACGGGCCGGACCTACAGCTTCGAGTTCTTCCCGCCGCGCACGGCGGCGGGCAAGGAGAAGCTCCGCGCGACCTGGCGGCAGCTGGGCACGCTCGGGCCGAAGTTCTTCTCGGTGACCTTCGGCGCCGGCGGCTCGACGCAGGCCGGCACGCTGGAGACGGTGCAGGAGATCGGGCGGGACGGCTTCGAGGCCGCGCCGCACCTCTCCTGCGTCGCCTCGACGAAGCAGGACATCGCCGGGATCCTGGACCAGTACAAGGCCAGCGGCATCCGCCACATCGTCGCGCTGCGGGGGGACCTGCCCTCGGGCGTGGCGATGGCGGGCGAGCTGCGCCATGCGGATGAGCTGGTGGCCTTCATCCGCGAGCGCACGGGCGACTGGTTCAACGTCGAGGTGGCCTGCTATCCGGAATACCACCCGCAGACGCGCAACGCGGCGGATGAAGTGAAGAACTTCAAGCGCAAGGTGGACGCGGGCGCCAACGGCGCCATCACGCAGTATTTCTACAACGCGGACGCGTACTTCAGGTTCGTGGACGAGTGCAGGAAGGCCGGCATCGCGCTCCCGATCGTGCCGGGGATCATGCCGATCGTGAATTTCTCGCAGCTGGCGCGGTTCTCGGACGCCTGCGGCGCGGAGATCCCGCGCTGGATGCGGATCAAGCTGGAGGGCTACCGCGACGACAGCGCCTCGATCCGCGCCTTCGGCATCGACGTGGTCTCGGCGCTGTGCGAGAAGCTGCTCGCCGCCGGCGCGCCGGGGCTGCATTTCTACACGCTGAACCACGCCGAGCTGACGACGGCGATCTGGCAGAAGCTGGGGCTTCCTACCCGCGCCTAGGGCTTGCCGGGGGCGGGTTCCCTTCGACCTGCGCTATGCTGCGACGATGAAGCTGTCTTCCTTCGAGGCCGTCGCCGGAGCGCTGAATCGGGCTGGCGTGCGCTACCTGGTCGCCGGCGGGTTGGCGGTCAACGCGCATGGCTACGTGCGCTTCACGCACGACGTGGATCTCGTCCTTCGGCTCGACCCGGCGAACATCCTTCCCGCATTCGACGCCCTGGCGGGCCTGGGCTATCGACCTCTGGTGCCCGTGACGGCGTCGCAGTTCGCGGATCCCGACCAGCGCGCCGCCTGGATCCGGGACAAGGGCATGACGGTGCTGAACTTCCATAGCGACCGGTATCCGACAGCCACGGTGGACATCTTC
>CAZTXP010000187.1:0-2573 GCA_964617355.1 uncultured Enterobacteriaceae bacterium
CGCTGCAGCACCGCCGGCTCGATGCCCTTGCCGGTGTCGCCGACGTCGATCTGCACGTAGTCGCCGGGTGGCACCTCGACCACCGCCGCTAGCGCGTCGTCGAGCTCGCGACGGCTCACGCCGATGGTCAGCTCGCCGCCCTCCGGCATGGCGTCGCGGGCGTTGATCGCGAGGTTGAGGATGGCGTTCTCGAGCTGGTGCGGGTCGACCAGCGCGTGCACCGGCTCGCCGGGCAGGCGCAGGTGGATGCGGATCGTCTCGCCCAGGGTGCGCGCGAGCAGGTGGGTCATGTTATGCACCAACACGCCAACCTCGACGGCAGTAGGGGCGAGCGGTTGCCGGCGCGAGAAGGTCAGCAGGCGGCGGATCAGCTCGGCGCCGCGCCGCGCCGCCTGCAGCGAGGGATCGACGAACTCCGCGCCCGGCCCGGCGCCGATGCGCTGCTGCAGCGCAGAAAGGTTGCCGATGATGATGGTGAGCAGGTTGTTGAAGTCGTGCGCCAAGCCGCCGGTGAGCTGGCCCACGGCCTCCATCTTCTGCGCCTGCACCAGCGCGGCCTGGCTCGCCTTCTGCTCGGTGATGTCGATCGACATCACGAAGAAACCCACCGTGCGGCCGTCGCCGTCGAGCTCGGGAACCACCACGCTGCGCGCATGCACCATGCGCCCGTCGGCCAGCGTGCGCGAATACTCGTAGCTCACGCGCTCGCCCGCGCGCGCGCGCTCGAGATGGGGCTGGATCTGCGCGAAGGCCTCGGCGCCGAAGACCTCGCCGATGCTGCGCCCGATGATGGCGTCCTTGGCGAAGCCGAACCACTCGGCGTAGCCCTTGTTGGCGAAGCGGTAGATGTCGTCGCTGCCGACATAGGCGATCAGCGCCGGGATCGAGTCGATGATCAGCTGCAGGCGGTTCTCGCTGCGGCGCAGCGCGCCAGCGATGTCGTCGATCTCGAGGTTGGCCTGGGCCAGCCGGGCGTTGGCGGCCTCGAGTTCGGCGGTGCGCTCGCGCACGCGGTTCTCGAGTTGCGCGTTCTGCTCCTCGATGAGTTGCGCGGCGCGGCGCTGCTCGGTGATGTCGGTCCACAGCGACACGAAGCCCAGGTTGGGGATGGGCACGCCGCGCACCGCAAGGATGCGCCCGTTGGGGCGGGCACGCTCGACGTAGTGCGGCTGGAAGCTGCGCGCAGCCGCCACGCGCGCGCGCACCAGGGTGTCGATGTCGCCGGGGCCGTACTCGCCGCGCTCGGCGTTGAAACGGGCGAACTCCTCGAAGGGTGTGCCGACACGCACCATCGACTCGGGGAAGTCGAGCAGGCGCAGCATCGCCGGGTTCCAGGTGACCAGCTTGGGCGTCGCGTCGAACACCGCGATCGCCTGGTCGAGCAGGTCCAGCCCCGCGAGCAGCAGGTCGTAGCGCCGCCGCTGCTCGGGCGACAGCGCCGAATACGGGATGTTGCCGTCGTCGTTCTTCACCGTGCCGACCAATCGATTCGCCTCCGTAGGGGATCACGGGCGATGGTTGCACAAAATGCACGGGCGGGGGCGTGGAGGTTTTGGGGGAAGGGGGGAGGTTGCTGCATCAGGATCTGGCGACCATTGCGCACATCCGCCGGTGGGGTTGCCGCCGTCTCACGCGCGCGTTGTCTTCGCGCCCTGCGGCGCTCGTGCAGAAGCGGTCGTGGCTGGATGCACCTGTAGGAGCAGCGGCCGCCGCGAATCTGGCGGTGCAGTGCTCTCAGCGGGCGTGGTCGCGTGACGGCGAGGCCGCGTTCGCGCCTGCCGGCGCTCCTACATGAACCGGCGCGCATTCGACGCGTTCCCGCCCCTGGACGCCCCCACGAACTGGCACCCCGGCGTTTCAGCTCCTCGACGCCCGATACGAACCGGCACCCCGGCGTTTCCGCTCCTCGACGCCCGGTACGAATCGCAGCCTCCTGTAGGAGCGGCGGCAGCCGCGAATCTGGCGGTGCAGCGCTCTCATTCGGCATAACCGCGCGATGACGAGGCCGCGTTCGCGCCTACCGGCGCTCCTACATGAACCGCCCCGGCTACGGGGGTGGTTTGCGGCCGGTGGCCTGGTCGCGGAAGCGCTCGGGGGAGACGCCGGACCAGGCGACGAAGGCGCGGTAGAAGGTGGACGGGTCGGCGTAGCCGAGCTCGGCAGCGATGCCGGCGATGGGCTGGCGGGTCTTGGCCAGGCGCGCGTAAGCGATGTCGCGGCGGGTGGCCTCCTTGATGTTGCGAAAGCCCGAGCCCTCCTCCTCGAGCCGCCGGTGCAGGGTGCGCGGCGACACGTGCAGGCGTTCCGCGACCTCTTCGAGCGACAGGTTCTGCGGCAGCGCGTCGCGCAGGATGTCGCGCACGCGAAAGACCATCTCGCGGTCGCGACGGTAGAGCGTGGTGATCTTGCCCGGGGCGCCGTCGAGGAAGCCCACCAGCGCCGCCTCGTCGCGGCGCAGCGGCAGCGCCAGCAGGTTGGCCTGCAGGCGGGCGGCCAGCTGCGGCGCGTCGAAGCTCGAATGCTCGGTGTAGACGAGCGCGTAGTCGTCCGCATGGGCCGGGCGTGCGTACGGG
>CAZTXP010000188.1:0-2993 GCA_964617355.1 uncultured Enterobacteriaceae bacterium
GTTTCCGGCGGGATTCCACGTTCCGTCACAGGCTGCGGTGCGCGTCCAGCGGTTGCCCTTCACGGTTCGCGTGGTGAGCGACGCGGAGCGGCTGGAGAAGGCGGTGTCGATCCGCTACCGCGCCTACGGGCGGCACGTGCCGGCGCTCGCGGCGCTGCTGCAGGCGCCGGAGGCGAACGACACGGCGCCGGGCTGCACGGTGCTGCTCGCGGAATCGCGGCTGGACGGCGAGCCCCTTGGCACGCTGCGCATCCAGACCAACCGCTTCCGTCCGCTGGCGATCGAGGCCTCCACCGCGCTGCCCGGGCACGTCGCCGGCCGCAGCCTCGCCGAGGCGACGCGGCTCGCGGTGACGCAGGAGCGCACCGGCCGCCTGGTGAAGACGATGCTGTTCAAGGCGTTCTGGATGTACTGCAACGAGGCCGGCATCGACTGGATGGTGATCGGCGCGCGCTCGCCCCTGGACCGCATGTACGAGGCGCTGCTCTTCTCCGACCTGTTCCCCGGCCAGCCGCCGGTGGCGCTGAAGCACGCGGGCAACCTCCCGCACCGCATCCTCGGCTTCGAGGTCGACACCGCCGAGGAACGCTGGCAGGCCGCGCGCCACCCCCTCTTCGACCTCTTCGTGCACACTCGGCACCCGGACATCCGCATCGACGTCGAACCGTCGCCGACGAGGGTGACCGCACGAGCAACGGAGCGGCATGCCGCACTCGCCGCCTGAACGCTCCCCGGTGGCGCGCGGCCTGCACGCCGCGCTCGACGCACTGATCTACGCGCTGTCCGCGTACGGCGTGCCGCTGGTGGTCGCAGCGGTGACGCTCGTCGCGCTGGCGTCGTGGGACAGCCGCTACGACACGCGCGATTCGCTGCCGATCGCGTTCGCCGTGCAGGAAGACCGCGAGCACGCGCTATCCCCCGCGCGTGCCGCGGAGCGCCTGCGCGGCGCGCAGCCGGTGGCGCACGCCGACACGCGCCTGTCGGAGGCGCCGTTCTGGATCGCCTTCACGGTTCCGCCGAGCGGGCGCTCGGGACGTACCGACGTCGAGTTCCCGTCGCGCCACGCGACCGCGCTCGAGTGCTGGAACGCCGAGACGCTGGTGCCCTACGGGCGCGCCGACCGCAGCGCGGACGGCGGCCAGTTGAAGCGCGCCAAGGCCGGCTTCGTGCTCGAGGCCGGCACGCTCGCGACACGCGCCGAGGTGCTTTGCCGTGGCGTGTTCTCCGGGCCGGCGCGCATCACGGTCGTGCAGTGGCCCGGCACGCAGTTCGCGGCCTCGGCCGAGGCCTTCCAGCACAACGCCGGCCTGCTCGAGGGCGGCCTGCTGGTGCTGACCGCGTTCGTGCTCGTCACCGCGGCGATCAACCGCGACTGGTTCTACGTGCTCTTCGCTGCTTGGCTGGTGGCCAGCCTGCGCCTCGGCGCGCTGTCCGCGGGCTGGGACATGCAGTGGCTCGGCCGCGCGATCCCGCCGGAGTGGATGTTCCCGGCGAGGAAGCTCACCATCGCCGCGTACTTCACGCTGACCTACGCACTCTTTGCGCGCCTCTTCCGCGACGACCTTGCGCGCCTCGGCGCCGGCTGGCCGCTGCGCGTCGCGCAGTGGTCCTGCGTGTCGGTGATCGCGGCCGCGCTCGCGCTGCCGTTCGCGTCCTTCCTGCCGGTGATGTGGGTCACGGTCGGCGTCGGCGTCAGCGTGATCGCGTACTACCTGCTGCGCATCCTGTTCGCCACGCGCTCGATGGTGGCGGCGTGGTACACGGGCGCGCTCGGCATCGTCGTCGGCGCCGGCATCGTCGAGGTGGTGGCCGCGGCGCTCGGCGCCAAGGACCTGGTCGCCGCGCTGAACAGCGTCACCGCGGCGCTGTCCTCCAGCCTGATGGCCGCGCTCGCCATCGCCGAGCAGATGCGCCAGGAGCGGCGCGAGCGACTGCAGGCGCAGGCGGCGCTGAAGTCGACCTACGAGGCGATCCCCGTCGGCCTCTTCACGCTCGCGCCCGGCGGCACCTTCGAGCGCGTCAACCCTGCGCTCGCGGCGATGCTCGGCTTCGCGGTCGAGGATGCCGGCACGCGCAACTGGCGCGACTACTTCGAGCCCGGGGCCTGGGAGCGCTTGCAGGCCGCGATCGCACCGGGCGGGGGCGGCGAACTCGAGCTGCGCGGCGCGGGCGCGGAGCCGAAATGGTTCCACCTGAAGGCCGCGCGCACCGAAGGCCGTGTCGAGGGCTCGTTGCAGGACATCACCGAGCGCCACCGCGCCACCGAGCAGCTGCGGTTCCTCGCCGAGAACGATCCGCTCACGGGCGTGCCGAACCGGCGCGGCATCGAGGTCGCGATCGAGGAGGCCTCGGCGCAGGCTGCCGAGGGCCGGCCGCTCGCCGTCGGTTACCTCGACCTCGACCGCTTCAAGCTGATCAACGACCTCTTCGGCCACATTGCCGGCGACGAGGTGCTGCGGCAGGTGTGCCGGCGCATCGAGGGCCTGCTCGCCGAGGGGCAGACGCTCGGCCGCGTCGGCGGCGACGAGTTCGTCATCGTGTTCCGCGGCACGCCGATCGGCGCCGCGTCCGCGATCTGCCGCGGCATCGTCGAGGCGATCGCGCTGACGCCGTTCCAGACCGGCGACAAGGCCTTCCAGGTGAAGGCCTCGATCGGCCTGGTCGAGGTGGCCGAGAAGATGCCGGTGAAGGACGCGATCGCGGTCGCCGACCGGGCCTGCCGTGCCGCCAAGACCGGCGCGGGCGAGGGGCTGGTGGTGTTCGACCGCGAGTCCGGCGCGTTCCGCGAGCGTGCCGAGGAACTGCGCCTCGTGGCGCGCCTGGGCTCGGATCGCGCGCCCGAGGGCCTGTTCCTCGTCATGCAGCCGATCATGTCCCTCACCGATCCGTACGGCTCGCTGAACTTCGAGGTGCTGATCCGCATGCGCGAGCCCGACGGCTCGGTGACGCCCGGCGGCGTGATCGTCGCCGCGGCCGAGAACAACGGCCGCGCC
>CAZTXP010000189.1:0-8213 GCA_964617355.1 uncultured Enterobacteriaceae bacterium
CGCGCTGCCCTACATCTTCTCGGGCATGAAGGTGGCCGCGATCCTCGCCGTGGCCGGCGCGATCGTCGGCGAGTTCCTCGGCTCGGACAAGGGCCTCGGCTACCTGATGCTGCAGGTGCAGGTGACGCTGGACACGCCGGCCATGTTCATGGCGGTGATCCTCATCACGCTGATCGGCATCCTGCTCTACGGCCTCGTGCTCGGGCTGGAGCGCATGCTGGTCGTCAAGGACGCGCGCATCGATGGCTGAATTCATCCACCTCCGCAACGTCAGGAAGGTCTACCGCAAGGGCCGCGAGGAGTTCCTCGCGATCTCGGATGCCACCTTCGACGTGCACGCGGGCGAGCTCGTGAGCCTCGTCGGACCCTCGGGCTGCGGCAAGAGCACGCTGCTGAAGATCCTCGCCGGGCTGCACGGCCACGACGGCGGCGAGGTGCGCATCGGCAGCGCCGAGCACCCGTTCGACCCGTCCAAGGACATCGGCATGGTGTTCCAGGCGCCGTTGCTCCTGAAGTGGCGGCGCATCCTCGACAACGTGGTGCTGCCGGCCGAGATCCTCGGCCTGCCGATGGAGGCGAGCCGCAACCGCGCGCGCGACCTGCTCGCGCTCGTCGGCCTGAAGGGCTTCGAGGACAAGTACCCGTACGAACTCTCCGGCGGCATGCAGCAGCGCGCGGCGATCGCGCGCGCGCTGGTGCACGACCCCAAGCTCGTGCTGATGGACGAGCCCTTCGGCGCGCTGGATGCGCTGACGCGCGAGAAGATGAACCTCGAGCTCCTGCGCATCTGGAAGGAGTCCGGCAAGACCATCGTGTTCGTCACGCACGGCATTTCCGAGGCGGTGTTCCTCGGCACGCGCGTAGTGGTGCTCACGGCGGGCCCGGCGCGCATGGCCGACAACTTCGAGATCGAGCTGCCGACGCCGCGCACGCTGGACCTGAAGACGCACGAGCGCTTCGGCGACTACACGCGGCGCATCTACAAGCTGCTGGGCATGGAGTAGCCCCGGCGATGCCCTATCGCATCGCCTACGGCGACATCCACAACCACAACGCGCACGGCTACGGCGTCGGTTCGATCGAGCGGTCGCTCGACATCGCGCGCACGCACCTCGACTTCTTCGCCTTCACGGGGCACTCCAGCTGGCACGACATGCCGGCGATGGAGGGTGGCCGCGAGCGCCACTGGATCGACGGTTTCAAGCGGCTGAAGGACACGTGGCCGCGCGTGCAGCAGGTGATTGCGGACGGCAATCGCGACGGCGAGTTCTGCGCCTTCCTCGGCTTCGAGTGGCACTCCTCCGAATGGGGCGACCAGTGCGTGGTGTTCCCCGAGGACCACCGGCCGATCTTCTACGCCTCCGATCCTTCGCGCCTGCGCCGGTTCTGCCGCGAGGAGCGCGCGCTGATGATCCCGCACCACCTCGCCTACCCGAAGGGCCGGCGCGGCGTGAACTGGGAGTGCTTCCACGAGGACGAATGCACGCCGGTAGTCGAGATCTTCTCCGAGCACGGCAACTCGGAGGACGACCGCGGCCCGTACGGCTTCTACACCCACTCGATGGGCGGGCGCGAGACCGCCAACACCGCGCGTGCCGCGCTCGATGCCGGACGGCGCTTCGGCTTCGTCGCGTCCTCGGATGATCACGCCGGCTTCCCCGGCGGATACGGCGAGGGCTTGATGGCAGCGCTGGTCGAGGACCTAACGCGCCCCGCGATCCTCGAGGCGATCCGCGCGCGGCGCACCTACGCGCTCACGGGCGACCGCATCGAGGTCGACTTCACCGTCGACGGCCAGCCGATGGGCGCGGACCTCGAGGCGGGGCGGCAGGTCGAGGTCGCGTTCGACGTGCGCGGCCGCGACGAACTCGACGTGGTCGAGGTCGTGCAGGACGGTCGCATCGTGCACCGCGCCTACGCCAACGAGGTGGCGCGCGATCTCTCGAAGCCCTTCCAGGTGCGGCTCGAATGGGGCTGGGGTCCCTGGGGCGCGCTGGCGCTGGAACGCATCTGCGACTGGGCGATGCGCGTGCGCCTGTCGGAGGGGCGCATCGCGCGCATCTTCCCGTGCTTGTCCAGCATGCCGTTCGACGAGGCGCGGCGGCATCGCTTCGATCGCGCCGGCAAACGCGAGCTCGCGATCCGCTCCTATACCTCGCGCAAGGACGCCTACCGCGAGAACCCGAACCAGAGCGTGGTGCTCGAACTCGAGGCGCCACCGACCGCGACGCTGGAACTGGCGCTCTCCGAGCCGGTCGAGCAGGTGACCCGCGTGTTTCTCGCTGGATTGGCCGACGGATCTACGAACGTCTTTACCGGCCCGTTCCCGAAGGAAGGCTGGCAATGGCACCGGCTCGTGCCGCTTGAGGCCTCGTCGGTCGCCGGACGCTGCACGCTCGACGTGCCGGAGCAGCGCTCCTACATCTACCTGCGCGCGCGCCAGAGGAACGGCCACGTCGCGTGGGCCAGCCCCGTGTTCCTGAACTATCGCTAGGACATCATGCAGATCGAACGCATCGAAGTGTTCCCCGTGCGCCTGCCGATGAAGGCGGTGCTGACGCTGCCGCGCGGCCCCTCGCGCACGCTCGCCGAGGGCAAGCGCATCGCCATGGTGAAGATCACCGACCGCGACGGCAACGTCGGCTGGGGCGAATCCGGGCCGAGCCGGCGCTGGTCGGCCGAGACGCTGGAGTCGTGCATTACCACGATCCGCGAGTACCTCGCGCCCGCGCTCGCCGGGCACGACGTGTTCGACATCGCCGGCGCGCACGCCAGGATGAACCAGGAACTCGCCACCGGCCTCGATCCGGGGCAGCCGATCGCCAAGTGCGCGGTGGACGTGGCGCTGCACGACCTCGTCTGCCGGCGCCTCGGCATCCCGCTGCAGGCGTGGCTCGGCGCGAAGCGCGTCGATCGCGTGCCGCTCGCGCGGCTGGTCTCGGCGGCGACGCCGGACGAGGCGGCTAAGATCACCGCCGAGGGCCTGAAGGAGGGCTTCCGCGGCTTCAAGGTGAAGGTTGGCCATCACAAGTCGCTCGATGCCGAGCTCGTGCGCGCGGTGGTGCAGGCGGCGCCCGGCGCCTACGTCTGGCCGGACGCGAACCAGGCCTACTCGCTCGAGGAAGCGATGCGCATGGCCAAGGCCTTCGAGGCCATGGGCGTGACGCTCTTCGAGCAGCCGGTGGCGATGACCGACGTCTACGCGATGAAGAAGCTGCTGTCGGCGACCGCGATGACCATCGCGCTCGACGAGGCCGCGATCGGCATCCCCTACGTGATCGAGCTGATCCGCCGCGAGGCGGTGGAAGGCCTCGCGATCAAGGTGTCGAAGGTCGGCGGCATCCACTACGCGCGGCAGATGTGCGACCTCGCGCTGAACGCCGGGCTGAAGCTCATCGGCTCCGGCCTGCAGGATGCGCCCATCGGCTTCGCCGCTTCCGTGCACGTGTTCGCCGCCTACGGCATCACCGAGCCGGTCGACCTGAACGGCCCGCAGTTCATCGCCGAGGACTACCTGAAGACGCCGTTTCCGGTCGACGGGCAGGATGCGCTCGTTCCCACGGGCCTGGGCCTCGGCATCGAGATCGACGAGGCGAAGGTGAGGAGGTTCGCGATATGAGACGTCCCATGCTGGGCTTGGTGCTGGCGATGGCCGGCGCGACCGCACTCGCGCAGGGCTTCCCGTCGAAGCCGGTGCGCATCGTGGTGCCGTTCCCCCCGGGAGGTTCCACCGACATCGCTGCGCGCCTCGTCGCGCCGAAGCTCTCCGAACTGTGGAAGCAGCCGGTGGTGGTCGAGCACAAGCCCGGTGCCGCGGCCAACATCGGCGCCGATTTCGTCGCCAAGAGTCCGGCCGATGGCCACACCCAGTTGCTGGCGACGACGGCGCTCGCGGCGAGCGCGGCGATCTACGACAAATTGTCGTACGACCCGCAGAAGGACCTCGCGCCGGTGGTGTTCGTCGCCGCGATCCCGAACCTGCTGATGCTGCATCCGTCGGTGCCGGCGACGACGCCGCAGGCTTTCGTCGCGCACGTGAAGGCGAATCCGGGCAAGCTCAACTTCGCTTCGCCGGGCGCGTCGACCGGCCAGCGGCTCGCGTTCGAGCTCTTCAAGCAGGTGGCCGGGCTCGACATCTTGCACGTCGCCTACAAGGGCGGGGCACCCGCGGGGCAGGCGCTGCTCGCGGGCGAAGTGCAGGCGATGATCATGAACGTGGTCGAGGCGCAGCCGATGGTGAAGTCGGGCCGCTTGCGCGCCCTCGCCGCGACGACCGCGAAGCGCGCGGCGATGTTCCCCGACGTGCCGACGCTGGCCGAGACGGTGGCACCGGGGCTCGACGCCTCGGTCTGGCAGGGCGTGCTCTCCTCCGGCGGCACGCCGCCCGACGCGATCGCGCGCATCCGCGCCGACTGGACCGCGGTGCTTGCGCAGCCGGACATCAGCGAGAAGCTCGTCGCGCTCGGCATGGAGGTCGCGCCCGGGACCAGCGCCGAGTTCGAGAGGTTCCTGTCCGACGAGATCGCGAAGTGGAAGCGCGTCGCGCAAGCGGCGAACGTGAAGGGCGAATAGGAGGCGACGATGAGAACCTGGATCCTGTCCCTGTTGTTCGTGGCGACCGCGGCGTCGGCGCAGTTCCCGTCGAAGCCGGTTCGCATGGTGGTGGCCTTCCCGCCCGGCGGCTCCACCGACCTTGCGGCGCGCGCGCTCGGCGAGAAGCTTTCCGCTGCGCTTGGCCAGCCGGTGATCGTCGAGAACAAGCCCGGCGCAAGCGGCAACATCGGCGCGGAATTCGTCGCGCGCGCGCCCGCCGACGGCCACACCCTCCTGATGGCCGCGACGTCGTTCGCGACCGCGCCGGCGTTCTATCCGAAGCTCGGCTGGGATCCGCTGAAGGACTTCGCGCCGGTGTCCCTGGTCGCCACCGTGCCGATCATCGTGGTCGTGCACCCCTCGGTGCCGGCGCCGGACGCCGCCGCGCTGATCGCGTATTCGAAGGCGAACCCCGGCAAGCTCAACATGGCCTCGCCCGGCGCGGCGACGCTGACGCGCCTCGCGGGCGAGCTCTTCAAGCAGGCTGCTGGCGTGGACTGGGTCACCGTGCACTACAAGGGCGGCCCGCCGGCCGTCACCGATCTACTCGGCGGCACGGCGCAGGTGATGTTCGCCAACATCTCGGACGTCTTCGCGCACGTGAAGGCGGGAAAGCTGCGCGCGATCGCGGTCACGACCGCCAAGCGCTCCGCGGTCGCGCCCGAGATCCCGACGCTCACCGAGGGCGCGCTGCCCGGCTTCGAGGCTTCGACCTGGCAGGCGGTGATGGCGCCGGCCGGCACGCCGCGGGAGGCGATCGCGCGGCTGAACGCCGAGATCGTCCGGGCGGTGGCGCTCCCCGACATCAAGGAGAAGTTCCTGTCCTTCGGCACCGACGCGGCCTCGAGCACGCCCGACGAACTCGGGCGCTTCCTCGCCGCCGAGGTGGCGAAGATCGGGCGCATCGCGCGCGACACCGGGGCGAAGCTCGACTGAGCGCATGACGAAGCCCGCCGTGCGCCGCGACCCGGCTAAGAACCAGGCTCGCATCCTCGCCGCGGCCACCGACGAGTTCGCGCGCCACGGCCTCGGCGGCGCGCGCGTGGATCGCATCGCCGCGCGCGCCGGCGCGAACAAGCGCATGCTGTACTACTACTTTGGCAACAAGGACGACCTGTTCCTTGCCGTGCTGGAGGCGAGCTACGCGCGCATCCGCACGGCCGAACGGGCGCTGCGCCTCGAGGACCTCGATCCGCGAGAGGCGATGCGCCGGCTGGTCGCGTTCACCTGGGACTACTACCTCAGGCACCCGGAGTTCCTCACGCTGCTCAACAGCGAGAACCTGCATCGCGGCCGGCACGTGAAGCGCTCGAAGAACGTCGTCGCGATGCACTCCCCGTTCGTCGCGATGATCAAGGGCGTGCTCGATCGCGGCGCGCGTGCCGGGCACTTCCGCCGCAACGTAGACGCGGTGCAGCTCTACATCTCGATCGCGGGCCTCGGCTACTTCTACCTCGGCAACCGGCACACGCTCTCGGCGATCTTCGGGCGCGACCTGCTGGCGGCGCGCAGCAAGGCCGAGCGGCTGCGGCACATGGTCGAACTGGTGCTGGGCTACTTGCGGCGCGACTGAGCCGTCGGCGACGGCGCGGGCGGCCCCGCCTGCGCGCGCAGCCATTCCACGAAGGCGCGCACCGGCGGGTGCGTGAGCGACTCCTCGGTGCAGACGAGGTAGTACGCGTAGGGCAGCTCGACGCGCAGCTCGAACGGCGCCACCAGCCGTCCGGCGTCGATCTGCGGCTGCGCGAACTGCGGCAGCGAGGCCACCACGCCGGCGCCCTCGGCGGCGGCCTCGAGCGCGAGCACCGAGTGCGAGAGGTGCGCGCCGTGCTTCAGCTTCAGGCCCTTCGCGCCCGCGGCCTTCAGCCACAGGTCCCAGTAGTCGTTGCCGTCGTACAGGCGCCCGGTGTCGTCGTGCAGCAGCACGTGGCGGCGCAGCTCTTCCAGCGTCCACGGCCGGCCGCCGGCCGCGGCGGGGCTCGCCAGCGGCGTGACCGCGAGGGCGAACAGCTTCTCGACGTGGAAGCCCGGGAACTGCCCCTGCGACAGCAGCACGGCGACGTCCGCGTCGGCGAGCCACGCCTGCGCCTCGCGCAGCGCCTCGTCGCCGAGCATCGTCGAGGTGCGCGAGCGCGCCGTGACGCGCACGTCGACCGAGGGCATCGCGGTGAGGAAGCGGTGCAGCCGCGGCACCAGCCAGCAGGTCGCGAACGAGGGCGCCACGCTCACCGTGAGCGTCGACAGGCTGCGCGTCTCGCGCATGGACGAGGACGCCTCCTGCAACTGCGCGATGCCGGCGGCGAGCTTGGGCAGCGTCGCGCGCGCGTGGTCGGTGAGCGCGAGCGCGCGCGGCTTGCGCACGAGCAGCGGCCTCCCGCAGAGATCCTCGAGCAGCTTGACCTGGTGGCTGACGGCCGCGGGCGTGACGTGCAGTTCCGCGGCCGCCTTGGTGACGCTGAGGTGGCGCCCCACCGCCTCGAAGGCCCGCAAGGCGTTGAGCGGCAGCAGGCGGTCGCTGGGCATATTTAGAAAAACTAAACCGTAAACGTACGAATCGTCAATTGCTGCTCTGCAACTAAGAGGGGATGATGCGATCCAACCAGAGACAAGCAACAGAACGATTAACCATATTTGACGTGAGGGTGATCATGACCAACACCACCAAGCAGATCCGCAGCCGCATCCTTTCCCTGCCCGTCGCCGAAGGCGAGCGCCTCACGGCCTTGCGCCACCTCGACTCCGCCGAAGCGGTGGTCGACGCGATCGAGGCGGTGATCGCCTTCTTCGCCCGCCACGGCGAGGCGAAGCCGTCGCAGCCGCTGCGCCCGGCGCACTGAGCGCGGGCACGTCGGGCTTTCGCCGCAGCGAACCCAGTCTCCTCCTGCCCAACGCGAGTTGGGTATCCTCCAAGGGCCGCCACCGCAAGGTGCCGGCCCTTCTTTTTTTCCGGATGCGACGATGCGCATAGCGCTGTGCAACGAAGTCATCGCCCCGATGCCGTTCCCGAGGCAGTGCGAGTACGCGGCGAAGCTCGGCTACGACGGGCTGGAAGTCGCGCCGTACACCTTGTCGGAGGAGCCGCATCGACTGGGCAGCGCGCAGGTCGCCGCCGCGCGTTCCGCGGCCGCCGAGGCCGGCATCGCGATCACCGGCCTGCACTGGCTGCTGGTGAAACCCGCGGGCCTGTCGATCACCGCGCGCGACGACGCGGTGCGCAAGCGCACGCTCGACGTGATGTTCGCGCTGGTCGACCAGTGCGCCGAGCTTGGCGGACGCTACCTGGTGCACGGCTCGCCGCAGCAGCGCCGCATCGAGGCCGGCGAGACGCGCGCGTCGGCGCTGGCGCGCGCCGAGGACTGCTGGCGCGCGGTGGCCGAGCGCGCCGAGAAGGCCGGCGTGGTGTACTGCGTCGAGCCGCTCGGCGCCGACCAGACGCCGATCGTCAACACGCTGGAGGAGGCGGCGAAGGTCGTCGACGCCATCGGCAGCCGCTCGCTGCGCAGCATGCTCGACTGCAGCGCCGCCGGACGCATGGAGACCGCGCCGCTGTCGGCGCTGGTCGAGAAATGGCTGCCGGCGGGCCTCATCGCCCACGTGCAGGTGAACGACCGCAACCGGCG
>CAZTXP010000190.1:0-20544 GCA_964617355.1 uncultured Enterobacteriaceae bacterium
GGTGTTCCGCGACCCGCCGGACCACACGCGCCTGCGCCGGCTGACGAGCAAGGTGTTCCACCTGCAATCGATGAATGCCATGCGGCCGGCCGCGGAATCGCTCGTCGAGTGGCTGTTCGAGCGAATCGGCGGCCGCAATGAAATCGACTTCATCGCCGATTTCGCCGGGCCGCTGCCCGCCCTGGTCATCATGGCGATGCTCGGCGTGCCGAAGGAGGACCTGGCGAAGGTCAAGCGCATGTCGGACGACATGGCGCTGTTCATCGGCAGCTCGCGCACTTCGCCGGAGAAGTACGACATCGCCGAGGCCGCGACCCGGGAAATGGCCGGCTTCTTCCGCGACCTGATCGCCGACCGTCGCGCGCGTCCGCGCGACGACGCGATCACCGGCCTCGTGCAGGCGGAGGACGAGGGCGAGCGCTTCAGCGAGGACGAACTCGTCGCCACCTGCATCCTGATGCTGTTCGCGGGGCACGAGACCACCACCAACCACCTCGCCAACGGCCTCCTGTCGCTGCTGCGCTTCCCGGGCGAACTCGAGAAGCTGCGCGCGAACCCGGCGCTCGCGCCGCAGGCGGTGGAGGAACTGCTGCGCTACGACGGCCCGAGCGGCGCGCAGGTGCGCATCGTCACGCAGCCCGGCGAGCTGCACGGCAAGCGGCTCGAGAAGGGCGACCGCGTCTTCATCATGCTGAACGCCGCGAACCGCGACCCGCGCGCGTACGCCGATCCCGATCGCCTCGACCTCGAGCGCGACGGCGTCGCGCACCTCACCTTCGGCTTCGGCATGCACATCTGCCTCGGCTTCCCGCTCGCGCGCATGGAGGGGCAGGTGGCGCTGCCGATGGTGCTGGCGCGCTGGAGGTCGATCGCGCTCGCCACCGATCGGCTCGACTGGCTGAACTCGATGGTGTTCCGCGGCGTGAAGGCGATGCCGCTCGACGTCGCGGCATAGCGGCGCACGCCATGTCGCAAGCCGCCGGCGACACGTTGCCGCGCTCCCTGTGGATCTACGTCGCGGGCCTGTCCCTGGTCTGGGGCATGAATTGGCCGGTGATGAAGATCGTGGTCGCCGAGGTGCCGCCATGGACCTTCCGCGCGCTGTGCTTCCTGTCGGCCTTCGTCGGCCTGCTAGGCATCGCGGCGTTGCGCGGGCAGCGGCTGCTGCCGGTGGGTGGCTGGGGGCGCATCACGCTGGTGGGACTCTTCACCGCGTCATTGAATTCGATCCCGCTGATGCTGGGCCTCTCGCAACTGCCCGCGGGGCGCACCGTGGTGCTGTACTACACGATGCCGGTGTGGAGCGTGCTGCTCGCGGCGTGGCTGCTCGGCGAGCCGTTCACGCTGCGCCGCGTGGTCGGCATCGTCTCGGGCGTCGTCGCGGTCCTGCTGGTCGCGCTGCCGGCGCTGCGCGGGCAGGACTTCCCGCTCGGCGGCGTCGGCCTCGTGCTGCTGAGCGCGATGTCCTGGGCCGTCGCCACCGTGCTGCAGAAGAAGCTGCCGGTGCCGCTGCCCTCGTCGAGCTATTCGGCGTGGGTGATGCTGATCGGCGGCATCCCGGTCTACCTGATGGTGCCCCTGCTCGAGGCCGACCGCCTCGCGACCCTCGGCGCGGTCTCGGCGTCGGCGGTCGGCGGCGTGCTCTACAACATGTTCGCCGTCTTCATCCTCGGCTGGTGGATCTGGATGCGCATCGTCGAGCGCGCGCCCGCGGGCGTCGCCGCGCTGTCCTCGCTCGCCACGCCCGTGGTGGGCGTGACGGGCGGGATGCTGCTCCTCGGCGAGCGCCCGGCGTGGACCGACTACGCCGCGCTCGCCGCGGTGACGCTGGCGATGGCCTCGGTCACCCTGCCGACCGGGCGCGCGAGGCGAACGGCCGCTTGACGCCGCGCGCGCGCGACGGCAACAATGGGCCGTCGAAAAGGAACACTGTTCCACATACAGGAACACCTGCCCCCGATGCCCGCCGCCGTCCCCGCCGCCAACCAGTCCGTCGCCCGGGCGCTGCGCATGCTGCGCGCGCTCGCCGAGGCGCGCGACGGCCTCGGCGTGCGCGAGCTGGCGCGCACGCTCTCCGTGTCGCCGTCGATCGCGCAGCGACTGGTGTCCACCCTCGCCGACTACGGATTCGCCGAGCAGGAGCCCTCGCGCCGCTACCGCGTGGGGGTACAGGCCTATGCCGTCGGCAACGCCTACCTCTCGTCGCACGCGCTGGCGAGCGCCGGGCTCGCCGAGTTGCGCGTGCTCGCCGAGGAGCACCAGCTGAATGCCTACCTCGGCGTGCTGCGCGGGCGCGAGGTGGTGTACCTGCTGACCCTGCAGAGCAGCGGCCCGATCGCCATCAAGAGCGCGCCGGGCGCGCATACGCACCTGCACACGACGGCGCTCGGCAAGGCCTTCCTCGCGCAGATGGACGACGACGCGGCCGAGCGCCTGCTGGGCGCGCAGCCCTACGCGCGCCTGACGCCGCGTACCCGCACCCGATTCGCCACGCTGCTGCCCGACCTGCAGGCGGCGCGGCGTACGGGCCATGCCGTGTCCGACGAGGAGAACCTCGTCGGCGTCTATGCGGTCGGCGCACCGGTTCGCGACGCCAGCGGCGCGGCGGTCGCCGCGATCAGCGGCGCGCTGCCGCGCCACACGGTGACGCGCGCGGACCTGCCGCGGCTCGGGCGGCTGGTGCGCGAGGCAGCGGCGCGAATCTCTGCCCGGCTCGGGGCACGCTGACACCAGTTATCGAAAGGGGAACGATGTCGATCCTGATGAACACCCCGCGCCTCTATGCGCGCATGAAGGCCGAAGGGCTGGACGCGGTCGTCGCGACCGCGCCCGAGAACGTCACCTACACCAGCGGCTTCTGGGCCATGAGCCAGTGGATCCGCCGCGGGCCGCAGGCCTACGTGCTGACGCCGGCCGAGGGCAAGGGCGAGCAGGCGGTGATCGCGAGCACCGGCACGCTCGACCTGATCGCCGACCAGGACGTGCCGGTCGAGGACGTGCGCCGCTACGGCTACTTCGCGATCGAGTCCGACGCGCTGTGCATCGACCACGACCCGCGCGACCAGCGGGTCTCGCGCATGCTCGAGCGCGACGATCCGGGCGATGCAGTGGCGGCGCTGGTGTCGGCGATCAAGGATCGCGGCATGGAGTCGGCCACCATCGGCGTGGACGAGATCGGCATCATCCCGCAGTACCTGGACAAGCTCGCCGCGGCGCTGCCCAAGGCGAAGATCCGGCGCGCCGCCGAGACCTTCCGCTACGTGCGCACCGTGAAGACACCCGAAGAGGTAAAGCGCCTGCGGCGCTCGGCGAACGTCGCCGAGATGTCGATCGACGCGGCGCTCGCCGTGGCGAAGGTCGGCGCCACGGAGCGCCAGCTTGCGCACGCCTTCCACGGCAAGACCATCATGGAAGGCGGCATGCCGGTGCTGGGCGTGATCTGCACCGGGCCGCGCAGCGCCCTCTCCAGCGGCCAGCCCTCGGAGCGAAAGCTCGAGCGCGGCGACGTCATCCGCTTCGACGTCGGCGGGCGCGTGGACCACTACCGCGCCGACATCTCGCGCATCGCCGTGCTGGGCGAGGCTTCCGAGAAGGTGAAGACCTACCACCGCGCGATCCGCGCAGGCCTCCTGCGCGGGCACGAGATCATCAAGCCGGGCGCGAAGTGCGCCGACGTCTTCAACGACATCATGGAGACGGTGCGCCGGAACGGGATCCCGCACTACAAGCGCAACCACGTCGGCCACGGCATCGGCCTGGACGGCTACGACGCGCCGAACATCACCCCGGGCAGCCCCGAGGTCTTCGAGGAAGGCATGGTGATCTGCTGCGAGACCCCGTACTACGAGATGGGTTTCGCCGGGCTGCAGGTCGAGGACATGCTGCACGTCACGAAGGACGGCGTGGAGTCGCTGATGAGCACCTCGAGCGAACTGAGGATCGTGTGACGAAGGTTCGGGCAGCCGGGTTGCGTTGCCTGCGCTGCGGCGCGGCCTATGCGCTCGCGCATCATTCGCAGGACTGCCCGGCGTGCCGCGCGACGGCGCGCAGCAACCTCTCGGTCACCTATGCCGAAGGCGGCGCGCCGCCGAAGCCCCCGCGCGGCGCCGATCGCTCGATGTGGCGCTGGGATGCGACGCTGCCGGTGGCGCGCGCCGATGCGGTGACGCTGGGCGAGGGCGGTACGCCGCTCGTCTCGCTGCCGCGGGCCGCGGCTGCGCTCGGCCTGCGCGAGGTGTGGGCGAAGGACGAGTCGCGCAATCCGACCTGGTCGTTCAAGGACCGGCTCGCCAGTTCCGCGATCTCGTCGGCGAAGGCGCTGGGTGCGAAGGTGATCGCGTCCAGTTCCTCCGGCAACGCCGGCGCTGCGGCCGCGGCCTATGCGGCGCGCGCGGGGCTGCCTTGCATCGTATTCACCTTCCAGGGCACGGCCGGGCCGATGGTCACGCAGATGCGCTCCTATGGCGCGATGCTGCTCGCGGTCGCGGACAAGGCGCACCGCTGGACGCTGCTCGAGCAGGGCGTGCGCGAGCTAGGCTGGTTCCCGACCTCGCCGTTCTTCGGCCCGGCGGTGGGCAGCAATCCGCTCGGCGTCGAAGGCTACAAGACGCTCGCCTACGAGATCGCCGAGGACCTCGGCTGGCAGGTGCCCGACTGGTGCGTGCTTCCCGTCTGCTACGGCGACGCGCTGGTCGGCATGTGGCACGGCTTCCTAGAGATGAAGGCCTGGGGCTGGATCGACCGCGTGCCGCGCATGGTGGCCGCGGAGATCTACGGTTCGCTGGGCAAGGCCTTCGACGACGGCATCGACGCGCCGCCGTCGATGCCGCGCGCCTTCGACACCGTCGCGGTGTCCATCGGGGCGCAGCAGGGCACGTTCCAGTCGCTGGACGTGATCCGCCGCTCCGGCGGGCGCGCCGTGAGCTGCGGCAACGACGACCTGATGCGCTGGCAGCGCACGCTCGCCGCGCAGGACGGCCTGTACGGCGAACCGTCCGCGGTCGCGCCGCTGGCGGCGCTGGAACACCTGCGGCGCGACGGCGTGGTCGGCGCCGGCGAGACCGCCGCGATCCTCTTTACCGCCTCCGGGTTGAAGGACCCGGCGGCCACCGAGCGTACGCTGGGCGATTGCCCCCGCGTCGGCTCCGCCTTCGGGTCGGCGCTGGATGCGTTGCGTACCCACTATGGATTCGATGCGAAAAAAGGAGTTCCGTCATGACTTCACGCAAAGGTGCCTTCCTCGCCGGCCTGCTGCTCGCGGTCACCGCGGGCCTCGCGCAGGCACAGGCCTTCCCCGCGCACCCCATCACGATGATCGTGCCGTGGGCTCCCGGCGGCAGTACCGACCAGACCGGCCGCGCGCTGGCGAAGGCGGCGCAGGAAACGCTCGGGCAGCCGATCGTGGTGGTGAACAAGCCCGGCGCCTCGACCACCATCGGCATGGCAGAGCTCGCCAAGGCGAAGCCCGACGGCTACACCATCGGCACGCTGTCCTCGAGTTCCTACCTGCTCGCGTTGCAGGGCCGCGAACTGCCCTACCATCCGATCGACGCCTTCAGCTACGTGAGCTACTACGGCGACAACCTGATCGGCATCGCCGTGCCGGCGGACAGCCGCTGGAAGACCCTCGCCGACCTGATCGCGGACGCGAAGGCAAACCCGGGCAAGCTGAACTACGGCACCGCGGCGATCGGCTCGACGCAGCACCTGTCGACCGAGGCGCTGACGCTCGCCACCGGTGCGAAGTTCACGCATATCCCGCAGCAGGGTTCGGCGGGCTCCATGACGGCGCTGCTCGGCAAGCACATCGACTTCATCACCGAGACCTCGGTCTGGGCGCCGCACGTCGCGGCCGGCCGCGTGCGCTTGCTCGCCGTGACCTCGCCGAAGCGCGCGAGCGCGTACCCGGACGTGCCGACCTTCTCCGAGCTCGACGTGACGCCGATCCGCTCGGTGCAGGCGATCATCGGCCCGGCGGGCATGCCCGAGGCGCAGAGGAAGGTGCTCGAGGGCGCCTTCCGCAAGGCGCTGAAGGACCCGGGGTTCGTCAACACGATGAAGACGCTCGCGATGGAGATCGTCGACCTGCCGGGCCCCGAGGTGAAGAAGCTCGTCGAGCAGGAATTCCTGCGTGCGCGCGTGGTGGTCGCGAAGCTGAAGTAATCCATCGATGGACGCCGCGAAGGAACTCCACGGCCGCGCCGAGGCGCGCTCCGATTACCTCGAGAAGGTGACCGGAGAGGCCGTCTTCGCGAGCGACGTCGTGGTGCCCGGCATGCTGCACGGGCGCATCCTGCGCAGCACGCTGCCGCACGCGCGCATCCGCGGCATCGACGCGTCCGCGGCGCTCGCCATGCCGGGCGTGGTGGCGGTGTTGACCGGGCGAGACCTGGAGGGCGCCGACACGCGCTGGGGCCTCTACCTGCGCGACCGGCCGGTGATCGCGACCGATCGCGTGCGCTACGTCGGCGACCCGGTGGCCGCGGTCGCGGCGCTGGACGAGTTCACCGCCGAGGAGGCGCTCGACGCCATCGTCGTCGACTACGAGCCGATGCCGCACGTCACCAGCGCCGAGGAGGCGATGCAGCCGGGTGCGCCGCTGGTGCACGAGGCGATGCAGACGCAGAAGGATTTCTACTTCCGCGGCGAGGCGAAGCCGGTCGCGGGCACGAACATCTTCCAGCACTACGAGTACGCGCACGGCGACGTCGACGCGGCGTTCACGGCCGCGGCACGCGTGTTCGAGGACCGCTTCGCGTTCCCGATGGTGTTCCACTACGCGATGGAGCCGCACGTCGTGGTGGCCGATTGCCGCGACGACGCGCTGGAGCTCTGGAGCTGCGCGCAGTCGCCGACCGCGGTGCAGAAGGTCTGCTCGCAGCTCTTCGGCATCCCGCTCGCGCGCGTGCGCGTGCATTCGCCGTACGTGGGCGGCGGCTTCGGCGGCAAGGCCTCGGTGAAGATCGACCCGCTGGTCGCCGCCCTGTCGCGCAAGGCCGGGCGCCCGGTGCGCGTGTGCCTGTCGATCAACGAATCCATGCTCACCTGCCGGCGGCTGTCGGCGGACGTGACGCTGAAGACCGCGGTCGACGCCGACGGCCGGCTGCTGGCGAAATCGGTGCGCGTGGTGATGAACGGCGGCGCCTACGCCGACACCGGGCCCGCGGTGGCGATCAAGTCCGCGATCCGCGCCATCGGCCCGTACCGCTTGCCGAACCTGAAGCTCGAGGCTTTCGCGGTCTATACCAACACCGTGCCCGGCGCCGCGTTCCGCTCGATCGGCGGGCCGCAGGCGGTGTGGGCCACCGAATCGCAGATGGACGTCATCGCGCGTGCGCTGGGCCGCGACCCGGTCGAGTACCGGCTGGCGAACATGGTGGAGAAGGGCGAAGCGATCCGCCCCGACCTGCGCCCGCTGGATGTCGACCTGAAGGAATCGCTGCGCAAGGCCGTCGCCGGGATGGATCGCATTGCTGGCGCCTCCGCCGCGCGCGGCGTGGCCGTCGCGGCGACCGACCCGGGCATCCTGCCGATCGGCGGCGCGATCGTGCGGCTGAAGGCGGACGGCTCGGTGCTGGTGATCGCCAACACCGTCGAGATCGGCCAGGGCGCGCGCGGCGTGCTGCGCACCGTTGCCTCGCAGGCGTTGCGCCAGCCGCTGCATCGCGTCGCGGTCGCCGAGCCCGACACCGACGTCGCGCTCTTCGACTGGGGCACCGGCGCGAGCCGCTCGACGGTGGTGATGGGCCTCGCGGTCGAATACGCCTGCGCGGACATCGCCAGGCAGGCCTGCGAAGTCGCGGCGCACGTGCTGGGCGGCAAGCCCGGCGACTACTCGGTGGTCGCCGAGGGCGTCGCCGGTCCTGCAGGCGAGATCGCCTTCCGCGAGTTGCTGCATCGTTTCCACGGCATCGACAGCGGCGAGATCGTCGGCGTCGGGCGCGTCACCCCGGCCTCGAAGGACGGCGGCTTCGGCCTCGCGCCGCTGTTCTGGGAAACTGCCGCCGGCGCGTGCGGCGTGGAGGTCGACGAAGAGACCGGCGAGATTCGCGTCGCGCGCTACGTCAGCGTCGCCGACGTCGGCAAGGTGATCAACCGCAAGGCCGCCGAAGGGCAGGACGAAGGCGCGGCCGTGCAGGGGATGGGGCACGCGCTCTACGAGCAATATCTCTACGAGGACGGCCAGCCGATCAACGCCAGCCTGATCGACTACCACGTGCCGTCGCTGGACGAGTCGCCGGGCGAACTCGTGACCGTGCTGCTGGAAAGCGGCGACGGACCGGGGCCGGGCGGCGCGCGCGGCATGGGCGAGGGCGGCATCCTGCCGATCGCGCCGGCGATCGCCAATGCGCTCGAGCGTTCGCATGGCGTGCGCATCCGCGAGCTGCCGCTCACGCCGGAGCGCGTGTGGCGCGCGCTGCGCGAGGCGAAGAAGGCGGGCAGCGCATGAACTTCCGCATCGACGTCGACCTGCCGGCCGCGCCGGAGGCGATCTGGACGGTGTTCTTCGACGTGCGGCGCGTGGCGCAGCTGATCCCGGGCTGCGAGAACGTGACCGAGACCGCGGCGCTGACGGCGTATTCCGCGGTGATGAAGCAGAAGATCGGACCCTTCCGCATCGACGTGCCGACCGCGATCGTGGTCGAGGAGCGCGAGGAGCCGCGGCGCGTGAAGGTGCACGCCACCGGCCGCGACCGCATCACCGGCACCACGCTCGACGTGCTGCTCGCGGTGGCGCTCGAGGCGCTGCCCGAGGCGGGTACGCGGCTCGGCGTGGACGCGACGATGCAGGTCGCGGGACGCCTCGCATCGCTCGGCTATCCGGTGGTGAAGAAGAAGTCCGAGGAACTCTTCGCCGAGTTCGAGAAGCGCCTGCGCGCCGAGCTGGGGCTCGCCTGATGCTGCCCGCGCGCTTCGAGTTGCATCGTCCCTCGCGCATCGAGGACGCGCTCGCTCTCGCCGCGCGGCACGGCGACGACGCCACCTACTACGCCGGCGGCACCGAGATCCTCGTCGCCATGAAGGCGCGCGTGCTGCGCTATGGCCACGTGATCGACCTGAAGCGCATCGACGCGTTGAAGGGCATCGCGCTGCGCGAGGACGGCACGCTCGTCATCGGCGCGCTGGCGACGCATCACGAGCTGGCGACGCATCCGCTGGTGCGCGAGCGCCAGCCGGCCTATGCCGCGCTCGCCGCCGACGTCGCCAATATCCGCGTGCGCGTCGCCGGCACGCTGGGCGGCAACCTGTGCTTCGCGGAGTCGCATGCCGATCCGCCTGCCCTGCTGTGCGCGCTCGACGCGCGCGTGGTGCTGGTCGGCGCCGAGGGCGAGCGCACGGTGCCGATGCGCGAATTCATCCTCGGCGAGTTCACCACCGCGCGCGCCGACGGCGAGTTGCTGGCGCGCGTCGAGATCCCGCCGCTCGCGCCGGGCGCGAAGGCGGCCTATCGCGCCTTCGGCCAGCTCGAGCGCCCGGCGGTCGGCGTCGCCGCCGTGCGCGAGCCGGGCGGGCGCGTGCGGTTCTGGGTCGGCGCGATCGCGGGGCAGCCGATGCCGCTCGACTGCGATCCCGAGGAGGCCGGCGCGGCGGCCGAGGCGCTCGAGGCCCACGACGACCTGCATGGCTCGGCCGACTACAAGCGCCACCTCGTCGGTGTCCTGGCGCGAAGGGCGGCGGAGGCCTGTGCATGAGCCCGAAGGCGAATCCCCGATGAGTGACATTCCCCTGATCGACCTCGCCTTCGAGCTGAACGGGGCGCCCGCGCGTGCCACGGTCGAGCCGCGCGAGCTGCTGGTCGACGTGCTGCGCGCGCAGTTCGGCCTCACGGGCACCAAGCGCTCCTGCGACGTCGAGATCTGCGGCGCCTGCACCGTGCTGGTGGACGGGCTGCCGGTGTCGAGTTGCACCACCCTCGCGGCCGACGTCGACGGCCGCGCGGTGCTCACCATCGAGGGTCTCGCGAAGGACGGCGAACTCGACCGCGTGCAGCGCGCGTTCGTGGAGCATGGCGCGATGCAGTGTGGCTTCTGCACGCCGGGCATGGTGCTGGCGGTGAAGGCGCTGCTGGCGCTCGACCCGCACCCGAGCGAGGAGGCGATCCGGCATTTCCTGCGCGGCAACCTCTGCCGCTGCACCGGCTACGTCAAGATCATCGAGGCGGTGAAGGACCTCGCCGCATGATCAGCCTCGCCACCGACGCGCGCGAATCCCCCGACGCATTCCTCGACAAGGTGCGTGTCGGCGAGGCGGGCGGTGCCGCGCGCATGTGGATCGCGAACCACCTCTTCCAGCGCGACCCCGTGACGTTCGCCGCGCTTGCGCTGGGTGCGGCGCCGCGCCTGCCGATCGCGCTGATGGCGATGAGCCCGTTCACGCTGCATCCGGTGCAGGCCGCGATGGCGGCGGCGACGCTGGACGAGGCCTTCCCCGGGCGCGTGACGCTGTGCTTCGGCGTCGGCGCGCCGGTCGATCTCGCATCCACCGGCATCGAGGTGCCCAGGCCGCTCGGTCCGATGCATGAGGCCATCGACGTCGCCCGCGCGCTGCTCGCGGGCGAACCCGTGAAGTACGAGGGCAAGACCTTCAAGGTGCGCGACCGCCGGCTCGGCGCCGGGGCACGGCCGGTGCCGATCGTGCTGGCGGCCTCGGGCCCGCAGATGCTCGCGCTCGCGGGCGCGGCGGCCGATGGCGTGCTGGTCAGCGCGGGCACCTCGGTCGAGTTCGTGCGCTGGTGCCTCGACCACGTGGCGCGCGGCGCGGCCGGGCGGCGCGTGCGCGCCTGCGGGCTGGTCTATGCCTCGGTCGACGCGGACCGCGCGGCGGCGCACGCGCGCCTGAAGCGGCTGCTCGCCATCCTGCTGCGCGGCGCGCACCACGCCACCAACCTGCAGCTCGCCGGCACCGTGCTCGACCAGGCGGCCCTGCGCGACGCGGCGGCGCGCGGCGACTGGGAGGCGGCCGAGGCGCTGGTCACGCCCGAGGTGATCGCGCGCCACGCGATCTGCGGCACGCCGGAGGAAGTGAAGGCGCGCGTCGCGGCGTATCGCGGCGCGGGCCTGGACGAGATCGTGCTGAGCGGGCCGAGCGACGGCCCCCGCGCGGCGGCGCTGCTGCACGCATGCCGATAACATGAAGCCACACCGAACGAGGGTCCGATGAAATTCAGCGTCTGCCTGTCCACCGGGTTCGAGGGCGTGATGTACCCGATCCCCTTCGCCTCCGCCGAGCAGTTCGTCGAGCAGTCGCAGCTTTGCGAGCGGCTCGGCTACCACTCGGTCTGGGGCAACGACCACGTCACCACGCAGCACTACGTGAAGGAACTGTTCCCGGGCCAGCCGCCGAATTTCTACGAGCCGCTGATCACGCTCGCCGCGATCGCAGGCGCGACGAAGACGATCCATCTCGGCACGGCATTGCTGGTGCTGCCGATGCGGGAACCCGTCTACCTCGCCAAGCAGATCCTCACGCTCGACCACATGAGCAACGGGCGCTTCATCCTCGGCGTCGGCATCGGCGCGTATCGCGAGGAGTTCACTTCGTGGGGCGGTTCGCGCGTCGATGGTGCGCGCCGCGGCGACCTCATGGAAGAGGGCCTCGCGGCGCTGAAGCTGCTGCTGGAACAGCCCAAGGCGAGCTACGACGGCCGCCACGTCAGCTTCCGCGACATGGAGATGTTCCCCAAGGCGCGCCGCCAGCCGTTCCCGCTGTACGTCGGCGGTCACAACATCGAAGCCGTGGAACGCGCGGCGCGCGTCGGCGAGGGCTGGCTGCCCGGCTGGCGGCCGTGGAACGAACTCGCCGAGCGGATTCAGTTCTTGCGCCGGCGTGCGGCCGAGCACGGGCGCGACGCCTCGGCGATCGAGGTGGCGCCGCAGTTCTCGGTGACGCTCGGCAAGACGCCCGAGGAAGCCGAGAAGCGCTACATGGCGAGCGGCCTCGTCGCGCACCGCAAGTCGCTTGCCTACACCGGGCGCGACCTCGGCCAGCAGGTGACCGCCAACCTCGTCGGCTCGCCGCAGATGGTGATCGACAAGGTCGGCAAGCTCGCCGAGATCGGCGTGCAGCACTGCTGCGCGCTGATGTTCCCGGCGGATACGGTGCAGGAGATGAACGACCAGGTGCAGTGGTTCGCGGAAGACGTGATGCGGAAGGTCGGGGGGTGACGGCTGGCGCCGCGACGCTTGCCCTGACTGCGCTTCGCGGGGTCGGCCGGGTCTCGCCCGGCGACGACCTTGCGGCAATCATCGTGCGTGCCGCCAAGGACAGCGGCTGCGCGCTCGCCAGCGGCGACGTCGTCGCGGTGGCGCAGAAGATCGTGTCGAAATCCGAGGGGCGCTATGCGGTGCTGGACGACGTAGTGCCGTCGCCGCGCGCCAAAGAACTCGCCGCGACCTGCCTGAAGGATCCGCGCGTGATGGAGCTCGTGCTGCGCGAGTCGCGCACGGTGCTGCGCGCCATCCCGAACGTCATCGTGGTCGAGGATCGCCGCGGGCTGGTGCTCGCCAATGCGGGCATTGACCAGTCGAACGTCGAGCCCGATGCCGACGGTCGTGCGCGCGCGCTGCTGCTGCCCGAGGATCCGGATGCAAGCGCTGCGCGACTGCGCGAGGGCATCCGTCGCCTCGCGGGCGTGGACGTGGCGGTGATCATCAACGACAGCATCGGCCGCGCATGGCGCCTCGGCACGGTGGGCACCTGCATCGGCGCGAGCGGGCTGCCGGGCCTGCTCGACCTGCGCGGCAAGCCCGACCTCTTCGGGCGCGCCTTGCAGACGACCGAAGTGGGCTATGCCGACGAACTCGCCGCGGCGGCATCCTTCCTGATGGGCCAGTCCGGCGAGGGCCGGCCGGTGGTCGTGATTCGCGGCGCGTCGTGGCCGCGCAGCGACGGCAGTGCGCGCGAACTGCTGCGCTCGCGCGACAAGGACCTCTTCCGGTGATCCTCGCCCTCGCGGGCGGCGTCGGCGGCGCGAAGCTCGCCGCGGGGCTCGCGCGCGCATTGCCGCCCGGCGAACTCGTCGTCGCGGTCAACACCGGCGACGACTTTGCGCACCTCGGGCTGCATGTGTCACCCGACCTCGACACCGTGATGTACACGCTCGCCGGGATCGCGAATCCCGCGACCGGCTGGGGGCAGGCGGGCGAGACGTGGAACTTCATGGAGGCGCTAGGGCGGCTCGGCGGCCCGGCGTGGTTCCGGCTCGGCGACCGGGATCTCGCCACGCACGCCGAGCGCACGCGGCGCCTCGCGGCGGGCGAGACCCTGTCGCAGGCGACACGCGCGCTGTGCGAGCGCCTTGGCGTGCGCCATGCGGTGGTGCCGATGTCGGATGCGCAGGTGCGCACCGTGCTGCACACGGATCGCGGCGTGCTCGAGTTCCAGCACTACTTCGTGCGCGAGCGCTGCGAGCCGCGCGTGTCGAGGATCGAGTATCGCGGCGCGGCCGAGGCCACGCCCTCGGCGGCCTTCGCCGCCGCGCTCGAGTCGGCGTCGCTGCGCGGCATCGTGCTCTGCCCGTCGAATCCCTTCCTCAGCGTGCAGCCGATCCTCGCGGTGCCGGGCGTGCGCGCCGCGATCATGCGTTGCCCACGCGTGCTGGCGGTGTCGCCGATCGTGGCCGGGCAGGCGGTGAAGGGCCCCGCGGCCAAGCTCATGCAGGAACTTGGCATGCAGGCCGACGCGGCCGAGGTGGCGCGGTTCTACCGCGGCGTCGTGCGTACGATGATGATCGACCGCGCGGACGCGTCACTCGCGCCGGAGATCGAGTCGCTCGGCCTGCGCGTCGTGGTCGAGGACACGATGATGCGCGACGACGCCGGCCGCGAGCGCGTCGCGCGCGCGTGCCTCGCGCAGCTGGAAGCGATGCCCACATGAGCGTTCGCTGGGCGGCGCTGATCCCGGTGAAGGAGCCGCGCCTCGGCAAGTCGCGCCTCAACGCCACGCTCGGCGAGGCGGAGCGCATCGCGCTCAACTTGTCGCAGGCGCGGCGCACCTTCGAGGTCTGCGCCGCCGTCGTCGGCGCGGCGGGCTGCGTGGTGGCGACGGCGAGCGCGGACGTGGCCGACGAGGCGCGGCGGCGCGGGCTGGTGGTCGTGCCGGAACCGCAGGGCAGCGGCTTGAATCCGGCGCTGGTGGCGGCCGGCAACGCCGCGCTCATGGCGGGTGCGCGCGGGCTGGTGGTGGTGCCGACCGACCTCGTGCGCCTCGACGCGGATGCGTTGAGTGCGGTGATCGCCGCGATGCCCGAGGGCGGCGGCTGCGTGCTGGCGCCGGACCGGCACGGCACGGGCACCAACGCGATGGCGCTGGCGCCGGCGCGCACCGATCTCTTTCGCTTCGGCGCCGACAGCCTGTGGGCGCACCGCGAAGTCGCTACGGCGGCCGGGCTGCCGGTGGTGATGGTGGACGACGCGCGCCTGGCGCTCGACCTGGACCTTCCGGAGGACCTACTGCTGTGGCGCGGGGCTGGCGCGGCGTGAAACCGGCGTGAGCACGATCGGCGCCAGCGCCGCCGCGGCGTAGCTGCGCGCGCGCTGGTCCTCGGGGGCGGCGCGGTAGAGCGTGTCGCGCTGCTCCGGCGTGCGGCCGATCGAGGCGACCAGCGCATCCATGCGCGCCGGCGGCAGTTCCTCGCCGTGCTCGTTGCCCGCAGCGCGCGAGATGCTCTCGTTCATCAGCGTGCCGCCGAGGTCGTTCGCGCCGCCCTGCAGGCACAACGCCGCGGCCGTGGTGCCGAGCTTGACCCACGACACCTGGATGTTCGTCACCAGCGGGTGCAGAACGACGCGCGCGACGGCGTGCATCAGCAGCGTCTCGCGCCAGGTCGGGCCGCGGCGCGCGCCGCCCTTCAGGTACATCGGCGCTTCCATGTGCACGAAGGGCAGCGGCACGAACTCGGTGAAGCCGCCGGTCTTCGCCTGCAGGTCGCGCACGCGCAGCAGGTGGCGCGCCCAGTGGACCGGGTGCTCGACGTGGCCGAACATGATGGTGGCGGTGGTGCGCAGGCCGACCGCGTGCGCGGCTTCGACGACGTCGAGCCATTGCTGCGTGGAGAGCTTGTCCGGGCAGATCTGCCGGCGCACTTCGTCGTCGAGGATCTCTGCGGCGGTGCCGGGCAGCGAGCCGAGCCCGGCGTCGCGCAGGCGCTCGAGGAACGCGGGCACGCCGATGCCCAGCGTCTGCGCGCCGTGCGTGACCTCCAGTGGCGAGAACGCGTGCACGTGCATGCGGGGCACCGCCTTCTTCACCGCGCCGAGCAGCGCGAGGTAGGTGTCGCCGGTGTACGAGGGGTGGATGCCGCCCTGCATGCAGACTTCGGTACCGCCGCGCGCCCAGGCTTCCTCGACGCGGCGCGCGACTTCGTCGAGCGCGAGGTCGTAGGGCGCGCCGCGCAGCGTCTCGGCGGTCTTGCCCTTCGAGAACGCGCAGAAGCGGCAGCGGAAGCTGCAGACGTTGGTGTAGTTGAGGTTCCGGTTGACGACGTAGCGCACCACATCGCCGGAGGCCTTGCGGCGCAGCGCGTCGGCGGCGGCGAGCACCTCCGCGATCTCGCCTTCGCGCGCGGCGAAGAGCCGCACCACGGCGGCCTCGTCCAGCCGTTCGCCCCGTTCGGCGCGGCCGAGCAGCGCGTCGAGGTGCTTCGCGCCCGTGCTCGCGCGGCCCGCCACGGGTGGCCGGCCGGCCACGGGCGGCGTGGCGTTGGCGATGCCCGGGCTCCACGCGTCGCTGCGCGGGTAGCCGTCGGCGTCCACCGCGTCCTGCACGCGCGTGGCGAGCGCAGGCGCGAGCCAGGTCGAAGGATCGCGGGCGTACGCCGGATAGATCGCGAGGCGCTGCAGCGGCACGAGGCCGGCGGCGCGCGTCGCCTGTTCGAGGCGCTCGACCTGCGGCCAAGCGCGCTCGGGATTGACGTAGTCGTCGGTCACCGGCGAGATGCCGCCCCAGTCGTTGATGCCCGCGGCGAGCAGTTCGGGGAAGCGAGCCTCGCTCAGGTTCGGCGGCACCTGGATATTGGCGTCGGCGCCGAGCACGAGGCGCGCGGCGGCCGCGGTCCACAGCAGGTCGTCGATGTCGGGCTCGCCGTGGCCGCGCATGCGCGTGTCGTCCTTGGCGCGGAAGTTCTGCACGATCACTTCCTGCACGTGGCCGTGGCGCGCGTGCAGGTCGCGCAGCGCGAGCAGCGCATCGAGCCGCTCGAGGCGCGTCTCGCCGATGCCGATCAGGATGCCGGAGGTGAAGGGGATGCGCGCGCGGCCGGCCGCTTCCAGCGTGGCGAGGCGCACCGAGGGCACCTTGTCCGGGCAGCCGTGGTGCGGGCCGCCCGGCGCGCAGAGGCGCTCGGCGGTGCTCTCGAGCATCATGCCTTGCGACACGGATACCTCGCGCAGCTGCAGCATCTCGGCTTCCGACAGCACGCCGGCGTTCACGTGCGGCATCAGGCCGGTCTCGGCGAGCACGCGTTCGCACATCGCCGCGAGGTACTGGACCGTACTCGAGTATCCGAGCGCCGCCAGCGCGTCGCGCGCCGACGCGTGCACTGCTTCCGGCCGGTCGCCGAGCGTGAACAGCGCCTCGCGGCAACCGGCTTCGCGGCCGAGGCGCGCGATCTCCAGCACCTCGTCGGGCTTGAGGTAGGCGTGGTCCACCTGCCGCGGACCGCGCACGAAGGTGCAGTAGCCGCAGGTGTTGCGGCACAGGCGCGTGAGCGGGATGAAGACCTTGCGCGAGTAGCTGACCACGCGGCCGTGGCCTCGTTCGCGCAGCTCGCGCGCCTGCGAGAGCAGTTCGGCGAGCGATTGTCGTTCGAGTCGATCGAGGAGGGGCTGGGCTTCGAGGTGCATCGTCGCCTTGATTTTAGCGGTCGGCTTCGCAGCCGTGTTCGCAGGAAGACCCGAAGGACCACGGGCTCATCTGGCTGGCGCTGCGGCCCAGCGCATCGGACGACTGCCAGCCGTTCCAGATGCGCTCGGCGGAGGCCTGCGCGCGAGCGCGCAGCGCCGCGAGGTCCACGCCGGGGATGACCCGGTCGCGCATGCGGACTTCCCCGGCGACGATGGTGGTCACGACGTCGTCGCCGACGCCGCACTCGACGAGCGCCTTCACCGGGTCGCGCACCGGGCCGTAGCGCAGCGTGTCGCGGCCCGAGAGGTCGACCACGACCAGGTCGGCGCGCGCGCCCGGCGCGAGGCGGCCGAGGTCGTCGCGGCCGAGCGAGGTCGCGCCGCCGAGGGTGGCCGCCGTGAACACCTCGGCGGCGCTCGCCGCGGTGACGCTGCGGCTCGCCACCTTGCCCATGTACGACGCGGCGCGCAGGTTCGCGATCATGTCGCGCGGGTAGGTGTCGGTGCCGATCGAGAGATTCACGCCGGCCTCGCGATAGCGCGGCCACGAATCCAGCGAGCGCCCGCGGCGCGCGAGGTTCACCGGGCAGTGCGACACCGACACGCCGGCCTTGCCCATGCGCTCGAGGTCGCGCGCGCCGGCATGGTTGAAGGGCGGATTCTCGGCGAGGAAATTGCCATGGCCGATATTGAGCGTGGGGCGCAGCAGGCCGACGTGGTCGAGCAGCTCGATCGGCGTCATGCGGTGCTCGCGCAGTACGTGGTGGAACTCGAGCACGTTGTACGCCGCGTGCGTCGCCGTCGGCAGGCGGTGCGCGTCGGCCATCTCGCGCGTGCGCCGCAGCAGCGCGAGGCTCATCGCCTCCAGTTCGCGCGCGACGAGGATGCCGTTCACGGGGCCGTCGCGTTCAAGGCTCGAGATGAATTCCAGCGCGGCGTCGAGCGCGCGCTCGCCGGCGGGCTCGTCGATCTCCAGTTCCAGACGGCCGCCTTCGCCGCCGACCCAGTGGCCGCTGCAGAAACCGGCGCCGAGATAGCCGCGTGCGCCGAGGCGCCGGCACTGGCGCGCGAGCGCTTCCTGCACGCGCACCTGCGAGCCGAACTCGACGAAGGTGGTGATGCCGTTCCTCAGCAGCTCGGCGATCGTCCACGTCGCATGCAGCTCGAGTTCCTCGTCGTGGCCGGGATCGCCGGGCCTGAGGTAGCGGATGTCGCCTTCGATGCGCGCGCCCTTGCGTGGCACGCTGACCTCGAGGAAGGGCTGGCCGAAGGCGTCGGGCCGGCCGTGGTCGGTGATCAGGCGATGCGCGGCGCGATGGCCGGAGTGCACGTGCGTGTCGACGAAACCGGGGCAGACGAGATGCGTGCGCGCGTCGATCTCCGCGTCGACACGGCCCTCGAATGACGGGCCGACGTGCAGGATGCGATCGCCCTCGAACACCACCTCGTGGTCGCGATCGAGGGTGTGGCGGCCGTCGCGCCAGCCGACGACCCAGCCGCCGCGCACGCGCGTGCGCATGGGAGCCGCCACGACGCTACTTCGTCTTCATGATCTCGCCGGGATTGGCGCGCGGATCGCGCGGCCCCCACGAGCCGGCCTCGACGGCGGCAATGAACTCGGCGACGTTGCGGTTGAAGGCCTCCGGCTCCTCGAGGTTCAGCGTGTGGCCGCTCTTGGGCAGCACGCACAGGCCCGAGGCGGGAATCGCCATCTTCATGAAGATGCCCGGCTGCAGGCAGTGGAAGTCCTCGTCGCCGACCATCACCAGCACCGGCAGCGTCATCTTCTTCAGGCCGTCCTCGAGGTCGTAGATCGACGGCCGGCGCGCCTGCACGCCGCGCATGGTGTTCGCCGAGCCTTTCGCGGAATGCTCGCCGAGCTGCGTGGCGAATTCCTGCCAGCCGCGCGGGTCCTTGGCCTGGTACTGGATGCGCGTGCCGGCCTGCGAATACGTCTTGGCGAACACCTTCGCGCCCTGCGTCTCGAACTGGTTGGCCACCTCGAGCGAGACATTGCGGAAGTACTCCTCGTACTGCTTCTCCGCGCCGTAGCCCGCGCCCGCGACGACCAGCGAGCGCGCGCGTTGCGGCGCGACGAGGCCGAGGTGCAGCACCGCGAAGCCGCCCATCGACAAGCCGACGACGTGCGCGCGGTCGATGCCGCACGCGTCCATCACCGAGACGATGTCCTTCACCGCGATGGCCTGCGAGTACGCGTCGACGCTCTCCGGCACGTCCGAAGGCGGGTAGCCGCGCGCGCCGTAGGTCACGCAGCGATGGCGCCGCGAGAAGAAGCGCATCTGCGGCTCCCAGCTGCGGTGGTCGCCGCCGAATTCGTGGACGAAGACGATGGGCGTGCCGCGTCCGGCTTCCTCGTAGTGCAGGCGGACGCCGTCGTGGGCGGTGGCGAAAGGCATGGCGAGTTTCTTTCGGCTAGAACAGCGGGGGAGGGTTCTTCATCTCTCGCGCGCGCTGCACGGCCTCGGGCAGCACGGCGGCGAAGGCGTCGGCCCAGGTGCGCGGCACGGTGACGCTGACCTTGATGAAGCGGTGGCCGAATCTTGCGGTGTGGTATGCGCCCTGGCGCACCTGGATGCCGTGCTCGGCGAACGCGGCGACGATCGCCTCGGCCTTCAGGCCCGTGCCTTCACACTCGATGACGAGGAAGTTCGCCTGCGACGGGTACACCGCGACCGAGAGGCCGGGCACCTTGTCGACGGCGCGCTTCACGGTCTCCTGGTTGGCGCGCTGGATCCCTTGCACCTCGGCCATCCATTCCTTCTTCACCGAGAGGCCCGCGAGCGCGGCCTTCTGCGCCAGCACGCTCGCGCCGAGCGGTGCCATCGAGAATGCGCCGATGCGCTCGATCAGCTCGGGGCGCGCGACAAGGGCGCCGATGCGCAGGCCGGCGAGGCCGAGCCACTTCGAGAAGCTAACCGAGGTCACCGTGCCCTCGGGGTAGAGCGAGGCGGCGAGCGTGTGGCGATCCGCGAAGTCGCGGTAGGTACAGTCGTGGATCAGCGTCGCGCCGGCCTTCTTCGCCACCGCGACGATGCCGGCGATCTCTTCCGGCGTCGCGCAGGTGCCGAGCGGATTGTTCGGGTCGACGAAGTAGATGATGTCGGTCTTGTCGTCGACCGCCTCGGCAAGGCGCGCGGGCGACAGGCGCCAGTCGTATTCCTTGCCGTAGATCGGGATCTCGACCACCTCCATGCCGGCCTGCCGCGCGAAGAGCAGCGGCCACTTCCAGCTCGGGTCGGTGGTGACGAAGCGCCGGCCTGGCTTGCACAGTGCGCGGCACGCGGTGCCGAGCGCCGACACCGCGCCGTCGGTAACCAGCGCCGCCATCCCGGGCAGGCCGAGGTCTGCGACGATGCCCTCGCGCAGCGCCTCGATGCCCGCCGGCGGCGCGTAGGCGTGGAAGGACTCGTCGTCGATCGCGCGGTGCAGGGCCTCGCGCACCTTCGGGTGCATCGGGATGTGGTTGGTGTTCTGGCCCATCCATACGAGGCTCGCGTTGGAAAACAGCCGGTCGAAATGGCGGTTGCGGATGTCGAGTTCGCCCATGGCGGCCCTCAGATGATCGAGCCGCGCGACGCGATGCCGCCGTCGATGGTGACGATGGTGCCGGTGATGTAGCCGGCGCGCGGCGAGGCGAGGAACACCATCAGGTCGGCGACTTCGTCTGCCGTCGCCGGGCGCC
>CAZTXP010000191.1:0-8701 GCA_964617355.1 uncultured Enterobacteriaceae bacterium
TCGCGCGTTTCGCGGGCGAGCAGGTCGAGGTCCGCATGCGCTACGCGGACGAGGCCGGGCGGCGCAAGTACGTGGGGCGCCTGAAGGGCGCGCAGGACGGCGCGGCGATCGTCGAGGTCGAGGGTCGCGCGGTGTCGCTGAAGCTGGACGAGGTGGAACGGGCGAAGCTCGTTCCGGCGGTGTGAATGATGTCGCGGGGTGATGCATGAGCCGGGAAATCCTGTTGCTGGTGGACGCGCTGGCGCGCGAGAAGAACGTGGACCGCGAGACGGTGTTCGGGGCGCTCGAGCTCGCGCTCGCCTCCGCCACCAAGAAGCGCTTCAACGACGACATCGACGTGCGCGTCGCGATCAACCGCGACACCGGCCTGTACGAGTCGTTCCGGCGCTGGAAGGTCGTCCCCGACGACGCGCTCGAGTTCGTGCCCGGCCAGATGCTGTGCCTGTCGGACGCGCAGGACCAGAAGCCCGAGATCAAGGTCGACGAGTACATCGAGGAGCCGATCGAGAACATCCCGTTCGGCCGCATCGGCGCGCAGGCCGCCAAGCAGGTGATCCTGCAGCGCATCCGCGACGCGGAGCGCGAGCAGATCCTGAACGACTTCCTCGCGCGCGGCGACGCGCTGGTCACCGGCACGGTGAAGCGCATGGAGCGAGGCAGCGCCATCGTCGAGTCCGGGCGCCTCGAGGCCCTGCTGCCGCGCGAGCACATGATCCCGAAGGAAAACCTGCGCATGGGCGACCGCGTTCGCGCGTGGGTGATGCGCATCGACCGCGGCGCGCGCGGCCCGCAGCTGATCCTTTCGCGCACCGAGCCGCAGTTCATCGCGAAGCTGTTCGAGCTCGAGGTGCCCGAGATCGAGGAAGGCCTGCTCGAGATCAAGTCGGCGGCCCGCGACCCGGGCGTGCGCGCGAAGATCGCGGTGCACACCAACGACCGCCGCATCGACCCGATCGGCACCTGCGTCGGCATGCGCGGCTCGCGCGTGCAGGCGGTGACGCAGGAACTCGCCGGCGAGCGCGTCGACATCGTGCTGTGGTCGGCCGACCCGGCGCAGTTCGTCATCGGCGCGCTGGCGCCGGCGGACGTGTCCTCGATCCTGGTCGACGAGGAGCGCCACGCGATGGACGTCGTGGTGGACGAGGAGAACCTCGCGATCGCGATCGGCCGCAGCGGACAGAACGTGCGCCTCGCCTCCGAGCTCACCGGGTGGACCATTAACCTGATGACGCAGGAGGAGTCGAACAAGAAGCAGGCCGACGAGGCGCAGAAGTCGCGCGACCTCTTCATGCAGCGCCTGGACGTCGACGAGGAAGTCGCCGACATCCTGATCCAGGAAGGCTTCTCCACGCTCGAGGAAGTGGCCTACGTGCCGATCAACGAGATGATGGAGATCGAGTCCTTCGACGAGGACACGGTGAACGAGCTGCGCAACCGCGCGCGCAACGCGCTGCTGGTGGCGGCGATCGCCAACGAGGAGAAGGTGGAGGGCGTGGACCAGAACCTCCTGAAGCTCGAGGGCATGGACACGCAGCTCGCGGCGAAGCTCGCCGAGGGCGGGGTCACCACGCGCGACGAGCTCGCCGACCTCGCGGTCGACGAACTCTCCGAGATGACCGGCGTCGACGAGGAGCGCGCGAAGTCGCTGATCATGGCGGCCCGGGCGCACTGGTTCGCGGCCGAGAACGCCACGAAGGAGGCCGCGTAACGTGGCCCAGAACTCCGTCGCCCAGTTCGCCAGCGAGCTCAAGGTCCCGCCGTCGGTGCTGCTCGAGCAGCTCCGTGCCGCGGGCGTGGAGAAATCCGCCGCCGAGGATGTCCTCTCCGAGACCGACAAGTCGCGCCTGCTCGAGTACCTGCGCCGTTCCCACGGTACCTCGGAGCCCAAGAACAAGATCACGCTGACGCGCAAGCAGACCAGCGAGATCAAGAAGTCCGACGCCACCGGCAAGGCTCGCACCATCCAGGTCGAGGTGCGCAAGAAGCGCGTGTTCGTGAAGCGCGATCCGGCCGAGGTCGCGGCCGCCGCGATCGCGGCCGAGGCTCCGCCCGAACCGGAAGTCGTCGAGGAAGTGCCGGCGCCGGCGCCTGAACCGGTGGTCGTGCCGGAACCGGTCGTCGAGGCCGCGCCCGTGGTCGAGCCGCCGCCGCCCGAGCCGGAACCCGAACCGCAGCCGGAACCCGAGCCGGTGCCCGAGCCCGTGGCCGAGCAGCCCGAGGTCGTGGCCGCCCCGCGGGCTCCCGCGCACCAGCTGGACGCGAAGGAACTCGCGGTCCGCGCCGAGGAAGCGCGCCGGGCGAGCAACCTCGCCGCCGCGCAGGCGCGCGACATCCAGGAAAAGCTCGAGCGCGAGCGCCGCGACGCGGCGAAGGCGCAGGCCGAGCGCGAGGCTGCGGCGAAGGCGCTGCTGGCGGCCAAGGCGCCGACCACGGAAGGCACGCTGCACGCGACCAAGCCGAAGGTCGACGACAAGAAGGCGAAGAAGGCGCGCCCGACGACGATCATGGCCGACGACTCGGCCCGCCGGCGCACGATCAAGACGCGCGGCGACATGGGCGGCGGCGTGGCCGGTTGGCACGCGCGCGGAGGCGGCCGGCACAAGGCCTCCCACGCCGCGGAAGTGCCGTCGAACTTCTCGCAACCGACCGAACCGCAGGTGCGCGAGATCGCGATCCCCGAGACCATCACGGTGGGCGAACTGGCCCACAAGATGGCGGTGAAGGCGGCCGAGGTCATCAAGGCGCTGATGAAGCTCGGCAGCATGGCGACCATCAACCAGGTGCTCGACCAGGAGACGGCGATCATCCTCGTGGAGGAAATGGGCCACAAGGGCAAGCCGGCGAAGCTCGACGACCCCGAGGCCTACCTCGCCGAGGAGGGCGCGCCCGCGGAGGTCGAGCAGAAGACTCGTCCTCCGGTGGTCACGGTGATGGGCCACGTCGACCACGGCAAGACCTCGCTGCTGGACTACATCCGGCGCGCGAAGGTCGCGGCGGGCGAGGCGGGCGGGATCACCCAGCACATCGGCGCGTACCACGTGGAGACGCCGAAGGGCGTCATTACCTTCCTCGATACCCCGGGCCACGAGGCCTTCACGGCCATGCGCGCGCGCGGTGCGAAGGTCACCGACGTCGTGGTGCTCGTGGTGGCGGCGGACGACGGCGTGATGCCGCAGACCATCGAGGCGATCAACCACGCGCGCGCGGCCAACGTGGCGCTCGTGGTGGCGCTGAACAAGATCGACAAGCCCGATGCCAACCCGGACCGCGTGACGCAGGAACTCCTCGGCCACGGCGTCGTCCCCGAGGAACTCGGCGGCGACACGGCCTTCGTCAAGTTGTCGGCCAAGACCGGGCAGGGCGTCGACGACCTGCTGGAGCGCCTGGCCCTGCAGGCCGAGGTCATGGAACTGAAGGCGCCGGTCGACGCGCCCGCGAAGGGCGTCGTGGTCGAGGCGCGCCTCGACAAGGGCCGCGGCCCGGTGGCGACGCTGCTGGTGCAGTCGGGCACGCTGAAGCGCGGCGACATCGTGCTCGCCGGCGCGGTCTACGGCCGCGTGCGCGCGATGCTCGACGAGAACGGCAACGCGATCCAGTCCGCCGGTCCGTCGATCCCGGTGGAGATCCAGGGCCTCGCCGACGTGCCGCACGCGGGCGAGGACATGATGTCGCTCACCGACGAGAGGAAGGCGCGCGAGATCGCGCTGTTCCGCCAGGGGAAGTTCCGCGACGTCAAGCTCGCCAAGCAGCAGGCGGCAAAGCTCGAGAACATCTTCGAGCAGATGGGCGAGGGCGAGAAGAAGGTGCTCGCGCTGCTCGTCAAGGCCGACGTGCAGGGCTCGCAGGAGGCCATCGTGCACGCGCTGTCGCGCCTGTCGAACGACGAGGTGAAGGTCACCGTGGTGCACGCCGCGGTGGGTGGCATCACAGAGTCGGACGTCAATCTCGCGATGGCCTCGCGCGCAGTGATCGTCGGCTTCAATACCCGCGCCGATGCCACGGCCCGCAAGCTGATCGAGTCCTCCGGCGTGCAGGTGCGCTACTACAACATCATTTACGACGCGGTCGACGAGATCAAGGCGGCGCTGGAAGGGATGCTCGCGCCCGAGCGCAAGGAATCCGTCATCGGCCTGGTCGAGGTGCGCGCGGTGTACCGGATCTCGAAGATCGGCACGGTGGCGGGCTGCTACGTCAAGGAAGGCATGGTCAAGCGCAGCGCCTCGGTGCGCGTGCTGCGCGACAACGTCGTCATCCACACCGGCGAGATCGACGCCCTGAAGCGCTTCAAGGACGACGTCCGCGAGGTCAAGTCGGGCTTCGAGTGCGGCATGTCGATCAAGTCGTTCCAGGACATCAAGGAAGGCGACCAGTTCGAGATCTTCGAGGTCCTCGAGGTCGCGCGCACGCTGTGAGCGCCGCGGGCCGGCCGTGAAGAGGAAGAGCGGCCGCCCGCAGAAGGTCGGGGACCAGATCCAGCGCGAGCTCTCCGAGCTCATCCAGCGCGAGGTGCGCGATCCGCGGGTGGGCCTGGTGACGCTCACCGGGGTCGACATGTCTCCCGATTGCGCGCACGCCAAGGTGCGCTTTACCTGCCTCGATCCGGCGCACGCCAAGGAGGCCGAGACGGGCCTTGCCAAGGCCTCTGGCTACCTGCGCTCGGCGCTCGGCAAGCGCATCAAGCTATATTCCACGCCGAGCCTGCACTTCGTCTACGACGCGTCGATCGAGCGGGCCGACCGGTTGTCTCGCCTGATCGACGAGGCGAACCGGGATCCGGAGGCGTGAAGCGCGCGTGGCGCACGGTGGATGCCGTGCTGCTTCTCGACAAGCCGTCCGGGATGTCCTCGAATTCGGCGCTGCAGGTGGCGCGCCGGCGCTTCCAGGCCGCGAAGGCGGGCCACGGCGGCACGCTCGATCCGCTCGCCTCGGGGCTGCTGCCGGTGCTGTTCGGCGAAGCCACGAAGTTCTCCGGCAGCCTGCTCGAAGGCGGCAAGCGCTACGAGGCGGTGGTGCGCCTGGGCATCCGCACCGACACCGCGGACGCCGATGGTGCCGTGATTGCCGAGCGGCCGGTCGAGGTCACGGACGGGGCCCTCGAACGCGCGCTCGACGGCTTCCGGGGCGACATCGAGCAGGTGCCGCCCATGCATTCGGCCCTGAAGCGCGACGGCCAGCCGTTGTACCGGCTCGCGCGCAAGGGCATCGAGGTCGAGCGCGCGCCACGCCGCGTGCGCATCGAGCGGCTCGACCTGCTCGCCCGCGACGGGCGCGACCTGCGCCTGGACATCGCCTGCAGCAAGGGCACCTACGTGCGCTCGATCGCCGACGACCTCGGCGAAAGGCTCGGCTGCGGCGCTCATCTCGCGGCCTTGCGACGCACGGGCGCGGGGCCTTTCGCGGTCCGCGACGCATGGACGCTGGAGCGGCTCGAGGCGCTGCCCGACGAGTCCTTGTCGCAGGCCCTGCTGCCCCCGGACCGGCTGGTGGCCGACCTGCCCGCAGTGGAGCTGGCCGGGGGGCCGGCGGAGCGATTCCTGCACGGGCAGGCAGTGGAGCCGGGGGCCGATCGGACGCCGGGGCACCGCCGGGTGTACGCCGCCCCCGGACCACGCTTCCTGGGCGTCGGGGAATGCACGCCGGAGGGGCGCCTGCGCCCGCTGCGGCTGGTGGCGTCGAACGCGCAAGCGGCTGAAAAGGCAAGGTAAACCTTGCCTGCGTCCGGGCCGTGTTCTAGAATAGTCGTTTACGCAAGGAGAAATTGAATGGCGTTGCAGGCCGCGCAGAAAGCGCAAGTCGTCAAGCAGTACCAGCGCACCGGAACGGACACCGGTTCGCCCGAAGTGCAGATCGCCCTCCTTACCGAGCGGATCAACGGCTTGACCGAGCACTTCAAGTCGCACGTGAAGGACTTCCATTCCCGCCGCGGGCTGCTCAAGCTCGTGAGCCAGCGTCGCAAGCTGATCGATTACCTGAAGCGCACGGACGTCGAGAAGTACCGCGCGCTGATCGACCGGCTCGGGCTGCGCAAGTAGCTGCTCGCCGCATGGCCTTCCTGGACGCTCATCCGATCGATGGGCGTTCTTGCTTTCTAGGCCTCCCTTCACGCTGAAACGAACGCCGCGCGCGCATCGGCGCGCGCCGACCATCGAGGAATTGCCTTGAACCCGACCAAGAAGACGTTCCAGTACGGCTCGCAGCAGGTCACGCTCGAGACCGGCGAGATCGCCCGCCAGGCGCACGGCGCCGTGATCTGCACAATCGACGACACCATGGTGCTGGCCACCGTCGTCGCCGCCAAGAACCCGAAGGCCGGCCAGGACTTCTTCCCGCTCACCGTCGACTACGTCGAGAAGACCTACGCCGCGGGCAAGATTCCGGGCGGCTTCTTCAAGCGCGAAGGCCGGCCTGCGGAGAAGGAGATCCTCACCAGCCGCCTGATCGACCGCCCGATCCGCCCGCTGTTCCCGGACGGCTTCTTCAACGAGGTGCAGGTCGTCGCGCAGGTGCTGTCGTGCAATCCCGAGGTGGATCCGGACATCCCCGCGATGCTCGCCGTGTCGGCTGCGCTGACGATCTCGGGCATCCCGTTCAACGGCCCGATCGGCGCGTGCCGCGTCGGGTACCAGGACGGCCAGTACATCCTGAACCCGCTCGCCTCGCAGCTGAAGGACGCGGCGCTGAACCTCGTCGTCGCTGGCACGGAGCAGGGCGTGCTGATGGTCGAGTCCGAGGCGCTCGAACTCTCCGAGGACGTGATGCTCGGCGCCGTGGTGTTCGGCCACGAGCAGATGCAAGGTGCCATTCGCGCCATCGAGGAGCTCGCCGAGGTTGCCGGCAAGCCGGCCTGGGACTGGAAGGCGCCGCAGAAGGACGAGGCGCTGGTCGCCAAGGTCGCGGAACTCTCCGAGGAAGACCTGCGCAAGGCCTTCGCGATCCGCTCCAAGCGCGCTCGCTCGGAAGCCATCGACGCGATCTGGAAGCGCGTGTTCCAGGCGGTGGGCGTGGGCAGCGAAGGCGGTCCCGACGCGAACACGGTGAAGGACATCGCGTTCGCGCTCGAGTCGAAGATCGTGCGCACGCAGATCCTCGCCGGCGAGCCGCGCATCGACGGTCGCGACACGCGCACCGTGCGCCCGATCACCATCCGCACCGGCGTGCTGCCGCGCGCCCACGGCTCTGCGCTCTTCACGCGCGGCGAGACGCAGGCGCTGGTCACCGTCACGCTGGGCACCGGCCGCGACGAGCAGATCATCGACGCTCTGATGGGCGAGTACCGCGACCGCTTCATGCTCCACTACAACATGCCGCCGTACGCCACCGGCGAGACCGGCCGCATGGGCACGCCCAAGCGTCGCGAGATCGGCCACGGCCGCCTCGCCAAGCGCGCGCTGGCCGGCCTGCTCCCGTCGCAGGCGGACTTCGGCTACTCGATCCGCGTCGTCTCGGAGATCACCGAGTCGAACGGCTCGTCGTCGATGGCCTCGGTCTGCGGCGGCAGCCTCGCGATGATGGACGCCGGCGTGCCGTGCAAGGCGCACGTCGCCGGCATCGCGATGGGCCTGATCAAGGAAGGCCCGAAGTTCGCGGTGCTCACCGACATCCTCGGCGACGAGGACCACCTCGGCGACATGGACTTCAAGGTCGCGGGCACCGACAAGGGCATCACCGCGCTGCAGATGGACCTGAAGATCGAGTCCATCAACAAGGAGATCATGAAGGTCGCGCTCGGGCAGGCGCGCGAGGGCCGGCTGCACATCCTCGAGAAGATGCGCACCGCGATGGACGGCTCGCGCACCGAGATCTCGACCTTCGCGCCGCGCATCATCAAGATCAAGATCAACCCCGAGAAGATCCGCGACGTGATCGGCAAGGGCGGCTCCGTGATCCGCGGCCTGCAGGAAGAGACCGGCACCACGATTGAGATCGAGGACGACGGCACCGTGTCGATCGCCAGCGTGAAGTCCGAGGGCGGCGAGGCGGCGAAGAAGAAGATCCTCGAGCTCACCGCCGAGATCGAGGTCGGCAAGGTCTACGAGGGCCCGGTGCTGCGCCTGCTCGACTTCGGCGCCATCGTCCAGCTGATGCCGGGCCGCGACGGCTTGCTGCACATCTCGCAGATCAGCCACGAGCGCGTCAACGCCGTGTCCGACCACCTGAAGGAAGGCCAGGTCGTGCAGGTGAAGGTGATCGAGGCCGATGACAAGGGCCGCGTGCGCCTGTCGATGAAGGCGCTGAAGGAAAAGCAGGGGGCTGCCGCCGGCTGAGCGGCCTTCGCCGCAACGAAAAAGGGGCGCCGCGGCGCCCCTTTTTTCATGGCCTCGCGGCCGGCGACTACTTCGCGACCTGGCGCTCGCGCATCTCGTCGAGCGTCTTGCAGTCGATGCAGAGGGTCGCCGTCGGGCGCGCCTCGAGGCGCTTCAGGCCGATCTCGACGCCGCAGCTGTCGCAGTAGCCGTACTCGTTGGCGTCGATGCGGCCGATGGTCTCGTCGATCTTCTTGATCAGCTTGCGCTCGCGATCGCGGTTGCGCAGCTCGAGCGCCATGTCGGACTCCTGGCTGGCGCGGTCGTTCGGGTCGGCGAACACCGTGGCCTCGTCCTGCATCGTGTGGACCGTGCGGTCGATCTCCTCGGACAGCTCGGCCTTGATCTGCTCGAGCATCTTGCGGAAATGCGTACGCATCCGCGCATTCATGTACTCC
>CAZTXP010000192.1:0-7479 GCA_964617355.1 uncultured Enterobacteriaceae bacterium
TTCCAGCTCGGCGAGGTGAAGGAAGTCGTCACCGCGCCGGGCCTGCACTTCAAGTGGCCGCTGATCCAGAACGTGCGCTACTTCAACATGCAGATCCAGACCTACGACGACGCCGAGCCGCTGCGCTTCATCACCTCCGAGAAGAAGCCGGTGCTGGTCGACTCGTTCGTCAAGTGGCGCATCGTCGACGTCAAGCAGTACTACGTCTCGGTGCAGGGCGACGAGACCAAGGCCTCGACGCGCCTGAAGCAGACCATCTCCGGCGGCCTGCAGGCCGAGTTCGGCTCGCGCACGGTGCACGACGTGGTGTCCGGCGAGCGCGAGAAGATCATGGACGAGGTGCGCGCCAAGGCCGACACCGACCTGCGCCGCATCGGCGTCGAGATCGTCGACGTGCGCCTGAAGCGCGTCGACCTGCCGCAGGAAGTGAGCGAGTCCGTCTATCGCCGCATGGAGGCGGAGCGAAAGCGCGTCGCCAACGAGCTGCGTTCGACCGGTTCCGCGGAGGCCGAGCGCATCCGCGCCGACGCCGACCGCCAGCGCGAGGTCATCCTTGCCGAGGCCTATCGCGACGCGCAGCGCGTGCGTGGCGAGGGCGACGCGAAGGCGGCCTCGATCTACGCGCAGGCGTTCTCGCAGGACCGCGACTTCTACTCGTTCTACCGCTCGATGGAGGCCTACCGCGGCGCCTTCCGCAGCCGCGGCGACGTGCTGCTGCTCGAGCCGAACTCCGATTTCTTCCGCTACCTCAAGGACGCGTCCGGCCGCCCGGGTGCGCCGGCGAAGAAATGAGGGGCGATGGCCACCGCGCTCCTCACGGCGCTCGCGCTGGTGCTGGTGCTCGAGGGGCTGGTGCCGTTCTTCGCGCCGGCGTTCTGGCGCGAGGCGTTCCGTCGGCTCACGCTGCTCTCTGACGGGCAGCTGCGCTTCTTCGGCCTGACGTCGATGATCGCGGGCCTAGCGCTCCTCCTGCTCGCGACCTGATCCCATGCGCTGGCTCCTGCCCGAGAACATCGACGACATCCTGCCGGCCGAGGCCGCGCGCATGGAGTCGCTGCGCCGGCGCCTGCTGGACCTCTTCGCCTCGCACGGCTACGAGCTGGTGATCCCGCCGATGCTCGAGTACCTCGAGTCGCTGCTCACCGGCACCGGGCGCGACCTGGATCTCCGTACCTTCAAGCTCGTCGACCAGCTCTCGGGCCGCATGATGGGCGTGCGGGCGGACATCACGCCGCAGGTGGCGCGCGTCGACGCGCACCTCCTGAACCGGCAGGGCGTGGCGCGCCTGTGCTATGCCGGCAGCGTGCTGCACACGCGGCCCGCCGGTCCGGCCGCGACGCGCGAGCCGCAGCAGATTGGCGCCGAGATCTACGGGCACGCCGGCGTCGAGGCCGACCTCGAGGTGCAGCGCCTGCTCGCTGCCTCGCTCGAGATCGCGGGCGTGCGCGGCGCGCGCATCGACATCGGCCACGTCGCGGTGTTCCGCTCGCTGGTGCGCGCGGCGAAGCTGCCGGCGGCGCTGGAGTCCGAGCTCTTCGAGACCCTGCAGAAGAAGGACGTGCCGGCGCTGCGCGGTCTGGTCAGGAGCCTGCCGCGCGCGACGCGCGAGGCGCTGCTGCTGCTGCCCGAACTCTACGGCGGCCCCGAGGTGATCGCGCTCGCGCGGCGCCGCCTGCCGAAGCTGCCCGAACTCGCGCGCGCGCTCGGCACGCTGCAGGCGCTGGCGAAGGCCTGCCCGGTGGCGGCGAGCTTCGACCTCGCCGAACTGCGCGGCTACCACTACCACTCGGGCGTGGTGTTCGACGCCTATTGCGAAGGCGTGGTCGGGCCGGTGGCGCGCGGCGGGCGCTACGACGAGGTCGGCAAGGCCTTCGGACGACCGCGGCCGGCGACGGGTTTCTCGATCGAGCTGCGCGAACTCGCGGGGGCCGCGGCGCCGTCGCGGCCGCGCGAGCCGATCCTCGCGCCGGCGAAGCGCAACGACGCCACGCTCGCCGCGCGCATCGCCGCATTGCGCGCCGCGGGCGAGGTGGTGATCGAGGAGCTGCCCGGCCACGGCCGGAGCCGCGACGAACTGGGCTGCACGCGCATCCTCTCGAAGGGGCACGGCGGCTGGATGGTCAAACGCATCGGACGGAAATCATGAGCGCACGCAACGTAGTGGTGATCGGCACGCAATGGGGCGACGAGGGCAAGGGCAAGATCGTCGACTGGCTCACGGACCGCGCGCAGGGCGTGGTGCGCTTCCAGGGCGGACACAACGCCGGCCACACGCTGGTGATCGGCGGCAAGAAGACGGTGCTGCACCTGATCCCCTCGGGCATGCTGCGCGACTCGGTCGAGTGCTACATCGGCAACGGCGTGGTGCTGTCGCCGCAGGCGCTGGTCACCGAGATGGACGAGCTCGAGGCCGCCGGCGTGCCCGTCGCGAAGCGCCTGAAGATCTCGGAAGCCTGCCCGCTGATCCTGCCGTACCACTCGGCGATCGACCTTGCGCGCGAGGCGGCCAAGGGCGCCGGCAAGATCGGCACCACTGGCCGCGGCATCGGCCCGGCCTACGAGGACAAGGTCGCGCGCCGCGCGATACGCCTGCAGGACCTGCTGAAGCCCGTGCGCTTCGCCGAGAAGCTGCGCGAGCTGCTCGACTTCCACAACTTCGTGCTGAAGAACTGGTTCCGCCAGCCCGAGGTCGATTTCCAGAAGACGCTCGACGAGACCCTCGCGCTCGCGCCGCGCCTCGCGCCGCTGGTGGCCGACGTGCCGCGCGCGCTCTACGAGGCGAATCGCGACGGCCGCAACCTCCTCTTCGAGGGCGCGCAGGGTGCGCTGCTCGACATCGACCACGGCACCTATCCGTTCGTGACCTCGTCCAACTGCGTGGCGGGCGCGGCCGCGGCGGGCGCGGGCATCGGCCCGGCGCACCTGCACGACGTGCTCGGCATCACCAAGGCCTACACCACGCGCGTCGGCAGCGGGCCGTTCCCGACCGAGCTGATGGACGACATGGGCGAGCGCCTGCGCCAGCGTGGCCAGGAGTTCGGCGCCACCACGGGCCGCCCGCGCCGCACCGGCTGGTTCGACGCCGCGGCGCTGAAGCGCTCGATCCAGCTGAACGGCGTCTCGGGCCTGTGCATCACCAAGCTCGACGTGCTCGACGGCGTCGAGTCGGTGAAGCTCTGCACCGGCTACGAGATCGAGGGCCGCCGCAGCGACATCCTGCCGGTCGGCGCCGAGGAACTCGCCCTCTGCGTGCCGGTGTACGAGGAGATGCCGGGCTGGATGGAGAGCACCGTCGGCGTGAAGACGCACGACGGCCTGCCGAAGGCCGCGCGCGACTACCTAGCGCGGATCGAGGCGCTCTGCGGCGTGCCGGTGGACATCATCTCGACCGGCCCGGACCGCGAAGAGACGATCGTTCGGCGCCATCCCTTTGAAGTAGCTTGATGGCCTTTCGAAGGTACGCCTCCAGCCGCTCGGGGGCGTAGTCCTTCGGCACGTGCACGAAGGCGTAGCGCGCGCCGTGGCGCGCGCACCAGTCGGTGCCGACCCACATCGAGAAGTTGCACACGTAGTCGCCCGCGTCGTAGGTGACCGCGGTGTCGCGCGTGCGAGGAAGGTCGAGCGTCACGAACCGGGCGCGCGAGCGGTTGCCCCGCGAATGGGCGCGGCGCTCGAGCCGCAGTTTCCTCGCGCGCGGGTGCTGGCCGAGGCCGATGATCGCCGCCGGCCGCACGCGCTCGAACACGCGCTCGAACATCGCGCGCCGGAACTTCACGTCGAAAACGTGCAGCACGACCCCCTTCGGAGCACGCATCGCCTCCAGCGTGCGCTGGGTGACGTTGGTGTCGAACGACTGGTAGGGGCCGAAGGCGTAGACGAGCACCGGGCGCATGGCCGGATGCTAGGGGCGGCGGTCCGCTAGCGCAACGGCACCTGCAATGCCTCCAGCAGCACCGTCTGTATGGGCCCTCCGAGGTAGGGCAGCAGCAACGCGAGCATCGCGAGGCCGGCGATCAGCGAGATCGGGAAGCCGATCGAGAAGAGGTTCAACTGCGGCGCGGCGCGGGTCAGCACGCCGAGCGCGATGTTCACCGCCAGCATCGCGGCGAGCACGGGCAGCGCGAGGTGCAGGCCGATGCGAAAGAGCTCGCCGCCCCAGGCCACGAGCCCGGTCCAGCGGTTGCCCCACAGGGCCTCCGGGCCGATCGGTGCGAGGCGGAAGCTCTCGGCAAGCGCCTGGATGAGGAACAGGTGCCCGTCGATGGACAGGAAGATCAGCGTCGCGAGGAGCCCGAGGTACATGCCGAGCACCGGCGACTGCCCCGAGTGCTGCGGGTCGACGAAGTTGGCGAACGACAGGCCCATCTGCAGGCCGATCATGTCGCCGGCGAGTTGCACCGCGCCGAAGGCCACGTGCATCGAGAAGCCGAGCGCGATGCCGATCAGCATCTGCTGCGCGAGGATCAGGAAGGCGCCTTGCTCCGAGATCGGCGGCGGCGTCGGCAGGCCAGGGGCGACGAGGATGGTCACCAGCGCGGCGAGGCCGACCTTCACGCGCCGCGGCACCGAGCGGTGGCCGAGCACCGGCGCGCTCATGATGAGCGCCAGCACGCGCACGAACGGCCACAGGAACGCCCCCATCATCGCCTCGAGCTGGCCCGACGTGAGGGTCAGCATGGCGGCTAGCTGACGAGCTGCGGGATGCTGCCGTAGAGGCGCTGCATGAAGTCGGTGATCACCGCCAGCATCCACGGGCCGGCGACCACCAGCACGGCGGCGAGCGCCACCAGCTTGGGGATGAAGGACAGCGTCTGCTCGTTGATCTGCGTCGCGGCCTGGAACACGCTCACCACCAGGCCCGTGAGCAGCACCGCGCCGAGGAGCGGCGCCGAGATCAGCATCGTCACCTCGAGGGCCTGCTGGCCCATGGTCATGACGTCGGCGGGGGTCACGTGGCGAAGCTCGCGACGAGCGAACCGATGAGCAGCGTCCAGCCGTCCACCAGCACGAACAGCATCAGCTTGAAGGGCAGCGAGATCAGCATCGGCGAGAGCATCATCATGCCCATCGACATCAGCACGCTGGCGACGACGAGGTCGATGATCACGAACGGGATGAACACCGTGAAGCCGATCTGGAATGCCGACTTCAACTCGCTGGTGACGAAGGCCGGCACCACCACGCGCAAGGGCAGCTGCTCGGGCTTGTCGACCGCGGGCTGGTCGGCGAGCTTCGTGAAGAGCGCGAGGTCGGGCTCGCGCGTCTGCTTCAGCATGAAGGCCTTGAGCGGCACCTCGGCGCGACTGGCGGCCTCGCCGAAGCCGATCTTCTCCTGCGAGAAGGGCTCGTAGGCCTCGGTGTAGATCTTGTCGAGCACCGGCGACATCACGAAGAGCGTGAGGAAGAGCGACAGCCCCACGATCACCTGGTTCGGCGGCGAGCTCTGCGTGCCGAGCGCCTGGCGCAGCAGCGACAGCACGATCACGATGCGGGTGAAGCCGGTCATCAGCAGCAGCGCCGCGGGCAGGAAGGTGAGCGCGGTCATGAAGACCAGCGTCTGCACCGGCACGCTGAACACTTGCCCGCCGCCCGGCGCGGGCTTGGCGGTGAAGGCCGTCACCTCGGCGGCCGCGTCGGGCGCGACGGCGGCGAGGAGGAGGGCGACGAGGAGGCTAGCGAGGGGCATTCGGGAGCACGCGCTTCAGCAGCGCGGAGAAGGGGGTGGTCGGGGCCGCGGGGGCGGCGGGGGATTCGTTCGATTCGACAGGGACGGCGGTCGCGGCGCGCGGCATCGCGTGCAGCGCGCTGACGCGGCCCGGGGCGACGCCGAGCACGATCCACGTGTCGGCCACCTCGACCAGCATCACGCGCTCGCGCGGGCCGACCGAGATCGTGCCGCGCAGCGACATCGGCGCGCCGTGCGAAGCCTGCACGCGCACCAGGCGCTTCATGAGCCAGGCCGAGCCGGCGATCGCGGCGAGCACCACCGCGAGTCCTGCGACGGCCTGCAGGAAGGCGCTCACTTGTTCAGCCTCCGGATGCGCTCGGACGGGGTGATGATGTCGGTGAGGCGGATGCCGAACTTGTCGTTCACCACCACCACCTCGCCCTGCGCGATCAGGCAGCCGTTGACGAGCACGTTCATCGGCTCGCCGGCGAGGCCGTCCAACTCGACCACGCTGCCCTGCGCGAGTTGCAGCACGTTCTTGATCGGCATGCGCGTGCGGCCCAGCTCCACGGTGAGCTGCACCGGGATGTCGAGCACGAGGTCGATGTCGTGCTTGGCGGGCGCGACGTTGCCGCCGGCGCCGAGTTCGTTGAAGAGGCGCGCCGGTTCCGCGCGCGGCGCGGGGGCCGGCGCGGGCTCGGCCGCGGCGGCGGCGTTGCCGGCGGCCTGGTCGGCGAGCGCGGCGTTCCAGTCGTCGTCGGTAGTGGCGACGGCAGCGGCGTTATTGGACATTCGGGGCTCCTTGCGCAAGTTCGTCCCGCGGGCCGGCGAGGATGCGCTCCACGCGGATCGCGTACTGGCCGTTCAGCGTGCCGTAGCGGCCGCCGAACATGGGCACGTTGTCGATGGTGGCGACGACGCTCTCGGGGATCTCGACCGGCACCACGTCGCCGGGCTTCAGCGCGACGAGGTCGCGCACCTTCAGGTCGGCGTGGGCGAGGTTCACGGTCAGCTCGACGTCGGCGTCCTGCACCTCGCGCGCGAGCATCTTCGCCCAGCGCTTGTCGGGTTCGGCGCGGTCGGCCTGGATGCTGGAGAACAGCAGGTCCCGCAGCGGCTCGACGCTCGCGTACGGGAAGCACACGTGCATCTTGCCGGTGACCGCGCCCATCTCGATGGTGAAGGTGGTCTCGACGACGATCTCGGTCGGCGTCGCGATGCTGGCGAACTGCGTGTGCATCTCGGAGCGCACGTACTCGGGCGCGAGCGGGTACACCGGCGCCCAGGCCTTCTTGTACTCGTCGTTCACGACCTCCAGCAGGCGCAGGATGATGCGCTGCTCGGTGGCGGTGAAGTCGCGGCCCTCGACGCGCGTGTGGAAGCGCCCGTCGCCGCCGAACAGGTTGTCGACGATGCCGAAGATCAGGTTCGGCTCGATGACGATCAGGCCGTTGCCGCGCAGCGGCTGCAGCGCCATGATGTTCAGGTTGGTCGGCACGACGAGGTTGCGGATGAACTCGGCGTACTTGATCACGCGCACCTGCCCGACCGCGATCTCGGGGCTCTTCCTCATGAAGTTGAAGAGCGCGATGCGCACCTGGCGCGCGAAGCGCTCGTTGATCAGCTCGAGCGTGGGCATGCGCCCGCGCACGATCCTCTCCTGCGTGGCGATGTCGTACGGGCGCACGCCGTCGGCCGGTGCCTCCGGCTCGGGCGTCTCGCCGCCGCCGTTCACGCCGCGCAGCAGCGCGTCGACTTCGTCCTGGGAGAGGTATTCGGAGGACATCTTCGCGCTACTGGATGATGAACGA
>CAZTXP010000193.1:0-8735 GCA_964617355.1 uncultured Enterobacteriaceae bacterium
TCCACCATCGTCTTCATCGACGAGATCCACACCATGGTCGGCGCCGGCAAGGCCGAGGGCGCGATGGACGCCGGCAACATGCTGAAGCCCGCGCTCGCGCGCGGCGAGCTGCACTGCATCGGCGCGACCACGCTGGACGAGTACCGCAAGTACGTCGAGAAGGACGCCGCGCTCGAGCGCCGCTTCCAGAAGGTGCTGGTCGGCGAGCCGACGGTCGAGGCGACCGTCGCGATCCTGCGCGGCCTGCAGGAACGCTACGAGGTGCACCACGGCGTCGAGATCACCGACCCGGCGATCGTCGCCGCGGCGGAGCTGTCGAACCGCTACATCACCGACCGCTTCCTGCCCGACAAGGCGATCGACCTGATCGACGAGGCCGCGGCGCGCATCAAGATGGAGATCGACTCCAAGCCGGAGGCGATGGACAAGCTCGACCGGCGCCTGATCCAGCTGCGCATCGAGCGCGAGGCGGTGAAGAAGGAAACCGACGAAGCGTCGAGGAAGCGCCTCGCGCTGATCGAGGAAGAGATCGCCAAGCTCGAGCGCGAGTACGCGGACCTGGAGGAGATCTGGAAGTCCGAGAAATCGCAGGTCGCCGGCTCGCAGCAGGTGAAGGAAGAGATCGAGAAGCTGCGCGTGCAGATGGAGGACGCGAAGAGGAAGGGCGACTGGCAGAAGATGAGCGAGATCCAGTACGGCCGCATGCCGGCGCTGGAAGCGCAATTGAAGAAAGCCGAGTCCGCCGAGGGGCAGGGGCAGAAGAACCGCCTCTTGCGCACGCAGGTCGGCGCCGAGGAGATCGCCGAGGTCGTGTCTCGCGCCACCGGCATCCCGGTGTCGAAGATGATGCAGGGCGAGCGCGAGAAGCTCCTGCACATGGAAGACAAGCTCCACGAGCGCGTAGTCGGCCAGGACGAGGCGGTGCGCCTCGTGTCGGACGCGATCCGCCGCTCGCGCTCGGGCCTCGCCGACCCGAACCGGCCCTACGGCTCGTTCCTCTTCCTCGGGCCGACGGGCGTCGGCAAGACGGAACTGTGCAAGGCGCTCGCCGGGTTCCTGTTCGATTCCGAGGAACACCTGATCCGCATCGACATGTCCGAGTACATGGAGAAGCACTCGGTGTCGCGCCTGATCGGCGCGCCGCCGGGGTACGTGGGCTACGACGAGGGCGGGCAGTTGACCGAGCAGGTGCGTCGCAAGCCGTACTCGGTGATCCTCTTCGACGAGGTCGAGAAGGCGCACCCGGACGTGTTCAACTCGCTGCTGCAGGTGCTCGACGACGGGCGCCTGACCGACGGGCAGGGTCGCACCGTGGACTTCAAGAACACGGTGATCGTGATGACCTCGAACCTCGGTTCGCAGATGATCCAGAGCATGGCGGGCAGTGACTACGGCCTGGTGAAGGTCGCGGTGATGGCCGAGGTGAAGAACCATTTCCGGCCGGAGTTCGTGAACCGCATCGACGAGGTCGTCGTGTTCCACGGCCTGGGCGAGGACCACATCCGCTCGATCGCGAAGGTGCAGCTGCGGATCCTCGAGGCGCGCCTTGCGCGCATGGACTACGGCTTCGAGATCTCGGACGCGGCGCTGGCCGAACTGTCGAAGGCCGGCTTCGATCCGGTCTACGGTGCGCGGCCGCTGAAGCGCGCGATCCAGTCCGAGGTCGAGAACCCGCTCGCCAAGGCGATGCTGGAAGGCCGCTTCGCGCCCAAGGACGTCATCGCCGCCGACTGGCGCGGCGGACGGATGGTGTTCGAGAAGAGGCCGGCCGCGAAGGCGGCCTGAAGGGGCGTTACTTCAGCAGCGCGAGCCGCGGCGGTGCCGCGCGCTCGGCGCGGATGCGGCGCGATTGCTGCAGGAGTTCTTCCCAGAGGCCGTCGGTGTCCTTGCGGAAGACGGTGTCGAGGTCCGCGTCGACCACGGCCCAGAGGCCGCGCTCGACTTCGCTCTTCAGTTCGCCCGGGCGCCAGCCGACGTAGCCGACGAAGTAGCGTGCCTCGTTCGGCGTGGCCTCGATGACCTGGTCGATCGTCTGCGCGCGGAACGCCATCACGAGGTTCTTCATCAGCGACACCGCGCCCTGCCCGGGCGTCGCGTCCGTGCGCACCAGCGCGACCAAGGCGCCGCGCGAGAACGGGCCGCCGTAGCGCACCGGGTCGATCACCTTCTTCGAGGGCTCGTGCTCCGGGAAGAGGCTCGACAGCGAACGGCGCGTCGGGCGGTTGAGGATCACGCCGACGTGGCCACCGGAGGGTGCGGGCGCGGCGATCAGCACCGTGGCGCGGTACTCGATGTCGCGGAACGCGGGATGGGCGACGAGGAAGACCGCTTCGTCCGTGGACTGCGCGGCGACGAGTCCGGAGGTCGCGGCGAGGGCGACCGCTGCGAAGAATGTGCGAAGGCGCCGCATGGAAAAAATCAGTATACGCTGACCGCCGTCAACACAACAGGCTTGCGCCCGCGCGCGCGCAGGACTAGCTTAGGAACCGGATCGAGCAACCATTCCGAGGCGGGTTACCCGAGGAGGATTGGATCCCGAGCAAGCCCGGACGACCTGCCCGGGCGACCTCGCGGTACAGAAGGTGCCCGATCCAAGGGCGACCATCTGGTCACCCACGATGCGCCGCTCTACGGCGGCGCCGCCGGCGATGCCGGCACCCAACGCCCCGCTCCCATGCGGGGCGTTTCATTTCTGTCCCCGCTCCCATGCGGGGCGTTTCATTTTGGTGCGTCAGTTCGACGAAAGCCTCGCTCGTCCGCCGAGCGCCTTGGCAACCAGTTCTTCCCACATGCCCTGCGTGGATTCCCGAAATACATCTGCCTCGCTCGCAGGGAGCAGGTACCAGCCCTCGCGGACGAGTTCGCTCTCGAGTTGGCGCGGCGCCCAGCCCGAGAAACCGGCGTAGAGCCGGTACTTCGCCTCCGGCCGGGACAGCAGGTCGACCACGACCGCGCTGTGCGTCGTGAGCCACACGTTCTTGAGCACGTGGAACGCGGTCGCCTTTGGCGGAGCATCGGCGTGGAACACGGCGACGATGGCTTGCCGCATCACCGGGCCGCCGAAGTAGATCGGCTGCGTGTAGTTCGCGGTCGGGATGTCGTCGGCGAGGAACTGCGACAGCCGCAGCGGCGTCGGCCGGTTCAGGATCACGCCGACGGTGCGGAAGTCGGCGGTCTGCGACACCAGCACCACGGTCTCGCGGAAGTTCGGGTCGAGCATGCCGGGCTTCGCCACCAGCAGCAGGCCGTTGGCGGGGCCGAGTTCCGGATTCGCCGGCTGCGCCCGCAGGCCGGGCGCGACGAGCAGCGCAAGCGCGACGACGAGGCCGAGGAGCCGCGCCGCGCGCATCGTGGATCTCAGTTGGAGAAGGCGGGGATTCCGGTGATCGCGCGGCCGAGGATCAGCGCGTGGATGTCGTGCGTGCCCTCGTAGGTGTTCACCACCTCGAGGTTGACGAGGTGGCGCGCAACGCCGAATTCGTCGGAGATGCCGTTGCCGCCCATCATGTCGCGCGCGGCGCGCGCGATGTCGAGCGCCTTGCCGCAGGAGTTGCGCTTCAGGATCGACGTGATCTCGACCGGCGCCTCGCCTTCGTCCTTCATGCGGCCGAGCCGCAGGCACGCGTTCAGGCCGAGCGAGATCTCGGTAAGCATGTCGGCCAGCTTCTTCTGGATCAGCTGGTTCGCGGCGAGCGGACGGCCGAACTGCTTGCGGTCGAGCACGTACTGGCGCGCGCGATGCAGGCAATCCTCGGCGGCGCCCAGCGCGCCCCAGGCGATGCCGTAGCGCGCGGAGTTGAGGCACGTGAACGGGCCCTTCAGCCCCTGCACCTCGGGGAAGGCGTTCTCCTCGGGGCAGAAGACGTTGTCCATCACGACTTCGCCGGTGATCGACGCGCGCAGGCCCACCTTGCCGTGGATCGCCGGCGCGGACAGGCCCTTCATGCCCTTCTCGAGCACGAAGCCGCGGATCGGGCCGGCATGGCCCTTGTCGTCGACTTCCTTCGCCCAGACCACGAATACGTCTGCGATCGGCGAATTCGAGATCCACATCTTGCCGCCGGTGAGGCTGTAGCCGCCCGGCACCTTCCTGGCGCGCGTGATCATCGACGCGGGGTCGGAGCCGTGGTTCGGCTCGGTGAGGCCGAAGCAGCCGATCCACTCGCCCGAGGCGAGCTTGGGCAGGTACTTCTGCTTCGTCGCCTCGTTGCCGAAGGTGAAGATCGGCACCATGACGAGCGAGGACTGCACGCTCATCATCGAGCGATACCCGGAATCCACGCGCTCGACCTCGCGCGCGATCAGGCCGTACGACACGTAGTTCAGTCCGGGGCCGCCGTACTCCGCCGGGATCGTCGGGCCGAGCAGGCCCATCTCGCCCATCTCGCGAAAGATCGACGGGTCGGCCTTCTCGTGGCGGAAGGCCTCGACCACGCGCGTCGCGAGCTTGTCCTGGCAGTAGGCGTGCGCGGCGTCGCGCACCATGCGCTCGTCCTCGGTCAACTGGTCGGAGAGACCGAGCGGGTCTTCCCAGGAGAATTGCGCGCGGGCTTTCGATGCGTGGGGTGCGTTCATGGCGGGCCTCGAGTGGATCCCGCGATTCTACCCGCGGGGGCGCGTCACCCCAGGAAGGGCTTCGCCGAATCCCACGCCGTGCGCGCAATGAGAAGCGTTGCCACGACGACGAACACGCCGCGCAGCCAGCGGCTGCCGCGCGCGATCGCCATGTGCGCGCCGATCCACGCGCCGGCGAGGTAGCAGGCGGCCATGCCGGCCGCGAGGCCGATCATCGCCTCGCCGTGAAGCCCGAAGACCGCCGCGGCCGTCGCGCAGCCGGCGAAATTCACCAGCTTCCCCGCGGCGCTCGCATGCATGAAGTCGAAGCCGAACACGCGCACGAAGGCGAAGATCAGCAGCGTGCCGCTGCCAGGACCGAAGAAGCCCTCGTAGACGCCCATCGTCGCACCCATCGCGATCGCGGCGCCGGTGCCGCGCGCGGCGCTCGGCGCGTGCGCTAGGCCGAAGTCCCTTTTCAGCAGCACGTAAGCCAGCATCGCCGACAGCATCAGCGGCACCAGCAGCTTGAAGATCGCGGTCGGGGTGCCGCGGGACAGGTACACGCCGGCGATCGTGGTGAGCGAGTAGGCGAGCGCGACCGGGATCGCGATGCGCCACGGCATGCGCGCGCCGACGGCGTAGCGCCACGTGGCGATGGCGAGGCCGGGCGCCGACGCAAGCTTGTTGGTCCCCATCAGGACCGGGTGCGCGGCACCCGGGAATGCGGCGAAGAGCGAGGGGACGATCACCATCCCGCCGCCGCCGACGCCCGCGTCGAGGAATCCCCCGAGCAGCGCGGCGGCGAGGACGAGTCCGACGTCGAGGCTAATTCACGTTCTCGAGGATGACCGCGAGGCCCTGGCCGACGCCGATGCACAGCGAGACCGCGGCGTACTTGCTGCCGGTCTCCTTGAGCTGGCGCGCCACGGTCAGCGCCAGGCGCGCGCCGGAGCAGCCGAGCGGGTGGCCGATGGCGATCGCGCCGCCGTTCGGGTTCACGCGCGGGTCCTTGAAGTCCACCTTCATCAGGTGCAGGCAGCCGAGCACCTGGCTGGCGAACGCCTCGTTGATCTCGATCACGTCCATGTCCTTCAGCGCGAGGCCGGCGCGCTCGAGCGCCAGCGGGATGGCGAAGGCCGGGCCGATGCCCATCACGCGCGGCTCGACCGCGGCGGACGCCGCCGAGCGGATGCGCGCGATCGGCTTCTTGCCGTTCTTCTCGCCCCACTTGCGGCTGCCGATGACCAGCGCCGCGGCGCCGTCGTTCACGCCCGAGGCGTTGCCGGCGGTGACCACGCCGCCTTCGTAGAGCGCCTTCAGCTTGGCGAGCGACTCCATGGTCGCGTCGCGGCGCGGGTGCTCGTCGGCCTCGACCATCACCGCGGGCGCGTCCTTCTTCTTCGAGGGCAGCGCGATCGGCAGGATCTCGCCCTTGAAGAAGCCCTCGGCCTCGGCCTTGGCGTACTTCTTCTGCGAGCCGAGCGCGAATTCGTCGGCCTGCTCGCGGGTGATGTTGCATTCCTTCGCGACGTTGTCGGCGGTCTCCGGCATCGCGTGGTCGCCGAACTGCTTCTTGAAGCGCGGGTTCGTGAAGCGCGAGCCGATCGTGGTGTCGTACATCTTGGAATCGCGCCCGTAGGCGGACTCGGGCTTGCCGATCACGTACGGCGCGCGCGTCATGCTCTCGACGCCGCCGGCGATATAGAGATCGCCCTCGCCGCAGGTGATGGCGCGCGCCGCGTCGGTCACGGCCTGCAGGCCGCTTGCGCAGAGGCGGTTCACGGTCACGCCCGGCACGGTCGGCGGCAGGCCCGCCATCAGCGCGGCGAAGCGCGCGACGTTGCGGCAGTCCTCGCCGGCCTGCGTGACGCAGCCCATGACCACGTCGCTGATTTCCTCGGGCTTCAAGGCATTGCGCTTCACGACTTCGGCGATCACGGTGCCCGCGAGGTCGTCGGGGCGGATGCCGGCGAGCTTGCCGGCGTGGCGGCCGATCGGGGAACGCAGGCCGTCGTAGAGGTAGGCGTCGAGCATGGTGGATCCTTTATTCGGCAGTGGTGAGGGAGAGGCCGAGCCTGGCGCGGCGCTTCAGCCACGGGCTCGGTCGATAGCGCGGTTCTTCGTAGAACGCATTCATGTTGGCGAGGATCTCGAGCACCTTGGCCGGGCCGACCGCGTCGCCGAAGGCGAGCGGGCCGTACGGGTACGAGAGACCCAGCACCACCGCGCGGTCGAGGTCGGCCGGCGAGGCGATGCGCATCTGCGCGATGTCGCAGCCGACGTTCACCACGTGCGCGACGACGCGCTGCGCGACGAAGCCGGCGGAATCGTTGATCACCGACACCGGCACGCCGTCGGCGCCGAGCAGGCCGTGGGCCGCGTCGCGCGCTTCCTTCGACGTCGCGGGGGTGGTCATCAGCGTGCGGCGCTTGGCGAAGCCGAAGAGCGGGTCCACGGCGACGGTGCGCGTCGCGTCGAGGCCGAGTTCCACCGCGCAGGTCGAGGCGTCCTTGCCCAGCGGCGCCACGATGCAGATCGCGTCGCCCGAGGGCTTGGCGCCGCCTTCGACCCTGGCGCCGAGCTTGGACACGAGTTCCTTCAGCGCGGCGGGGGCGTCGGGCGCGAGCCAGACCGTCGAGGCCTTCGCCGCCGGCACCGGCTGCTCGGGCACCGCGACCGGGCCTTCCTTGGTGTATTCGTACCAGCCGCGGCCGGTCTTGCGGCCGAGCAGGCCGGCGGCGACGCGCATCGGCGACAGGTAGCAGGGCTTGTACTTCGGCTCCTCGTAGTACTGCTTGTACATCGACTCCATCACGCCGTGCGCGATGTCCAGGCCGACGAGGTCCATCAGGCCGAAGGGCCCGAGGCGGAAGCCCGCCGCGTCGCACAGGATGCGGTCGATGGCGGCGTGGTCGGCGATGCCCTCGGTGAGGATGCGCAGCGCCTCCGGCACGTAGGCACGGCCCTGGTGGTTGACGATGAAGCCCGGCGTGTCCTGGCAGCGCACCGGCGTGTGGCCGTAGCGCTTCGCGAGCGCGATGAGCGCGTCGCCGACCCACGGCTCGGTGAGCACGCCGTCGACGACCTCGACGACCTTCATCACCGGCACCGGGTTGAAGAAGTGGTAGCCGATCACGCGGCCGGGCTTCTTGCACGCCGACGCCATCGCGGTCACCGACAGCGACGAGGTGTTCGAGGCGAGGATGCAGGTCTCGCCGACGATGCCCTCGAGCGCGCGGAAGAGTTCCTGCTTGGCTTCCAGCTTCTCGACGATCGCCTCGACCACGAGGTGGCAGGGTGCGAACTCGGCCAGTGCCCCCGCGACCACGATGCGGCCCAGCGTGGCGTCGACGTCGGCCTGCTTCGCGCGGCCCTTCTCGACCAGCTTCGCGAGTGATTGGCCGATCGCATCCTTCGCCTTCGCGGCCGCGCCGGGCTGGGCGTCGAACACGCGCACGGTCACGCCGCACTGTGCCAGCACCTGCACGATCCCGCGTCCCATGGTGCCGCTGCCGGCCACGCCGGCGAGCAGGTCGCCGCGGTTGATGTCGAGCATCGTCCCTCCCTTGAAAGACCCAAGTTTACGTCCGGGTTGCTCGCGTTAGCGTCGCGCGTGCGCTCTGCCGTGCGAAACCGGGGGCTATAATCGCCGCGACTTCGGGAAGGACCAGCCTGCCGGCGCAGCGCTCCCCCCTCCGGGCACGCGATCGCCAACCAACGAGCGGAGGCAAGCATGAAGTATCGGAAGATCCTTCTGGCGTACAACGGATCGCAGGACGGCAAGCGCGCGCTGTTCGAGTGCGCCGACCTGGCCGCGTTCCTGCAGGCGGAGACGCACCTGCTGGCGGTCGCGAGCATGCCGCCCAGCCTCTTCCTCACCGAGGGCTTCGTGCCCGAGGAACTCCTCGAGGAGGAGAAGAAGCGCACCCAGGCGGTCCTCGACGAGGGCATCCGCAGCCTCACCGAGAAGGGCTTCAACGCCACCGGGCACCTCGCGGTCGGCGAGCCGGTCGAGGAGATCTGCCGCCTCGCCAAGGAACTGGGCGTCGAAGACGCGCACCGACACGCCGCATTGCGCGAGCACCTGCACGATCCCGCGTCCCATGGTGCCGCTGCCGGCCACGCCGGCGAGCAGGTCGCCGCGGTTGATGTCGAGCATCGTCCCTCCGTCGAAAGCA
>CAZTXP010000194.1:0-1608 GCA_964617355.1 uncultured Enterobacteriaceae bacterium
GCAGAACGGCGTCGACAACACCGAGCGCATCCAGGCGCGCGTGCCGAACCCGGTGATCCCCGCGGTGGTGTACGTCGCCACCGAGATGGCCGGCCCCGGCCACCTGAAGCACCACGGCCGCGGCGACCTCGTGATCGGCGCCACCGACAGCAAGGTCACGCCCGCGATGCTTGCGCACGTGAAGGCGCTCTTCGAGCCCGCCGGCGTGCCGGTGGTCGTCTCCGACAACGTCGCCGCCGAGTTGTGGATGAAGCTCGTCGTCAACTGCGCCTACAACGCGATCTCCGCGATCGCGCAGCTGCCCTACGGCGAGATGGTGAAGGGCGCCGGCATCCCCGAGACGATGCGCGACGTCATCGCCGAGACCCTCGCGGTGGCGAAGGCCAAGGGCGTCGTCATGCCCGCCGACACGCTCGAGCGCGTGATGAAGATCGCCGGCGCGATGCCGGCGCAATACTCCTCCACGGCGCAGGACCTCGCGCGCGCGAAGCGCACCGAGATCGACCACCTGAACGGCTACGTGATGCGTGCGGGGGAATCTCTCGGCGTGCCCACGCCCGTGAGCCGCGCGCTGTTTGCGCTGGTGAGATTGCTGGAATCCAAGGCGGGACGTCCGGGGTAGCCGGCGCGGTATGGCCGGGGGCGGGCATCACATCGACCCGTCAGCTCCGAAGCCTGGCGAAAACGCCAGGCGCATGCGGGGCACTGGTTCCGCGCCGCACGTCGCGTGAATCCGAGAGTAAGATTGCGCTCATGACCAGGCTACTCGAACAGGCACTCAGCCAAGTCGCCAAGCTTCCTGCTTCGGAGCAGGACGCGCTGGCGGCGATCGTGCTGGAGGAACTGGCTTCCGAGCAGCGCTGGTCCGAGTCGTTCGCGAAGTCGCAGGACGTCCTCGGCAAGCTGGCGGGCGAGGCGCTCGCCGAGTACGCGGCGGGCCGTACCAAGCCGCTATAGCCTCGTGCGGTCCCAGACGACCGCGCAGTTCAGGGCGCTGCTCTCGGAAGCACCGCAGGCGATCCAGGCCAAGGCCCGCGCTGCGTATCGCCTGTGGAGCGAGAGCCCCTCGCATCCGTCGCTCCGGTTCAAGAAGGTCCACGACACGCTCCCGGTCTACTCGGTCCGGATCGATCTCGGCTGGCGTGCCGTGGGCGTCTTGCAGGGGGACGTTCAGATTCTCCGTGTGGTGCGGAGTCAATCGCGCATCCCGCGCGGCCGTAAACGCCGTGCGCCCGGCATCGGGCTCGAATCGTGTCTGCAGGTGGGCGCCGCGCATGCGGGGGCGGCGCCGGGCGGGCGAGGCTAGTTGCCTTCGATCCGCCGCGCGCCGTTGAAGCGCGCGGTCCAGTAGGGACCGGTCATGTCCTCGATGCGCACCTTGTAGCCGGTGCGCGGCGCGTGCACGAACTTGTTGTCGCCGAGGTAGATGCCGACGTGCGAGAACGAGCGGCGCATGGTGTTGAAGAACACCAGGTCGCCGGGCTTGAGGTCGCCCTTGGCCACGTCGGTGCCGAGGCGGGCGATCTCGTAGGTGGTGCGCGGCAGGTGCAGGCCCATCACCGCGTCGAACACGTAGGCGACGAGGCCGGAGCAGTCGAAGCCGGCCTC
>CAZTXP010000195.1:0-38679 GCA_964617355.1 uncultured Enterobacteriaceae bacterium
CCCGGTACGTCATGTTCTACAACGGGCGTCGGCCACATCGCCATCTTGACGGGCGGACACCCGATACCGTTTACTTCGAGACGCTGCCGCGTTCCGCGGCAGCGTAAAACCGCAGAGATTCCACTTAAGAACACCCCGGGATTTGTCTAAACGACTGGGGCCCTCTCTCAGTTCTTCGCGCCATGCAGCGACGGCGAAGGGCAGCTTGATGCGGCCGCGGTCGGCGAGGATGCCGATTTCCCAGAACGTGATGGCCGCGACGGCGACCTGGCTATCTTCCTATTCGCGCGCGATGGGCGTGCGGGTGCGGCGATCCATCTTGCGGTCGTCGGCGTCCATCCACGCGAGCACGTGGGTGTCGAGAAGGATCACTTCATGGCGTCCCAGCGCGTGCCGAGGGGCGAGACGATGTCACCCTGGATCTGCAGAGCGCCCCGGTGCAGGCCGATCGGCGAACGGGTACGCCGAGGGCGATACGCGCGCAGCTCGGCGACGGGCCGGCCGTACTTGGTGATCACCACGGTCCGGCCGGTGCGGGCCACCTCGTCCATCAGCGCGAGGCACTTCGCCTTGAAATTCGAGGCATCAATCGTGGTCATGCGGCGTCTCCGGTCCCGATGTCCCCGATCATGACCACTCGGGCAGAGGTCGTCAAAGGCGCCTAGGCGCCCTTCGCGCGCCCCTTCAGCATCGCCACGCGCGCGTCCAGCGCGGCCGGGTGCACGCCGAGGTCGAGCATCCGCTCCGCGAGGAACGCGTAGTCCTTGCGCATCAACCGCCACCAGACGACCTGGTTGTTCGCGATGCCGTCGAAGACGATCACGCCGCGCTCGGCGTAGTGGCGCCAGTCGTCGCGGAAGTGGGCGGACATCTCGGCCCAGTGCAGCGCGGGGTGGCGGTGGTGGACGGCGTGGTAGCCGTCGTTGAAGCAGCGGTGGTTGTGGCTCGCGTTGACGAGGATGGTCGCGTTGCGCACGCCGTCGGCGGGGCCGTCGGGGTGGACGAAGGCGTGCTGCGCCCAGTTGCCGGCCATCAGGAAGAAGCGCGTCAGCACGTAGGGCACGAGCAGCACCGCCGCCGCGGGCGCGGGGGCGAGCCAGAGCCCGAGCGCGACGAGCGCAGCGTGCAGTAATTCGCCGGCGACGAAGCGGTGCAGCGCCTTTGTGCGCCCGCGCGAGGCGAGGTACCGTGCGAGCTGCACGTTGCCGAGGAGCAGGAACTTCATCCAGTAGGCGAGGAAATGCGCGAGGCTGTCGCGGCGGTAGCCGAGCGTGGAGGAAAGATCCCCGGGGCGGTTCTCCTCGGCGTGGTGCATCAGCAGGTGGTGCGCGCGGTAGGCGAAGGGCGAGAGGCCGTACAGCAGCACGAGGCCGTGGCAGATCCAGGCGTGGATCCAGCGGCCGCGGCCGGTGAAGGCGGCGCGGTGTTCCAGCGCGTGCACCATCAGCATCACCGGGCCGCCGAAGACCGCGTACAGCACCCAGAGGTAGGGCAGCAGCAGGATCGGCACCGCCCACGCCGGCACGAGGAAGAACGCGGCGGCGAAGGGCAGGATCGCGAGGTTCGCGCGCAGCGCGACGCGCACGAAGGCGAGGTCGCGCGGGTCGCGCAGCGACGCGGCGCAGGCGCGCTCGAGCGCGTTGCGCGGCGCGTCCTCGCGCGGGCAGGGGTCGGTGATCGCGACCGGCAGCGCGTCCCGCATGGCGGGCTCAGTCGGCCTTGGCCGGCGCGAGCGCGCGCCGCGTGCCGAGCAGGCGGTCCCAGATCCGCGCAGTGACGCCGAAGTTGCAGCGCAGGTCGGCGTGGTGGCCGGCGTGAAAGCGCGCCAGCGCGCCGCGCGACAGCGGGTGCGAGGGCACGTGCATGCGCCGGTGCACGGCGCGGAAGAAGCAGTACTGCAGGAAGAGGCCGGCCGAGAAGCCGTCGACGATCTCGTGCGCGGGCACCACGGCGCGCAGGCCGGCCCAGACCACGAGCGCGGTGGCGAGCGGCCCGAAGTACGAGAACGGGTCGAGTTGCTCGCGCGCCGGGCGCGCGTGGTGGCGCATATGCACGCGCGCGGGCAGGCCGCGGCCGTGGAACAGGTGGCGGTGCACCGCGTACTCGATGTACGAGCCGGCGACCCAGCCCGCGGCGAGCGCGATGAGCGTCTCGGCCAGGGAAGACGGCAGCGCCTGCGCGAGCAGCGCGAGCGCGCTGCCGCCGAGCATCAGGTGGTGCAGGGCGCTCAGCGCCTTGCGCTTCAGTTCGTCGCGGTCCATGGGCTCCAGGTCTTCAGGGCTTCGCGGGCGTGCGCGTAGCCCGCCTCCACCAGCGTGTCGAGTTCGTCCCAGTCGCTCACGTCCGCGCCCTTCAGGTCGGGTGTGAGGTAGAGCGACGCGTAGTGGCGCATGTTCGCGGCGTGGTTCGCGCTGCCGAGCAGCATCGCGCGCACCAGCACCTTGGGCAGCCGCGGCAGGCGCTCGCCCGCGTCGGCGTGCAGCGTGCCGGCGCCGCTCACGTTCACCGCGATCACCGGGCCGGCGTTGAGTTCGCTCATCACGTCGGCCGGCACGTTGTTCAGCAGCCCGCCGTCGACGTACAGCTCGCCGCCCTCGGCGAGCGGCGGCATCACGCCGGGCACCGCGTTGCTCGCGCCGACCCAGCGCGCGAGCGGGCCGTCGGCGGCGGCCTTCACGGTGCCGTGGGTCAGGTTGCAGGCGATGCAGAAGTAGCGGCGCCAGAGGTCCTCGATCGCGCGCTCGCCGAAGAGGGCCTGCATCGCGCGCGCGAGGCGCTTTCCCGAAAGCAGCGACACGGTCGGCACGGTGATCCCCGAGAACGGCTTCATGCGCAGCATCTCGCGCAGCGTGGCGTGGATGGCGCGCGAGTCCTGCCCGAGCGCGGCCAGCGCGCCGACCACCGCGCCCATGCTGGTGCCGCCGATCACGTCCACCGGGATGCCGGCCTCCTCGAGGGCGCGCAGCACGCCGACCTCGGCGAAGGCCTTGGCGCCACCGCCGCCGAGCGCGAGGCCCACCGAGCGGCCGAGCAGGTGCCGGCAGAGGCGCGCCATGCCGGCCGCATCGCCCGCGCGCAGGTGGTGATGGCGCCGCAGCGTGCGCGGCGCGAGCCAGCGCGCGGTGCCCTCGGGCTGCGCGCGGTCGGATGCGTGCAGCAGCACCAGCTCGCAGCCGCGCAGGTCGCCGCCGGCGCCGGCCTCGAGCTGCCGCTCCAGCGCGCCGGGGGCGGCGTCTGCCGCGTCGGCGGGCGCGACCAGCAGCACTCGGTCCGCCTGCCGCAGCGCGAGGCGCGACCACGCGTCGGCCTCGGCGCCGCACACGTAGACCAGCACGTCGTTCCGCTGCTCCTCGTCGTCGAGCCACGCGACCACCGCGTGCTCGCCGGCTGCGTCGTCGAAGGCGCGCGGCAGGCGCGCCTCGACCGCCGCGCGGTCGATCGCGTGCACCGAGACCATGCCGCGCAGCGCGGCCTCCAGCTCGCGCGCGAAGCCCGTGCAGTCGCGCGTGCCGCCCGTCGGGACGAGCGCGAGCGTGGAGAGCTTCTCCTGCCGGCGCGGCGCCTGGTTCATCAGGCGCTGCGTGAGGATGCGGATGAACTGGCGCGTCACGCTCGGGTGGCGCTGCATGAACTCGAGGAACGCCTGGTTCGACAGTCGCACCAGCCGCGAGTCGCGCAACGCGGTGACGGTGGCGGTGCGCACGCCTCCGCTCAGGAGGCTCATCTCGCCGATCATCTCGCCGCGGCCGACTTCGCCCAGCCGCACCGCGCGGCCGGCGTCGTCCTCGCGCGTGGCCACCAGCCGTCCGCTGATCAGGATGTACAGCGCGTCCGACGGATCGCCCCGGCGTACCAGCGTGCTGCCGCCCGCGACGCGCACCGGCTCGAACTCGCGCCCCAGTTCGCGCAGGAAGGCGGTGTCCAGGTCCGGATACAGCCGCGCGAGGTCGGCGAGGAAGGCGGAGGACGCGGCCTCCTGTTCGCGCTGCCCGGCGGTCATGCCTCGCCCTGTACCGTCACGACGATGCGGCGCGCGTGCGGCGCAGTGCGGTGTTCCCACAGGTAGAGGCCCTGCCACGTGCCCAGCAGCAGCCGGGCGTCGCCCACCGGGATGAGCTGCGACGTCGCCGTGAGCACGCTGCGGCCGTGCGCGGCCATGTCGTCGGGGCCTTCGGTGTCGTGGCGGTATTCGCGGTCGCCGTCCGGGGCGGCGCGGGCGAGGATCGTCTCCAGGTCCTGGTGGACGTCGGGGTCGGCGTTCTCGGTGATCACGAGCGACGCGCTCGTGTGCTGCACGAAGACCGTGCAGGTGCCGGTGCGGATGCCGCTTGCGGCGACGATGCGTTCGACCTGGCTCGTGATGTCGATCGTGCCGCGGCCGCGCGTGCGGACGTCGAGCACCTGCTGGTGGACCATCGCGCGAGTCTAACGGCTGCGCGGTATCCTTCTGTCCCCGCATTCGAAAGCGCAGCCCCGATGAGCCTGCCCGCACCGGCGCCTCGCCGCCACATGCACACCCGCGCGATCCGCTTCGAGGCCTACGAGCGCGAGGACGGCCTCTGGGACATCGAGGGCTTCATGGTCGACACCAAGACCTACGCGGTGCAGGAGCCGTATCGCGGCCACCGGCCCGCGGGCGCGCACGTGCACGACATGGCGCTGCGCCTGACGCTAGACGAGAAGATGGTGGTGCGCGACATCGAGGTGGGCACCGAGCACGCGCCCTACGATGCGTGCTTCACGGTGTCGCCGGCGTTCAAGGCGCTGGTCGGCGCGCAGGTCGGCTCGGGCTGGAGGAAGGCGATCAACGCGGCGGTCGGCGGCGTGAAGGGCTGCACGCACCTGAAGGAACTGATGATCTCCGCGGCGACGGTGGCCTACCAGGCCATGGGCCGCTGGCCGCGCGAGGCCGACGTGCCCGTCGCGGACAAGCCCGCCGCGCCGGCCGAGAAGCCGTACTTCCTCGACGGCTGCCGGGCGTGGGACACCAGCGGCGAGGTGACGCGCCGCTTGTACCCGATGCACTTCAGGCCGAAGAGCTGAATTACAGCTGCAGGCAGAGGATCGCGAGGCCGGCGAGCAGCAGCGCCATGCCGGTGCCTTCCAGCCGCGAGATGCGTTCGCCGTAGAGGCGGCGCGCGAGCACGTAGCTGAAGAACACCTCGGTGAGGCCGAGTGCGCGCACGTCGGGCGCGTTGCGCATCGCGAAGCCGGTGAACCAGCCCACCGACGCGGCCGAGCCCATCAGGCCGGCGAGCATCGACAGCTTCCACGCGCCGCCGAGCACCGCCACCACCTTGTCGCGCTGCGTGACCAAGAGGTATCCGCCGAGCGCGAGTGTCTGGAAGGCGAGCGCCCACGCAAGGGTATAGGCGCCCGCGATCGCCGGGTTCGGTTCGTGCAGCGCCACCGTGGCGCCGCGAAAGCCCACCGCCGCGATCGCGAAGAGTCCGCCCGAGGCGACTCCGTACACCGCGGCCTTGGAGCGCCACGCGGCGCCGCCGGCGTTCTTTGCGTCCTTGGCCGAGAGCAGCACTACGCCGAGCGTGGCGATCAGGATCGCCACCGCGGACCATGCGGTCACCGCTTCGCCGAGCAGCACCACCGCGAAGATCGCGACCTGCAGCACCTCGGTCTTGGAATATGCCGAGGCGACCGCAAAGTTGGTACGGTCCATCGCGCCGAGCAGCGCGGCGGTGCCGAAGATCTGTCCGATCGCGCCGGCGATCACCCAGCCGAAGAACGCGGGCGACAGCGCCGGCAGCGGCGTCGCGTTCCACGCCATCACCGCCCACAGCCACAGCACTGCGAACGGCAGGCCGTAGGCGAAGCGCACCAGCGTCGCGGGCAGCGTGCCGTGCGTGCGCGTGAGGTTCTTCTGCGCGAGGTTGCGCACCGTCTGGGCGAACGCGGCCCACAGGGTGATCGGTACCCACAACCAGACGAGGGATGAAGACATCGCGGCCGACAGGGTAACCGACGTGGCTTGAAGTCCCGTGAAATGCCCCCAACTCGCGGACATGGACTATCACGCACTGGATGGCGACAACCCCTCGGGCAGCCTGCCGGTCCCCGGACCGAAGGCACCCGACCTGCGGCCGATCCCCGAGGACGCGCTCATATTGGTGCCGCTGCGGAACGCGGTGCTCTTCCCCGGCGTGATCTCGCCGGTGACGGTGGGCCGCGCCGGCTCGGTGGCCGCCGCGCGCGCCGCCGCCAAGATGGAGCGCAAGATCGGCTTCGTCCTGCAGCGCGATCCCGAGAAGAACGAGGTCGGCCCGAACGACCTGCACCGCATCGGCACCGGCGGCCAGATCGTGCGCTACATCGCGGGCGCCGAAGGTGGCGCGCACCACATGGTCATCCAGGGCGAGAAGCGCTTCCGCGTGCTCGAGTTCCTCGACGGCTGGCCCTTCCTCGTCGCGTCCGTGCAATGGATCGCCGAGCCGGAAGACAAGGGCCCGGAGATCGAGGCGCGCTTCCTGCAGCTGAAGGGCAAGGCCGTCGAGGCCGTGCACCTCCTGCCGAGCGCGCCGGACGAGCTCGCCAACGTCATCCAGGCGGTCGAGGCCCCGGGCCTGCTCGCCGACATGGTCGCCAACCTGATCGATGTCTCCAACGAGGAGAAGCAGTCCATCCTCGAGACGGTCGACCTGCGCGCGCGCCTCGACAAGGTGCTGGCGCTCTTGTCGGCGCGCGTGGAAGTGCTGCGCCTCTCCAAGGAGATCGGCGACAAGACCAAGCAGGAGTTCGACTCGCGCCAGCGCGAGCACGTGCTGCGCGAGCAGCTGCGCCAGATCCAGAAGGAGCTGGGCGACGAGGCCGACAACGCGGCCGAATTCGAGGAGCTGAAGAAAGCCATCGAGGCGGCCGGCATCCCGGCCGAGCAGATGAAGCACGTGAAGAAGGAGCTGAAGCGCCTCGAGCGCATGCCCGAGGGCGGCGGCGAGTACTCGATGCTGCGCACGTGGCTGGAGCTCGTGGCCGAGCTGCCGTGGAAACTCGAGGACGTGAAGCCGGTGGACGTCGCCAGCGCGCGCGGCGTGCTGGATGCCGACCACTATGGGCTGGCCAAGGTGAAGCGCCGCATCCTCGAGTACCTCGCGGTGCGGAAACTGAACCCGACCGGCAAGAGCCCGATCCTGTGCTTCGTCGGCCCGCCCGGCGTGGGCAAGACTTCGCTCGGGCAGTCGATCGCGCGCGCGCTCGGCCGGCCGTTCCAGCGCGTCGCGCTCGGCGGCCTGCACGACGAGGCCGAGATCCGCGGCCACCGCCGCACCTACATCGGCGCGCTGCCGGGCAACGTGTTGTCGGCGCTGCGTCGCGCCGAGTCGCGCCAGTCCGTGCTGATGCTGGACGAGATCGACAAGCTCGGCGCGGGCGGCTTCCACGGCGACCCGGCCTCGGCGATGCTCGAGGTGCTCGACCCGGAGCAGAACGCGAAGTTCCGCGACAACTACCTCGGCATGGACTTCGATCATTCGCGCGGGGTGTTCATCGCCACCGCGAACCAGCTCGATACCATCCCCGGTCCGTTGCGCGACCGCATGGAGATCATCCACCTGCCGGGCTACACCGCCGAGGAGAAGCGCCAGATCGCGCGCAAGTACCTCGTCGGCCGCCAGCAGGAGGCGAACGGCGTCGCGGGCGAGCAGGCGACGATTACCGACGCGGCGCTCGACGCCATCGTGCAGGACTACACGCGCGAGGCGGGCGTGCGCAACCTCGAGCGCGAGATCGGCTCGGTGCTGCGCCACGCGGCGATGAAGATCGCCGAGGGCGAGGCGACGAGCGTGGCGGTCGACGCGCCGGACCTGCACGGCATCCTCGGCGCGCGCAAGTTCGAGTCCGAGGTCGCCGAGCGCACCTCGGTGCCGGGCGTGGCCACCGGCCTCGCGTGGACGCCGGTGGGCGGCGACATCCTCTTCATCGAGGCGAGCCGCGTGCCGGGCTCGGGCAAGCTGATCCTCACCGGGCAGCTGGGCGACGTGATGAAGGAATCGGCGCAGACCGCGCTCACGCTCGCCAAGGGCTGGGCGAACGATGCGCTGGACAAGTGGGACGTGCACGTGCACGTGCCCGCGGGCGCGACGCCGAAGGATGGGCCTAGCGCCGGCGTGGCGATGACGCTCGCGCTGGTGTCGCTGATCGCCGGCAAGCCGGTGCGCAACGACATCGCCATGACGGGCGAGGTCAGCCTGCGCGGGCTGGTCCTGCCGATCGGCGGCGTGAAGGAGAAGACCCTGGCCGCATTGCGTGCGGGAATCCGTACGGTGATGCTGCCGCGCCGGAACGAGAAGGACCTCGAGGACGTGCCGGCGAGCGCGCGGGAACAGGTGTCCTTCGTGTTCCTCGACCGCGTCGAGGACGCAGTGCGCGCCGCGATCGGCGAAGTGAGCGCGCCGGAGAGCCGAAAAGCGGCCTGATTCGCGGGCTCTTCCGCGTACCGCGGTCGCGCGGTCGGGGCTATGCTTCGGGGGCGGGCCGCGTCCCGCCCAGCCCATGGCGAAGTCCCGACCCCGCAAGGTGGCTCCGAAGAAGGCGCGCAAGGCCGCGCCGCGCGGGCGCGCGCCCGCCGCGACCGCACGCATCCGCGCACCCGTCACCGCCTCGCGCATCCGCTCGCTCGAGCGCAAGCTCGCCGAGAGCGAGGCCAAGTTCCGCGATTTCACCGAGGCTTCGAGCGACTGGCTCTGGGAGACCGATGCCCTCAACCGCTACTCCTGGTTCTCGGGCAACCTCGAGCGCGGGGTCGGGCGACCGTCGACGCACTACCTTGGCCGCGACCGCTTCGAGATCGCGGTCGAGGCGGGCGCGGACCTCTCCGCCGAGCCATGGAAGTCGCACGTCGAGGCAATCCGCCGACGCGAGCCGTTTCGCGACTTCCTGCATTTCCGCCGCACGCCGAAGGGCGAGTTCTGGCTGCGCCTGAGCGGCGTGCCGCGGTTCGACGCGCGCGGCCACTTCCTCGGCTATCGCGCGGTCGTGCAGGACGTCTCCGCGCAGATGCAGTCCGAGCAGCGCGCGCGCAACGCGGGCGAATTCCTGCGCGACGCGCTCGACAGCCTGAACGAGCTGGTCGCGATCACCGACGCGGAGGACCGCATCGTGGTGGCGAACCGCGCCTTCCGCCGGCTGAACGAGAACAGCGCCTTCGTCGAGATCGGGCAGTCGTACGAGGCGCACCTGCGCGGCGCGCTCGCCGCCGGGCACTTCCCGGACGCCGCGGGGCGCGAGGAGGCGTGGCTGCGCGAGCGCATGGCAGCGCGGCGCCGCGGCGGCACGAGCGAGATCCGCCGCAAGGGCGACCGCTGGCTGCAGGTCACCGACCGGCTGCTGCCCGGCGGCGGCATCCTCACCTTCTCGACCGACATCACGGCGCGGCGCGCCGCCGAGCGCGTGCTCGTCGAGAGCGAGTCGCGCTTCCGCGACTTCGCCTACGCCAGCGGCGAGTGGTTCTGGGAGACCGACGCCGAACTGCGCTACACGTGGATCTCCGAGGGCGTGGAGCGCGTCGGCGGGCAGCATCGCGAGCAGCTCTACGGCAAGTCGCGCCTCGAGCTGTGGCGCGAGCGCGGCATCGACCTCGACGACGAGCCGTGGCGCTCGCACGTGCAGGTGCTCGAGCGGCGCGAGCCGTTCCGGAGTTTTCGCTACTTCCGCGTGGTGAACGGCGACGAGCGCTGGATCAGCACCAGCGGCCTGCCGGTGTTCAATCCGGACGGCAGCTTCCGCGGCTACCGGGGGATCGGCGTCGACATCACGCGCGAGGTCGAGCTCGAGCGTCGCGCGCACGAGGCCGACTCGCGGCTTCGCGCCGCGATCGAGGACCTCGACGCGTCGATCACCGTGACCGATGCCGAGGACCGCATCGTGATCGCGAACCGCGCGTTCCGCGAACTGAACGACTACTCCGACTTCCTCGACCGGCGCCCGCGCTACGAGGAGCACCTGCGGCTCGCGCTGTCGCTCGGGCGCATCCCCGAGGCGATCGGGCGCGAGGAGCAGTGGCTGCACCAGCGCCTCGCGCAGCGCCGCGAGGGCGGCAGCTTCGAGGTGCAGCGCCAGGACGGCCGCTGGCTGGAGGTGGCCGAGCAGCGCCTGCCCGACGGCGGCACCATCACCTACACGGTGAACATCACGGCGCGCAAGAACGCCGAGCGCGCGATGCGCGACGTCAACGCCGCGCTGGAGCAGCGCGTCGCCGAGCGCACCCGCGAGCTGCAGGCGGCGTACCACGAGCTGGAGTCGTTCTCGTACTCGGTGTCGCACGACCTGCGCGCGCCGCTGCGCGCGATCTCGGGCTTCGCCAGCATCCTGCGCGACGAGGAGAGCGAGCAGCTCTCGGCCGAGGGCCGGCGGCACCTCGATACCATCGACCGCAGCGCGCAGCAGATGGGGCGCCTCGTCGACGCCCTGCTGGAGCTCGTGCGCCTGTCGCGCAAGGCGATCCTCGCCGACCAGCTCGACATGACCGCGATCGCGCGCGAGGCCTGGAACCTGCTCGCGCCCGACTATCCGCGCGCGCGCCTCGCGCTCGCGGTGCTGCCGCCGGCGCGCGGCGACGCCACGCTCGTGCGCCAGGTGTTCGTGAACCTGCTGGGCAACGCGCTGAAGTATTCGTCGACGGCGGCGGAGCCCTGCGTCGAGGTGGGTGCCGAGTCGGCGCTCGAGGGCATGCGCTACTTCGTGCGCGACAACGGCGTCGGCTTCGACATGCGCTACGTCGGCAAGCTCTTCAAGCCCTTCGAGCGCCTGCATGCCGACCCGGCCTTCCAGGGCACCGGCATCGGCCTCGCACTCGCGAGCCTCATCGTGCACCGGCACGGCGGTCGCATCGACGCCAGCAGCGTGCCGGGCGAGGGCGCGACCTTCCGCTTTACCCTCGGCGCGGGCTAGAACCCGGCCTGGAACCCGGCGAGCACCGCGACGCCGAGCGCGGCGAAGATCGCTGCGGCGATGCCGCGCACGAGCTTCAGGGGGATCTTCGTCGCCGCGACCTCGCCCAGCAGCACGGCGGGCACGTTGGCGATCATCATGCCGAGCGTGGTGCCGGCCACCACCACCGCGAGCATGTCGTAGCGCGCGGCGAGCGCGACGGTGGCGACCTGCGTCTTGTCGCCGATCTCGACGAGGAAGAAGGCCACCAGCGTGGCGAGGAACGCACCGTAACGGTCCGTCTTGCGCTCGCCTTCCTCTTCCAGCTTGTCGGGCACCAGCGCCCACGCCGCCATGGCGAGGAAGGACACGCCGAGCACCCAGCGCATCACCGAGGGTCCGAGCAGGCCGATGATCCACGCCCCGAGCGCGCCGGCGAGCGCGTGGTTGGCGAGGGTCGCGACGAGGATGCCGAGGATGATCGGCACGGGCTTCCGGAAGCGCGCGGCGAGGACGAGCGCGAGGAGCTGCGTCTTGTCGCCGATCTCGGCGATGGCGACGACGCCGGTGGACACCAGCAGGGCTTCGAGCATGGGACGGCGATGCTAGCAGCCGGCGGCACGCGGCCGGCTGACGGAAATCAATACTGGAAGGCGCGCACCAGGTTCAGGTCGCCGATCTTCCGCAGAGGCACGACGAAGCTCTCACGCCGCTCGCGTGTCGTGTTCTCGTGCACCACCAGCGTGACGCGCGCGGTGATGACGTCGCGCTGGCGCGTGGCCTCGTCGAAGTGGTAGCCCGAGGCGCCGAAGTTGCCCCAGTAGTTGACGTAGACCTGGTACGCGCCGCGCACCGGCGCCGCGACCGAGAAGATCTCCGGTCCCGCGCCATCCACGCTGTCGACGTCGAAGCCGCCGCCGCCCGAGAGCAGCGGCTGCGCGAAGAACGCGTGCTGGCCGTCGGGCGTGAGCACGTGGAGGTCGACCTCGGCCTGCGGGTCGTCCCAGGTGAGGATCAGGCGCAACTGCGCCTGCGGCCGGCCGGCGTTCGCCTCGTAGAACTGCACGCGCTTCGTGGCGCCGCCGGGCGTGCGGACCTCGACGCCGTTGGAGCCGGCGCCGAAGGCCCACGGGCGCGCGAAGCGGCCGTCCTTGCCGGCATAGAGCGGCATCGGGTTGCCGTTCACGACGAGCGTCGGCGGCTGGCGCGAGCCCGCGGCCTGCTTCAGCGCGCCCTCGATCAGCGCGCGCTGCTTCTGCGCGCCGCGGTCGATCGGCGGGTTGGGATAGGCGACCTTGAGGTCGTTGCTGCCGTCGGTCAGGCCGGCGTGGTTCCAGCCGCCGAGCGGGCGCTGGAGGTCCACCGAGGTCGCAGGCGTGCCCTGTGCCAGCACCGAAGTGCTGGCGAACGCGGCGGCAAGGAGCAGCGCGCGCATCAACGCACCGCGAACGCGGCGACGAGCGTCAGTTCGCCCGCGCGACGCATCGGCACGCGGAACACGCGCTGCGTCTCCGCGGGCGTGCCTTCGCCGGTGACCACCGCGATCTGCGCCACCGTGATCGGCGCGCGCGCTTCATCCGCGCCCGAGCCGAAGTAGTTCACGAACACGTGGTACACGCCGCCCGGCGGCGTCGGGTTGGCGTAGATCTCCGGGCCGTAGCCGGTGGTGACGTCGACGTCGAGCGCGCCGCCGTTGTCCACGGCGCGATTGCCGTACCACGCGTGCTGGCCGTCGGGGGCGACGACGTGAAGGTCGAGGTCGGTGCCGTTGGTGTCCCACGAAAGCACGATGCGCAGCCTTGCCTGCGGGCGCGCGCTGTTGCCTTCGTAGAACTGCACGCGGCGACCGGTCTTCTCGCCCGGCACGCGCACCTCGACCGAGTTGGAGCGCGCGGCGAACGCGTACGGGCGCTCGAAGCGGCCCGAGGGATCCACCGACAGCGGCATCGCGACGCCGTTCACCACCAGCGTGGCCGGGCCCTTGGGCGCATTCGCGATGCGGCCACGGATCAGTGCGGCGGCACTGTGCCCGGCGGCGTTCACCGAGGACGCGGGGTAGTTGACTTCCTGCCGGAAGCCGGAGACCTCGGACGAACCGTGGCGCCAGCCGCCGATCGGCGTTTCGATCGTGGCCTGCGCGAATGCGAGCGTCGGGAAGAGGGCTAGGAGCAGGGCGGCGCGCATCTCAGCCCTCCAGCAGGCGCCGCGCGAGGCGCTCGATGTAGGCCTCGTCCGCGCCGTTCGGGTGGAAGCGGAACGCGAGGTGCAGGTATTCGTGCGCGAGCGTGAGGCGGCCCTCGCGGGTCTTCCAGTCGCGCGCGTAGATGCGCAGGCGCGCCTGGTCGGCGTACGGATGGCCGTCGCCGAGCGCGCAGACGCGCACCGGCTCGGATACCGGCTCGAAGCCCGGCTCGGCGCGCAGGCGCGGCGTCCAGTTGCCCGCGACGCGCGCGAGCCACGACTCCGCCTCTTCCATGCGTCGGCATTCCTCGCGGCCGCCGAGGCCGGCGAGTTCGGCCGACGGGTACGCGCGCGCGAGGATGGCGTCGAAGCGCGCGCCGGCCTTCGACTGCGCGACCGCGTCGGTCCACGCGAGGCGGTTCGGCGCGGCGCGGTCGCGGTGGTAGCGCACGCTGGCGCCGGAGACCACGAGTTCGTCGGTGAAGCGCGCGGCGGCGAGCGCCGCGTCGCTCGCGGGGTTGGGGCTGACGCGCTGCGTGCGCGTGGAGTCGGCGATGCGCCAGCAGCCGGCCTCGAAGCGCGCGTTCTGCACGAGGTAGCTGCGGGCCGCGACGGCCAGCGCGCGCGCGGCCTCGCGCTCGGTGGCCGAGCCTTCGCGATCGATCACGCGCGCGACGTATTCGTTCATCGACAGGCGCGCGCGCAACCGAGCGCCCTCGCGCGAGCCAGTCGGGCCGGGCTCGAGGACCAGTTCGCCGCGCGGCGCGACGCGCAGCCAGTTGCCGTTCTCGAACGCGATGCGGAACTTGCCCGACAGCGCGCCGGGCGCCGCGGCTTCGGGCGAACCGTCCTTCAGCACCGCGCGCACCGGGTAGCGCTCGAAGAAATCCACGTCGACGCAGGAGGTGGTGCCGGCGTCGCCGCGCGGCGCGGGCAATGCGTCGGCGATCGAGTTGGCATGCGCGCGCAGCGCGCCGCGGCTGGCGCCGGTGGCGCCGAACCAGAACGGCGTGCCATCCGCCATCCAGCCGGCGGCGCCGCCGAAGCGCGTGCCGGCCTTCGATGGATGCTTCCACGTGTACGTCTTGTAGCGCAGGCCGGTGCCGAGCACGGGCCACGCATCGCGGCCGTAGCCCGCGAGGCCGGTGTCGAGCAGCGCGCGGCGCGCCTCGGCCTTGGCCGCGGGCGACATCGCGGCTAGCGCCTGCAGCAGCTCGCGCACCTCGACCATCGAGCCCTCGCGCCAGCGCGGCGCGGGCATGCCGGTGCGCGCGGGCTCGAAGTACGCCGCGCACGAGCGCGCCAGCGCGGCGTCGCGGCCGATCGTCTCGCCGGGGGTGCAGCAATATAGTTCGGGGTCGCCCGCCTTGCGCGTGGTGCGCGTGCACGTGTACGGCGATTCGCTCGCGCCGCGGTCGACGAGGTCGGCATAGGCGAAGAGCTTCCACAGGCTGCCGACCGGCACCTTCGGCGGCGCGGGCGCGAGGCGCGACTCCACCACGCCGTCGCGCAGCCACGCGACCGACGCGTCGCCCGCCGCCTGCGCGACGCCGGCAAGCGAGAGGAAGATCGCGCTAGCGCACGTCCACGCGCGCACGGGGCTTGTCCTCGAAGGCCTTGTCGCCGGGCTGGTACATCCGGTAGTAGCGCGCCGGCGGCAGCGCGAAGCGGCCCGGCTGCGAGACGCGCACCAGGTGCTGCACCACGACTTCGTCGGCGATCTCCTCGACCGGCACGGAGTAGCCGGTGGGCGTGAGCTCGAAGCGGGCGCGCTCCAGCGCTTCGGCCTCGTCGGTGCCGGGCTTCCTGAGCGCGATGCCCCAGGTGGAGCGATCGGCGCTCGCGCCCGGCGGCAGCGCGACTTCGAGGATGCCGTAGCGCAGGCGCACGTTCGGCGCCTTCGGCCGGAGCACGATGCGATCGAGGTAGACCTCTGTGGTGACGAGCGGCGCGTTCGCATCCACCGGCTCGAGCACGAACTCGCTCGCCTCGGCCAGCGGCTCGGCGCGCGGCGACGCGGGCTGGCCTTCCTTCCTGGCTTTCTTCGCGTCCTTGGGCGCGGCGTCGACGCGCTTCAGGCGGTAGAGGCGTCGCTCGATCGTCAGGGGCAGCTTCGCCTGCTCCGGCTCGCGCGATTCGTAGGTGACCACGGCCTGCGTGCCGGCCGGCGCCGAGGAGGCGAGCGCGAGCGTCGCGGGCGTTGCCGTGCCCGAAGGCAGGCGGAACATCTTCTGCCCGGTGACGCTGGTCGTGGCCTCCCACGGTGCGCCGAGGTCCACCTTGATGTCCGACGCGCGCGGCGTGCCGCCCAGGGCGCGGTGCGTCCACGTCAGCGCAAGCGCGCGATCCACCGTCGGCATCTCGAAGCGCACCGACTCCAGCACGCGCGGCGCCTCGGTCGCGGGCAGGCGCTTGGCGAGCAGCAGCAGCGATTGCGCGAGCGGCGAGGGATTGGACTTCAGCGTGTCCGCGGCTGCGTTCGCCGAGGCGACGTAGCCCGCGGGCGGCGCCACCTGCGCGCGCTGGCCGACGACGGCGACGAGCACTCGCGTCAGCGCGTCGGTGGCCGCTTCGGAATCATTGCCGAGCACCACGCTGTCGTCGCGCGACGCGGCCTCGGGCGCGGCCGGGGCCTTGGCGGCGAGTTCATCGGCGAGCGCGGCGACCATCGGCTTCACCGGCAGGCCGATCTCCTGCATCCACCACAGCATCAGCGCGCGATGCCAGTGCGAGCGCTTGGTGCCCTCGGTGCGATAGACCTGCAGCAGGCGGTCCCAGTGGCCCGCCGGCATCGCGAGGCCGAGCGCGCGGCTGGCGTGCCAGTCGGCGTAGTAGGCGTAGGTGGTGAGGAGCGCGTCGCCGGTCTTGTCCGGCGTGCTCCACCAGCCGAACACCGCCTTCGGGCCGGCGTACTGCGCGAGCCGGAAGCGCTGCGCGTGCAGCTGTTGCGTGAGCCGTGCGGCGAACGGATCGTCGGCGCCGGCGAGCGACTGCACCGCGAGGCTGTAGGGGATCAGCCGGCTCGCGGTCTGCTCGACGCAGCCGTACGGGTAGTCGATCAGGTCGTCGAGCATGCGGCGGAAGTGCGCGCCCGAGGAATCGGCGAAGCGCACGCGCACGTTGGCGGCGTCCGGCGGCAGCGAGAGCGGCGCGTCCGGCGCGACGAGCGCGGTGCGCGTGCTGGTCCAGTTCACCGGCACCACCTTCAACGGCACGGTGAGCGCGTCCACGGTGCGCCCGCCGACCGCGAGCGACAGCGACACGGTGGCGTCGCCCGAGGCGACCGCGAGCGGCACGCGGTGGAAGTTCGCGCCCGGCTTCAGCGACAGGCGCTCGGTCTTCGACAGGCCTGCGCCCTTCAGGGTCAACTCGGCGATCGCGACCTCGAGGCCCTGGTTGAAGAGCGCGACGCTGGCCTGGGGCGCATCGCTCGCGCGCAGCCACGTCGGGCTGGTCCATTTGGCGTAGAGCGCCTTGTCGGATTTCACGAAGGACACCGCCTGGCCGACGAGGCCGTCGGCGTCCATCGCGCGCGCGGTGACGCGCCAGCGCGTGAGCGAATCGGGCATCGTGAACTCGAGCACCGCGCGGCCGTCCTTGTCGACCACGACGTCGGGCTGCCACAGCGCGGTGTCGCGGTCCTCGCGGCGCGGGCGCTCGAGGATCTTCACCGCGCGCTCCGGCGCCTGCCGGCGCGTCGGCGCGGCGTTGCCGGTGCGCGGCCGCGCGAGGTCGTAGCCGATGAACGAGAGGCTGGCCGAGGTGCGCACGTTGTTGCGCCGCGGGTGGTAGAAGAAGTCGAAGATGTCCGGCGCGATCTCGGGCTGCAGCACGTAGATCATCTCGTCGACCACCGACACCGCGAGGCGCGCGTTCGGCGCGGGCTTGCCGCCGGCGAGCGCGAGGAGTTCCAGCCTGACCTTGTCGCCGGGCGCGTAGGTGGCCTTGTCGGACTTCACGCGCAGCTCGATCTTCGGCTGCTCGACGCGGATGCCCTGGTTCTGGAACGCGTACTCGCCCGACTGCACCGTGGCCACCGACAGCGTGATGTTCGGCGCGTGCTGGTCGCTCACCGGCACGGCGACGCGCCACTGCGTGGGCGTGACGCGCGAAGGCTTGATCCACGCGTCGCCGGCGGCGAGCAGGGCGCTTTTTTCAACGCGGTCGCGTTCCAGCGTCACCAGCGCGTGCTCCACCGGTTGCGGGAAGGTGATCAGCGCGGACGCGGTCTCGCCCGGCTTGTACTGCGCCTTGTCGAACACGATGTCGATGGTGCCCTGCGGCGCAGTGACGCCCGGGCCGCTGACCCAGTGCGACGCGGCGCCGAGGATGTTGCCGTTCGAGTCTCGCAGTTGCACCGTGTAGCTGCCCGGCTCGTCGAAGGTGACGACCAGCGCGTCCTTCGACGACAGGTTGCCGGCGGCGCGCTTGCGGTTCTCGAGGCGGATGGATTCCCAGGTCGCGGGCGGCGCGCCGTCGTCGCGGATCGCGCGGATCGCGAAGCGCACCGATTCCTTGGGCGCGGAGAACGCGCGCTCGGCGCGCAGCGCGTACACGCCCGCGCTGCGCTCGACGAGGATTTCCTTGGTGGTGCGCACGCGATACGCCGCGCCGTCGGTGGCGAGCGCGGTGAGGATGTAGCGGCTCGGCTCGGTCGCCGCCGGCAGCGAGAACGCCGCCGCGCCGCTCGAATCCGTGACCAGCGTCGTGTTGGCGAGCTTGAGCGGGAACTGCCCGGAGTAGCCGAGGTCGCCCTCGATCATGGTGAGGCGCTGCGCGCGCACGCCGAGCTCGACGCGCGCGTTCACCACCGGCTTGCCGTCCGGGTACGAGAGCTGCAGCTTGCCGCTCACGGCGTCGCCGGTCTTGTAGTCGCGCTTCTCGGTGACGAGGCCGATCTCGAAGTGCGGCTTGACGTATTCGGCGACGCGGAAGGCCGCGCCGTAGGCGTCGCCCTTGTAGTTGAAGCGCAGTTCGTAGCCGCCGGCCGAGGCGTTCTCGGGCAGGCGGAAGCTGGTGGAGGCTCCGGCGTCGGAGGCGAACTGCGCTTTCTGCGTCGCCACCGGGAAGCCCGAGGGGTCGTAGACCGCGATCTCGAGCGTCGCCGGCGCGGCCGCGCGCGTCTCGCGCGCCGAACGCAGCTCGCGGCCGAGGAACTTCACGAATACCTCGTCGCCCGGGCGGTACAGCGGCCGGTCGGTGACGGCGTAGAGGCGCGTGTTGTAGATCTCGCTGTCGTAGTAGTAGTTCTCGGAGACGAACACGCCGCCGGCCGGATCCTCGCCGAAGACGTAGGTCTTCTCGGGCGCGTCGCGGGAGAACACCGAGAGGCCGTTCGCATCCGTGGCGCCGCTCTTCAGCACGCCGACGCCGTCGGTCCACACCACGTTCGCGCTCGACACCGGCTTGCCGTCGCCGCGCGCGGCGACCCAGACCAGCATCTGATCGGACGAGACCTTGGTGATCGCGACGCTCGCCGAGACGAACACCATGGTGGTGGCGCGGTGCTCGCCCAGGATCGCCTCGACGAGGTAGAGGCCCGGGGCGCGCTTGCCGATCGGGATCATCACGTTGCCGGGCTGCACCTTGATGAACTCGCTGGAAGATCCGGCGAGCTTCACGCCCTTGGGCGGCTCGATCGGCTTGGCGAGGTCCACCGGGTAGCGGAACGAGGTTTCCAGCGCCAGGCCCTTGATCGGCGCGTACAGCGGGTGCTGTTGCTCCGGCGGCGACTGGTCGATCAGCCGGTGCGTCTTCGCGCCGGGCGCCTGCGCGGTGACCGCGACGCGGGCCTCGTCCTTGAAGAGGCGCCGCCACGCCATGCGCGACTGCACCCACCACTGGTCCCAGATGCGCGACACCGCGTTCGACAGGCCCTCGCCCTTCCACTCGCCCGCGACGTCGACGCGGTGCAGGTTCTTCTGCGCCTGCAGGAACTCGAGCGGCTTCGGGATGCGGTAGACGCGGATGTCGACGCCGCCGATGTCCGCGACCTCGGACAGCGAAGTCGCCTCGAGCCGCACCATCGCCTCGGCCTCGGGCCCGTAGGAGGCGTCCGACAGCAGGAAGAACGGCGCGCCGCGCAGCGGCTCGTAGGCCTGCAGCGGCGTGGCGACGCACAGCGTGGCGAAGGCGAAGGCCGCGAGGCGGCGTAGGAGGGCGGTCATGCGCGCAGGAAGTTGAGCCGGTAGACGCCGGCGAAGTTCGGGTTGCGGCGATCCGGCTGCCAGCGCGTGTCGGGCCAGCGCAGGAGCTGCGGCAGCGTCACCGCGCGCAGGCCGGTGTCGGAAGGCGTTTCGGAGCCGGTGTGGTACGCGATCGACGATCCCATCCACACCATTACGTGCTGGTCGTCGCCCTGGTCGAAGAAGAGCAGGTCGGCGGGTTGCGCGAGGTTGCAATCGCGCGAGACGGCGCGCGTGTTCTCCTGCACGAGGTCGATCGCCGACGCATAGGCGGAGACGCGGCCGTCGGCGAGGCGCCACTGGTGGCGCAGCCGGTTGCGCTCGTCGGCGGAGAGCCCCAGTTCCGGCGGCAGCGGCCGGCCGGCGAGGCCGTTGGCGCGCTTCCAGGATTCGTCGTGCTCGCGCAGCGACTCGGCGACCGCGAAGCGCACGAGGCCGGCGCAGTCGCGGTGGCGCCAGCGCGGCGTCGGGCCCTGCTCTAGCTGCGCGGCGACGATGCGCACCACCCACGCACGGAACGCGCGGGACTGCGCGGGACTCAGCGCAGGGGCGGCGTCCGTCGATGCAAGCGCAGCCGGCGCGACACCGAGCAGGCCAAGCGCGCCGAGGAAGCGGCGGCGCGACGCGCGTGCGCTCAAGGGATCGGCTCCCAGGTGACGCGCTGCCAGCCGTCCTGCTTCGCGGCGGCTTCGCCGATCACGAGCCGGTGCGGCGGGTGCTTCGCAAGCGCCTTCATGCGTGGCACGAGGTGCGTGGCGAGCGCGCCGGCGAGGATCGGCTCCTCGGCCTTGGGCAGCGAGGCGGTGGCTTCGCGCAGTACCATTTCGGCGAGCATGCGCGGCGAGATCACCGCGAGCGTGACGTCCTTGGCCGGCAGCTGGTCGCCGACGCTCGGGTACTTGCGCGCGATGGTGTCGAGGGCGAGTTCGACCATCGCCGCATCCGGCGAGAACACGCCGAGGCCGCCGGCGGAGGCAAGCGTGGGCGCGGCGAGCAGCGCGGTGACGTGGTTGCGCGCTGCGGCGGGCTCGGCGCCTTCGGCACGCCAGGTGCGGCCGGCCTCGCCGCGCGCGGCGGTGGCGCGCGGCAGCGGCGCGGGCGTGCGCGCCATGGTCTTGTCACCGGCCACCTGTTCCTTGAACACGGGCTTGCGCAGCGCCCACTTCGCGAGCTCCGAGAACACCGCGTCGTCCGCGGCGACCGGCTTGGCGACGCGCGCGACGAACACCGGCGCGTAGAGCGTGGACTGCGGGTACCAGCAGGCGAGCGCCGAGCCTTCGACCGCGCTCGCCGCGGTCTTCTTCAGGCCCTCGGGCGCGGTCTTCGCGCCGGCCAGCACCTTCTGCGGTGCTTGCGCGTCGAGCGGCAGCAGCAGGCACGCGCCGGCGTTCGCGGGCGCGGCGCGCCAGAGTTCGGCGTCGCCGAGGCCGGCCTTGGGCAGCGCGCCGTGGCGCAGCTTGAGGCGCGTGGTCCACGCATCGCCGTCGAGGTCGAAGCGCAGCGCCTGGATGCCGGGCACGAAGGCGTCGTAGCCGAGCGCGAAGGTGCCGCTCGTCATGGCCATCGAATGCGTCGCCGTGCCGCGTTCGAGCGAAAGCTGCGAGGCGAGCACGCCGTCCTTGGCGAGCCACGCGGCGACCGCGTCGCGCGCGGCCGGCACGAAGCGGCCTTCGCGGTCGAGCAGCAGGCCGGGATCCGAGAGCACCGCGATGCGCTCGCCGCGCACCGCGACGATCAGCGTGCGACGCGGCGAGAGCTTCAGCGCGTACACCGGGAAGTCGAGGCGGTGGCCGCCGGCGTCCTTCAGCAGCAAGAGTTGCTTGTCCTTCAGCGCCACCGCGGCGGCGTCCTGCAGCAGCGTGGCGAGCGCGCCGCGGCGCATCACGAGGGCATAGTGGCGCAGCGCGCCGTTGCCGTCGCGCCAGAAGGCGAGCTCGGCCGGCTCGTCGAGCGCCAGCGCCAGCATGCGGTCGCTCCAGCCGAGGTTGTGCTCCCACGCGATGCGCTTCACCGCGCCGGCGAGGCCGAGGCGATCCTCGTGCTGTTCGTAATAGAAGACGAGGTCCTCGGTGAGCACGTCGCGCAGCACGGGCACCTTCAGCAGGTCCCGCGGCAGCCTGGCGAGGCTCGCCGAGGCGATCACCGCGTCGGGCGTGGCGAGGTCGACCATGAGGCGCGAGGCGCCGAGGGTGGCGCGGTTCCAGCCGAAGTGCCGGTAGGCCGCGAACGTCGCGCCGAGCAGCGCGAGCACGACGACGAGGATCGCGGCGAGGCGTCGCCGGTTCGTTCGCCCGGTGCTCGCCGGGGCAGTTGCATCGGTCATGGGGATCAGGGGATTCTAGACCACGCGTGTTACGCACACGATGCGCGCGCGCGCGGCGCTTCGCCGGCCGGCTTCAGGCCGAAGCAGGGATCAATACTGGCGAAGCGCGGGCAATCGTGAAGCAGTTCACGCCGCGCGGCGGCTGGATGTCCCTGCCGGGCCTCGCAACGCGTGCGCAAGGTAGCGCCCGGTATGGCTCGCCTCGCAGGCGGCGACCTGCTCGGGCGTGCCTTCGGCGACGATGCGCCCGCCGCCTTCGCCGCCCTCGGGACCGAGGTCGATCACCCAATCGGCGGTCTTGATGACGTCGAGGTTGTGCTCGATCACCACCACCGTGTTGCCCGCGTCGCGCAGCCGGTGCAGCACGTGCAGTAGCAGCTGGATGTCGTGGAAGTGCAGGCCCGTGGTCGGCTCGTCGAGGATGAAGAGGGTGTTGCCGCTTTCCCGCTTGGAGAGTTCCAGCGAGAGCTTGACGCGCTGCGCCTCGCCGCCCGAGAGCGTGGTGGCGGACTGTCCGAGGCGCACGTAGCCGAGGCCGACGTCGAGCAAGGTCTGCAGCTTGCGGGCGAGCGCCGGGACCGAGGCGAAGAACTGCGCCGCCTCGCCGGCGGTCATCGCCAGCACCTCGTCGACCGCGCGGCCCTTGTAGCGGATCTCGAGCGTCTCGCGGTTGTAGCGCCGGCCGTGGCAGACGTCGCAGGGCACGTAGACGTCGGGGAGGAAGTGCATCTCGACGCGGGTGACGCCGTCGCCCTGGCAGGATTCGCAGCGCCCGCCCTTGACGTTGAACGAGAAGCGCCCGGGGTCGTAGCCGCGCGCGCGCGCCTCGGGCACGCCGGCGAACAGCTCGCGGATCGGCGTGAAGAGGCCGGTGTAGGTGGCGGGATTGGAGCGCGGCGTGCGGCCGATCGGGCTCTGGTCGACGGAGACGACCTTGTCGATGTTCTCCAGCCCGGCGATCGATTCGTGCGGCGCCGGCTCGGCGGCGCTGCCGTACAGGTGCTGCGCGACCGCGGCGTGCAGCGTGTCGTTCACCAGCGTGGACTTGCCCGAGCCCGAGACGCCGGTGACGCAGACCAGCAGCCCGGCCGGGATCGACAGCTCGACGTCCTTCAGGTTGTTGCCGCGCGCACCGCGGATGGTGATGCGCTTGGTGCCCGCGCGGTGGCGCTTGGCCGGCACGTCGATCTTGCGCGCACCGGAGAGGTACTGGCCGGTGAGCGAGTCCGGGTGCGCGAGGATCGCCGCGGGCGGGCCTTCGGCGATCACGCGCCCGCCGGCTTCGCCGGCGCCCGGGCCCATGTCGACCACGTGGTCCGCGGCGAGGATGGCTTCCTCGTCGTGCTCGACGACGATCACCGAGTTGCCGAGGTCGCGCAGGTGCTTCAACGTATCGATGAGGCGCGCGTTGTCGCGCTGGTGCAGGCCGATCGACGGCTCGTCGAGCACGTACATCACGCCGGTGAGGCCGGAGCCGATCTGCGAGGCCAGCCGAATGCGTTGCGCCTCGCCGCCCGACAGCGTGTCGGCGGCGCGGTCGAGCGACAGGTAGTCGAGGCCGACGTTGACCAGGAACTCGATGCGGTTGGCGATCTCGCGCACGATCTTCTCGGCCACCTGGCCGCGCGCACCCGGCAGCGAGAGGCGCGAGAAGAAGGCGCGGGCCTCGCGCAGCGGCAGGTGCGAGACGTCGAAGATCGCGCTGCCGCCCACGCGCACGTGGCGCGCCTCGCGGCGCAGGCGCGTGCCGTTGCATTCGGGGCAGGCGCGCACGTTGCGCAGCTTGGCGAGTTCCTCCTTCACCACCACGGAGTCGGTCTCGCGGTAGCGCCGCTCGAGGTTCGGGATCACGCCCTCGAACGCGTGCTCCTTGGTGACGCCGCGGCCGCGCTCGTTCAGGTAGCGGAACGCGATCTTCTCGGCGCCCGAGCCGTGGAGCACGAGGCGCTGCACCTCGTCGTCGAGCATCTCCCAGGGCTGCTCGGCGTCGAACCGGTAGCGCGTCGCGAGCGACTGCAGCATCGAGTAGTAGAAGTGGTTGCGCCGGTCCCAGCCCTTGATCGCGCCGGAGGCGAGCGACAGGTTCGGGTGCGCGACCACGCGGCGCGGGTCGAAGAACTCGACCGTGCCGAGGCCGTCGCAGTGCGGGCAGGCGCCCATCGGATTGTTGAACGAGAAGAGGCGCGGCTCCAGTTCCGCGAGCGCGTAGTCGCACACCGGGCAGGCGAAGCGCGCCGAGAACAGGTGCTCCTTGCCGTTGTCGGCCTCGACCACGATCGCGCGGCCGTCGGCGTGGCGCAGCGCGGTCTCGAGGGACTCGGCGAGCCGCTGCTTGGTGTCGGCGCGTGCGCGCAGGCGATCGATCACCACGTCGACCGTGTGCTTGGCGTTCTTCGCCAGCTTCGGCGCGGCGTCGAGCTCGAACACCTTGCCGTCGACGCGCACGCGCGTGAAGCCTTGCGCGCGCAGTTCGTCGAAGAGTTCGCCCTGCTCCCCCTTGCGGCCCGCGACCACCGGCGACAGCACGAGGATGCGGGTGTCTTCGGGCACGGCGCGAGCGCCGTCCACACCTCCGAGGACGTGGTCGACCATCTGCGCCACCGACTGCGCCTCGAGCGGCAGGTCGTGGTCCGGGCAGAACGGCGTGCCCACGCGGGCGAAGAGCAGGCGCAGGTAGTCGTGGATCTCGGTGACGGTGCCGACGGTCGAGCGCGGGTTGTGGCTGGTGGCCTTCTGCTCGATCGAGATCGCGGGCGACAGGCCCTCGATCAGGTCGACGTCGGGCTTCTCCATCAGTTGCAGGAACTGGCGCGCGTACGCCGACAGCGACTCGACGTAGCGGCGCTGGCCTTCGGCGTACAACGTGTCGAAGGCGAGCGAGGACTTGCCCGAGCCCGAGAGCCCGGTGACGACCACCAGGCGGTCGCGCGGCAGCTCGAGGCTCACGTCCTTCAGGTTGTGCGTGCGGGCGCCGCGGATGCGGATGGTGTCCAAGGACGGTCCTGCCGGAGGGGAACTTGCTACTATAGCGGTTTGTCTCACCCCGGCGCCAGCCTTCCGGCAGGCGCGATCCCCAGCCCGTGCCGCCCGCCACCGATCCCGCCCGCATGACCGCCGCCGAATTGCGCGCGGGCACCAGCCTCGCGGGCATCTTCGGCCTGCGCATGCTGGGGCTGTTCCTGATCCTGCCGGTGTTCGCGGTGCACGCGCCGACGCTGTCGGGCGGCGACAACCTCGTGCTGGTGGGCGTGGCGCTCGGCGCCTACGGCCTCGCGCAGGCGTTCCTGCAGATCCCCTACGGCATGGCCTCCGACCGCTTCGGCCGCAAGCCGGTGATCGCGGTCGGGCTGGTGGTGTTCGCCGCCGGCAGCTTCCTCGCCGCGTCGGCGACCGACATCTGGGTGGCGATCGCCGGCCGCACGCTGCAGGGCGCGGGCGCGATCTCGTCGGTGGTGGTGGCGCTCGCGGCCGACCTGACGCGCGAGCAGCATCGCGGCAAGACCATGGCGATGGTCGGTGCGACCATCGGATTCACCTTCGCGCTGTCGCTGGTCGCCGCGCCGGCGCTCTACGAGTGGATCGGCATGGGCGGCCTGTTCTCGCTCACGGGCCTGCTGTCGCTGGCCGCGCTGTGGGTGGTGTTCGCCGTCGTGCCACCGGTGCCTGCACGGCGGGCGTCGCTGCCGGCGCGCGGCGGCCTCGCCGCGGCGCTGGCGCCGGACCTGCTGCGCCTGAACGGCGGCATCTTCGTGCTGCACCTGGTGCAGATGGCGATGTTCGTGGTGCTGCCGCCAATGCTGGTCGAGGCGGGGCTGCCGCTCGCGTCGCACTGGAAGCTCTACCTGCCGGTGGTGCTGGTGTCGTTCGCGGTGATGGTGCCGCCGATCCTGCACGCCGACCGGCGCGACCGCTCCAAGCCGGTGATGGTCGGCGCGATCGCGCTGCTCGCCGCGGTCGAGTTCGGCCTCGGCCTCGCGGGGCAGAACCTCTGGGCGCTGGGCGTCGCGCTGCTCGCCTTCTTCGTCGCCTTCAACGTGCTGGAGGCGCTGATCCCGTCGCTCGTCACCCGGGTCGCGCCGACCGAGGCCCGCGGCACCGCGATCGGGGTGTACAACACCACCCAGACGCTGGGACTCTTCTGCGGGGGGCTGGCCGGCGGCTGGCTCGCCAAGCACTGGGGAGGCCACACGGTGTTCGCCGTTTGCGGCATCCTGTCGCTTGCGTGGCTGGGTCTCGCGGCGGGCATGCGCCCGGTGGTGAAGAGTACCGGCCGCGGCGGCGCGGATCCGGTCAACGAGGACGGCGCGTTCGCGTTGGGTGAGAAGCCGCGGTCGTAAACACAGGAGGCATCGCATGGCATCGGTCAACAAGGTCATCATCGTCGGCAACCTCGGGGCGGATCCCGAGACGCGCTACCTCCCGAGCGGCGAGGCGGTCACCAACATCCGCGTCGCCACCACCGAGACGTGGAAGGACAAGGCGAGCGGCGAGAAGAAGGAAGCCACCGAGTGGCACCGCATCAACTTCTACGGCCGGCTCGCCGAGATCGCGGGCGAGTACCTGAAGAAGGGCTCGCAGGTCTACGTCGAGGGCCAGCTCCGCACCCGCAAGTGGCAGGACAAGGAGACGGGGCAGGATCGCTACTCCACCGAGATCCGCGCCGACGAGATGAAGATGCTCGGCTCGCGTCCCGGCGGCGGCGAGCCGCGGGGCGATCGCGATGGCGGGTCGCGTGGCGAGCGCGAGGCACCCTCGCGCGGCGAGTCGCGCCCGGCGCCCGCGGCGAAGAAGCCCGCGGGCAAGTTCGACGACATGGAAGACGACATCCCGTTCTGAGCCGCCATGCGCCCCGCTGCCCTGCTTGCCGTGTTGCTCTCGGTCGCCAGCGGCCTCGCCGCCGCGCAGGTCATGTATCGCTCGACCATGCCCGACGGCAAGGTCGTGATCTCGGACAGCCCGGTGAAGGGCGCGGCGAAGGTCGAGGAAGTGAAGAGCCGCGCCGGCAACTATGCGCCGGGCAACCCGGTGCCGCCGGGCGCCGCGGGCAAGGCGTCCGACCGTTCGGCCGCGCTCGCGGCCGCCGAGTCCGAGTTCAAGGCGGCCCAGGCCGCCTATGACGCGGCCGTCGCGCGGGCCCAGAAGGGCCGCGAGGAGGTCGAGGGCGACCGGGTCGGCACCGCCAAGGGCGGGGCCCGGCTCTCGGACGCCTACGAGAAGCGCCAGGCGGCCCTGAAGGCCGAGGTCGACGCCGCCCAGAAGCAGCTCGATGCGGCACGGCGCAAGCTGAACGACGCCCGCTAGGGTCTTGAAAGCGGGAAATCCGCCCCTAGATCAGGGACCTGTGCTGCGGCGCGACAGGTATAATCGCGCCTTCCTCGCGGGGACCGAACGATGCCGATCTACGAATACAAGTGCGAGAGCTGTGGCTTCCAGGACGAGTACCTCCAGAAGGTCAGTGAGCCCGTGCTCACCCAATGCCCGACCTGCGGCAAGGAGACCTTCAAGAAGATGCTGTCGGCTGCCGGCTTCCAGCTGAAGGGCAGCGGCTGGTACGCCACCGACTTCAAGGGCGGCTCGAAGCCGGCCGAGAAGGCCGAAGCGAAGACCGAGGCCAAGGCCGACGCGGCGCCCGCCTGCGGCGCCGGCGCCTGCCAGGCCTGCACGACCCCAAATTGAGGGCTTCGGCCCGCCAACCCGGGGCCCGGCTGCGTGCCGGGCCTTTTTGTTTCCACCTTCGGCCCTCGCATCGATGAAGAAGTACCTGATCACCGGCCTGCTCATCTGGATCCCCCTGGTCATCACCCTCTGGGTGCTGAAGCTGGTGGTGGACACGCTCGACCAGACCCTGCTGCTGCTGCCTCCGGCCCTGCGCACCGAGGGCTGGCTCGGCATCCACGTGCCGGGCCTGGGCGTGCTGCTCACGCTCGTCATCGTGCTGGTGACCGGCCTGCTGACCGCGAACTTCATCGGCGCGAAGCTGGTGCACTGGTGGCACGAGATCCTGCACCGCATCCCGGTGGTGTCGTCGATCTACTCGAGCGTGAAGCAGGTGAGCGACACCCTGTTCTCGTCCAGCGGCGAGGCGTTCCGCAAGGCGGTGCTGGTGCAGTGGCCGCGCGAGGGCATGTGGACGATCGCGTTCCTCACCGGCGTGCCCGGCGGCGACGTCGTCAACCACCTGAAGGGCGACTACCTCAGCATCTACGTGCCGACCACGCCGAACCCGACCGGCGGCTACTTCGTGATGATGCCGCGCGAGGACGTGATCGAGCTCGACATGAGCGTGGACGACGCGCTCAAGTACATCATCTCCATGGGCGTGGTCGCGCCCGGCTCCTCGCGCAACGGCGCGAACGGGCGTTCCTCCAACGGCAGCAAGGCCTGACTCCATGCGTACCCACTATTGCGGACAACTCTCCTCGGCCCTGATCGGCCAGACCGTGACCCTCGCGGGCTGGGCGCACCGCCGGCGCGACCACGGCGGCGTGATCTTCATCGACCTGCGCGACCGCGACGGCCTCGCGCAGGTGGTGTGCGATCCCGACCGCGCCGAGGCCTTCGCCGCGGCCGACCGCGTGCGCAACGAATTCGTGCTGCGCGTGAAGGGCGTGGTGCGCGCGCGCCCCGCGGGCACGACGAACGCGAACATCGCCTCGGGCGAGATCGAGGTATTCGCGCACGAGGTCGAGGTGCTGAACCCGTCGGTCACGCCGCCGTTCCAGCTCGACGACGAGAACCTCTCGGAGACCGTGCGCCTCGAGCACCGCGTGATCGACCTGCGCCGCGAGCCGATGCAGAGGAACCTGCGCCTGCGCCATCGCGCCGCGTCGGCCGCGCGCCGCTACCTCGACGAGCACGGCTTCTGCGACGTCGAGACGCCGTTCCTGTACAAGTCGACGCCCGAGGGCGCGCGCGAGTTCCTCGTGCCCTCGCGGCTGCACGACGGGCACTTCTACGCGCTGCCGCAGTCGCCGCAGCTGTTCAAGCAGATGCTGATGATCGCGGGCTTCGACCGCTACTACCAGGTCGTCAAGTGCTTCCGCGACGAGGACCTGCGCGCCGACCGCCAGCCGGAGTTCACGCAGATCGACATCGAGACCTCGTTCCTCGGCGAGCTGGAGATCCGCGCGCTGATGGAGGGCCTCGTGCGCCACATGTTCCGCGAGGCCGCGGGCATCGCGCTCGCCGACCCGTTCCCGATCATGAAGTACGACGACGCGATCCGCGACTACGGCCTCGACAAGCCGGACCTGCGCGTGAGCCTGAAGCTGACGGAACTCACCGACGTCATGAAGGACGTCGACTTCAAGGTGTTCTCCGGCCCGGCGAATGCGCCGGGCGGGCGCGTCGCGGCGCTGCGCGTCCCGGGCGGAGGAACGCTCACGCGCGGCGAGATCGACGGCTACACCGAGTACGTGAAGACGCTGGGCGCGAAGGGCCTGGCGTGGATCAAGGTGAACGAAGCGGCCAAGGGCGCCGAGGGCCTGCAGTCGCCGATCGTGAAGAACCTGCACGCCAAGGCGCTCGCCGAGATCCTCTCGCGCACCGGCGCCGCGGACGGCGACCTCATCTTCTTCGGCGCCGACAAGGCGGCGCGCATGAACGACTACATGGGCGCGCTGCGCCAGAAGGTCGGCCACGAGCGCGGCTTCGCCGAGAAGGGCTGGAAGCCGCTGTGGGTGGTGGACTTCCCGATGTTCGAGCAGGACGAGGACAGCGGCGACTGGAAGGCGCGCCACCACCCCTTCACCAGCCCGAAGGACGGCCACGAGGGCTTCATCGAGTCCGATCCCGGCAAGGCCTACGCCAAGGCCTACGACGTGGTGCTGAACGGCTGGGAGATCGGCGGCGGCTCGGTGCGGATCCACCGCCAGGAAGTGCAGCAGCAGGTGTTCCGCGCGATGAAGATCTCGCCGGAGGACCAGCGCGCGAAGTTCGGCTTCCTGCTGGATTCGCTGCAGTACGGCGCGCCGCCGCACGGCGGCATCGCCTTCGGCCTCGACCGGCTGGTGGCGCTGATGGCCGGCACCGAAGCGATCCGCGACGTCATCGCGTTCCCGAAGACGCAGCGCGGGCAGGACCTGCTGACCGGCGCGCCGACGCAGGCGACCGAGAAGCAGTTGCGCGAGCTGCACATCCGGCTGCGCAACGCGCAGCAGTAGCGCATGCGGGCGATCGTCGCGCTGCTGCTCGCCGCGGTCGCGACGCTGGCGCTCGCGTTCTCGCCGGTCGGCGAGGTCCGCGTCGCCGACCTGCCGCCGGAAGCGCGCCACACCTTGGCGCTGATCGAGAAGGGCGGCCCCTTCCCGTACGAGCGCGACGGCATCGTGTTCGGCAACCGCGAGGGCCTGCTGCCCAAGCGCGCGCGCGGCTACTACCACGAGTACACGGTGAAGACGCCGGGCAGCCGCGACCGCGGCGCGCGGCGCATCGTGGCGGGCGGGCCGGGCGAGTTCTACTACACGGACGACCACTACCGCACCTTCCGGAGGATCCTGCGATGAGCAAGCTCGCGCTGCGCCTCGGCGATGCCGCGCGCTCGGGCGTGTACTGGGCGGCGGGCGACGAGGAGATCCTCGACGCCGCGCGCGGCACCGCGATCGACGTCGCGCGCGTCGACCTGCGCGCGGCGAAGGACAAGGCAAGCCTGCTCGCGGCGCTCGCCGGCGCGCTGTCGTTCCCCGACTGGTTCGGCGGCAACTGGGACGCGCTGGAGGAGTGCCTCGGCGACCTGTCGTGGCGGCGCGGCTCCACGCACGTGCTGCTGATCGAAGGCGGCGCGAAGCTGCCGAAGGCCGACGCCGACGCGCTGCGCGGGATCCTGCGCGACTGCGCCGAGGGCTGGGCGAAGCGCGGCCGGCCGTTCTTCGCCGTCTACGCCGGCGGCCGCAACGCCGCGGCGCTGCCGGAGCTGTTTCGCCCGCGCGCATGACGCCGAAGCTGCCGGTGTCGGTGCTGGTGGTCGTGCACACGCCGCAGCTAGACGTGTTGCTGATCGAGCGCGCGCAGCGCCCCGGCTTCTGGCAATCGGTGACCGGATCGCTCGACCGGCTGGACGAGCCGCCCGCCGAGGCGGCGCTGCGCGAGGTGCGCGAGGAAACCGGCATCGTCGGCGACCGCGCCGCGCTGTCGGACTGGCGCATCGCGAACGTGTTCGAGATCTATCCGCATTGGCGGCACCGTTTCGCGCCCGGCACCACGCACAACACGGAACATGTGTTCGGGCTCGTGGTCCAAGGGCGCTTGCCGGTGACGCTCTCGCCCGACGAGCACGTCGCGCACGAATGGATGCCCTGGAAAGAGGCGGAACAGCGCTGCTTCTCGTGGACCAACCGCGACGCCATCCGGCGCCTGCCTCAGCTTGCTGCAAGCCTGGTCCGATAGACTTCCATGATGGTTGCGCGGCTGCTCCTGTCGTGCCTGTGGGTCGCGAGCGCCGGCGCCGCGGAGGACCTCGTGGTCGAGGCGACGCGCCGGGACTCCGCGGTGGAAGTGCACGCGCGCGCCACGATCGTCGCGCCGCATGCCCTGGTGTGGGACACGCTGACCGACTACAACCGCCTGTCGGAGTTCATCCCCGGCATGCACAAGAGCCGCATCGTCGAATGGCGCGGCAACGAGGCGATCGTCGAGCAGCTGGGCGAGGCGAAGTTCCTGTTCTTCCGCTTCCCGATCGACGTCACGGTGGGCTCTGCGTCGCTGCCGCCGGACGCGATCAAGGTGCGGGTCATCAAGGGCAACCTGAAGCGCCTCGAGGGCGGATACCGCATCGAGCGCCTCGACGACGCGCGGGTGGTGCTGCGCTGGAGCGGGCTGATCGAGCCGGACGCGATCCTGCCGCCGCTGCTCGGCGAGGCGGTGATGCGCTCGAACATCGAGGACCAGTTCACGGGCATGGTGCGCGAGATCGAGCGGCGCGAGGCCTTGCGGCAGTCGAAGGCCGCCGAAGCGAAGCAGTGACGAAGAAGAAAGGATGGCGATGGAAGCGGAATTCCTGACGAGCGAGGCGGTGGCGGTGCCGGCGTACCTCGCGAAGACCTACTGGTGGGCGTACGTGCATCCGCGCGCCGTGAAGGTCTTCGAGCGGCAGTGGCTCGTGAACCTGATCCTGTGGGGCAACTTCGGGCGCCTGCGCGATGCCGCGCTCGCCGCGATGGGTGCGCGCCTCGACGGCCGCACGCTGCAGGTGGCCTGCGTCTACGGCGACCTGACGCCGCGCCTCGCCGCGCGCGTCGCGCCGGGCGGCGCGCTCGACGTCGTGGACGTGCTGCCGGTGCAGCTCGGCAACCTCGCGAGCAAGCTGCCGGACGGCGCGCCGGTGAACCTCACCCTCGGCGATTCGACGCACCTGCCCGCGGCCGACGCGAGCTACGACCGCGTCCTCGTATTCTTCCTGCTGCACGAGCAACCCGAGGACGTGCGCGCGGCGACGCTCGCCGAGGCGCTGCGCGTGCTGAAGCCGGGCGGCAAGCTGGTGCTCGTCGACTACCACCGCCCGAATCCCCTGCACCCGCTGCGCGGGTTCATGCGCGCGCTGCTCGCGCGGCTGGAGCCCTTCGCGCTCGACCTATGGAACCGCGAGCTCGTGGACTGGATGCCGCGCGGCGCCGTGGTGCGCGGGGGCAAGAAGCTCTTCTACGGCGGCCTCTACCAGATGATCGAGGTGACGCGATGAGGTGGCTCGTCGTCGGCGCGGCGCTCGCCGCGGCCGGCTGCGCCACGGTCGGCACCGAGCCGAGCGCGCTGCTCTCGTCGGAGGTCAAGGCGGTGCGCGATTGCGCCGAGTGGTATCGCGACCTCGACGCCCGCGTGGACGCGGCGGGCGTGCGCGACGCCCAGGACGCCCGCCTTGCCGGCTTTCCATACCTGCGCGCAAGCCGCCTGCTCGCGTCGTTCCGCGACGTCGCGGCCGGCGACGAGAAGGTGCTGCGCGCACTCGTCGAGCGCATGCAGGACCTCGACCTCCGCGCGCGCCGCGTGGAGGCGGCGAACCTTCCGGGCGAGGCCCCCGGGGAACGCGACCTCTTCGGCGAGCGCATGGTGGTGCAACGCGCGAGCGGCTGCGCCGCGGCGATGCGCGAGGCCGACCTCGCGGATCCGGCCGCGCGAGCGGCGCTGTTGTCGCGGCTCGTGGTGCCCGACGACTATTCCTCCGCCAGCCGGGTGCTCGGCGTCTATGCGATCTCGAGCATCCCGTTCGGCGAAGGCGTGCGTCGCCACCAGGAAGAGGTGCGCGAGTCGTACCGGCGCGAACTCGCCGTGCCTCCGGGCGCGAGCCTGGTGCGCTACGCGCCCCATGGTGCATCGCCCGCGCCACGCGCGGCGCTCGCCGCGATGATCGCCCGGGCCTCGGCGAACCCGCTCGGCATTCCCGAGTTCGGCGACGAGCAGCTGTCGGCGCTGTTCGATGCCTACGCGCCGGTCTTCGAGATCGAGGTGGCGGGCGACTTCGACCGCTTCGGCGCGCTGCGCTGGGAGGCCGGGAGCCGCGTGCCCGGCGTCAACGCCGCGGACCTCGCGGTCTATCGGCAGCTGGCGTGGACGCGCTACCGGGGACAGGTGCTGCCGCAACTGGTCTACACGCTGTGGTTCCCGGAGCGGCCGCCTGCGTCGGCGAACGACATCCTCGCCGGCAAGCTCGACGGCCTCACGTGGCGCGTGACGCTGGCGCCGGACGGCGAGCCGATCCTTTTCGACACCATGCATCCCTGCGGCTGCTACCACATGTTCTACCCGACGCCGCGGGCCACGCCGCAGCCGGCGCCGGAGGGTGCGATCGAGTTCATGTTCTCTCCGCAGGCGCTGGGTCGCGTTGCCGAGGGCGAACGCGTGGTGCTGCGCGTCGCGGCGCGCACGCATTACCTGGAGCGCGTGACAGTGTCGCGCGATGCCGGCAGCGTGGTGCGCTATGAGATGCGGCCGTACGACGAACTGCGCTCGTTGCCGCGGCCCGAAGGCGGGCGCGCGAGCGTGTTCGGCCCCGACGGCCTGGTCGCCGGCACCGAGCGGCCGGAACGGTTCCTGTTCTGGCCGATGGGCATTCCTTCGGCGGGCGCGATGCGGCAGTGGGGGCGCCACTCCACCGCGTTCGTCGGCCGGCGGCATTTCGACGATGCCGACCTCGTGGAGAAGCGCTTCACGCTCCAGCTGCGGTAAAGTCCGAGGCGATGGCCGAATCGCTTCGCGTTGCCTCGCTGAACATCCACAAGGGCCTGTCGCAGTTCAATCGCCGCACGGTGATTCACGAGTTGCGAGAGGGCCTGCGCACGCTCGACGCCGACATCGTCTTCCTGCAGGAAGTGCAGGGGCTGAACCAGCGCCACGCGCTGCGCTTCGCGCACTGGCCGGGCGAGCCGCAGCACGAATTCCTCTCGGGCGACGAATGGAACCACGCCTACGGCCGCAATCGCGTGCACCAGCACGGGCACCACGGCAATGCGGTGCTGTCGCGCTTCCCGATCCTCGACCACCACAACACCGACGTCTCGAACCACCGCTTCGAGCGCCGCGGGCTCCTGCACTGCATCCTCGACGTGCCGGGCTGGACGAACCCGCTGCACTGCGTCTGCGTGCACCTGTCGCTGCACGAGCGCGGCCGGCGGCGCCAGCTCGACGCGCTGTGCGAGCGCCTCGACGACATCGTGTCGCAGGACCAGCCGGTGATCGTCGCCGGCGACTTCAACGACTGGCGCGAGCGCGCCACCGACGTCCTGGCGCGCGAGCTGGGCATGACCGAGGCGCTGCTCGCTGCGACCGGTCGCCACGGCCGCACCTTCCCCAGCGCGATGCCGGTGCTGCGGCTCGATCGCATCTACGTGCGCGGCTTCGAGGTGAAGGCGGCGCGGGCGCACCGCGGCAAGCCCTGGTCGCTGCTCTCGGACCACCTCGCGGTGAGCGCGGAGCTGCGTCGAAGCTAGGCGGGGCGACGCCCGAACATTCCCCAGCCGTCCAGCTCCAGCACGGTCTCGCCGCGCTGGTTCACGCCGGACCACTGCGTGCGCACCACGCCCATGTGGGGCTTCGACCTAGACGCGCGCGTCTCGAGGATGCGCCGGCGGAACGTGACGGTATCGCCGGGGCGCACCGGGTTGGGCCAGCGCACCGACTCCACGCCGGGCGAACCGAGGCTCACGGTCTGGTTGAGGTAGCTGTCGCACATCAGCCGCATGCTGACCGAGCAGGTATGCCACCCGCTCGCCACGAGGCCGCCGAACGCGGAATGCTTCGCGGCCTCGGGGTCGACGTGGAAGGGCTGCGGGTCGAATTCCTTCGCGAAGGCGATGATCGCCGCCTCGGTGAAGGTGTGGCGGCCCATCTCGAGCTCCGAGCCGGGCTCGAAGTCTTCCCAGTAGATCGTCGTCATGGCGCCGTGCAGTGTAGTCGAACGAAGTCGCGGATCGCCGCGAACACCTCGCGGCGTGCCTGCAGGTGCGGGTAGTGGCCGCAGCCCGCGAGACGCAGGCGCTGCATCCGGGGTACGAGCACCCCGATCGCATCGAGCTGGGCGGACGTGAAGAACTCGTCGTCCTCGCCGCGGATCGCGAGCACGGGGCAGCGCAGGCGCGCCACTTCGCCGTCGATGCCCCAGCCGCCCGCCGCGGCGGGCGCGGTCCAGACTTCGACGAGGCGCTCGAAGAGGAGATCGGTCTTCGCGCCATGGTGGCGCTGCAGCCGCGCTCGCAGGTCGCCGGATTCGAAATCGCGGATCTGCGCGCGGATCGCCTCCAGCGTGCGTTCCTCGCGATGCAGGTGCGGCGACAGCGCGACCACGCCGCGCACGGCATCCGCGAACGCGCCAGCGTACGCGAGCGCGATGCTGGCGCCATCCGACTGGCCGACGAGCACGCAGTCGCCGACGCCGCAGCGCGCGAGGAGCTCCGGCAGCGCCTCGAGTGCTTCGGCGCGCAGGTAGTCGGCACGATGCGGGCGCTCGAGTGCCTCCGAGTCGCCGGCACCCCAGCGGTCGTAGACCAGCGCTTCCGTCTCCAGCGCGGCGGCGAGCCGCTCGGGCAGGTCGCGCCACTGGCGCGCGCTGCCGAGCGCGTCGTGCAGGAAGACGAGCGTCGGCGCGCGCCCCGAGCGGGCGCCGACGCGATGCGCGCGCAGGCTGCGGCCGTCGGCGCGCACCTGCAATTGCGCAAGCGCGCGCTCCAGGGTGGCGCGGAAGTCCGCGGGCTCGAAGCCCAGGAGCGTGATGCCGTCGCGTCGCAGGAAAGCCTCGGCAACTCCAGGCGCTTCCTCGACCGAGAGACCGCGCAGCGCGGCCTCGAGGTCGAAGATCGCGCGCGGCGGGTCGACGAGGAAGTCGCCTGTCAGCAGTGCTTCGCGGATGCGCCCGTCGCCCGGACCTTCGAGCCGCAGGTCGGCGCGGATCGCGCCGCCGCGCGTGAAGAGCGTCGCCGAGCGCACGCCGGGTTCGGCTTCCGGCGGCGGCGTGCCGTCGACGAAGGCGTCGGTACCGATCTCTTCGCGCAAGATCGTCGCGGCGAGTGCTTCTTCGCGAGCGCTCGGCGTGCCGGGCTCGAATGCGATCCCCAGTCCTTCGGCGAGGCCGGCGACGATCGCGGCCTTCACGTCCTCGAGCGCGGGCGCGTGGCCGAGCAGTTCGCGCAGCGACGCTACGCGGCGTCGCGCGTCGTCGAGGTCGCGGCGCGCGAGCTTCTCGACCGGGACGCGCAGCACCGAGAGCATGCGCGCCGCGTCGAAGTCCACCAGTACCGTGCCCTGGAAGAACACCGTGCCGCCGTCGACGAATCCGCCCGTGCCGCCGATCTTGCGTCCGTGCGACTCGAGGTCGTTGCGCGGGCGGAACGCGACGGGCGCTCCGAGGCGCGACAGTCCCGCGGCGACCGCGGCGCAGATCGCCTCCGCGATCGCCGGGAGATCGCGTCCACGGAAGCGCGCTCGGTCGAGGACAAGTTCCCAGCCGAGCTGGGCATCGTCCAGGTAGAGGCCGCCGCCGCCGGTGATGCGACGCGCGACTTCGATGCCTTGCTCCTGGCAGTGCTCGACGCGCACTTCGTGCGCAAGCACCTGGTGCAGGCCGACGAGCGCGCTCGGGCGAAAGCGCAGGAACCGCAGCGTCTCGGGGCTGTCGCCTGCGGCGTGCGATTCGACGAGCGCGCGGTCGAGCGCGATGTTCTCGCGAGCGCCGCGCACGCCGGTGTCGATCAGGCGCACCATCGCAGGGCGCCGCGAGGCACGGTCCGGGGGCGGTTCAGAGCGTCGCGAGGCCGGCGCGCGCGAGCAGGATCTCGGCGCTGTCGTTCCAGACTTCCATGAACGTGATCTTGCCGTGCTTCACGACGTAGCGGTCGACGTAGCGATTGCCCTCGAAGGGCGTGCCGTCGAGCCATTCGCCGTACAGCGTGCCGGTCTGGTAGACGATGGTCTCGGCGGCGCTGCCACCGGCGACCACGTGCGTCGGGCCGAATTTCTTCTTCACCCACTTGTAGCGCGAGCGGTTGAACGCGGTGGCCTCGGCCGGGTCGCGCATCGGCCGGTTGCCGGTGAAGCGGATCTCGAACTCCGGCGCGCAGAACTGCCGCGCGGCGTCGGGGTCGGGGATCATGTGCAGGCGCAGGTATTCCTCGACCAGTTGCGCCGGATCGCTCAGGTTCGGGGCAGGGGCATTCATGAGGGGCACCGATGCGGTTGCGGGAGGCAGGAAGCCTAGCATGGCATGCCTCCTGCTAAGCTATCGGGCATCCCCCGTTCCGAAGGAGTCGCCATGTTGAAGCGCACCCTCATCGCCGCCGCGCTGGCCGTCGCCGCGCTGCCCGCGTCCGCCGACATCAAGGTCGGCCTCGTCACCGCCCTTTCCGGCCAGTCGGCGCGCGCCGGCGAGGCGATCACGCGCGGCCTGACCGTCGCGATCGACGAGATCAACGCCAAGGGCGGCGTGCTCGGCCAGAAGCTGGTGCTGGTGCGCCGCGACGACGAGGCGACGCCCGCCAAGGGCGTGGTCGCGGCGCGCGAGCTGATCTTCAAGGAGAAGGTCGCGGTCCTCTTCGGCGGCCTCGACACGCCGGTGTCGCTCGCGATCGTGCCGATCGCGAACCAGGAGAAGGTGCCGTTCGTCGGCCCGTGGGCGGCCGGCACGCCGATCACGAAGAACGGCGCGAACCCGAACTTCGTGTTCCGCGTCTCGGCGGTGGACGAGATCGTCAACAAGGCGATGCTGCAGTACGCGCAGAAGACCTTCAACGCGAAGAACTGCGGCATGATCCTCGTCAACAATCCGTGGGGCGAGTCGAACGAGAAGGGCCTCACGGCGGCGCTGTCCGCGAAGGGCCTGAAGGCCGCCGGCATCGAGAAGTTCGAGGCCAACGACGTCGACGTCGTGCCGCAGCTCACGCGCCTCAAGGGCGCGGGCGCGGACTGCCTCTTCATGGTGGGCAACGTCGGCCCGTCGGCGCAGGTGGTGAAGTCGCTCGATCGCATGGGCTGGAAGCCGCCGGTGGTGTCGCACTGGGGCCCGGCGGGCGGCCGCTTCACCGAGCTCGCCGGCCCGAGCGCGAAGGACGTGCACTTCGTGCAGACCTACAGCTTCTTCGGCAAGCTCTCGCCCGTCGGCGAGAAGGTGCTGAAGGCGCTGATGGCGAAGTACCCCGACGTGAAGGGCCCTGGCGACGTGACGCCCGCCGTCGGCGTGGCGAACGCCTACGACGCCATGATGCTCTCGGCCGAGGCGATCAAGGCCGCGGGCAAGACCGACGGCCCGGCGGTGCGCGAGGGCTTCTACAAGATCGGCCGCTACGAGGGCCTGATCAAGACCTACCAGAAGCCGTTCACGCCGGACAACCACGACGCAGTGAACGAGAACGACTACGTCTGGACGCAGTTCATCGACAACCAGATCCTGCCGGTCGGGATGAAGAAGTAAGCCTTACAATCCCGCCACGACCGACGGCCGCCCCGCGCGGCCGTCGCCGTTTTCGCCATGCTCGTCGTCTCCGCACTCATCTCCGGCCTCGGCCTGGGCAGCATGTACGGCCTGCTCGCGCTCGGCTTTCACGTCACCTACGCGGTGTCGGCGACGGTGAACTTCGCGCAGGGCAGCTCGATGATGCTGGGCGCGGTGTTCGCCTACGTGTTCGCCGTCCGGCTGGG
>CAZTXP010000196.1:0-16625 GCA_964617355.1 uncultured Enterobacteriaceae bacterium
CCCGGTACGTCATGTTCTACAACGGGCGTCGGCCACATCGCCATCTTGACGGGCGGACACCCGATACCGTTTACTTCGAGACGCTGCCGCGTTCCGCGGCAGCGTAAAACCGCAGAGATTCCACTTAAGAACACCCCGGGAATTGTCTAAACGACTGGGGCCCTCTCTTCCCTTGGCTGCATCATCTAGACGAGCAGCTTTTTCGCACCTCTTGAATACATAACTTTGTAGGTTTTCGTATCCAGAATTGGATTCCGAAATGGCTGCTGCGGTAGATGCAATAGTCAAGTCTGAAGCAAAGAATTTTTCGCCGGCAATTCTGCAGTGCCCTTCTTTTTGAAGGGTCTCCAATGCCGCAGTGACTTGATCCTTGTGCAACGTCTCCTCTGGGATCAGCTTTCTTACAACCTCGAGCGCTTCGTCGACGCTCAAGCCAGTCTGGCTGGATGCTATCGCCGCTAGCACCGTTCGCTGAAATAGCGTCTGCCGTGCAATGCGCGCGCGCGGGTTTGCAACGAAAGTCGCCAATGTTGCCAGCATTGCGAGTTTTGTTCGATCGCTGGCTACTCTAAGCGGGTCGCTCTTTGCTAGCAGTACATCCAATTGCTCTCGGGGCGTACCAAAGATGCGAGCAAAAATCGTGCTGGCTGGCTTGCCTAGTTGGGCAACTAAGTATGAGAGATCGCGTATTTCGACGGCTACCTGGCTTGCAATCCCGATATCTTGCAGCGTCCTTTTGGTCTCGCTCGTCACTGGCGCGCGAAACACAACTACGAGATGTCGACATTGATTCTTGGTTTCGGCTAGTCGCTTGAGCGTTCTTGAGAGTTTGTATTGCTGAGTTCGTTCGGACGTGACTTGTACAACGGTGGTCATTTCCCGTTCGTCGGCGTAGTACGTCTCAACAACGGCATCAACTCCCTCGTCATGGCCACCTCCAATCTTCTTTAGCTTCGGAAGATCGTCGCCAATCAGGACCTCATATACGAGCTTTTCAAATACCGCCCAATCCATTGGCTGCGACAGGCGCGTTTCAATCAGATCGCTGGATGCCATCGCGAGCTCCTCAAATTTGCAACGCCCGATTGCGACCGAAAGGCAGGGATAGGCACATCAATTTACAAATATCCGAGTGCTAGAGAAATTTGGTTCGCACGCACAATGCAAGTGAGGGTGCAGGAGGGGCTCTTCAGCCGTTTCCAAAATCGATTGTTCCCAAAATTTCGAAATCGAATCTACCTTTGCCAAGAGTCCTTCATCCCCACCGTCCTCAACACCCCCACCTTGTCCCGCGTGAAGTACCCGTGCCGCTCGAACTGCACGCACTCGGACACGGCCATGTCCTTCAGCGACGGCTCCAGGATCGCGCCGACCGACTTGCACGAGTTGGGGTTCAGGTCGGAGAGGTCCTTGGGCGAGGGCGTGGCGAAGAGGCGGTCGTAGAGGCGCACGTCGGTGCGGTGGGCGTGCTTCGCGCTCACCCAGTGGACGTTGCCCTTCACCTTGTAGGTGTCCGCGCCCGGCGTGCCGGAGCGTGAATCCTCGAAGTACCTCGCGCGCACGGTGTCGGTGGCCTTGTCGTAGCCGATGCACTCGATCACGTAGGCGTAGCGCAGGCGCACTTTGTTGCCGGGGAAGAGGCGGAAATAGCCCTTGGGCGGCGGGTCCTGGTAGTCCTCGCGCTCGATCCACAGCTCGCGCGAGAAGGGCACCGGGCGCTTGCCCATCTCGGGCTTCTGCGGGTGGTTGGCGATCTCGAAGGTTTCTTCCTGCCCCTCGGGGTAGTTCTCGATGACGAGCTTCACCGGGTCGAGCACGGCCATGCGGCGCGGGGCGACCTCGTTCAGGTGCTCGCGCATGCAGTCCTCGAGGATCGAGAAATCGATCAGCGAGTTCTCCTTCGAGACGCCGATCCGCTCGGCGAAGCGGCGGAAGCCCTCGGGCGTGTAGCCGCGGCGGCGCGCGCCGGCGAGCGTGGGCATGCGCGGGTCGTCCCAGCCGTCCACGTGGCCGCCTTCGACCAGCTCAATCAATTTCCGCTTCGACAACATCACGTAGGTGAGGTTGAGGCGCGCGAACTCGATCTGCTGCGGGTTCGGGCGCGGCAGCAGGCCGCCTTCGGCCAGGCGCTCGAGCAGCCAGTCGTAGAACGGGCGCTGGTCTTCGAACTCCAGCGTGCAGATCGAGTGCGTGATGCGCTCCACGGCATCCTCGATCGGGTGCGCGTAGGTGTACATCGGGTAGAGGCACCACTTGTCGCCGGTGCGGTGGTGCGTGGCGCGCTTGATGCGGTAGATCGCCGGGTCGCGCAGGTTCATGTTCGGCGAGCGCATGTCGATCTTCGCGCGCAGCACCATCGCGCCGTCGGCGTGCTTGCCGTCGCGCATCTCGCGGAAGAGTTGCAGGTTCTCGTCCGGCGTGCGGGTGCGGTAGGGGCTGTCCTTGCCGGGCTCGGTCAGCGTGCCGCGGTTGGCGCGCATCTCGTCGGCGGACTGGCTGTCCACGTACGCGTTGCCGGTCTTGATGAGGTGCTCGGCGGCCTCGTACATGAAGTCGAAGTAGTCCGAGGCGTAGAACGGCTTCTCGCCCCAGTCGAAGCCGAGCCAGTGCACCGCGTCGATGATCGAGTCGACGTACTCCTGCTCTTCCTTCTCCGGGTTGGTGTCGTCGAAGCGAAGGTTGCAGCGGCCGCCGTAGCTCTGCGCGAGGCCGAAGTTCAGGCAGATGCTCTTCGCGTGGCCGAAGTGCAGGTAGCCGTTCGGCTCGGGCGGGAAGCGCGTGACGATGCTCGCGTGTTTCTTCGCCGCGAGGTCGGCCTCGATGCGGTTGCGGATGAAGTTCGACGGCGCCGGCGCGGCCGGCTTGGCGGGCTTGTTCATGCGGCGTGCAACGATAAGTGTTTCATGTAGCGAGGATTTTACGCTACGGCCGCACTTGCCGGGTGCTACGGGAAATCCTTCTCCAGCCGCGCCCGCTCGATGACGTAGTGCGACTGCAGGACCGCGAGCATGGCGTCGATCGACGCGAACTGCTCGTTGCGGCAGGTGGTGCCGGTGCGCTCCACCCATTTGGCGACGTCCTGCGCGCGAGGCGGTTCGCGGTACTCGCCATCGGCGGCTGCGAGCATCCTGAACCGCAGGGTGCCGGAGTGCGGTACGACGAAGAGCATCAGGCGTTCGCCGTTCGTGCGCACGTTGCGGACGCGAACGATGACGGCCGTATCGCCGTTGGCGCAGGGCGCCTTGGTCTCCGCGCGCGCGAGCAGTTCGGCGTTCGCCTGCCGGACGTGGTGCCGGCGGTCGTTCTCTTCCTGCGCCTTGGGGCCGTAGAAGAGCCACGTCGCGACGAAGAGGCCGACCGCCATGGTGCCAGACACGCCGAGCGCGATCGGGGCGCCGATCCACTTGCGGGGCAGCGCGAGCACGGGCGCCGAGAACGCGACCAGCGCGCCGACCACGAGCAGCGTGCGCAGCACGTTGTCCAGCTGCCGGCCGAGGCCGAGCGCGACGTAGAGGTAGCCGTAGACCGCCGCGATCACCAGCGCGGGCAGCACGAAGATCGCGGCGCGGAGCCATTTGTTCATGGGCCGATGCTGCCGCAAATGGGGCGGCCGCTCAACGCGCGCCGCCGCCGTGTCCCGCGACTCGACATGCTCAGCTTCCTGCAAGGGCGGCGGGCGTAGACTTTCCGTCATGCTCGCCTTCAACCGCCGTCGTTTCCTCTCCGCCGCGGCCGGCAGCGCCGCGGCGTTCGCGATCCCCGCGTTTGCCCAGCCCAAGGGCCCGCCGATCGCGGACATGCACAGCCACTACGGGCTGATCCAGCGCAGCCTCGTGTTCGCCAACCTCGGCACCGCGATGCGCGAGAGCGACGTGCGGCTGCTGGCGTGGAAGATCGTCTCGGACGCGCGCTGGATCCGCGGCACCTCGACCGGCATCGCGCAGGTGAAGGAGCCCGCGCCGGGCGAACTCGCCGACTACTTCCGCCTGCAGGTCGAGCGCCTGCGCGAGCACATCAAGAAGAACGCGCTGCTGCTGGTGCGCACGCAGGCCGACGTCGACACGGCGGCGAAGGACGGCGGCGGCGTGGTGCTCGCGGCAGAGGGCGCCGACTTCCTCGAGGGCAAGGTGGCCGCGCTCGATGCGGCGTACGCGTCGGGCCTGCGGCACCTGCAGCTGGTGCACTACATCCGCACGCCGGTGGGCGACTTCCAGACCGAGAAGCCGGTGCACGGCGGTCTCTCGGCGATGGGCAAGGATCTCGTCGCCGCGTGCAACGCGAAGGGCGTGCTCATCGACCTCGCGCATGCCACCGAGGACGCGGTGGCCCAGGCGCTCGAACTCTCGAAGGCGCCGATGATCTGGTCGCACAGCTGGGTCGACGACACGCCCGGCAACTGGGAGGACCGCTTCGGTTTCCTGCGCCGCCGGCTCTCGGTGGCCTCGGCGAAGAAGATCGCCGACAAGGGCGGCGTGGTGGGCCTCTGGGCGCTCGGCCTCAACCGCCCCGGCTACGGCTGGAGCGTCGTCGCGCGCGACAAGCGCGCCTACGCGGGCGAATTCGTGAAGCTCGTGAAGCGCATCGGCGCGGACCATGTCGCCTTCGGCACCGACATCGAGGGCGTGGGCTCGTCGTGGTCGGTCAACGACTACGAGGACGTACGCGCCGTCGTCGGCCACCTCGAGGAACTCGGGCTGGATTCCGCGTCGATCGAGAAGGTCGCCTTTCGCAACTACGCGCGCGTGCTGCGCGAGGCGCTGCGCGCCTAGCCGGGTGCCGGCAACAACCGCTTACACAATCGCCGCGCGGCGCCGCGCGCTTCGGCGACAATGCGGCCCATGGAGGAACGCATGACCCGGCCCTGCCTGACCTGTGCGACGCTCGTCGTGCTTTGCGCCGCCGCGCTGCCGGCGCTCGCCAACGACCGCGTGGTGGACGACCGCGTGAACCGCAACCGCGGCGACCTGCGCTACGAGCGCGACCTGCGCAACATGGAGGCCTACGAGCGCCAGCGGCAGCGCGAGGCCTACGAGGCCTCGCAGGGCGGGCGGACGAAGGCCGGATCACCGGGCAACCAGCCGTACAACAATCCGCGCCAGCCGGACCGGCCGGGACCGCTCCTCCAGCCGAACCCGTACCGCAAGTAGCGTGAGCGGGGTTCCGGCGGCCGCGCCGGCGCGCGCCGATCGAGTGTCCGTCGCCGTGCTCGTCGCGGCGAATCTCCTGCCGGTGGCCGGCGTGCTCGCGCTGGGCTGGAAGGTCGAGGAAATCGTCTTCGTCTACTGGGTCGAGAACCTCGTCATCGGCCTGTTCAACGCGGTGCGCATGGCGATGGCGCAGGGCACGCGCGACAAGAAGGGCCGGCCGGTGGGCGCGTTCGAGACGTGGTTCCTGCGCCTGTTCATGGTGCCGTTCTTCATCGTGCACTACGGCGGCTTCTGCTTCGGGCACGGCGTGTTCCTCGCCACGCTCTTCCCGCCGGGCGGCGGCGGGCAGGGGCAGGACCTCGACGACGTCCTGCTGCGCACGGCGGCCGACCCGGCCTTCCTCGTGGTCGCCGCGGCACTCTTCGCGAGCCACGCGTACTCGTTCGCGCGGCACTACGTCGGCGGCGCCGAGTATCGCTCGGCCGACATCAACGAACTGATGGCTCGGCCGTACAAACGGATCATCGTCGTGCACCTCTTCATCATCGGTGGCGGGCTGCTGATGCTGGCCCTGAAGAGCCCGCTGCCGGCGCTCATGGTGTTCATCGCGCTGAAGGTGGCGGTGGACGCGTGGTCGCACTCGAAAGAGCGTTCTCGCGCTGCAGCGGCGTCATCCGTTGGACCGGCCCGGGCGTTAAAGGGTGTGCAAGTCCCGCAAACCACGAAGGGAGACTGACATGAAACTGACGACTCTTGCCGCCGCGGTGCTGGTGGCGATCTCGGGCAGCGTGTACGCGCAAGCCACGAAGGACGTGCTCAAGGCCGACCGCGACGCGGTGAAGGCCGACCGCCAGCAACTCAAGGCCGACGAGGCGCAGCGCAAGGCCGACCGCGAGAAACTGCGCGCCGACCGCAAGGCGGGCGACAAGGCGGCGGTGGCGGCCGACAAGGAAAAGCTCAAGGCCGACCGCGAGAAGCTGAAGGCCGACAAGGAAAAGCTCAAGGCCGATCGCGAGAAGCGACAGGCCGACCGCGCGGCGGCGAAGGCCGCGAAGGGCGCGGCGAAGTAAGGCGGGAACGGCCCCCGGGTCGCGTCTTCGCGGCCCGGGCGCTATCGCGTCAGTTGCAGCTCGACCGCACCTCGGCGAGGTCGGTCAGGCCCTGCAGGCATTTCTCGATGCCATCCTGCTTCAGCGTGCGCAGGCCGTCCTTCACCGCCTGCGCCTTGATGTCGCGCATCGCCGCGCGCTGGTAGATCAGCGGCGCGATGCGCGGCGTGTTCTCGAGCAGTTCGTGGATGCCGATGCGGCCCTTGTAGCCGGTGTTGCGGCAGGCTTCGCAGCCCGGCGCATGCCATAGCGAGAGCGGGCCGTAGCGGCCTTCCCATTCGGTGCGCACCGCGGCCGGTTGCAGCAGAGTGTCGGCGCAGTAGTCCACCGCGAGCGCGGTGGCGCGCGCGTTGTCGATGGGCGTGTTCTTGCGGCAGCTCGGGCACAGGCGGCGCACCAGGCGCTGCGCCAGCACGCCGAGGAGCGAATCGGCGAAGTTGAACGGCTGCACGCCCATGTCGAGCAGGCGCGTGACGCTCTCGACCGCGCTATTCGTATGGAGCGTGCTGAACACGGTGTGGCCGGTGAGCGCGGCCTCGACGCCGATCTGCGCGGTCTCCTGGTCGCGCATCTCGCCGACCATGATCACGTCCGGGTCCGCGCGCAGGAACGAGCGCATCGCCGCGGCGAAGGTCCAGCCGATCTTCGGGTTCACCTGCACCTGCCGCAGGCTCTCCTGCTGGATCTCGACCGGGTCCTCGGCCGTCCAGATCTTGCGGTCGGGCGTGTTGATGTGCGCGAGCAGCGCGTGCAGCGTGGTCGACTTGCCCGAGCCGGTCGGGCCGCAGACGAGGAACAGGCCCGTGGGCCGCGCGATCAGCCGCTCGACCGCCTCGCGCACCTTGGGCTCGAAGTTCATCTTCTCGACCGCGAGCGGCGCGCCGCTGGCGAGCAGGCGCAGCACCACGTCCTCGCGGCCGTCGAAGGTCGGCACGGTGGCGACGCGCAGCTCGAGCGGCGGCATGTCGGCCTGCACGAAGCGCATCTTGCCGTCCTGGCCCTTGCGCTGCTCGGAGATGTCGAGCGCCGACATGATCTTGATGCGCGACACGATCGGCTTGCGGTAGGTGGGCGGCAGCGTCAGGTACTCGCGCATCGCGCCGTCCTGCCGGAAGCGGATGCGCAGCGGGGCCTTGGCGCCGTTGGATTCGATGTGGATGTCCGAGGCGCCCGCGTCGCGCGCATCGGCGATGGTCTTGTTGACCAGGCGCACCAGCGCGCTGTCGGACTCGCTCGGCGAGTCGCGCTCGTCGGCGAGTTCGGGCGCCTCGATCGACGCGTCGGCCTTGCCGCTGGCGCCGTTCGTGCCGTGCAGTTCGGCGGCGATGAACTCGACGGACGCACCCCAGACATCGCCGGCGCCGGCGGCGTAGTGGCGCTGGATGGCGCGGCGTATCTCTTCCGCCGGGGCCATTACCGCCGTGACCATCGTGGCGGCGAGGAAACGGATGCGATCGAGCGGCGCCGGGTCGAGCGGGTTCTCGACCGCGACCACGAGGGTGGCGCCGTCCATGCAGAGCGGCAGCACGTTGACCGAAGTGGCGACGCCGCGCGGCACGAGCTCCAGCGCCTGGCGGTCGACCTTGAAGCGCTCGAGGTCCACGCACGGGATGCCGAGCTTCTGCGTCAGCGCGCGCGTCAGGTCCTCGCGCGAGAGCACCTTCATGTCGACCAGCAACTCGCCCAGCGGCTTGCCGCGCTCCTGCTTCTGGCGCGCGAGCGCCTGCTCGAGCTGCTCGGGGCGGATCGCGCCCTGCGCGATCAGCGCCTCGCCGAGGCGCATCACCGGCTGGCTGCGCTGCTTCTCCAGCGCGGCGAGCAGGTCCGGAGCTGCGACGAGCTGGTTCTCGGCGAGCAACTCGCCGATCTTCTGGGAGCGCTTGGTCTGCTGCGCGCCGAGCGCGGCGGCGAGCGACTCGGAGGAGACCTTCTTGTTGTCTAGCAGCAGTTCCCCGAGGCGCTTGCCGATCTGCTTCTCGCGGATCGCGCTCGCGGGGTAGAACACCCGCACCGCGCCGTCCTTGGTCGGCAGGTAGAGGAACAGGCCGATCGAGTGGATCTGGAAGCCGAGCGTCTCGCCCTCGACCTTCTTGCCGTTGGCGAGCGTGATCGAGAACGGCTGCCGGCTGGAGGGATCGCTGCCGTCGCCCGCGCCCTCGGCGACGCGATTGCGGCGCGGGTGCAGGCGGATCGGGCGCGTGAGCCGCAGTTCCAGCAGGTCGGTGAGCGGCAGCACCTTGGCGTGCGCGGCGCGCTCGGGCAGGAACTCGACGTTGCCGGTGGTGGCGGAGAAGCGCGTCAGGTGGCCGGCGTGCTTGCGGCCGTCGCAGAAGGTCGCGGACGCGGTCTCGCCGCCGGGCGGCGCGCGCGAGGGATCTTCCTGGAATGGCGGCAGCGGCCACTCCACCATGAGGTCGTTGCGCGGCGCGACTTCGGGCGCTGCGTGCTTGCCGTCGAGGGGGACGAGGGAAAGGCTCATGGGAGGGTGGGTAGGTGTATGGAAGCGACCTTAGCCGCATCGCTTCAGGGGCTATCGGCAGAGCAGGCGCAGAAATGAACCCCTATTTGCTCCGAATGTGCAGATTCCACTTCTGTTGTCGGGACGGTCCGGACAAAACCGCGCGCCAAGCGGCATTCCGCTATTCCAAGCGCCCATCTTTGGTGCATTTCACCCGGTTACCATCGCCCGATGAGTCCCTCGCAACCCCGACGAATTGCCGCCGCGCGCGGCTCCACGCTGCGCTGCCGCGGCTGGAAGCAGGAGACCATCCTGCGCATGCTCGAGAACAACCTCGAGAACGGCGAGCGGCCCGAGGAACTCGTCATCTATATGTCGGCGGCGAAGGCGGCGCGCGACTGGGACGCCTTCGATCGCATCGTCGCCGCACTGAAGGACCTCGGCGACGACGAGACGCTGGTGATGCAATCGGGCAAGCCGATCGCCCGCTTTCGCACGCATGCGCGCGCGCCGCGCGTGATCATGGCCAACGGCGTCGTGGTGGGTCGCTGGACCGACGAGAAGACGGTGTTCGAACTCGAGCGCGCCGGCCTCACGATCACGCCGGGCATGACCGCCGCCGCGTGGCAGTACATCGGCAGCCAGGGCATCGTGCAGGGCACGTGGCAGAGCTTCGCGGGCGCCGCGGAGCGCTTTGGCGGATCGCTTGCCGGGCGCGCGATCCTCACCGCGGGCTGCGGCGGCATGGGTGGCGCGCAGCCGCTGGCCGGCAAGATGGCCGGCGCGGCGACGCTGGTGGTCGAGGTGGATCCGGCGCGACTGAAGAAGCGCATGGCCACGCGGTATCTCGATCGCATGACCGAGTCGCTCGACGAGGCGCTCGCGTGGATGGGCGAGTTGCAGGCGAAGCGCGAAGGCGGATCGGTCGGGCTGGTCGGAAACGTCGCCGATGTGCACGAGGCACTGCTAGCGCGTAACTGGCAGCCCGACGTGGTGACCGACCAGGTCACCGTGGATCCGCGTCGCGGCTATGTCGCCTCGGGCCATACGCCCGCGAGCATGGAAGCGCTGGTAAAGGCCGATCCGGACGAGGCGCTGCGGCAGGGCAACGCGACGCTGGTGCGCCACGCGCGCGCGCTGGTGGAGTTCCGCAAGCGCGGCGCGCTGGTCTTCGAGTATGGCAACACGCTGCGCATGCGCGCGTCGGACGCGGGCTGCGCCGAGGCGCTGACGCTGGAGTCGTTCGTCACGCTGTTCATCCGGCCGCTGTTCTGCCGCGGCATCGGGCCGTTCCGCTGGGTCGCGGTGTCGGGCGAGGCGAAGGACATCGCCGCCACCGAGGCGATCGCCGCGCGCCTCTTCGAGCCGGGGCATCGCCTCGTGCAGTGGCTGGAACTTGCGCGCGCGAACGTGGCTTTCCAGGGATTGCCGGCGCGCATCGGCTGGCTCGGCCACGGCGAGCGCAGCCGCTTCGCGCTCGCGGTGAACGACGCGGTCGCGAAGGGCGAGATCTCGGGCCCGGTGGCGTTCACGCGCGACCACCTCGACGCCGGCTCGGTGGCGAGCCCGTTCCGCGAGTCCGAGAAGATGAAGGACGGCAGCGATGCGATCGCCGACTGGCCGGTGCTGAACGCGCTGCTCGCGTGCGCGACCGGAGCGGACCTCGTCGCGGTGCACGCGAACGTCGGCCGCATGATGAGCGCGGGGCAGACCGCGATCGCGGACGGCACGCCGTTCGCGGCCGAACGTCTGCGCGCGGTGCTCGACGGCGACACCGGCCTCGGCGTCGCGCGCCACGCGGACGCGGGCTACGAGGACGCGATCCGCGCCTGCGACGAATACCACATCGGTCTCGGGAGGCCGGCATGAAGGGCGAACGCATCCTCGGCGCGGCGGACCTCGAGGCCGGCATCCTCGGCGGGCTGCTGCTGTCGTCGGGCGGCAGCGGCATGAGTTCCTCGGCGCGGCATCGCGCGCTCGGCGAGGCTGCGCTCGCCTCGGGCAAGGTGCGCATGGTGCCGCTCGACGCGCTCGACCCGGAGGCGCTGCTCGTCGTCGCGACGGCAGTGGGCGCGCCGGGTACGAGCGGCGCGCGCACCAAGCCATCCGATGCGATCGCGGCGGCGCGGCTCTTGCAAACGGCCTGCGGCAAGCCGCTCGCCGCGTCGATGGTGTCGCACGTGCCGGGGCTGTACGCGTGGACCATCGCCGCGGGGCTCGGCATCCCGCTCGCGGATGCGGGCACCAACGGGCGCGCGCATCCGACCGAACGCATGGGCGGCATGGGCCTCGCGTCCGATCCGTCGGCCACGCTGTGGCAGGCGGCGTATTCGGAAGCGGCGGTTGGCGAGCCGGAACTCTCGGTGGTGGCGCACGGGCATCCATCCAAGACCGCCTCGATCCTGCGGGCCGCGTCGGTGCAGAACGGCGGCCTGATCAACGCGGTGCGCGGCCCGCATACCGCGGCGTTCGTGCGCTCGAAGGGCGCGCCCGGCGCGGTGAGCCTCGCGATCGGCCTCGGCGAGGCGATGCTTTCCGCGAAGGGCAGCGCGCGCGTCGCGGCGGCGGCGAAGTTCCTCGGAGGCGAGGTGATGATCGACGGCGTGGTGGAGTCGAACGACGTGCGATACGGCGGCGGCTTCGACGTCGGCACCGTGGTCGTGCATGCGGGCACGCGGCGCGTGGCGCTCGGTGTCTACAACGAGTACATGACCGCGGACGAGGACGGCAAGCGGCTGGGCACCTTCCCGGACTTCGTCGGCACGCTCGATCCCGCGAGTGGCGACCCGGTGGCGATCTCGGCGCTGAAGCCCGGCACGCCGGTGGCGGTGGTGGCGACCTCGCGCGAGCGCATCCCGCTCGGCGCCGGTGCGTGGGATCGCGGCGTCTATGCGGAAGTGGAAACCGCGATGGGGCGGGAGTTGTCCAAGTACGTGTTCAACACTTGACGAGGCATCGATGCGAATCCTGAAACTGCTGACCTGCGTCGCGGCGCTGGCCGTCGCGCTGCCCGCTGCCGCGCAGGACGCGGCGAGCTATCCGTCCAAGTCGATCCGCATCGTGATCCCGTTCCCTCCCGGCGGCGCGACCGACCTGATCACGCGCAAGATCGGGGAGGCGCTCACCAAGCGCTGGGGCCAGTCGGTGGTAGTCGAGAACAAGCCCGGCGCGAACACCATCATCGGCACCGAGACGGTGGCGAAGGCCGACCCGGATGGCTATACGCTCCTGATGACCGCGCCCTCGGGCCTCGTGCAATTGCCGCCGCTCTTCCCGAAGCTGCCCTACGACCCGGTGAAGGACTTCCAGGCGCTGACCCAGATCGCGGAAGTCGCCACCGCGCTCGCGGTGCCGGCGGACTTGCCGCCGAAGACGGTGAAGGAACTGGCCGAGTGGCTGCGCGCGAACCCGGGCAAGACGAGCTACGCGAGCCTCGGGCAGGCGAGCACCGGGCACATCTACGGCGAGGCGTTCAAGCGCGCATCCAAGGCCGACACCGCGCACGTGCCGTACAAGGGCGACGCGCCCGCGATGACCGATCTGATGTCGGGCCGCGTGAACTACTTCTTCAACAACCCGGTGTCGGTGATCGCGCAGGCCAAGGGCGGCAAGGTGCGCGCGCTCGCGGTGACCGGCGAGACGCGCCTCGCCGCGATCCCCGACGTGCCGACGATGGCGCAGGTGGGCTTCCCCGGCTTCGAGACGGTGGGCTGGTTCGCGTTCTTCGTGCACGCCAAGGTTCCGCGCCCGATCGCCGAGAAGCTGCACGGCGCGTTGTCGGAAATCATCCTCGCGCCGGACATGAAGGCGTTCCTCGCCGAGCGCGGCACGCTCGCCACCGGCATCGGCCTCGACGAGTTCGGCCGCAAGGTCGCCGCCGAGCGCGCGGCGTGGGCGAAGCTGATCAAGGAGAACGAGATCCGGCTGGACTAGCCGGGGGGGGTGGAAAGGTGTTGCTATATCACATTAGTTATTGACTTCTATATTCATTTAGCAACATACTCGCCTCGTGCAATCCCCGCCGACCCATGAGCAGGCCGTCCTTCGGCTGGCCCGCACGCGCCGCCTGCTGCGAGCGCGCGATCTCGCCTCCGCCGGGCTGCCGACGATCGCGCTGACCCGGCTGGTATCCGCCGGAAAGCTCGAGCGTGTCGCGCGGGGCGTATACAGCCTGCCCGACCGCGAGATCGGCGAGCACCGGTCTCTGGCCGAGGTCGCGATCCGAGTGCCTCGTGGCGTGGTCTGCCTGCTCTCGGCCCTGCGCGTGCACGACATCGGCACGCAGGCGCCGCACGAAGTGTGGCTCGCCATTCCCCAAGGGATGCCGACGCCTCGCATTCGCAAGCCGGCGCTTCGCGTGATCCGCATGTCGGATGCGACGCTCGCCGAAGGCGTCGAGCGTCACAGGATCGACGGCGTGGAGGTGCCCGTGTTCAACGCCGCCAAGACCGTCGCGGACTGCTTCAAGTTTCGCGGCAAGATCGGCCTGGACGTCGCGCTTGAGGCGCTGCGCGACGCGTGGACCCGGCGCAAGGTCACCATGGACGAACTCTGGCGCTACGCCAGCGTGGATCGACAAGCCAACGTGATGCGCCCGTATCTCGAGTCCCTGGCGGCCACTTGAGCGCGAACCGCGCGGCGTCCATCCGCGCCCGGCTGAAGAACCGAGCCGATGCCGAGAAGCAGGACTTCGACCTCGTGCTCACGCGCTTCGGCCTCGAGCGGCTGCTCTACCGCCTTTCGGTGTCCCGGCACGCGCCGAGCTACCTGCTGAAAGGGGCGCTGCTGTTCGCGTTGTGGTACGACGCGCCCTTGCGCCCGACTCGTGACGCCGACCTGCTCGGCTTCGGCCCGGACGACGTCGAATCGGCACGGGCGGTATTTCGAGAGACCTGCGCAATCGAGGCGGACGACGGCATCGTATTCGATGCCGGATCCGTGCGCGCCGAACGAATTCGCAAGGAGGCGGGCTACGGAGGCGTGCGCGTTGTGCTTCGCGCTACGCTCGAGGGCGCGCGGATCTCGTTGCAGGTCGACATCGGCTTCGGCGACGTCGTCACGCCAGCGCCGGAGGCGATCGCGTATCCCGTCCTCCTCGACGACCTGCCGGCGCCCGGCCTGAAGGCGTATCCGAAGGCGACCGTCGTCGCCGAGAAGTTCCAGGCGCTGTGCGCTCTCGGCATGGCGAACACCCGCATGAAGGACTACTTCGACCTGTGGGTGCTGCTGCGCGCCAACGACCTGGACGATCCGGAACTGGCGCGCGCCATACGGGCGACCTTCGTGCGTCGTCGTACGCCGATGCCCAACGGCATCCCGGCGGGCCTGAGCGACGCATTCGCCGCGGACGCGAGTAAGCGAACACAGTGGCGGGCCTTCGTGGGAAGGAACAAGCTTGAAACGGCCGAGCTGGAAGTCGTGGTTCGCGCGTTGAGGGAAGCGTTCCGGCGAGTGGGGATCTTCTAGCCCTCGGCGCTCGGCGGGATTAGCCGAATCGGGGCGCTATTTCGCACCCGGCACCTGCCAGCCTCCACTAGGGTTGGTTCGGCGGCGACCAGCCGCCGCCGAGTGCCTTCACCAGCAGCACCGCGGCGGTGAGCCGGCGGCCCTGCAGCGTGACCAGCGTGCGCTCGTTGTTGAGCGCGATGGTTTCGACGGCGATGACGTCCAGGTAGCTCGCGGTGCCGGCCTTGTAGCGGTTGGTGGTCATCTCGACCGAGAGGCGCGCGGCCGCGACGGCGTCCTTCTGGAAGGCGATTTCCTTCTCCAGCACGTCGAGCGCGGCGAGGTTGTCCTCGACGTCCTGGAAAGCGACCAGCACGGTGTTGCGGTAGAGCGCGGCCTGGTTGTCGTAGGCGGCGCGGGCCTGGTCCTCGACCGAGGAGCGCAGGCCGCCGTCGAACAGGATCTGCGCGAACGCGGCGCCGAGCGTCCAGAAGCGCGTTGGCGCGGTCATCAGGTCGCCGAACTGCGCGGCGCGCCAGCCGGCGGTGCCGCTGAGCGAGAGCGCGGGGAAGAACGCGGCACGCGCGACGCCGATCCTGGCGTTCGCGGCGGCGACCTGCCGCTCGGCCGCGGCGATGTCGGGGCGGCGCTCGAGCAGCGTCGAGGGCAGGGCGACCGGCACCGTCGGCACCGGTGGCAACGCGGCGCGGGCGACGGTGAGCGAGGCCGGCGTCTCGCCGAGCAGCACCGCGATCGCGTTCGAGAGCTGCGCGCGCTGCAGGCCGAGGTCGGCGAGTTGCGCCTGCGCGGACTTCAGCTGCGTCTCGGACTGCACCACGTCGCTCTTCGCGGCGACGCCGGCGGCGTAGCGGTTCTGCGTCAGCTTCAGGTTCTGCGCGTAGCCAGAGATCGTCTCGGCGAGCAGCCTTGCCTGTGCGTCCGCGACGCGCAGCGCGAAGAGGTTCTGCGCCACCGCAGCGACCACCGAGAGCCGCGCCGACTCGAGGTCGGCGAGGCTGGCCTGCGCGAGCGCCTCGTTCTGCTCGACCGCGCGGCCGACGCGGCCCCAGAGGTCGGGCTCCCACGCGGCGCCGAAGTCGAGCTGGTTCGTGCGCGTGGTGCTGGTGGCGCCGGGATTGCGGCTGCGTCCCGCGGAAAGGCCGGCGTCGACCGTGGGGAAGAGGCCGGCGCGCGCCTGCCGCGCCACGGCTTGCGCCTGCCGGTAGCGCGCGTCCGCGGCGACCAGCGTCTGGTTGGCCTTGATCGCGCGCTCGGCGAGCGTGGCGAGCTCGGCGTCGTCGAACAGCTTCCACCAGTCGCCGCGAGGCAGCGTGTCCGCGGGCTGCGCGGACTTCCATTGCTCGGGCACGTGGCGCCACTGGGCCTGCGAGGGCGCGTCGGGGCGCTGGTAGTCGGGCCCGACCATGCAGGCCGACAGCGCGAAGGTGGTGACGAGGAGGGCGAGGCGTTTCATTCGGGATGGCCCGTCGTGGGCGCCGACGTGGCCGTGACGGGGTGTGCGGCACGGCGCGAGGCACGCCTTTCGGCCAGCTTCGCGCGGGTGCGCAGTCCCCAGTGGCGCAGGCGGTCGAGCTGCAGGTAGACCACGGGCGTGGTGTAGAGCGTGAGGATCTGCGACAGCATCAGGCCGCCGACGATGGCGATGCCCAGCGGCGTGCGCAGCTCGGCGCCGTCGCCACGGCCGAGCGCGAGCGGCAGCGCGCCGAGGAGCGCCGCCATGGTGGTCATGAGGATCGGCCGGAAGCGCAAGAGGCACGCCTTCAGGATCGCCTCGCGCGGCCCGAGGGCGCCGGAGCGCTCGGCCTCGAGCGCGAAGTCGACCATCATGATGGCGTTCTTCTTCACGATGCCGATCAGGAGGAACACCGCGATCAGCGCGATGACGCTGAACTCGGCCTTGAACATCATCAGCGCGAGCAGCGCGCCGATGCCGGCCGAGGGCAGCGTCGACAGGATCGTGATCGGGTGCACGAAGCTCTCGTAGAGCATGCCGAGCACGATGTACATGGCGATGATCGCCGCGAGGATCAGCAGCGGCTGGTTGGCGAGCGTGCTCTGGAAACCGCGCGCGGTGCCCTGGAAGCTGCCGACGATGGTGGTCGGCATGCCGATCTCGGCGCTCGCGCGCTGGATCGCCTCGGTGGCCTGCGAGAGCGAGTATCCCTCCTGCAGGTTGAAGGTCACGGTGGCGGCGGCGAACTGGCCCTGGTGGTTCACCGCGAGAGGCGTGTTGGTGTACTCGTAGCGCGCGAAGGCCGACAGCGGCACCGCCGGCTTGTTGCCCGGCGGGTTGATCCAGACGCCGTCCAGCGCCTTGGGGCCGTCGGAGAAGCGCGGCGCGACCTCCATCACCACCCGGTACTGGTTGCGCTCGTTGTAGATGGTGGAGACGATGGCCTGGCTGAAGGCGTTGCCGAGCGTGGCGTCGATCATGTCGGTGGTGAC
>CAZTXP010000197.1:0-27604 GCA_964617355.1 uncultured Enterobacteriaceae bacterium
GAACGGCGGCGGCACGTAGATCACCGACACGTTCGCGCCCGCCTTCTCCTTCGCGTCGCGCACCGTGCCGTAGATCGGGATGCCCTCGAAGTTCTCGCCGGCCTTCTTCGGGTTCACGCCCGCGACGTAGCACGCGGCGCCGTTGGCGTACGCGCGGCTGGTCTGGGTATGGAACTGGCCGGTCTTGCCGGTGATCCCCTGCGTGACGACACGGGTGTTGCGGTTGACGAGGATGCTCATTTCTTCTTCCCCTTCGCCTTCTTCGTCTTCTTCGCCGGCGCGCGCTTCGCGGGCTTCGCCTTCTTCGCGGCCTTCTTCACGACCTTCTTCGCCGGCTTCTTCGCGGGCTTCTTCGGCGCGGCCTTCTTCGCCGGCTTCTTCTTCGCCGCGGGCTTCGCCTTCTTCGCGGCCTTCTTCGCCGCCTTCTTCGCTGCGGGCTTCGCCTTCTTCGCCGCGGCCTTCTTCGCGGCTGCCGCCTTCACCGCCGCGACCACGCCCTGGCCCGCCTGCGCCATGTTGTCGGCCGAGATGATCGGCAGGCCCGAGTCCTTGAGGATCTTCTTGCCCAGTTCCTCGTTGGTACCCTTCATGCGCACCACGAGCGGCACCGACAGGTGCACCTCGCGCGCCGCGGTCACCACGCCGGCGGCGATGGTGTCGCACTTCATGATGCCGCCGAAGATGTTGACGAGGATCGCCTTCACCTTCGGGTTCGACAGCATGATCTTGAACGCCGCGGTGACCTTGTCGGCGGTCGCGCCGCCGCCCACGTCGAGGAAGTTCGCCGGCGCGCCGCCGAAGAGCTTGATGGTGTCCATGGTCGCCATCGCGAGGCCGGCGCCGTTCACCATGCAGCCGATGTTGCCGTCCAGCGAGATGTACGACAGGCCGTACTTCGAGGCCTCGATCTCGAGCGGGTCTTCCTCGTCGAGGTCGCGCAGTTCCATCAGCTCCGGATGCCGGAAGAGCGCGTTGTCGTCGAAGTTGAGCTTTGCGTCGAGCGCCACCACGCGGCCGTCGGCCGTGAGGATCATCGGGTTGATTTCCGCGAGCGACGAATCGGTGTCGACGAAGCAGCGATAGAGGCCCTTGAGCAGCGTGCAGGCCTGCGGCACGGAGGCCGCGGGCACGCCGATCTTCGCCGCCACGTCGGCCGCCTCGGCGTCGGTCAGGCCCTTCACGGGATCGACGAACACCTTGTGGATCTTCTCGGGCGTGTGCGCGGCGACTTCCTCGATGTCCATGCCGCCTTCGCTCGAGGCCATCAGGCAGACGCGCTGCGTGACGCGGTCGACGACCATGCCGACGTAGAGCTCCTTGGCGATGGCCGCGCCTTCCTCGACCAGCAGCCGGCGCACCTTCTGGCCCTCGGGCCCGGTCTGGTGCGTGACGAGCTGCATGCCGAGGATGGCCTTCGCCTTCTCGCGCACCTCGTCGAGCGACTTCGCGACCTTCACGCCGCCGCCCTTGCCGCGACCGCCGGCGTGGATCTGGGCCTTCACCACCCAGACGCTGCCGCCGAGCTTCTTCGCCGCTTCCACCGCTTCGTCGACGCTGAAGCACGCGAAGCCGCGCGGCGTGACCATGCCGTGCTTGCGAAAGAGCTCCTTGCCCTGATACTCGTGGATCTTCATCCGACTGTCCCCTTTCGAACGCAAAGTCTAGCATCGGCGCCGTTGGTAAACTCGCCCGATGCGCCACGTGCTGGCCCTGGACCAGGGCACGACCAGTTCCCGGGCGATCCTTTTCGACCAGTCGGGCGCGATCGTCTCCCTGGCGCAGGAGGAACTCCCCCAGATCTACCCCGACCAGGGCTGGGTCGAGCACAACCCCCGCCGCATCTGGGAATCGGTGCGCGCCGTGGCGCGCGAGGCGATGCGCGAGGCGGGCATCGCCGCCCACGAGCTGTCGGCCATCGGCATCACCAACCAGCGCGAGACCGCGATCCTCTGGGATCGCCAGACCGGCGAGCCCATCCACAACGCCATCGTCTGGCAGGACCGGCGCACCGCCGCCGAATGCGCGGAACTGAAGGAAGTCGGCGCCGAATCGCTGGTGCGCGAGCGCACCGGGCTGCCGATCGACCCGTATTTCTCCGCCACCAAGATCGCGTGGATTCTGGACAACGTCCCCGGCGCGCGCGGGCGCGCCGAGCGCGGCGAGCTCGCCTTCGGCACGGTCGACACGTGGCTGGTCTGGCACCTGTCGCAGAGCCGCACGCACGTCACCGACGTCTCGAACGCGTCCCGGACGATGCTGTTCAACATCCACGAGGGCGACTGGGACCCGGAACTCCTCAAGCTCTTCCGGGTGCCGCGCGCGATCCTGCCCGACGTCTATCCGTCGGCGCATGCGTTCGGCATGGCTGCGCCGAACATCCTCGGCGCGCCGGTGCCGATCACCGGCATCGCGGGCGACCAGCAGGCCGCGCTCTTCGGGCAGGGCTGCCATCGCCCCGGCATGGCGAAGAACACCTACGGCACCGGCTGCTTCATGCTGATGCACACGGGCGACCGCGTCGTGCCCTCGACCTCGGGGCTGCTGTCGACGGCCTGCGCGCAGATGGGCTACGCCAAGGACGCGCGCGACACCGACCGCGAGTACGCGCTCGAAGGCAGCGTGTTCGTCGCCGGCGCCGTGGTGCAGTGGCTGCGCGACGAGATGAAGTTCTTCGACAGCGCGCACCAGATCGAGCGCCTCGCCGCCGAGGTGCTCGACAACGGCGGCGTCTACCTCGTGCCGGCGTTCACCGGGCTCGGCGCACCGCACTGGGATCCCTACGCGCGCGGCGCGATCGTAGGCCTGACGCGCGGCACCACGCGCGCGCACATCGCCCGCGCCGCGCTCGAGGCCATCGCCTTCCAGACCGCGGACGTGCTGCACGCGATGGAGAAGGACGCCGGCCAGCCGCTCGCCGAGCTGCGCGTCGACGGCGGCGCGGCGGCCAACGACCTCCTCATGCAGTTCCAGGCCGACCTCCTCGGCGTGCCGGTGGTACGGCCGAAGGTGCTCGAGAGCACCGCGCTGGGCGCGGCCTTCCTCGCCGGCCTGATGATGGACGTCTGGGAATCGCGCGAGCAGGTCGCCGCGTTGCGCGAGGTAGAGCACACCTTCGAGCCGCGCATGGGGCGTGCCGAGGCCGCGGAACTCCTGGGTCGCTGGCACGACGCGGTGAAGCGCAGCTACGCCTGGGAAGGCCCGCGTTGACGTGAACCCGGGCGCGGACCTTGCGATCGACGCGCGCACGCTCTCAGCGTTCGCCGCGCTCTGGCTGCTGGTGGTACCGACGCCGGGCCCGAACTCCCTGATGATCACGCACGTCGCGCTGACCCAGCCAAGCGCGCGGCCGGTAGCGCTCGCGCTCGCCGGCAACCTCGCGGGCGTCGGGCTCTGGGCCCTGTCGGGCCTCTTCGGGCTGGTCGCTCTGCTGAAGGCGCTGCCCGCCGCCGCGCTCGCGGTGCACCTGTGCGGCGGCGCCTACCTCGCGTGGCTCGGCATCAAGCTGCTGCGCGGGCGCCGCTCACGCGCAACCGCAGACGATGACGCGCCGGAACCACGCATGAGCGACCGCCGCGCGCTTGGCGTCGGCTTCGGCACCGCATTGTCCAATGCGCAGGCCGTGTTCTTCATCACCAGCATCTTCGCGGTCGCGGGCGTGGCGACGGCGAACCTGCCCACGGGCCTCGTCGCGGTGGCGACGCTGCTCGCGCTGAACGGCAGCTACCTCTGGTTCCTCGGCTGGGCGCTGCAGCGCCGCGCGGCGCGCGCGTTCTACGAGCGCTATCGCCGCGGGATGGAACGCGCCTTCGGCGCGGTGTTCCTGTTCTTCGGCGCGCGGCTGGTGCTGATGGCCGTGCGCGGCCGACCCTAGCCGATCCTGCGCCCTTCGAAGACGCGCGAGGCGCCTGCGGGCGGCGCGATCGATGGCGCCGTGGCGTGAGCCTCCAGCAGCAGGCGCGCGCCGCCGCCAATCACGGGGACGAGGAACGAAGCCCACTCGCAAGCGCCCGCGCGCGCGAGGTCGGGGAACCGCTGCTGCACTACCCGCTGGGCGATCGCGTCGCTCGCCGCCGCATCCGCCGCGTCGAGCCACGACAGCCGCACGAACGCCGGCGCAGCGCGCGCCGCCGAACCGACCGAATCTGCCTCGACCACCACCTGCGCCTCCACGCCCTTGCGCATCCCGACCATGCGCCGCGTGAGATCGTCCTGCTTGCCCTTCAGCTGCGCGGGCGTGGGATCGAGGAAGGCGCGCGCGTCGGCGCCGCCGAAGAGCGCAAGGCAGCGCCCGCCGCCCTCGTAGTGCCCGGCCCAGTCGTAGCCCGGGCGCGAGAGCTTCTCGGGGATGTGCACGCCATGGAACCACTCGCAGTACGCGGCGCGATCCGCCGGATCCACGGCATACGCGATCGACCAGAGCGCGGCCATCAGTCGGCTTTCATCAGTCGATGGCGAATTCGATGAGGAACGGGCCGCGCTTCGCGCAGGCGGCACGGAACGCGTCGGCGAAGGCCTCCAGCGTCTCGACGCGCACCGACTCGACGCCGAGGCCCTCGGCGAGCTTGGTCCAGCGGATCTCGGGTTCGGCGAGGCTGAACAGCGCCTTCGACGCCGGCCCCGGCTGCGCACCGACCGCGGCCAGCTCGCCCTGCAGGATGGCGTAGCGCTTGTTCGCGAACACGATGTTGACCACGTCGAGCTTCTCGCGCGCCTGCGTCCACAGCGCCTGCAGGCAGTACATGCCGCCGCCGTCGGCCTGCAGGCAGACCACCTTGCGGTCCGGGGCGCCCACCGCGACGCCGGTGGAAGCGGAGAACGCGAATCCGATCGCCCCGCCGGTGACGTGCGACCAGTGGTGCGGCGCCGCGCCGTAGGTCGGCGGGAAGATCGCGCGGCCCGAGGTCACCGCATCCTCGACCACGTAGGCGTTGTCGGGCAACAGCGCGGCGAGCGTCTGCCCGAACGCCACGGGCTCGAAGCGGCCACGCTGCGCCTCGGGCTTCGGTGCGTCGGGAATAGCAACGTCCTGCGGCGCGCCGACGGCGTCCGCAAGCGCCTCGAGCGCGCCCTCGATGTCTTCCTCGACGCGCGCCAGCACGTGCGTCTGGCAGCCCTTCGGCGTCAGCACGCCGGGCTTGCCGGGATAGGCGAAGAAGCCCACCGGCACCTTCGCCCCCGCGAGCACGAGGTGCTTCATCGGCTCGAGCACCTTGACCGCGAGGTCCACCGCGTAGGGCAGCCGGTCGAGCGCGACGCGACCGCGGCCGCGCGCCAGGCGCGACACCTGCGTCGGCGCACGCAGCAGCGCGCCGGTGGCCTTCGAGATGCGCCAGGCCGCGCGCACGGCGCGCTCGGAGAGCCCCGAACCCGCGAGCATGATCATGGCTGGCTGGCCGCTTTTCAGGGCACGCGCGGCGATGGTCACCGCTTCCGGCGAAACGGTGGCGCGCTCGATCTTGGCCAGCGCCTTGGCCGGCGCCGCGCCTTCGTTCCACGCGCAATCCGCCGGCAGCACCAGCGTCGCGATGTTGCCCGGCGCACTGCGCGCCGCCTGCACCGCAGCCGCGGCGTCGGCGCCGACGTCCTCGGCGCGCGTCGTGGTGCGCACCCACTGCGACACCGTGCGTGCAAGCCCTTCGGTGTCGGCGGTCAGCGGCGCATCGAGCACGCGGTGGTAGGTCGCCTGGTCGCCGACGACGTTCACGATCGGCGTGTAGCCGCGCTTCGCGTTGTGCAGGCTGGCAAGGCCGTTGGCGAGGCCGGGACCGCAGTGCATCAGCGTCGCCGCCGGGCGGCCGGTGACGCGGCCGTAGCCATCGGCGCAGCCGGTGACCACGGTCTCGGCCAGCCCGAGCACGCAGCGCAGCCCCTCGACGCGGTCGAGCGCCGAGACGAAGTGCATCTCGGAGGTGCCGGGATTGGCGAAGATGGTGTCGATGCCGCACGCGACCAGCGTGCGGGCGAGCGCTTCGGCGCCGTTCATGGGATTGCGGTCCTCCGGTCGTTAGGGGGTACGACGAACCTTCCGCCCGCGGCGCTGTCCGAGCCTTGGTTGCGGCAGGTGAAACAAAGTGGCCTGCCCGCATGTTAGCGTCCGGACGCCCGCATTTCCCTCCAGCCGATGCTGTTTCGAATCCTCGCCCTCCTCCTCGCCCTGCCCTGCGCGGCCCTCGCCCAGCCGGTGGTGCGCACGCCGTTCGTCGAGGCGGAGCTGGTCGCGGCGACCGCCGGTGCGGCGCCCGGCGGCCGCGTCCAGGCCGCGCTGCGGCTGAAGATGATCCCCGACTGGCACGTGTACTGGCGCAACCCGGGCGATGCCGGCCAGCCGCCGTCGCTCGACTGGGCGCTGCCCGCGGGCTTCGAGGCCGGTACGTTCCGCTGGCCGGCGCCGCGCCGCATCCCGGTCGGCCCGCTGATGAACTATGGCTACGAGGACGAGGTGTTCCTCCCGTTCGAGGTCGCGGTGCCGGCGGGCGCGAGCGGCCGCGTCCGGCTCGGCGCGCACGCCAAGTGGCTGGTCTGCAACGAGGAGCGCTGCGTGCCCGAGGACGGCGCGCTCGCCCTCGAGGTCGCGGTCGGCGACACGACGCCGACGCGCTGGGCCGGCGCGCTCGAGCGCACGCGCGCCGCGCTGCCGGTGCCCGCCGCCGCGCTCGGCGAATGGCGCCTCGAGGCCACCGGCGCGCGCGGCCACGTCGCGCTCGCGGTGCAGCCGCCCGCGGGCCTCGATGCGGGCCCGCTCGCCTTCCTGCCGTTCGAGGAAGGCAAGGTGCAGCACGCCGCGCGCCAGCCGTGGCAGCGCGGCAACGCCGGCTACGTCCTCGAAATCCCCGCCTCCGAGCAGCCGGTCGGCGAGTTCACGCGCGTGTCCGGGCTGCTCGTCGCCGAGCGCGCGCTGCGCGACGGCGGACCGAGCGCCGTCGAGATCGACGTGCCGGTGCGCGGCGCGGTGACCCGCGTCGCCACCAGCCCTGCGCGCCACGGCGCGACGCCCGCGCCCGGGGCGATCGCGGCGAGCCTCTGGATGGCGCTCGCGCTCGCGTTCGCCGGCGGCGTGATCCTCAACCTGATGCCCTGCGTGCTGCCGGTGCTGTCGATCAAGATCCTCGGCTTCGCAGGGGGCGCCGACGCCGCGTCGCTGCGCCGGCACGGCCTGATCTACGCCGCGGGCGTGGTCGCATCGTTCCTCGCGCTTGCCGGCGTGCTGGTCGCGCTGCAGGCCGCCGGCCGCCAGGTCGGCTGGGGCTTCCAGCTGCAATCGCCCGTCGTGGTCGGCGCGCTGGCCGCGCTCTTCCTCGCGCTGGCGCTGAATCTCTCCGGTGCGTTCGAGTTCCCGTCGCTCGTGCCGGCACGGTGGGCCGGCGCACGCGCGCGCCACGCCGGCGCCGACGCCTTCCTCTCCGGCGTGCTCGCGGTCGCGGTGGCCTCGCCCTGCACCGCGCCGTTCATGGGTGCGGCGATCGGCTACGCCGTCACCGAGAGCGCGGCGGCCGCGTTCGTGGTCTTCGCCGCGCTCGGCCTCGGCATGGCGCTGCCCTACGTCGCGCTTGCATGGAACCCGCGCTGGCTGCGCTACCTGCCGGGCCCCGGCACGTGGATGACGCGCTTGAAGCGCCTGCTCGCGCTGCCGCTCTACGCCACGGTCCTGTGGCTCGCGTGGGTGCTCGCGCTGCAACTCGGCGACGAGAAGCCCTCGGCGCTCGCCGACGCGTGGCAGCCGTGGTCCGGCGCGCGCGTCGAGCGCCTGCTGGCCGAGGGCCGCCCGGTGTTCGTCGACTTCACCGCGGCGTGGTGCGTCACCTGCCAGGTGAACAAGAAGCTGGTGCTCGAGAAGCCCGGCGTCGAGGAGGAATTCCGTCGCCGCGGCGTCGCGCTGCTGCGCGCCGACTGGACGAAGCGCGACCCCGAGATCGCCCGCGCGCTCGCGGCGCTCGGCCGCAACGGCATCCCGGTGTACGCGCTCTACCGCCCGGGCGAGGCGCCGCGCCTCCTGCCCGAGGTGCTGACGCGCGAGCTGGTGCTCGACGCGCTCGCCCCCATTCCCGTCCGCAACGATCCCCGTCCGAAGGAGCCCTCGACATGATGCCGACCCGACTGCTCGCCGCGGCCGCCGCCGCGCTCGCCCTGTCCTCGCCCGCGATCGCGATCAACCCGGGGCAGCCCGCGCCGGACTTCACGCTGCCCGACACCGCCGGCAAGCCGGTGAAGCTGTCCGACTTCCGCGGTCGCTGGGTGGTGCTCGAATGGGTGAACCCCGAGTGCCCGTACGTGCGCAAGCACTACGACAGCGCCAACATGCCCGGCCTGCAGAAGGAGTTCGCGGCGAAGAACGTGGCGTGGCTCGCGATCAACTCGACGCGCAACGGCCACGCCGAGTACTACCCGCCGCAGCGCATGGAGGCGTGGATGAAGAAGTCCGGCGCCGCGCCCACCGCGACGCTGATCGACGGCGACAGCAAGGTCGGCCGCCTCTACGCGGCGCGCACCACGCCGCAGATGTGGGTGGTGGACCCAAAGGGCGTGGTCGCCTACACCGGCGCGATCGACGACAAGCGCTCGACCGATCCGGCCGACGTGAAGACCTCGAAGAACTACGTGCGCGCCGCGCTCGGCGAGGCGCTCGCCGGGAAGGCGGTGTCCACGTCGTCGAGTTCGCCCTACGGCTGCTCGGTGAAGTACTAGCGGGCGTCGGTGGCGGGGCCGGCCCGCAGGCCGGACCTCCAACGCTCAGGCCCTCAGGCCGTACCTCCAACCGTCAGGCCGTCGATCTTCAGCGTCGGCTGGCCGACGCCGACCGGCACGCCCTGCCCTTCCTTGCCGCAGGTGCCGACGCCGGAATCCATCTTCAGGTCGTTGCCGATCATCGACACGCGCGTCAGCGCGTCCGGCCCGTTGCCGATGAGGGTGGCGCCCTTCACGGGGTGCGTCACCTTGCCGTTCTCGATCAGGTAGGCCTCGGCCGCGGAGAACACGAACTTGCCGTTGGTGATGTCCACCTGGCCGCCGCCGAAGTTCACCGCGTAGAGGCCGTGCTTCACGCTGCGGAGGATCTCCTCCGGGTCGTGGTTGCCGGCAAGCATCACGGTATTGGTCATGCGCGGCAGCGTCATGTGCGCGAAGGACTCGCGGCGACCATTCCCCGTCACCGGCATCTTCATCAGGCGCGCGTTCAGGCTGTCCTGCATGTAGCCGCGCAGCACGCCGTCCTCGATCAGCACGGTGCGCGAGGTCGGGTTGCCCTCGTCGTCCACCGTCAGCGAGCCGCGCCGCCCGGGGATCGTGCCGTCGTCCACCACCGTCACGCCGGGCGCCGCGACGCGCTCGCCGATGCGCCCGGAGAATGCCGAACTGCCCTTGCGGTTGAAGTCGCCCTCGAGCCCGTGGCCGATCGCCTCGTGCAGCAGGATGCCCGGCCAGCCCGACCCGAGCACCACGGTCATCGTGCCGGCCGGCGCCGGCTTCGCGCCGAGGTTGGTGATCGCCTGCGCCACCGCGCGCTGCGCGTAGTCCTCGAGCACCGCGTCGGTGAAGTGCGAGTAGTCGGTGCGCCCGCCGCCGCCCGAGCTGCCGGATTCGCGCCGGCCGTCCTGCTCGGCGATCACCTGTACCGACAGGCGCACCAGCGGACGCACATCGGCGGCCATCACGCCGTCGGACCTTGCGACCAGCACCACCTCGTATTCGCCGCCGAGATGCGCCATGACCTGCGTGACGCGCGGGTCCAGCTTTCGGCACATCTTCTCGACGCGCTCGAGCATCGCGACCTTCGCGGTCGACGGAAGAGAAGCAAGCGGATCGACGGGCGAATAGCGAGCAGGGGCGTTCGCGCGCCGCGCCACCTGCGCCTTCTTGCCGCCGCCCGCGCGCGCGATGGCGCGCGTGGTGCGCGCGGCGTCCTGCAACGCGGAGAAGCTGATCTCGTCCGAGTACGCGAACGCCGTCTTTTCGCCGGAGATCGCGCGCACGCCGACGCCGGACTCGATGTCGAAGCTGCCGGCCTTGACGATGCCTTCCTCGAGGCTCCAGCCTTCCGACCGCGTGTACTGGAAGTACAGGTCGGCGTAGTCGAGCCGGTGGCGCACGAGTTCGCCGAACACCTGCTGCAGCTTGCCTGCCTCGAGTTCGTGCGGCGAAAGCAGGTAGGAATCGGCGGTGGAGAGGAGGACGTCGGAATCCATGGGTCAGAGTCGCCTGTGGTGGAGCGCAGGCAGCGATTTTCGCACCTCCGAGAGCCGCGCGGCGTCCACGTCGGCGAAGATCACGCCTTCTCCCTCGGCGCGCTCGGCGACGATGTCGCCCCAGGGATCCACGATCATCGTGTGGCCATGGGTGCGCCGGCCGTTGGGATGCAGGCCGCCCTGCGCAGGCGCGACCACGTAGCACTGGTTCTCGATCGCCCGCGCGCGCAGCAGGGTCTCCCAGTGCGCGGCACCGGTGGTCGCGGTGAACGCCGAGGGCACGAACCACGCGGCGACGTCGCGCTCGCGCCGGTAGAGCTCCGGGAAGCGCACGTCGTAGCAGACCGACAGCCCCAGCCGCCCGAACGGCGAATCCACCGCGAGCGGCACGCCGCCCGGCTCGATGGTCTCGGCCTCGTCGTAGCGCTCCGCGCCGCGCTCGAAGGCGAAGAGGTGGATCTTGTCGTAGCGCGCCACGCGCCGGCCGGCGTCGTCGAACACGAGGCACGCGCTGCGCACGCGGCGCAGGTCCTCGCAGGCGAGCGGCACCGTGCCGCCGACGACCCAGACGCCATGGCGCCGCGCGCAATCCGCGAGGAAGTCCTGGATCGGGCCGGCGCCGTCGGCCTCGCGCGCGTCCACCTTGTCGGTGCCGCGATTGCCGAGGATGCAGAAGTACTCCGGCAGCGCGACGAGGCGCGCGCCGCCCGCGGCCGCCTCGGCCACCAGGCGGCCGGCCGCCTCGAGGTTCGGCGCCACCTCCGGAGCGGACACCATCTGCACGGCGGCGAATCGGGCCATCGAGCGGCGACCGCGATCAGTTCGGCTTCGACGGCTCGGCCGGCGGCGCCGGCGCGGCACCGGGCGCCTCCTGCGCCACGGGCGACGCGGGCGGGGGGCCGCCCGCCTTCTCGACCTTGGGATCGGCCCAGCTGCCGGTGATCGAGTACTGGAACGCGAACACCTGCCCGAGCGGGTTCTTCATCAGGCGCCCGGCGATCAGCGTGGCGACGCCGGCGATCGGATTGACGAGGCCGACCACGGTGGACGCCGTGTCGCCGAGCTGCGGGATCACCTTAACGTGCAGCTTCTGGGTCTCGCGCGCGAGGTCGATGTCGCCCGACATCTCGACGTCGGCCGCCGGCCCGTTCATGCGGAAGTCGCGCGTCGTCATCACGCCCTGGCGCACGGCGAAGGACGCGCCGATCTTGTCGAACTGGAAGCCCTTGGAGAACACGTCGCGGAAGTCGAGCGCCACGCGCCGCGGCAGCATCTGCAGGCTCATCAGCGACACCAGCTTGCCGATGCCGGGCTCGATCTCGAGGAACTGCCCGTCCTCCATCGCGAGCGCGAGCTCGCCCGAGAGCGTCGGGTAGTCGAGCGTCACCGGGTCGCCGTTCCACGCCAGCGAGCCCGAAAGCTTGCCGCGCCCGGCCTTGACGTGGTCGTGCTTGCCGATGCGCTCCAGGAACTTGCCGACGTCGCTCGCATCGAACGTGAACGCCAGCGAGGTGCGCGACACGCTGCCGGTCTGCCAGACGCCCTTCGCGCTCATCGAGCTGTCGGGATTCAGCATCGAGATGCGGTCGATGCGCCAGTTCGGGCCGTCGTGGTCGGCGGCGATCTCGACGCGGCCGAGCTTCGAGCCGCGGAACGTGAAGCTCTCGGCGACCAGGTCGACCGCGGGGAAGTCGCGCGTCGAGGTCGCCGAGGCCGCCGGCTTCGCGCCCGGCACGTCGTCGGGCAGGGTGAAGTACGCGAGGCGCGCGGTGAGGCGGCCGTTGCCCTCCGAGCGGTAGGCGAGGTCGCCCGCGAGCTCGGCCGAATTCACGTTCGCCGACCAGCCGCCCGAATCCGCGCCGCCCTTCATCGCCACGGTGCGCAGCCGCTTGCCGAAGGCGTCGAGCGAGCCGAGCCGCAACTCGAACGACGTGGCGCCGGCGCCGCCCCCCTCGCCCGCGGCGAGGATCGGCCGCCAGCGATCGAGGTCGAGCGAGGCGAGCGTGCCGTAGAGCAGCAAGCCGCGGCGCTCGGGCAGGCGCATCGGCTCGCCCGCCGACGGATTGAGCGCCACGGCCGCGCGCTGCAGGCGCATCTCGTCGCCCTCGCGCGAGCGCAGGAACTCGGCCTGCACCTGCCGCGCGAGCGACACCGAGATGCGCTCGCGCGCGCCGCTCTCGCCGGGCGTGATCTCCACGCGCAGCGGCATCTGCGCCGCGGCGGCCTTCTCGAGCGGCGGCGGCAGCGTGACCGCGATGCCCGCGAGGCTGGACTCGAAGGCGATCTGCCACACACCCGCCTGCGAGGTGACCGTCGCGGTGTACGGCGCGGTGCCGCTCGCGTAGCGCCGCCACGGATGGTCGAACACCGGGCGGATGCCTTCCGTCGTGAAGGTGCCGCGCGCCACCACCGCGACCCCTCCCTCCTTCTGCGTGCCGCCGCCGATCGCCACCGGCCCGCCGAAGAGCTGGCCCGAGCCGTCGCGGATCGAGAGCGTGGATTCGGTGAACGCCACCGTGCCCGCGGCACGCTCGATCGGCGGCATGCGCCCGTCCATGCGCAGCGTATTGCCGCTGAAGCGGAACTCGCCCGACAGCTTCGTGCGCGCGGTGTCGCCCAGGGGGATGTCCAGCTTCATCGACAGGCGCCCGGCGCCGGTCGCGCTCATCGGATCGGTGACGCCGTGGATGTGGCGCCGCACCGGGCTCTGCGCGATGTACTTTAGGAACTCCTGCGTCGGGCCCTCGGCGCTACCCTGCAGGTGCAGCACCTTGTCCTGGCCGAGCAGCGAAGGCAGCTGCGCGCGCACGTTCGACAGGCGCGCGCCGAGGATGCGCGCGCTGCGCCCGACGATCTCCATCTTCTCGTTCTCGAACAGAAGGTCGCCGTCGATCGCGTCCATCAGCGGCCAGCCGCCGGCGTACTCCAGCTTCGCGCCGGTGATCTTCGCCGTCACCTGGAACAGGCCCTTCTGCCCGCCGGTGAAGGGGAAGTCGCGCAGGTCGCCCTTCAGGCGCAGCCGCACGTCGGACGACTGCCCTTCCTGCACCGCGCTGGCCAGCCACTCGCGCGTGCGCTCGCCCATGATCGTGCTCAATGGCAGGTACTTGGCGGTGAAGCGCCCCTCGGCGCGGCTCAGGTTCGCCGACAGGTCGATCGTGCCCGGGCCCTCGCCGGTGAACGCGTAGCTGCCGAACGCGGTGCCGGCGGCGTGCTGGTTGGCGAACGCGAGGTTGGCGATGCGCACCGCGACGCCCTGCTCGCCATGGCGCTCCCAGTCCACCTGCCCGGAGAGCGCCTCGAGCGCGATGCGCGGCTCGGGGAAGATGCGCGGCAGGTCCACCTCGGCCTTCTGCGACGCGAGGCGCAAGGCGCCCTTCTGGTCGGTGGCCTCGAGGCTGCCCGAGAGGCCGGCGAATCCCGGCAGGCGGCGCCACGGGTGGATGCCCAGGCCGGTGAAGCGCGCCTTGGCGCTGAAGGAAGGCGTGCCCGTGAGTTCGCCCGTCCAGTCGAACTTCGCGTCCTGCACCACGCCGGCAGGCGCGAGTTCCGCGAGCACCTGCCGCAGGTCGGCCGGGAACGGCAGGAAATCGGCGAGGCGCGCGAGCGGCGCGAGCTCGATCTGGTTCGCGCTCACCGAGCCGCGGTTGGGCTTCCAGTTCTCGTCGATCTGCACGCCGGCGCGCCGCGGCGTCGGGCCCTCGATGCGCGCGACGAAGCTCGTCGACTGCATCTCGGGCCCCTTCGGCGTCGCCAGCGCGAGGTTGCGCGCGCCGAACTCGTAGCCATTCGGCGTCTCGCGGCCCTGCACGCGGCCACGCACGCTCGTGATCTCGAGCACCGGCAGGTCGCGCCCGAGGCGCGCGACGACGTCGGTGAGCGCTACGTCGGCCGTGGCGCGCGTGAGCCGCCCGTCGCCCAGCGTCGCCCAGATGCGCAGCGCGCCCTGCCCCTTGCGGACGTCGAGCGGATAGTCGACCCACTGGCGCCAGCCCGCGAGGTCTGTCGACCCGAGTTCGGCGAATACGCGCCCGTTCCACGCCGAGGGCTGCGCCACCGTGCTGCCGACGAGGCTGGCGCGCAGGTCGATGCCCGAGCCCAGGTGCGCCGGCGGCTTCGCCGACAGGCCGAATTCGTGCACGTCGCCGTCGTTGTGCAGCCGGAACTCGAGCGACTTCAGCGCCAGCGGCGGCGCGGCGCGCAGCTCGTCGGTCCACTCGATCTCGGCGTCGCGGATCACGATCTCGTTCTGGCCGAGGATCCAGTCGGTGAGCCGCCCGTCGCCCTTCTCCTGCGAGAGCTTCATGCCGGCGACATACATCGCGCCCGCGGCATCGCGGCGCACGGCGAGGCGCGGCGCCTCGATGGTGAACGAGCGCATGCGAAGGTCGAGGAACAGCAGCGAGCGCCACGACACCACCGCGGTGACCGTCGGCAGCACCAGCGCCTCGCGCCCCTCGCGGTCGTGCAGGCGCACGTCCGACAGCTCGATGCGCGGCCTGAGGCCCGGCCAGTCGGCCTCGATCGAGCCCACGGTGACCTTCTGCCCGACGCCGCGCGAGATCGCGTCGACGATCTGCGGGCTCCAGCGCTCGATGTTCGGCAGCGCCCAGTAGCGCAAGGCGAGCATCGCCGACACGAGGACGAGGAGCGTCCCCCACGCGAGCCCTTCGAGCGCGAGGACAAAATGGCGACGGGTCGGGCGAAGCCTCACCGCGCGTTCGCCTCCGGCCGCCTGCAAACGTTGCTTTGCGCTGCCCCCATGGAGTCCGTTAACGTTCCATCCGCCATTTGGTCCACTGCAGGTCCACTGCACCGCGCGCCGCGTCGGCCGATCTCGACGGATTCTAACCGTAAATGCCCGATTCCACTCGGAAAATCGCCCTTTCGCGGATCGCGTCCAGCTGGCTTTCCGCGACTCCCGCGCTGGCCGCCGAACTGCAGGCCGGCGGCCCCATCGACGCGGCGCAGATGCGCGCGGCCCTGTCGGGGCTCGCCGACGGCGACGACGCGGACGCCAGGCGCAGGCTGCGCGAACTGCGCCGCCGCGTGATGCTGCGCGCGATGGCGCGCGACCTCGAGGGCGGCCCGCGCCTCGACGAGGTGTGCGCGATGATGTCCGACCTCGCCGAGGAGTCGATCCGCGCGGCGCTCGCCGTGGCCGAGGCGCGCCTCGCGCCGGAGTTCGGCCGGCCGCTCGACGCGCAGGGCCGCGCGCAGCCGCTGGTGGTGATCGGCATGGGCAAGCTCGGCGGCCGCGAGCTGAACGTCTCGTCCGACATCGACCTCGTGTTCGTCTATCCGGAGGACGGCGAGACCGACGGCCCGCGGCGCCTGTCGACCGCGGAATACTTCGAGCGCGCCGGCAAGCGCCTGATCGCGCTGCTCGCCGAGATCACCGGCGACGGCTTCGCGTTCCGCGTCGACATGCGGCTGCGCCCGCACGGCGACTCGGGGCCGCTCGCGCTGTCGTTCGCGGCGCTGGAGCACTACCTCGTGTCGCAGGGGCGCGAGTGGGAGCGCTACGCATGGATCAAGGCGCGCCCGCTCACCGGGCTCGACGACTATGCGCGCCAGCGCGAGCTCGCCGCGATCGTGCGCCCGTTCGTGTTCCGCAAGTACCTCGACTTCGGCACGCTCGCGGCGATGCGCCAGCTGCACGCCGAGGTGCGCCGCGAAGTGGCGCGTCGCGAGCTCGCGCAGCACGTCAAGCTCGGGCCGGGCGGCATCCGCGAGATCGAGTTCGTCGCGCAGGCCCTGCAGCTGGTGCGCGGCGGCCGTGACCCGGCCCTGACCGTGCGCCCGACCTGCGAAGTGCTCGCGCGGCTCGAGGAGCGCCGCATGCTGCCCGCAGGCACCGCCCGGGAACTGACCGAGGCGTATGTCTTCCTGAGGAACACGGAACACCGCCTGCAGTACCTCGACGACCGGCAGACGCACGAACTGCCGACCGACGACGGCGACCGTGCGCGCGTCGCCGGGATGACGGGGTTCGACGGCTGGCCGGCGTTCCTCGCCGCGCTCGACGCGCACCGCTCCATCGTCACTCGCCACTTCCAGGCGGTGTTCGCGGAATCGAGCGCCGAGTCGCCGATGCAGGCGGCGTGGAACGGCAGCGGCGAGGAACGCGCGCGCGTCCTCGCCGACGCCGGCTTCCGCGACGCCGAGGCCAGCGCGCGGCGCCTGGGCGCCTCGCAATCGGGACAGCGCTACGCGACGCTGCCCACGGAGTCGCGCCGCCGCTTCGACGCGCTGGTGCCCGCGCTGGTGGCGGCGGCACGCGGCACGCCCGACCCGGACGCGACGCTCGCGCGCGGCCTCGACCTGATCGAGGCCATCTCGCGGCGCGCCTCGTACCTCGCGCTGCTCGCCGAGCACCCGGACGCGCTCGGGCGCGTGGCGCGCATCATCGGCGCGTCACCGTGGGCCGCGCAGTTCGTCACGCGCCATCCGATCCTGCTCGACGAGCTGCTCGACGATCGCGTGCTCACCGCGCCGCCCGACTGGCCGGCGTTCCAGGCGGTGCTCGACGGCCAGCTCGCGCTGCACCGCGGCGACGTCGAGCAGGAGATGCACGCGCTGCGCGAGCAGCACCAGGGCCAGCTATTCCGGCTGCTCGCGCAGGACCTCGGCGGGCAGCTCACCGTCGAGCGCCTCGCGGACCATCTCTCGGAACTCGCCGACCGCATGCTCGGCGCGGCGCTGAAGCTGGCGTGGGCGCAGGTGCGGGGCGCCCACCGACCCGAACCCGCGTTCGCCGTGATCGGCTACGGCAAGCTCGGCGGCAAGGAACTCGGCTACGCCTCCGACCTCGACATGGTGTTCGTGTTCGACGACGCCGACGAGCGCGCCGAGGAGGTCTACATGCGCCTTGCGCAGCGCCTGAACAGCTGGCTCACCACGCAGACCACCGCCGGGCCGCTGTTCGAGACCGACCTGCGCCTCAGGCCGCATGGCGACAAGGGCCTGCTCGCGGTGTCGCTCGAGGGCTTTCGCCGCTACGAGGAATCGGAAGCCTGGGTCTGGGAGCACCAGGCGCTGACCCGAGCGCGCTTCTGCGCCGGCGACCGCGCGGTGGGCGCGGCGTTCGAGGCGATCCGCGACGAGATCCTCACGCGCCCGCGCGACGCCGCCGCGCTGGCGAAAGAAGTGCTGGCCATGCGCAAGCGCATGCACGACGGGCACCCGAACCGCTCCGGCCTGTTCGACCTGAAGCACGATCCCGGCGGCATGATCGACGTCGAGTTCATCGTGCAGTACCTCGTGCTCGCGCACGCCGCCGCGCACCGCAGGCTCACCGGCAACCTCGGCAACCTCGCGCTGCTGGGAATCGCGGCGGAACTCGGGCTGGTGCCGGGCGACCTCTCCGAGGGCGCGCGCAACGCGTATCGCGAGATGCGCCGCCGCCAGCACGGGCTGCGGCTGGCGGGCGCGGACTACGCGCGCGTGCCCGCGGAAGAAGGCGAGCCGCTCGCGGCGCCGGTCAGGGCGCTGTGGGCGCGCGTTTTCGGAACGTGATGTCGCCGTACCACGCGCGTGCGTGGGTGCGGGTGTTGTCGGTGTCGCTCATCAGCCCGACGGTGTGGACCACGTCGGGCTCCTCCTCGAACGCGCGCCGGTAGTCGGCGAGCACGTCGCGCCGGTACGACGCCCACTGGCCGACGCGCGCGTCGCCCGAGTCGACCACGATCATGCGGATGCGCGACAGGTGCGGGTTGTGGATCACGGTGTCCACCGGGTGCTCGTTCGACCACACGTACATCAGCGTCGCGTACGGCAGGTCCTGTCCCGACAGCGCCTTGGCGAGGCGCATCTTGCCGCGGTCGAAGAAGTCGAGCTTGTCGAGGTCGCCGCTGAACGCCAGGATCAGGCGCACCGGCGAGTCCTCCTTCTGCGCGATCCGGTTGTCGGCGCCGGGGATCAGGCCCTCGACCTTCCAGCTCCACTCGAGCAGCGGATGCTCGCGCAGGTCGATGCGCATCGGCCGGTAGAGGCCGGAGGCGGAATGATCCGCGCGCGCCTCGAGCGCCACCGTGCCGTCCACCTTGCGGATCCGGTAGTGCGTGCGCGGCTTGGACGGCATGACGATGTACGGCAGCCAGTAGCGCGCCGGCTCCTCGTCGACGCCGCCGCGGCTGAACGTGGCGACATCGATGCGGTCGCCGCGCACCAGCGGCTGCAGCCGCGCGACGACGTCGTCCACCGTGGCGCACCCCGCCGCGAGCGCCGCGGCGGCGAGCATTGCTGCGATCCCGCGCATGCCTGCGATCCTGCGCATCCTGCCTCCCGGCGCGGAGGCTAGCATCAAATCGCGTCGCGCATCGTGCGCCCGGAGGGCGGCGTGTGGCGCAGCGGCCCGTCCACCTCGGAGGCGAAGCGCGCCAGCGCACCGAGCAGCGCCTCGCGCTCCAGCCGGTACAGCACGCGCTGCCCCTGTCGCTCCGCGGACACGAGACCCGCGGCGAGCAGCACCGCGAGGTGCCGCGAAACGGCGGGCGCGCTGATGCCGAAGCGCGCCGCGAGGTCCGCCGTCGACAGCGCGGTCTGCGACAGGAAGGCGAGGATGCGCCGCCGCGGCTGCGAGGCGAGCGCGGCGAACGTGGCGTCCAGAGGATTAACATCCATGTTAATAGTGTAGCGCGCCGCGGTGCCGCGCGGGTAGAATGGCCGCTCCGATTCCCACGCAAGGAAGGCGACATCCGATGGCGAAGACCCAGGCGGCGGCCAAGCCCGCCCTCTCGATGGCGGACCGCGATGGCTGGATCTGGCACGACGGCAAGCTGGTGCCGTGGCGTTCGGCCACCACCCACGTCCTCACCCACTCGCTGCACTACGGCCTCGCCGTGTTCGAGGGCGTGCGCGCGTACAAGACCGCGAAGGGCACCGCGATCTACCGCCTTCGCGAGCACACGCAGCGCCTGCTCAACTCGGGCCACATCTACATGATGAAGATCCCCTACACGCTCGAGCAGCTGATGCAGGCTCAGGTCGACGTGGTGCGCGCCAACGGCCACGAGGCCTGCTACATCCGCCCGATCGCGTTCTACGGCTCCGAGAAGATGGGCGTGTCGCCGATCGGCGCCAAGGTGCACGTGGCGATCGCCGCGTGGCCCTGGGGCGCGTACCTCGGCCCCGACGCGCTCGAGAAGGGCATCCGCGTGAAGACCGCCTCGTACGCGCGCCACCACGTCAACGTGACGATGGCGCGCTCCAAGATGTCCGGCACCTACCCGAACTCGGTGCTCGCGACGCTCGAGGCCACGATGCACGGCTACGACGAGGGCCTGCTGCTCGACGTCGACGGCTTCGTCGCCGAGGGCGCGGGCGAGAACGTGTTCATCGTCAAGGACGGCGTGATCTACGAACCGGAGCTCACTTCCGCGCTCACCGGCATCACCCGCAGCTCGGTGATCGAGCTCGCCGGGCGCCTGGGCTACACGGTGAAGGCGAAGCGCCTCACGCGCGACGACATCTACATCGCCGACGAGGCCTTCTTCACCGGCACCGCGGCCGAGGTGACGCCGATCCGCGAGCTCGACTCGCGCGTCATCGGCGAGGGCCGCGCCGGCCCGGTGACCAAGAAGCTGCAGAAGGCGTTCTTCAACGTCGTCACCGGCAAGGACGCGCGCTACTCGCACTGGCTCACGCCCGTGCCGATGAAGAAGAAGGGCGGCAAGTGAGCATCCCCGGCAAGGACGAGCCGGCGCGCGGCCTGCAGGGGTCGGACGACGCTCGCGTGGTCGAAGTGGGCGCGCACGACCTGCCGCTGCATTGCCCGGTACCCGGCGCGCCCCTGTGGGCACGCCACCCGCGCGTGTTCCTCGACGTGGCGAAGGAAGGCGCCTCGCTGTGCCCGTATTGCGGCACGCGCTTCGTCTACAAGGGCCCGCGAGTCCACGGACATTGATCGGAACGAGGCAGGGGCATGCCCCTGCCTCGTCCACCCACCCCAATGCCGGTGTCAGCAGTGCGCCGCATCCTGATCGTCGCGCCGAACTGGATCGGCGACGCGCTGATGGCGCAGCCGCTGGTCGCGCGGCTGCGCGAGAAGCTCGGCGCGGTCGAGGTCCACGTGCTCGCGCCGCCGTGGGTCGCGCCGGTGGCGCGGCGCATGGAAGGCGTGGACGACGTGATCGAGGCGGATTTCCGCCATGGCGCGCTGCAGCTTCGCGAACGCTGGCGCCTCGGCCGCAGCCTGCGCGGGCGCGGCTACCAGCAGGCGATCGTGCTGCCGAACACCTGGAAGTCGGCGCTGGTGCCGTTCTTCGCCGACATCCCGTTGCGCAGCGGCTACGTCGGCGAATCGCGCTACGGCCTGCTGAACCTCGTCTACAAGGCGCGCGAAAAGCGCCCGCCGATGGCCGCGCACTACGCCGCGCTCGCCGAAGCCCCCGGCACCGCGCCCGTGGAGGCGTTGCCCGCGCCGCGCCTGCGGGCCGATGCGGCCGCGGCGCGCGCGGTCGCGGATCGCTTCGGCCTCCCGCCGCGCTACGCGGCCTACTGTCCCGGCGCCGAGTACGGCCCGGCGAAGCGCTGGCCACGGTTCGGCGAACTCTCCGCGCAGTCCGACACGCCGGTCGTGCTGCTCGGCGCCCCCGCCGACCGCGCCGCCTGCGAGGGCATTGCCGGCCGCAACCTCGCCGGCGAGACCACGCTCGACGAGGCGATCGACCTCGTCGCGGCCGCGGACTACGTGGTGACCAACGACTCCGGCCTGATGCACGTCGCCGCCGCGCTCGACCGGCCGCAGGTCGCGCTGTTCGGCTCGTCCAGCCCGGAGCACACGCCACCGCTGTCGCCGCGCGCGCGCGTGGTCTGGCTGCGCCCCGACTGCAGTCCCTGCTTCGCGCGGGAATGCCCGCTCGGGCACCTGCGCTGCCTGCGCGATCTCGCGCCGGATCGGGTACGCGAGGAGATCGGCCGACTCGCGCGGTGATACCATCGCGCGGCCCGAGACGACCCGCATGGCCGCGCCGATCTTCCCCACCGCGCAGGACGCCGAGAACGCGTTCTACGACGCGCTCGCCCGCGGCGACGTCGAACTCATGATGGCCGTCTGGGCCGACGACGAGGAAATCGTCTGCGTGCACCCTGGCGGCCCGCGCTGCACGGGACAGGAACAGGTGCGCGACAGCTGGCTGCGCATGCTCTCGGGCAACGCGGTCCTCGGCGTGCACGTCACGCAGCGCGTGGCGCTCTCGGGTCCGATGGTCGCGGTGCACAGCGTGCAGGAGAACCTCACGCCGCCCGGCGAACCGAAGCCGCGCCCCCCGGTCGTCGCCACCAACGTCTACCTGCGCACCGCCGAGGGCTGGAAGATGGTCGCGCACCATGCCTCGCCCGCACCGGGCAAGCCCGACGTGCCCGAAGCCACGCCGACCGCGCCCACGACGAAGACCCTGCATTGAGCTCGCGGCCGCATTCCTACCGCGCGCCGTGGTGGCTGCCCGGTGGCCATGCGCAGACCATCTTCCCGGCGCTGCGCCGCGCGCCGCACGTCGCCTTCCGCCGCGAACGCTGGGACACGCCCGACGGCGACTTCATCGACCTCGACTGGACCGGCCCGGATGCGGCGCCGCGCCGGCTCGCGGTCTTCCACGGGCTGGAAGGCAGCTCGCAGAGCCCCTACGCGCGCTCGATCGCGCACACCTTCGCGGCGGACGGCTGGCGCGTCGCGGTGGTGCACTTCCGCGGCTGCTCCGGCGAGCCGAATCGCCTCGCGCGCGCCTACCACTCGGGCGACAGCGCGGAAGCGGACTGGGTGCTGCGCCGGCTCGCCGTCCCCGGCGTGTCGCTGCACGCCGCCGGCATCTCGCTCGGCGGCAACGTGCTGCTGCGCTGGCTCGGCGAGCGCGGCGACGAGGCCGCCGGCGTGGTGCGGCGCGCCGCGGCGGTGTCCGCGCCGCTCGACCTTGCCGCGGCGAACCGCGCGCTGTCGCGCGGCTTCTCGCGCGCGGTGTACGCCACGCACTTCCTGCGCACGCTGAAGAAGAAGTCGCTCGCCAAGCTCGCGCTGCACCCCGGCCTCTTCGACCCCCGCCGCACGAACGCCGCGCGCACGCTGTACGAGTTCGACGACACCGTGACCGCGCCGCTGCACGGCTATCGCGACGCCGCCGACTACTACGAACGCGCCTCCTCCGGGCCGGTGCTCGGCGCGATCCGCGTGCCGACGCTGGTGCTGAACGCGCAGAACGACCCGTTCCTGCCGCGCGCCGACCTCGAGCGCGCGACGCGCGGAGCCGCCGCATGCGTGCAGGTAGAATCGCCGCGCTCCGGAGGCCACGTCGGCTTCGTCGAGCCCGCGTTCCCCGGCCGGCACGGCTGGCTCGCGCGGCGCCTCCACCAATTCCTCTCCGAACCATGAACCTGCCCGCAGAAATCTTCCGCGCCTACGACATCCGCGGCATCGTCGGCCGCACGCTCGACGAATCCATCGCGCGCGCCGTCGGCCGTGCCATCGGCACGCTGTCCCTCGAGCGTGGCGCGCGCGCCGTGGTCGTCGGCCGCGATGGCCGTCTCTCGGGCCCTGCGCTCGCCACGGCGCTCGGCGAAGGCGTCGCCGCCGCCGGCGCCGACGTGATCGACGTCGGCATGGTGCCGACGCCGGTCGCCTACTTCGCGTCGCACCAGCTCGACGCGGGCAGCTGCGCGATGGTCACCGGCAGCCACAACCCGCCCGAGTACAACGGCATCAAGATGGTCGTCGCGGGCGATGCGCTCTCGGGCGACGAAATCCAGGGCCTGCGTACGCTCGCGCAGTCGGGCCCGCTGCGCTCCGGCGCGGGAAAGCGCAGCCACGCCGATGTCCTCGATGACTACGTGCAGCGCATCGCGGGCGACATTCGCCTCGCGAGAAAGATGAAGATCGCGATCGACTGCGGCAACGGCGTCGCCGGATTGATCGCGACGCGCCTCTTCCGCGCGCTCGGCTGCGAGGTCGAGGAGCTCTTTTGCGACGTCGACGGCACGTTCCCGAACCACCACCCGGATCCGTCGCAACCGAAGAACCTCGCCGACCTGGTGCAGGCCCTCGCGCGTGGCGACGCCGAGATCGGCCTCGCCTTCGATGGCGATGGCGACCGCCTCGGCGTGGTGACGAAGGACGGCGAGGTGATCTTCCCCGACCGCCAGCTGATGCTCTATGCCGCCGACGTGCTGTCGCGCAATCCGGGCGCCGAGATCATCTACGACGTGAAGTGCACGCGCCTCTTCGCGCCGTGGGTCGAGCGCCACGGCGGCCGCGCGACGATCTGGAAGACCGGCCACTCGCTGGTGAAGGCGAAGCTGAAGGCCTCCGGCGCGCCGCTCGCCGGCGAGATGTCCGGCCACACCTTCTTCAAGGAACGCTGGTACGGCTTCGACGATGCGCTCTATACCGGCGCGCGGCTGCTCGAGATCGTGTCGAAGGCGTCCGACGCGAACGCGGTGCTGAAGGCGCTGCCGAACGCGCCATGCACGCCGGAACTGAACTGGAAGCTCGAGGAAGGCGAGCCGCACGCGCTGGTGGCCAGGCTGCAGGCCGCGAAGCCCTTCCCGGGCGCGGCGCGCATCGTCGACATCGACGGCGTGCGCGTCGAATATGCCGACGGCTTCGGCCTCGCGCGCGCCTCGAACACCACGCCCGTGATCGTGCTGCGCTTCGAGGGCGACACGCCCGAGGCGATGAAGCGCATCCAGGAGTCGTTCCGAGCGGCGCTGCAGCCGCTCAAGCCCGGCGCACCGCTGCCCTTCTAGCTCGGCGCAGTCGCTTGCGATTGCGCGCCTAGCGGAAGTCGGGGCCGATCGCGTCGAGGGCGTCGGTGATCACGCCGTCCACGCCCCAGCCGAGCAGGCGCCGCGCGATTTCCGGGTCGTTCACCGTCCAGCAAAGGAGCGCGTAGCCCGCGTCGCGCACCTGGCGCACCTGCGCTTCCTCCAGCACCTGGTGCTTGCAGTGCAGCGACACGCAGCCGAGCCGCGGCAGCCACTCCAGCCCGTCCGAAACCGGCCGCACGATGGCGCCGCGCGACAGGTGCGGCGCCGCCTCGCGGGCCGCCTCCAGCGCGGCGACCTGGAACGAGGACAGCAGGCACGAGTCCGGGTCGTCGCGCCAGATCTCCGCCGCCATGCGCGCCACCGCCGCGCCGGTGGCGCGCTCGTGGCCCTTCGCCGGCTTGATCTCGACGTTCGCCCACAGGCCGAGCTCGCGGCACAGGCGCCCCGCCTCGGCGAAGGTCGGGATGCGCTCGCCGCGCCAGCGCTCGCCCTTCCACGCGCCGGCGTCCAGCTTCGCAAGTTCCGCGTACGGCGTGGCGGCGACGTCGCCCTTGCCATTCGTCGTGCGCGACAGGGTCTCGTCGTGGATCAGCACCGGCGTGCCGTCGCCGGCCAGCATGACGTCGAACTCGACGCCGCGAAAGCCCATCGACGCCCCGAGCCGGAACGCACCCAGCGTGTTCTCGGGCGCGAGCGAGCCGCCGCCGCGGTGCGCGACGACGCGGGGGGCGGACCAGGCCTTCGGGCCGCGCCCGGCCATCACGCCTCGATCCGCTTGCCGCTCGCCGGATCGAAGAGGTGCAGGTTCTCGTCGGCGAAGCGCAGCGGCAGGTGCCCCGCCTTCGCCACCACCGAGGTGTGCAGCCGCGCCGCGACGCGCGCGCCCTGCTTGTTCGTGCCGAGGTGCCCGTAGACCAGCGAATCCGAACCGAGCAGCTCCATGAAGTCGACGTCGGGATTCAGCATTGCCTCGGCTTCGGGGCAGCCCTCGAGGTGCTCGGGGCGCACGCCGAGCAGCACGTCGCGTCCCGCGAGCGCGGGACGCGCCACCGGCAGCCGGATGGCGACGCCACCCTCGCCCTGCATCGACGCGCCGTCGGCCGCGATGCGGCCGGCCACCAGGTTCATCGGCGGCGAGCCGATGAACGCGGCGACGAACGCCGTCGCCGGCTTCGAATACACCTCGAGCGGCGCGCCGATCTGCTCGGCGTGGCCGCCGTTCATCACCATCATGCGGTTGGCGAGCGTCATCGCCTCGACCTGGTCGTGCGTGACGTACAGCGTGGTGGTGCCGAGGCGCTGGTGCAGCGCCTGCAACTCGCTTCGCATCTGCACGCGCAGCTTGGCGTCGAGGTTCGACAGCGGCTCGTCGAACAGGAACACCGAGGGCTCGCGCACGATCGCGCGCCCCATCGCCACGCGCTGGCGCTGGCCGCCCGAGAGCTCGCGCGGGCGGCGCGAGAGCAGCTTCGAGAGCTCGAGGATGCCCGCGGCGCGCTGCACGCGCGCCTCGATCTCGGCCTTCGCGAGGCCCTGGATCTTCAGGCCGTAGGCCATGTTGTCGAACACGCTCATGTGCGGGTAGAGCGCGTAGTTCTGGAACACCATCGCGATGTTGCGGTCCTTGGGCTCGAGGTCGTTCACCACCCGGCCGCCGATCGAGATCGTGCCGGAGGTGATGGTCTCCAGGCCCGCCACCATGCGCAGCAGCGTGGACTTGCCGCAACCCGAGGGCCCGACCATCACCACGAACTCGCCATCGGCGATGTCCATGCTGATGCCCTGGATGACCTGCACGGCACCGTAGGACTTGCGCACGTCGCGCAGCGATACGTCGGCCATTATTTCTCCGTCTCCACGAGGCCCTTCACGAACCACTTCTGCATCAGCAGCACGACCATCGCCGGCGGCAGCATCGCGAGCATCGCGGTCGCCATGACGAGCTGCCATTCGTTCGCCGCGTCGCCGCCGACGATCATGCGCTTGATGCCGATCACCACCGTGTACATCGACTCGTCGCTGGTGATGAGGAGCGGCCACAGGTACTGGTTCCAGCCGTAGATGAACTGGATGACGAACAGGGCCGCCATGGTGGTCTTCGACAGCGGCCACACCACGTCGACGAAGAAGCGCATCGGCCCGGCGCCGTCCATGCGCGCGGCCTCGGCGAGCTCGTCCGGGATCGTCATGAAGAACTGGCGGAACAGGAAGGTCGCGGTGGCCGACGCGATCAGCGGCAGCGTGAGCCCGGTGTAGCTGTCGAGGAGGCCCAGGTCGGAGGCGACCTTGAACGTCGGGATGATGCGCACCTCGACCGGCAGCATCAGCGTGACGAAGATCATCCAGAAGAAGAAGTTGCGCAGCGGGAAGCGGAAGTAGACGATCGCGAACGACGACAGGATCGAGATCGTGATCTTGCCCAGCGGCACCACCAGCGCCATGATGGTGCTGTTGAGCAGCATGTCCATGACGGCCGCGCGCGAGCCGGTGTGCGTGCCGGCGGTCAGCACCTGCTTGTAGTTCTCCAGGAAGTGGGTGCCGGGCAGCAGCGGCATCGGCACCTGCATGATCGCCTCCAGCGAATGGGTCGAGGCGACGAAGCAGATGTAGATCGGGAACGCGATCAGCACCGCGCCGCAGACCAGCACGGCGTGCGAGACGAAGTCCAGCAGCGGCCGCTTCTCTACCACTGTGCCACCATCAGTAGTGCACCTTGCGCTCGATGTAGCGGAACTGGATCGCGGTGAGCGCGATGACGATGATCATCAGCACCACCGACTGCGCCGACGAGCCGCCGATGTCGGCCGCCTTCACGCCGTCGTGGTAGACCTTGTAGACGAGGATCTGCGTGGCTTGCGCCGGCCCGCCCTGCGTCGTCGAGTCGATCACGCCGAAGGTGTCGAAGAAGGCGTAGACGATGTTCACCACCAGCAGGAAGAACGTGGTCGGCGACAGCAGCGGCAGGACGATGGTCCAGAAGCGCCGCGCCGGCCCGGCGCCGTCGATCGCCGCGGCCTCGATCAGCGACTTCGGGATCGACTGCAGCCCGGCGAGGAAGAACAGGAAGTTGTAGCTGATCTGCTTCCACACCGAGGCGATGACCACCAGCAGCATCGCCTGGTCGCCCTTGATGATCCAGTTCCAGTCGATCCCCATGCCCTTCAGCAGGAAGGTGACCACGCCGATCGACGGCGCGAACAGGAACGACCACAGCACGCCGGCCACCGCCGCGGCCACCGCGTACGGCCAGATCAGCACCGTCTTGTAGACCAGCGCGCCGCGCACCACGCGGTCGGCCATCACCGCCAGCAGCAGCGAGACCGCGATGCCGACGAAGGCGACCGACGCGCTGAAGATCGCGGTGGTCTTGAACGAGGCGAGGTAGTGCGAGTCGCGGAAGAGCGTCGTGAAGTTCTCGAACCAGACGAACTGCGTCGACTCGCCGAACGCGTCCTGCAGCTGGAACGAGTACCAGACCGCCTGCCCGGCGGGCCAGAAGAAGAACACCACCGTGATGGCGAGCTGCGGCGCCACCAGCAGGTACGGCAGCCAGGCCGAGCGGAAGGTGACGCGCTTGTCCATCCCGCCCGGCCCCGCGTCGGGCTTACTTGTTGGCCGCCTGGAACTTGCGCAGGATGTCGTTCCCGCGCTTCACCGCCTCGTTCAGC
>CAZTXP010000198.1:0-3556 GCA_964617355.1 uncultured Enterobacteriaceae bacterium
GAAGGAAGAACCATGCGCCACGGACTGGGACTCCGCAAACTCAACCGCACCTCGAGCCACCGGCTCGCGATGCTCCGCAACATGTCGGTGTCGCTGCTGCGGCACGAGCAGATCACGACCACGCTGCCCAAGGCCAAGGAACTGCGCCGGGTGGTGGAGCCGATGATCACGCTCGGCAAGAAGCCGTCGCTCGCGAACCGCCGCCTGGCGTTCGATCGCCTGCGCGACCGCGACATCGTCGTCAAGCTCTTCGACGAGCTCGGCCCGCGCTTCGCGAAGCGCAACGGCGGCTACCTCCGCATCCTCAAGTGCGGCTTCCGGAAGGGCGACAACGCGCCGCTCGCGCTCGTCTCGCTTACCGAGATGGCCGCGCCCGTGGAGGCCAAGGAAGAGCCCAAGAAGGCCGCCTGAGCCTCGCTTCAGGTTGCGATGAAAAGGCCGGGCGCGTCCCGGCCTTTTCTTTTCCGGCCCGAATTCCGGGCCGATGCGCGGGCCCTAGAATCGCGCCATGGCCACGGTGTACAGCGCCGGCCACGGCAACCGCAGCGTCGAGGGACTCCTCGAACTGCTCTCGTCGGCCGGCATACGCAGGCTCGTCGACATCCGCGCGATGCCGCGGTCGCGCCGCCATCCGCATTTCGGCTACGGCCCGCTGGGCACCGCGCTGGAGGCCTCGGGCATCGCCTACGACTGGCGCGGCAAGGCCCTCGGAGGGTTCCGGCGCGGCGAGGGCGACGATCGCCACCATGCGCTCCCCGAGCCCGCGTTCCGGGCCTTTGCCAGCCACATGGAAGGCGAGCTGTTTCGTCGCGCCGCCGTGCGGCTCGCGGCCGATGCGGACCTGGAGCGCGTCTGCATCCTGTGCGCCGAGCGCGATCCGTCGCAGTGCCATCGCTCCCTGGTCTCGGACTGGCTGGTCGCCAACGGGCATCGAGTGCTGCACCTGATCGAGCCTGGAGCCCAGCGACCGCACGTCCTGCGGTCCTCGGCGGTCGTGGTCGAGGGCGTCATCCGCTACTCGGGCGGCGGGCCGCAGGGCAGCCTCTTCTGACCGTTCGTCAGGTATTTATCAGTTTGGTCAGATCCGCGTCGCCCGAAACGTGATATTTCTCATGAAATCAATGAGGTCTGACAGTCCCTTGCGGTGAATCCTCCTACAATGGGAGTCATGGCAAAGGGCCTTTCCGTGCAGCGCAGCAGCCGGATGCAGCCGCGCCTGATCGCGGCGGCCGTGGCTGCGTGCTTTGCGAGCGCCGCCGTCGCCCTGCCGACCGCGCCCAACGTCGTCTCCGGGCAGGCGACGTTCAATGCCCAGGGCAAGTCGCTCACGATCACCAACACTCCGGGCGCGATCATCAACTGGGGCGGCTTCTCGATCCGGGCCGACGAACTCGCCCGCTTCGTGCAGCAGTCCGGATCCAGCTCGGTCCTGAATCGCGTCGTCGGGCAGGACCCCTCCCAGATCCTCGGCCAGCTGCAGTCCAACGGCCGCGTGTTCCTGCTCAACCCGAACGGCATCGTCTTCGGCGCTGGCGCGCAGATCGACGTCGCCGGCCTGGTGGCCTCCACGCTGCACCTGTCGGATGCGGACTACCTCGCCGGGAGGATGCGCTTCCGCGAGCAGGTGGGCGCCGGAGGGATCGTCAACCAGGGCGAGATCCGCACCCCGTCCGGCGGGCAGGTGTTCCTGGTCGCGCCGCGCGTCGAGAACAGCGGCCTGATCACCACGCCGGGCGGCGACATCGTGCTCGCGGCCGGCAAGTCGGTGGAGATCGTCGATCCGGCGAATCCGTCCGTGCGCGTCGAGGTGTCCGCGCCCGAGAACGAGGCACTGAACGTCGGCAAGCTGGTCGCTTCCGGCGGCCGCATCACGATGGCGGGAAGCTTGCTGCGCGTGTCCGGGCGCGTCAGCGCGGACGCCGCGGTCGTCGAGGACGGCAAGGTCGTATTCCGCCGCACCGCCAGCCCGGCGGCAACCGAAGTCGCGGGCACGGTGAAACTGCAGGCCGCGCAATCGCTCACCGTCGAGTCCGGCGCGGCGATCACCGCCGACGGCCCGGTCGCCGGAAAGGTCGAGTTGCAGTCCACGGGCGACCTGACGCTGCAGCTCGAGTCGAAGGTATCGGCGAGCGGCGCGGTCGGCGGGGCCGTGAGCGCTCAAGCCACGACCGGTACGCTGCTCAGCGAAGGCACGGTGCAGGTTACGGGCAGCGACGGCCCCGGCGGGCTGATCCGCCTGCAGGGCGATCGCGTTGCACTCCTGAACCGCTCCCGCACCGACGCATCGGGCGCCGACGGCGGTGGCATCGTGCTGGTGGGCGGCGGATTCCAGGGCAGCGACGCCGGCACGCAGAACGCGAAACGGACCGTGGTGATGCCTGGCGCCGTCGTCGCGGCGGACGCCACGCGCGAAGGCGACGGCGGGCAAGTCGTCGTGTGGTCCGACGAGGCGACGCGCTACTACGGCGCGATCTCGGCGCGCGGCGCCGGCGAGGGCAAAGGCGGGTCGGTCGAAGTCTCGGGCAAGCAGCACCTGGCGTTCGCGGGCAACGTCGACGTCTCGGCGCGCTCGGGCCGCAGCGGAAGCCTGCTGCTCGATCCCCTGAACATCACGCTCAGCACGGCGGCGGGCGCGAACATCGCCGGCTTCACGCCGCCCGGCGACCTGCAGGAGCTCTTCACGGACGATGCCGGACTGACGAGCACGTTCAACGTCAGCGCCGGCGGCAGCTTCGCCGGCATCGCGGCCGGCAGCAATATCACCCTGCAGGCGACGAACAACATCACGGTCGCGAACAACTTCAACGTCGCCACGGCCACCGGCGGCAACACCAACATCAACGTCACGCTGCAGGCGAACAACACGATCGCCGTCAACGCGGTGATCACCACCGCCGGCACTGGCAACATCACGCTGATCGCCGACAACGACCAGAACGGCACCGGCGCGATCACGCGCACGGCCGCGGGGACGCTCAATACCGGCGCTGGCGGCACGATCACGCTGTCGGCGGGCGCGGGCGTCAATGCGGCGGTGTCCTCGCCGACGGTGACGGTGTCCAACGCGAACAGCGGCGCCGTCACGGTCACCAACGCGAACGCGGGCGGCTCGGTGAGCTTCGGCAACGTGGTCGCCAGTTCGCTGTCGGTGACGACATCCAACGGCGCCGTGACGCAGTCCGGGACGATGAACGTGTCGGCCGGCACCGCGACGTTCAACCTCGGCACGGCCGGGGACGTCACCCTGGGCAATGCCGCGAACGATTTCGGCACCGTGGCCTTCACGAGCGCGCGCAACGTCGCGGTGTCCGACAAGAACGCCATCATCCTCGGCGCATCCACGCTGGCGGGGAATCTTTCGGTCACGACGGCCAACTCCGCGATCACGCAGTCCGGCGCGCTGGTCGTCCCGGGCACGGCGAACTTCCAGGCCGGGACGGGCAACGTCACGCTTGCGACGGGTACGAACAACTTCAACGTGGTGGACGTGACGGCGCAGGTGGCGAGCGTCACGGACACGAACGCGCTGACGCTGGGCAACGTGGCGACGAGCGGC
>CAZTXP010000199.1:0-30706 GCA_964617355.1 uncultured Enterobacteriaceae bacterium
GAAGTAGATGATGTCGGTCTTGTCGTCGACCGCCTCGGCAAGGCGCGCGGGCGACAGGCGCCAGTCGTATTCCTTGCCGTAGATCGGGATCTCGACCACCTCCATGCCGGCCTGCCGCGCGAAGAGCAGCGGCCATTTCCAGCTCGGGTCGGTGGTGACGAAGCGCCGCCCGGGCTTGCACAGCGCGCGGCACGCGGTGCCGAGCGCCGACACCGCGCCGTCGGTGACCAGCGCCGACAGCCCGGTCAGGCCGAGGTCGGCGACGATGCCTTGGCGCAGCGCCTCGATGCCCGCCGGCGGCGCGTAGGCGTGGAACGACTCCTCGTCGATCGCGCGGTGCAGGGCCTCGCGCACCTTCGGGTGCATCGGCACGTGGTTGGTGTTCTGGCCCATCCACATCAGGCCGGGGTCGGAGAACAGCCGGTCGAAGTGCCGGTTGCGGATCTCGAAGTCGCCCATGGCGCGCCCTAGATGATCGAGCCGCGGGACGCGATCCCGCCGTCGATGGTGACGATCGTGCCGGTGATGTAGCCCGCCCGCGGCGAGGCGAGGAACACCATCAGGTCGGCGACTTCCTCCGCGGTGGCCGGCCGCCCGCCGGGGTACATCTTGTGCAGCTCCTGCCAGCGGTTCTCGTCGCCGTAGAGGTCGTGGGCGCGGCGCTTCATCAGCTTCACCATGCGGTCGGTGGCGACCGGGCCCGGATTCACGCCGACGACGCGCACGCCGTGGTCCAGGCTCACGCCGCCCAGCGCGCGCGTGAAGGACATCAGCGCGGCATTGCCGGTGGAGCCCATGATGTAGCGCGCGTCCCAGTTCTCGCCGGAATTGCCGATGTCGTTCACGATCACGCCGCTGCCGCGCTCGCACATCTTCGCGTACAGGGCGCGCGTGAGCGAGATGTAGCCGAACACCTTGAGGTCGAATCCGCGGCGCAGCGCTGCGTCGTCAACCGCGTCCAGCGGGCCCGAGGGGATGTCGCCGGCGTTGTTGACGAGGATATCCACCACGCCGGCCTTGGCGGCGAGATCGCGCATCTGCGCGTCGCTGGACAGGTCCATGGCGTAGGTCGTCACCGGCACGCTGCATTCGGCGACGATGGACGCGCGCGCAGCCTCCAGCAGTTCCGCCGAGCGCGCCGCTAGGTGCAGCGCGCACCCTTCCCGGGCGAAAGCCTGCGCCGTGGCGAGGCCGATGCCCTTCGACGCACCGGTAATGAGCACGCTCTTGCCTTCGAGATCGAGTTTCATCCGCCTTTTCTCCATGCCGGCGCGCGCCGGGCAGGGGACTGTACCCCATCCGTCGCGGGCGACCGCTGGCGTTTTGCTAGTGCACGTGCAGACGAGAGGGGAATCTGCAATCATTGGCGGCATCCGATCCACCGCCTTTTTCCGGACAGGAGTCCCCCGATGAAACTGCCCGTCTTTGCCGCCGCCGCGTTGCTCGCCGCCGCCCTCGTTCCCGCGACCTCCCTCGCGCAGGAGAAGGTCAGCGTGCGCCTGAAGTGGATCGGCCAGGCGCAGTTCGCCGGCCTGTACGTCGCCAGGGCCAAGGGTTTCTACAAGGCCGACGGCCTCGACGTCACCATCAACCCGGGCGGCCCGAACCTGAACTCCGAGTCGCTGGTCGCCTCCGGCGCCGACACCTTCGCGGTGGGCGGCGGCATCGAGGCCTCGCTCGCGTCGCGCGACAAGAAGCTGCCGATCGTCACCCTCGGCATGTTCCACCAGCGCACGCCGTACGTGCTGGTCGCGATGGAGGACGGCCCGGTCAAGACGCTGCAGGACTTCAAGGGCAAGAAGGTCACCGCGTTCTTCACCGGCGCGCAGCACACCGTCGCGGCGATGACGCGCAAGGCGGGCCTGCAGCCCTCGGACTACAGCCTCACCGCGCAGGCGGTGTCGATGACGCCATTCCTCAACAAGGAGATCGACGTCGCCATGGCGACGCTCTACAACGAGCTCGTCATCGTCCGGAACCGCGGCGCCAAGGTGCGCATCTTCGCGCCGGACGACTACGGCATCAGCGTGCCGCGCGACTCGCTCATCACCTCCGAGAAGATGATCGCCGAGAAGCCGAAGGTGGTGCAGGCCTTCACCAACGCCACGCTGCGCGGCTGGAAGTACGCCATCCAGAACCCGGTCGAGGCGGTCGAGATCGTCATGAGCGCCACGCCGGGCCTCGACAAGGCGCACCAGCTGCTGATGCTCTCCGAGTGCTCCAAGCTGATGGTCGCCGACGGCGGCACGACGCAGGGCCTCGCCTACCCCGATCTCGCGAAGTTCAAGTCGGCCCACGACCTGCTGGTCGAGGCCAAGGTCCTGTCCGGCCCGGTGGACTTCAATACGGCGTTCGCCCCGAAGTTCTGGAGCGCCGTGCCCGCCGCCGACAAGAAGATGTGATGGCCGGCCCGGCGGATTCCGCCGCGCCGATCCTGCAGCTCTCGAACCTCTCGAAGACGTTCGAGTCCGCGCACGGCACGGTCGCCGCGCTGCAGGACATCGGCATCGGCATCGGTCGCGGCGAGTTCGTCACCGTCGTCGGCCCCAGCGGCTGCGGCAAGAGCACGCTGTTCAACATCCTCGCCGGGCTTGCCGAGCCCGACGCCGGCGCCGAGATCCGCTACCACGGCGAGGTGAAGCGCGCGCCCGAGCTGCTCGGGCAGGTCGCCTTCATGCCGCAGCGCGACCTGCTGCTGCCGTGGCGCCGCGTGGTCGACAACGCCATCCTGCCGCTGCAGGTCGAGGGCATGGCGCGCGACGCGGCGCTGAAGCGCGCCGAGCCGCTGTTCCCCGAGTTCGGCCTCGCCGGCTTCGAGCGCCACTACCCGCAGCAACTCTCCGGCGGCATGCGCCAGCGCGTCGCGCTGATGCGGACGTTCCTCTTCGAGCGCGACCTGACGCTGCTCGACGAGCCCTTCGGCGCGCTCGACGCGCTGACGCGGAGCCTGATGCAGCGCTGGCTGCTCGAGGTGTGGCAGAAGCACCAGCGCACCATCCTCTTCATCACCCACGACGTCGAGGAGGCGATCTTCCTCGGCGACCGCGTGATGGTGATGACCGCGCGCCCGGGGCGCATCAAGCTGGTGCTCGACGTGCCGCTCGCGCGCCCGCGGCCGGCCGAGATGCTCACCTCGCCGGAGTTCATCGCGTTGAAGCGCCAGGTGCTCGCCGCGATCGAGGAGGAGAGCGTGAAGAGCTTCCAGCAGGCCGCGGCCGGCTAGCGTGCGCACCGGCCTCGCAAGCCAGCTCGCGGCGCTCGCCGGGCTCTTCGTGCTCTGGGAGGTCGGCGTGCGCGCCTTCGGCGTGTCGCCCGGCACCATGCCCACCGCGAGCGCGGTGTTCATGGACATCGCGGGCAACGCCGGCCTGATCGGCGCCGGCATCGTGCGCACGCTGTCCGAGACGCTGATCGGCTTCGCGCTCGGCGCGGCGGTCGGTTTCGTCTTCGGCTCGGCGTTCGCGGTGTCGCGCACGCTGGAGCGCATGCTGTTCCCGCTCTTCGTGGTGTCGCAGGCGATCCCGGTGATCGCCTTCGGCGCGCTGGTGGTGATGTGGCTGGGCAACGGCATCTGGTCGAAGGTGGCGATCGCGATGTACCTCACCGCGTTCCCGGTGACGGTGAACACCTGCCGCGGCATGCAGGCGGTGGACGCGCAGCGCATGGCGCTGCTGCGCTCGTTCGGCGCCGGCGAGTGGACGCTCTTCTGGCGCCTGCGCGTCCCCTTCGCGCTGCCGTCGATCGCCGCGGCGCTGAAGCTCGGCATCAGCCTCGGCCTGATCGGCGCCATCGTCGGCGAGTGGTTCGGCGACACGGTGGGCCTCGGCATCATGCTGCTGCAGGCGATGTACAACGAGAACGTCCCGCGGCTCTGGGCGCTGATCGTGGTCTGCGGCGCGATCGGCATCGCGCTCTACGCGATCTTCGAGGCCATCGAGCGGCGCTGGATCTTCTGGAAGCAGGAGCTCTGATGCGCGGCGCGTCGCTGTCGGTGGCCGGGCCGCTCGCGGTACTGCTCCTGTGGGAGACGCTGGTGCGCGCGCTCGAGGTGCCGGTGTACGTGCTGCCGGCGCCGAGCGCGATCCTGCTGAAGATCGAGTCCGACGCCGCGCTGATGCTGACGGGCCTCGCCTACACGCTGATGGAGGCGGTCGTCGGCTACGCGATCGGCAGCGCGGTGGCGCTCGTGGTCGCGATGGCCTTCGTGCTGTTCCCGCGCGTCGAGCGTTACGCGCTGCCCGGGCTGGTGGCGCTCAACTCGGTGCCGGTAGTCGCCTTCGCCCCGGTGGCGCTGCTGTGGTTCGGCTCGGGGCCGGCGTCCAAGATCGCGATGGTGACGATGGCGGTCGGCTTCGCGGTGTTCGTCAATGCGCACCAGGGCCTGCGCTCGGTGGACGAGGCGGCGGCCAACCTGCTGCGCTCCTTCGGCGCGGGGCCGCTGCGGCAGATGGCGCTGCTGCGCGTGCCGGCGGCGCTGCCCGCGATCATGAACGGCCTGCGCGTCGGCGTGGTGCGCAGCATGATCATCGCGATCGTCGCCGAGATGCTCGGGGCCTTCAAGGGCCTCGGCTTCACGATCTTCGAGTCCACGCAGCAGGTCGACTTCCTGCGCGCGTGGGCCGCCATCGCGGTGGCCTCGGCCGTCAGCATGACCTGGTACGGCATCGTGAACTGGATCGACCGCCGCTTCGTGTTCTGGAGGTAGCCGCCATGGCCAGGGCGAACTGGAGCGAGGAGGAACGCCGCCTGCGGGTCGATCTCGCGGCCTGCTACCGGCTGGTCGCGGCGATGGGCCTCGACGACCTGATCTACAACCACATCTCGGTGCGCGCGCCGGGCGGGCATCGCGAGTTCATCATCAACCCGTACGGGCTGCTGTTCGACGAGATCACCGCGTCGAGCCTGGTGCGTGTCGACCAGGACGGCAAGGTGATCGACGGCTCCGGCACCGAGGTGAACCTCGCCGGCTTCATCATCCATTCGGCGGTACATGCCGCGCGCGAGGATGCGTTGTGCGTGCTGCACACGCACTCGGAGTCGATCGTCTCGGTGGCGTCGATGCCCGAGGGCTTCCTGCCGCTCAGCCAGTTCGCGATGTGGTTCTACGGGCGCACCGGGTCGCACCCGTACGAGGGCGTGGCGATCGAGGCCGACGAGCGCTCGCGCCTCGTGCGCGACCTCGGCGAGCACCGCGTGCTGCTGATGCCGAACCACGGCATCCTCACCGTCGGCCGCACCGTCGGCGAGGCGTTCATGCTGCTCTACTACGCCGAGCGCGCGGCGCAGATCCAGCTGCGCACGCTCGCGGCGCTCGCCGGCCGCGCGCCGGTGCTGCCGCCGCCCGCGGTCTGCGAGAAGGCGGCGGAACAGTTCTGGGGGCAGAAGGGCGACATCCGCGTGCCCGGCACGCGCGAGTGGCCGGGGCTCCTGCGCCGGCTCGACCGGCTCGATCCCTCGTACCGCGACTGAGCCGGCGATGCTCGGCGCCGAGATCCTCGTGCGCTCGCTGGTGGCCGGCGGCATCGACACGTGCCTCGGCAATCCGGGCACCTCGGAGATGCACTTCGTCGCCGCGCTCGATCGCGCGCCGGGCTTGCGCAGCGTGCTCACCCTCTTCGAGGGCGTAGCCACCGGCGCGGCCGATGGCTACGCGCGCGTTGCCGGCAAGCCGGCCTGCACGCTGATGCACCTCGGGCCGGGGCTCGCAAACGGCCTGTGCAACCTGCACAACGCGAAGCGCGCGCGCATGCCGGTGGTGAACATCGTCGGTGAGCACGCCGCGAAGCACCGCCAGCACGACGCGCCGCTGCATTCGGATGTCGAAGCGGTCGCGCGCACCTTCTCGGACTGGGTGCGCACGACGCAATCGGCCGCGACCATCGCGGAGGACTGCGCCGCCGCGATCGCCGCGGCGCGCACGCCGCCGGGGCGCATCGCCACGCTGATCCTGCCGGCCGACACCGCGTGGACCGACGGCGGCGAGTGGCGCGCGGTGCCCGTGCCTGCGATCTCGCCCGCGGCGGTGCCGATGGAGCGAGTGACGCGTGCAGCCGCGCACCTGCGAAGCGAGCGCAGCGCACTGATGATCGGCGGCGAGGGACTCTCGTATCGCGGCATCGAGGCGGCCACGGCCATCGCCGCGGCCACCGGCTGCCGCGTGTTCGCGCCGATGTCCAATGCCCGCATGGCGCGCGGCTGGGGCGTGCATCCGGTGCCGCGCGTGCCGTTCGCGGTCGACGACGCGGTGAAGTTCCTCGCGGGGCTCGACGCCGTGGTGCTCGCGGGCGCGGTGCCGCCGGTGGCCTTCTTCGCCTATCCGGACAAGCCCGGCCTGCTCGCGCCACCGGGTTGCGCGATGCACGAGCTCGCGCGCGTCGACGAGGATGTGCTCGCCGCGCTGGAGGCACTCGCGCACGTGCTGGCCGCGAAGCCGGTGACGTGGCAGCCCGCGAAGCGCGCCAAGGTGCCGTCGCGCGGGCCGCTTAGCGCGCAGGCGCTAGCGGCCATCGTCGCGGCGCAACTGCCCGAGGACGCGATCGTGATCGACGAGGCGCTGTCGCTCGGCTTCACGCTCTATCCCGCGATGGCCGGCGCCGCGCCGCACGAGTGGCTGCAGATGGCGGGCGGCGCGACCGGCGAAGGCCTGCCGCTCGCGGTCGGCGCTGCGCTCGCCGCGCCGCGCCGGAAGGTCGTCTGCCTGCAGGCCGACGGCAGCGGCCTCTATACGTGCCAGGCGCTGTGGACGATGGCGCGCGAAGGGCTCGACGTCACCGTGGTCGTGCTGTCGAACCGCGCCTACGCCACGCTCTACGGGGAACTCGCGAAGGTCGGCGCGACCGAGGCCGGGCCGGGCGCGCTCGGCATGATCCGCCTCGACCGCCCCTACATCGGCTGGCCGGACATCTCGAAGGGTTTCGGCGTGCCGGGCGTGCGCGCCGACGGCTGCGCGGGGTTCGCGAAGGCGCTGCGCAATGCGCTGGCGACGAAGGGGCCCGCGCTGGTGGAGGCGGTGATCGCCTGAAGCGGGCAGGGCCCGCGTCGTCCCGCCTACTGGACGGTGATGTTCGCTTCCTTGACGACGCGCGCCCACAGCCGTGTCTCGTCCCGCATCACCTGCGCGAGGCGTTCGGGCGGGCTGGCCACGCCGATGGTGCCGATGGCGGCGAGCTTGTCGACGACGTCCGGGAGTTTCGCGACGCGCGCGAGTTCGGCCTGCAGCGCGTCGACGATGGCGCGCGGTGTGCCCGGCGGCGCGAGCAGCGCGCGCCAGCCTTCGATGACGATGTTCGGGTAGCCGGCCTCGACGAAGGTCGGCACGTCGGAGAGGAAAGGCGTGCGCTTAGAGCCGGTGACCGCGATCGCGCGCAGCTTGCCGCCGCGGATCTGCGACATCACGCCGGGAATGGACGCGATCGACAGCTGTGTCTCGCCGCCGAGCAGGCTTGCCACCGACGGTGCATTGCCCTTGTAGGGCACGTGCGTCATGGTGATGCCGGCCTCGCGCATCAGCAGCGCGCCGGCGAGGTGCGCGGGCGTGCCGTTGCCGCCGGAGGAGAAGGCCAGCGATTGCTTCTTCGCCAGTTCGACTACGTCGCGCACGGTCTGCGCGGGCAGCGACGCATTCACCACCAGCACGCTGTCCGAGCTCGACACCAGCGACACCGGCGCGAGGTCCTTCAGAGGGTCGAACGTCATGGTCTTGCCGTACAGCGACGGATTCACCGTCATCGCGGTGTCGATCACCCAGAGGAGCGTGTAGCCGTCGGGCGCCGCCTTGGCGACGAGCTCGCCGCCGATGTTGCCGTTGGCGCCGGGCTTGGCCTCGATCACCATCGGCTGGCCGAGGCCCTGCTGCATCTTGTCGGCGAAGATGCGCGCCAGCGTATCGAGCGGGCCGCCGGCCGCATAGGGCACGATCATGCGCACCGGCTTCGACGGATAGGCTTGCGCGGCGGCGCCTGTCGCCGCGACGGCCAGCGCGAGGGTCGTGAGGATGCGGGCGAGTGTCATGCGATAGCCTCCAGCCTGGTGCGCAGCGCCGATTCGTCGCCTGCGCGTACGTGGATCACTTCCGGCATCGGCTTGCCGAGGTCGCGGAACGCGGCCTCGAGGGCATCGAGCCACGCGCCGCCCTGCGGCAAGCCCTCGAGCGCGAGGATGACGACGCGAAAGCCGTTCTTCGCGTAGTCGGCGGCGTCGCCGGCAAGGTTCGCCGCGCTCGCCGCGCCGGTGGCGGGCGGCAGCACGTGCGGCGGCAGCTTCATCAGGCCCCAGTCACCGTCGACGAGGATCTGCAGGATCGACGCGGGGCGCTGCGAGACGCCGGCGTAGAACGCCGCGCCAGGATTGACGAGGATGTCGGCGACGATGGCCGATTTCCGTGCGCGCTTGTCTTCGCGAATCATGTCGTGGCGCCCTCGGAGAGGAACTCGTCCATCTCCTTCATGGACGCGTCCATGTCGAAGGTCTGCGCGTCCATCGCGATGCCGGTGGCGCGCGGCCACGCCATGCCGCGAGATTCGAGTTCCTTCTTCAGCTCGTCCATCCAGACGCCCATGCCGGGGATGCGATCCGCGCCGCCGGAGACGCCGCTCTCGGGGCGGCCGCCCCAGTCGGGCTTGGTGCTGGTGAGCCGCACGCCGGAGGACGGGCTGCCGTCCAGCCCGATGATCACCACGTCGTAGCCGTGCGCGAGGTGCAGCGCGAGATTGTCGGCCACGGGCTTGGCGAGCGCGCGGCAGTGGCGGCGATAGCCGGGCGTGTCGTATTGCTCGCGCGAGCCCCACCAGCGCACCACGCCCATGTGGCCCATCTCGGGGCAGGGCAACTGCTGCAACTCGTAGCCGTTCGCCTTGAGGCGATCGACCAGCGGCGTCACCATGCCGGCGCACTTGGCGAACTCGCTCACCTTCGCGTTCTGGTTCGCGAGGCAGTGCGCGACGAAGGCGACCTTGCGGCGGGCGGTCATCGATTGATCCTACGCGAAGATCTCGCCGAGCGTCCTTATGGTCCTCAGGGTCAACTCATGCGGCAACCCCGGCCACTGCACGCGCATCACGAAGTGGTTCACGCCCAGCAACTCGTTGTAGCGCTGGATCTCGTCCTTCACGAAGGCCTTGTCGCCGATGATGAAGCGATCCTTCACGAAGTCCTCGAAGGGCTGCTGGAAGGACTCCGCTCCCTTCGACTGCGAATCCAGCCCCCACGACGAGTACGCCGCGTACTTGTACTGCAGCGCGGCCTTGCACTCCTCGAGCGCCTTGGCGTTCGTCGGGCCGATGTAGCACTCGCGCGTGATCGGCGCTTCGGCGGGGAAGGGCTTGCCCACGGCCTTCAGCGTGTCCTTGTAGACCTTCATCAGCGGTACCACTTCGCGCAGGTGCGCGAAGTTGGTGATCAGCCAGGCGTCGGCGATCTCGGCGGCGCGCTTCACCGCGGGCTCGACCACCGCGCCCATCCAGATCGGCGGGCCGCCCTTCTGGATCGGCTTGAGTCCTATCCCCATGTCGTTCACCTGGAAGACCTTGCCCTTGTAGGTGACGCGGTCCTCGGTCCACAGGCGGCGCATCACCTCGATGCCCTCGGTGATGCGCACCACGCGTTCCTTCAGCGGCACGTTGAAGGCGGTGAACTCCGCCTCGCGGTAGCCGATGGCGACGCCGAGGATGTAGCGCCCGCCCGAGAGCAGGTCGAGCGTCACGGCGTCTTCCGCGACGTGGATCGGGTTGAGCAGCGGCAGGATCAGGATGTTCGGCCCGATCATCATGCCCTCGGCCTCGCGCAGCAGCCACGCGAGCATGGGCACGGAAGCCAGCATCTGCATCGGCTGGGTGGCGTAGTGGTGCGGCACCCACAGCGACGAGAAGCCGCAGCCCTTGGCGACGCGCACCTGCTCGAGCATGTCCTTCAGCGCGCCGTGGACGTCGATTTCGGGCGGGAACTGGGTACCGATGTAGAGGCCGACTTTCATCGCGGGGTCTCCGTTGGGAACGTCAATGCTTCGGGCCGAGGATTGCGGCTAGCGCGTGCACGTCGGGCGCCTCGGCGAGGCCGTTGCAGGCGGCCGACAGCGCCTTGGCGCGGTCGCCGAAGCCGCACTCGTCGAGCAGGCTCGCGCACTTCGCCTCGACCTCGGCGTGCAGCAGGCTCGGGTCCTTGCGGTACTGCGGCGCCTCGGGGTCACCGCTCGGGCATTCGCTGAAGAACCGGCGCGAGCCGCCGTCGCTCGTCTCGATCACCAGCTCGATCCAGTAGTCCTGCGGGTAGCGCGCGGTGTACTCGGGGTCTTCGACGACCTCGATGCGCCGCGCCATTGCCAGCACGGATTCGTCGCGGATCGCCTCGGCGGTGAAGTCGGCGAGCGTCACGCGCCCGCGCGACAGCGCCACGGCCACGCCCCAGGGCACGTTGAACTGCGCGTCCACGGGGTTCTTCGGCTCGCGGTGGTACGAAAGCACGTCGGTGCGATACAGGCGGATGCGCACGTCGCGGATCTTCCAGGGCACCAGCCCCGCGCGATGCGCCTCGATCGCAAGGTCGATCGCGCCGTGCTCGAAGCGGCAGCAGGGATAGGGCTTGATCGCGGTGCCGAGCGCGTGCCAGTCGGTGCCGAGGCCGCGCGACATCGCCCCGGGGTCGATCGTCTCGCCGAACGAGAACGCGGCGATGAAGCCGTCCTTGCCCTCGAGGATCGTCGCCGGGCCGGTGAAGCCTTCCTTCGCGAGGCGCGCGGCGAGCACCCCGTTCGAGGCCGAGCGGCCGGGGTGCAGGCGCTTGATCCACGAACCGTCGGCGCGCCATTCGGTGAGGCCGGCCGCCTGCGTGCCGGCGATGCCGAGCGCGCGCACCATCGCGTCGCGATCCAGCCCCATCGCGACGCTCGCGGCAGACGCGGCGCCGAACACGCCGCACAGCGCCGTGGGGTGCACGTGGTGGTAGAACTGGCTGCCGCGGAACACTTCGCCGAGACGGCAGGTGATCTCGTACCCATGCAGAAGCGCACGCAGGAAGGCGAGGCCGCTGGCGTTCGCCGCTTCCGCAGCCGCGAGCGCCGCCGGCACGATCACCGCGCCCGGATGCAGCACCGCGATGCGGTGGTCGTCGTCGAGTTCGAGCGCGTGCGCGAAGGCGCCGTTGGCGAGCGCGGCGTCCCAAGCGGAGGTCACGCGACCCGCGCCTAGCACCGTGGCCTCGGGCTTGCCGGCGGCCGACAGCACGGTGCGGGACATCGCGGCACTCGACGGCGTGATCGTGCCGCCCAGCGTTACCGCAAGCGTGTCGAGCGCGTAGGTGCGCATTTTCAGCACCGCTTCGCGCTCGGACGCGCCGAGCGGCCGGCAGGCCAGTTCCGCGAGCGCCTCGGTCATCGTCGGCACGTCAGGTCCTCTCTTGCGGCAGGTGTTGGGCGCGGCCGGGCTTGCCGGTGACCGAGCTGCCGTCCCAGACGACTTCGCCTCGCGACAGCGTCAGCGACGGCCAGCCGGCGAGCGCGGCATTGCCGAGCGGGCTCGGGCAGATGCCGGGGGCGAGCGTGCCGAGCTCGACCTTCTCGCGCTTCGACGGGTCGACGAGGATCAGATCCGCGTCCGTCCCGGGCGCGAGCGTGCCCTTGCGATGCGCGAGGCCGAAGAGGCGCGCGGGTGTCTCGGCCATCGCGCGAACGAGTACCGGCAGCGGCAGGCCCGTCTCCTGCGCCCACGTGAACATCGCGGGCCAGAGCACGGGCGCGCCGGACATGCCGAAGGGCACGGCGAAGATGTCGCCGCCGCCGCCCGCCTTGGCTTCGACGGAGAAACTCGCGTGGTCGCTGCCGATGGTGTTGAGCGCGCCGGTGCGCAGCGCCGTGGCCAGCGCGACGCGATCGGACGAGCCGCGCAGCGGCGGCGCGACCTTCGCCGCGGCGCCGAGCGACACCAGCGCGTCGTTGCCGAGCAGCAGGTATTGCGGGCAGGACTCGGCGAGAATCGGCACGCCGCGGCGGCGCGCCGCCTCGATCGCGGCGAGACCGGCGCGCGAAGTGAGGTGCACGACGTAGGCCGGGCAGCCGGTGGCCTGCGAGGCGAGCGCGACGATCTCGATTGCCGCCGCCTCGGCTTCCGGCGGCCGCGTCGGCTCGTAGCACTCGGCGCCGGTGCAGCCGCAGGCGATCGCTTTCTGCTCGAGGTAATCGACGGCCTCGCCGTGCTCGGCGTGGATCAGCGCGATGCCGCCGACGCGCGCGATCTCGTGCATCGCGGCGATGAGGAACTCGTCGCGCACCATCATGCCGCGGCGCTTGTACGCCATGAACAGCTTGAACGAGCGGTAGCCCTGCGCGGCCAGCGCCGCGATCTGGCCGACCGACTCGGGCCGGTCGTACAGCACGGTGTGGAAGGCGAAGTCGGCGACCGCTTCCGCGAGGCCGGCGCGCCGAGTCTCGTCGAGCACCTCGGCGAGCGGCCGCTCGGGCGCGCCGCGGATCATGCCGATGAAGGTGGTGACGCCGCCGCGCACCGCGAGCTTCGAGTACGCGCCGATGCCTTCGCCATAGAAATGCACGTGGGGGTCGACGATGCCGGGCAGGACCAGCTGGCCGCTGGCGTCGATCGTGCGCTTCGCCGCCGGCAGGGCGCTGTCCGGGGCGTAGCGTCCGACGATGCGCGAGCCGGCGATGCCGAGCACGCCCGGCCGCTCGCCCTGTCCGTCGACGAGCGTGCCGTTGGCGATCAGCAGGTCGAGCAATCAGGCCTCGTCGGCGAGCGCCCAAGCCACGTCCGCGAGCACGCGCGCGCCCGCGGCGGCGTCGGCCTCGGTGATGCTTTCGGCTTCGTGGTGGCTGAGGCCTGCCTTGCAGGGAATGAACACCATGCCGGTCGGACAGTGGTAGTGCAGGTAGCGCGAGTCGTGTCCGGCGGGCGAGGGCAGCTCCATGTGCGAGTAGCCGAGCGCGTCGGCCGCCTGCGCCACGCGCGCGCGCATCGCGTCGGGGAACTGCAGCGGTGGATCGTAGAGCAGCGGCACGACGGTGACGTCGCACTTGCCGCGGGCCTTCTCGCAGACCACGGGCACGAGGTCGCCGAGGCGCCGGACGGTCTCGTCGTCGTCGTGGCGCAGGTCGACCGAGAAGACGACGCGCCCCGGAACCACCGAAGGCGCGTTCGGCGACACGGTGAACTGGCCGATGGTGAAGCGCACCGTGTCGGCCTTGTCCCAGATCGCCTGCTGGAGCGCATCGACGATCGCCACCGCGCTGACCAGCGCGTCGCGCCGTTCGGCGCGCGTGGACGTGCCGGCGTGCGCCGGCGCGCCCTGCACCTCGACGCGGAAGGTGCGCTTGCCGCCGATGCCGGTGACCACGCCGATGGTCTTGCCCTTCGCTTCCAGCGCGGGGCCCTGCTCGATGTGCGCCTCGACGTATCCGGCCACCGGGAATCCCATGGGCCGCTTCGCAAGCGTGGCTTCCTTCGCCAGTACCGGCGCGATCGCCTCCTTCACGCTCGTGCCGGCCTTGTCCTTCACCGCCATGACCTCGTCGAGCGTGCGCTTGCCGGTGAATACCGCGGAACCCATCATGCCCGGCGCGAAGCGCGAGCCTTCCTCGTTCATCCACGCCACGACCTCGATGCGCCGGCGCGGGCGCCGGCCCGAGGCCGCGATCGCGCGCAGCGCCGCGACGCCGGCGACCACGCCGTAGGCGCCGTCAAACTTGCCGCCGGTGGGTTGCGTGTCGATGTGAGAGCCCAACAGCAGCGGCGGCCGCGAGGGCTCGCGCCCTTCGAGCGCGAGGTAGAGGTTGGCGGCAGGGTCCACCGCGGCACTGCCGCCGAATTCGCCGACCCAGTCGACGAGCGTGCGGCGCGCGTCGATTTCCTCCGGCGTCAGCGCGAGGCGGTTGACGCCGCCCGCGGGCGTGGCGCCATGGCGCGCGAGGTCCATCAGGTCGCGCCAGAGGCGCGCGCCGTCGAGGTGGTCGGAGACGCGCGCGCCCATCTACGCGCCCTTGATGTCCGCCAGCGCGGCGACGAGGCGGTCCATGTGCTTCTTCAGGCTGACGTCGATGCGCATGTAGCGCTTGCCCAGGCCGATGAAGGACACCGAGCCGTCCTTGACGATCACGCCGCGCTTCAGGAGCTCGTTGAAGAGCTGCGTCGAGTCGAGCTTCGGGTCGTCGATCTTCAGCAGGAAGAAGTTCGACGACGGCTCGCCGACCACCGAGTAGCGGCCCTTCAGCGCCGCGATCTTCTCGCGCACGTAGGCGCGCATCTCGACGATGGTGTCGACCGTCTTCTTCACGAACGCATCGTCGTCGAGCGCGGCGGCGGCGCCCTCGGCCTGCAGCGCGCCCATGTTCCAGGTCGGCTTGAGGTGCATCAGCGGCGTGATGATCTCGCGCGCGGCGATGCCGAAGCCGACGCGCAGCCCGGCGAGCCCGTAGGCCTTGGAGAAGGTGCGCAGCACGATCAGGTTCTTGAACTCGCGCAGCAGGTCCATGCCGCCGTTGGTCTGCGTGTAGTGGATGTAGGCCTCGTCGAGCACCACGAGGCCGTCGCCGGCGGCACGGCAAACGTCGCGGATGCGATCGTTCGGCACCAGGCGCCCGGTCGGGCTGTGCGGGTTGGTGATGAAGGCGATGCGGATGCCGCCGCCTTTCAGCGCCGCGAGGTAGGCGTCCCACTTGAAGTCGAGGTCGTCGCCCATCGGGATGTACACGGGCACGCGGCCCTCGGCCTCGGCCGACATGTGGTACATCGGGAACGCCGGCACGAACATCAGCACCTTGTCGCCCTTGCTGGCGAACGCGCGGATGATGAGCGGGATCAGCTCGGTTTCGCCGGCGCCGCAGATCACCTGGTCGGCGCCATAGCCGAACTTGGCGGCGATCTTCTCGCGCAGCACGGTGGCGGTCCAGTCGGGGTAGTTGTCGATCTTCCTCGCCGACATCACCACTTCGGTAGCCTTCGGCGAAGGCCCGAAGGGGTTCTCGGCGGAGCCGAGCTTCGCGACCTCGTCGACCGGCACGCCATACTGCTTGGCGACGTATTCCTTGGTGAGGCCGGGGACATAGGCCTCCTTGGTTCCGAGCGCGGGGTTGTCCTGGTACACGGCGGCGATCCTCGACGGCGATTCGAAAGCGCTTAGGTTAAGCCATCCGTCGAATTGTTCTGCGACGAATATCGAAAACCGTCGTATCCGTCCTAGGACGGTGGGCGCTCAGACGATCGCGCCCGCGTGCCGGGGTTTGGAGCCGAGCGTGGCGGCGATGGTCGCGAGCGCCTGCGCCAGCGTGCCGAGGTTCGGGGTCGCGCCGAGGCTGAGTCGCAGCGCCGCCGGCACGGGACTCTCGCCGACGTGGAAATTGTGCGCCGGCGACACCAGCACGCCCTGCCGCTGCAGCGCGGCCGCGGCGTCGTGGTCCTGCCACGGCGCCGGCAGCCGCAGCCAGCCGTGGTAGGCGGCGAGCGGGCCCGAGATGAATGCGCTGCCCAGGTGCCGGCGCGCGAGTTCCGCGCGGCGCAGCGCTTCGGCGCGGTGCGCGTCCGCGCATTCCTTCGCCGCGCCGGAGGACACCAGTTCGCGCGCCAGCGCGGCGTGCAGCGCCGGCGCCGTCCAGCCGAGCACCAGCAGCGCCTCGTTCAGGCGCGCCATCAGGCGCTCCGGCGCCGCCAGGTAGCCGATGCGCAGTCCCGGCGCCACGCACTTCGACAGGCTGGAGACGTAGATCACGCGCTCCGGGTCGAGCGATGCGAGCGTCGGCAGCGGATCCGCGGCGAGGTGCCCGTAGATGTCGTCCTCGATCAGGGTCGCCCCGGCGCGCCGCGCGATGGCGACGATCGCCTTGCGGCGCGCGAGGTCCAGCGTCGCGGTGGTCGGGTTCAGCGTCACCGGCGTGCACAGGATCGCCTTCGGCGCGCGGCCGGCGCAGGCCGCCTGCAGCGCATCGGGGCGCATGCCGCCGCCGTCGACGGCGACGCCGACCAGCTTCAGGCGGCAGGCTTCCGCGATGCGCCGGATGCCGGTGTAGTCGAGTTCCTCGCAGGCGACGAGGTCGCCGGGCGAGGTGGTGGCGGCGAGCGCGGCGAAGAGGCCTTCGTGCGCGCCCTGCACGAGCAGCACTCCTGAGCGCTCGGGCGAGAAACCTCGCGCCGCGATCCACTGCGCGCCGATCGCACGATCCTCGGGCGCGCCGCCGAGCGGTGCGTAGCCTAGCGCGACCTCCGCGATGCGGCGCTGCGCGAGGCCTGCGAGCGCGCCGTCGAGGACGCCCTTCACGATCACGGCGGGCGGAATGTTGAGCGACAGGTCGATCGCTCCGCTCGCCTCGGCGCGCGTACGCGGCGCGGCGTGCGGGACGCCGGCGACCTGCGTGCCGCCGCCCGGCGTGGTGCGCACCAGCCCGCGCCGCCCGGCTTCGGCGATCGCCTTGGTAACCGTCGCGAGGTTCACGCGCAGGCTCGCCGCGAGCGCGCGCTGCGAGGGCAGCGATTCGCCCTGCGCGAGCGTGCCGTCGGCGATCGCGTCCGCGATCGCGTCGACCAGCGAGAGGTACTTGGTGCGCCCGGCGCCGCGCACTTGGGGTGTCCACGCGTCGCGGGCGCGTCGCGTCGCGGCCGTCGCGCGCGCGTGCGGGGCGGCGGCCTTGTCCGTGCGTCGGCGGGATTTGCGGGCCATGCGGAGGGGCGATTCTAGGCCGTTCGCGAACCGGCCCTCGGTGCGCACGCGCCGCGCTCTACAATCGCCAGCCACCGAATCGCCACGGATCGCGCTGCAGATGCTGATCGCCAACGCACGCATGTACAACTCGGCAGGCCCCGCCGCGAAGGCGGCCTGGCGCGAGATCCTGTCGTGGATCGTCGCGCGCGCCGGCACGCCGATGGAGGTGATCGACCACGATCCGCCGGGGCTGCTGTCCGAGCTGTGGACGCGGCCGAACCTCGGCGCGACGATGATGTGCGGCCTGCCGATGGCGCTGCGCACGCCGCGGCCGACGATCGTCGCCGCGCCCGTGCCTTCGCTCGTTCGCTATGGCGGCAAGCCGGTGTACTTCAGCGACATCCTCGTGCCGGCGGGGTCGCGCGCGCAGCGACTGGAAGACACCTTCGGCGGCACCGTCGGCTACACGCTTGACGATTCGATGTCCGGCTGCGTCGGGCTGCGGGTGCTGCTCGAACGTCATCGCACGCCGGCGCGGCCGCAACTCTATTCGAAGGTCGTCGGCAACCTCGTCCACGTGCGCGGCATGGTCGAGGCGGTGGCGAGCGGTCGCGTCGATGTCGGCAGCGCCGACAGCTACGTGATGGACCTGCTGCGCAAGCACGATCCCGCGTTCGTCGCCGGCGTGCGCGTGATCGGCGTCACCGATGCGTCCCCCATCCCGCCCTTCGTCGCCACCGCGACGCTGCAGCCGGCTGCGCTCGAGCGCTTGCGCGCCGCGTTCCGCGAAGCCGGGCGCGAGCCTTCGCTCGCCGCCGCGCGCGACGCGGTGCTGGTCGCGGACTTCGTGGTGCCGGATCCGGCGGCGTACGACGTGTTCCACCGCATCCACGCCGAATCCGAGCGTCACCCGGGCATCTGGTGAGCGCTTCGCGCCTCACGGGCGGCCAATGGGCGCTGCTCGGTTCGCTGACGCTGCTGTGGGGCCTGAACTGGACCGCGCTGAAGGTCGGCCTGTCGGACATCGCGCCGTGGACCTTCCGCGCGATCTGCCTTGCCGCGGGCAGCGGCGTGCTGTTCGCGGTGCTCGCGATCGGGCGCCAGCCGCTCGGCGTGCCGCGCTCGCAGTGGGGGCGGCTGGTGCTGATCGCGTTCTTCACCGTCACCTGCTGGAACATGCTGGTGGCCTTCGGGGTGCAGCGCCTGCCGTCGGGGCGCGCGGTGGTGCTCTGCTACACGATGCCGGTGTTCGCGATCCCGCTCGCGGCGTGGTGGCTGCGCGAGCGCGTCACCGCGCGGCAGGTCGCGGGACTCGTGCTCGGCATGGCCGGCATCGCGCTGCTGCTGTCCCAGGCGCTCGAGGGCCTGCGCAGCGAGCCGGTCGGTGCGCTCTGCGCGATCGGCGCCGCGATGGCCTGGGGCATCGGCACGGTGCTGCAGAAGAAGTACCCGATCGACGCGCCGCTCGCCGGCATGACCGCGTGGCTGATGCTGGTCGGCGGCATCCCGATCTACATCGGCGCGGCGATCATGGACGTGCGCGAAGCCGGGCACTTCGGCCTCGCGCCCTCGCTCGCGCTTGCCTACAACGTGTTCGTCGCGTTCGCGTTCGGCTACTGGGCGTGGATCCGGCTGGTGCAGTCGGTCTCGGTCGCGGTGTTCTCGGTGTGCATGCTGCTCACGCCGGTGGTGGGCATCGCGAGCGGGATCGTGTTCCTTGGCGAGCGCCCGACGGCGGCCGAGGTCGGCGCGATGGTGCTGGTGATCGCGGCGCTCGCCCTCGTGGCGCTGGCGCCGCAGGCAAAGGAGAAGACTCGATGACGACGGCCCTCGACGTATCCGCGTTCGCGCCCTGGATCGGGCGCACCGAGGAATCCGAAGACCTGGTGACGCCGCACGCGGTGCGCGGCATGCGCGCGATCTTCGACGACGACACCCCGGTGAAGGAGGGCGACCTGCTGCCGCCGGCGTGGCACTGGATGTTCAACAATCCCGTGGCGCCGCAATCGCGCCTCGGCCGCGACGGGCACCCGCAGCGCGGCGGCTTCGTGCCGCCGATCGAATTGCCGCGGCGCATGTGGGCCGGCTCGGAGGTGACGTTCGAGGCGCCGATCCGCGTCGGCGACCGTATCCGGCGCCTGTCGCGCATCGAGTCGCTGGTGCCGAAGTCCGGCTCGACCGGGACGCTGGTGTTCCTCATGGTGCGCCACGAAGTCACCTCGAGTTCCGGCGGCCGCACGGTCGACCTGCAGCGCATCGTCTATCGCGAGGATCCGGCGCCGGGGGCGCCGCAACCCAAGGCCGAGCCGGCGAAGCACGCGGCGGAGTTCTCGATGCGCATGGAGCCCGACCCGGTGATGCTATTCCGCTTCTCGGCGCTGACCTTCAACGGCCACCGCATCCACTACGACGAGCCGTATGCGAGACAGGTGGAGGGCTATCGCGGACTCGTGGTGCACGGGCCGCTGCTCGCGCTCGCGATGCTCGAGAACCTTCGGCGCCACCAGCCGGGCGCCGAGGTGCGGCAGTTCTCGTTCACGCCGAAGCGACCGGTGACCACGCCCGGTGCCATCGTCGCCTGTGGCCGGCGCGACGGCGACGCGTGGGACCTGTGGACCGAGTTCGAAGGCGCGGCCGCGAGCGTCGCGCGCGCGACGCTCGCGTAGGCGAGGCTAGAGGATCCGGCGCAGCACGTGGCGCCGGTTCGAGGTGTAGGGCCGCACCTGCGAGGGCCAGCGGCCTTCCTCGACCGCCGTCGCCCAGCATTCGCCGAGCAGCACGTCGGGGCTGACGATCTCGTAGATCGCCATGTAGGACGGCTCGCCTTCCGCGACGAGGGTCTTCTTCTCGCCGCCGAGGAACATCTGCAGCGGCTCCATCTTGGCGCGCGTCACCGAGACCACGCCCGGCACCTTGAGCAGCAGCGGCACGTGCTCGGTGTCGTAGACCTCGTTGAACAGCGCCTCCTTGTCGGCTTGCACGTCCATGCTCACGGTGAGGATGTAGCGGGCTTTGATCGGCACGGCTCAGGCTCCTGGTTCGAAGGGGAGGGATCGCGCGCGCGGGATGCGCGCCGGATTCCAGTGCATTGTCGCCCAATCGAGCGTCGCGCGCAGGTCGAGCCCCGCGGGCGGCGCGTGGCCCAGGAACGCCAGCGCGCGCGGCACGTCGGCGGCGCCGGCGGCGGTCGCGCCGGTCTGCTTCGAGAGCTTTTCGCCGGCGGCGTTCGTCGCCACCGGCACGTGCAGGTAGGCAGGCGTCGGGACGCCGAGCAGGCGCTGCAGGTGGATCTGGCGCGCGGTGGAGTCGAGCAGGTCGGATCCGCGCACCACGTCGGTGACGCCCTGCGCCGCATCGTCGACGACGACAGCAAGCTGGTAGGCGAAGAGGCCATCTGCGCGCAGCAGTACGAAGTCGCCGACCTCGCGTTCGACGGATTGCGACTGCGGTCCCTGCACGCGGTCGACGAAGGTGATCGGCATCGCGTCGGTGCGCACTCGCGTCGCGCGCGCGGCTTTGCCCGGCGCAAGGCCGCCACGGCAGGTGCCGGGGTAGATGCGCGCGCCGTCGGGCGCGAGCGCGGAATCCTCCATCTCGCGTCGCGTGCAGCCGCAGGGGTAGGTCGCGCCTGCACGCGAGAGTCGATCCAGTGCCTCGCGATAGGCACTGTCGCGCGTGCTCTGGCGCATCACCTCGCCATCCCACGCGAGGCCGATCGCGGCGAGCTGCCGCAGGATATCGTCCGCGGCGCCGGGCTGCTCGCGCGGGCGATCGAGGTCCTCCATGCGTACCAGCCACGCACCGCCCGCGGCGCGCGCGTCGAGCCAGCTCGCGAGCGCGGCGACGAGGGAGCCGAAGTGCAGCGGCCCGGTGGGCGAGGGAGCGAAGCGTCCGACGTACGGCATAATGTGCGGCCGCACCCGAGGAGCGCAGCATGGCCACCGTCGAGCTTACCAAAGACAACTTCGAGGCCACGGTCAACGGCAACCCGATCGTGATCATCGACTTCTGGGCGCCGTGGTGCGGGCCCTGCCGCGGCTTCGCGCCGATCTACGAGAAAGCCTCCGAGTCGCACGCCGACGTCGTGTTCGCCAAGGTGAACACCGACGAGGAGCAGGAGCTCGGCGCGGCGTTCAACATCCGCTCGATCCCGACGCTGATGGTGTTCCGCGAGAACGTGATCCTGTTCCAGCAGGCGGGCGCGCTGCCGGCCTCGGCGCTGGAGCAGGTCGTGACGCAGGCCAAGTCGATCGACATGGCCAAGGTGCACGCCGAGATCGCGCAGCAGCAGGCCGACCCGCAGAAGACCTGAACGCGGGCGGGGTTGCGAATCCCCGGGGGCGCCCCCAGATTCGCGCATTGCATTCCTCGGGAGCCGACATGAACGCCATCCGCCGCAGCCACGAGCGCGGCCACGCCAACCACGGCTGGCTCGACTCGTACCACAGCTTCTCGTTCGCCGACTACTACGATCCGGCCCACATGGGATACGGCGCGCTGCGCGTGATCAACGAGGATCGCATCCAGCCGGGCGCCGGCTTCGGCACGCACGGCCACCGCGACATGGAGATCATCAGCTACGTGCTCGACGGCGCGCTGGCGCACAAGGACTCGATGGGCAACGGCTCCTCGATCGTGCCGGGCGACGTGCAGCGCATGAGCGCGGGCACCGGCGTGATGCACAGCGAGTTCAACCACGCCAAGGACGGCGTCACGCACTTCCTGCAGATCTGGATCGAGCCGGGTGCGCGCGGCATCCCGCCGTCGTACGAGCAGAAGCGCTTCGAGGCGGCGGAGAAGCGCGGGCGGCTGCGCGTCATCGCCTCGCACGACGCGCGCGACGGCTCGGTGACGATCCACCAGGACGCGGTGGTGTACGCCGGATTGCTCGACGGCGCCGAGCGCGCCGAACTCGCGCTCGCGAAGGGGCGCAAGGCCTACGTGCACGTGGCGCGCGGCAAGGTCGTCGCCAACGGCGAGGCGCTCGCCGCGGGCGACGCGCTGAAGACCGACGCGGACCGCGTGGTGCTCGAGCAGGGCGAGGACGCGGAAGTGATCGTCTTCGACCTCGCATGAACGCCGTTGCCGCGCCGGCGCGCGCCGAGCGCGTGGTGGTCGCGGAGCACGCGCAGGTCACGCCGACGCTGATCGTGCGCCGCGCGCTGCCGGACGCCGGCCTGCGCGCGGTGGGCCCGTGGGTATTCCTCGATCACTTCGGGCCGCTCGACGTCGAGCACGGCGACGGCGGCACCTCTCCGCATCCGCACGCCGGCATCGAGACCGTGACCTACCTCTTCGCGGGCAGCATGCATCACCGCGATTCGCTGGGCCACGAGGGAAGCGTCGGGCCGGGCGGCGCGCAATGGATGACCGCGGGCCGCGGCATCGTGCACGCCGAGCGCCCGGGCGGCGGCGAGCGGCTGCACGGGCTGCAGCTGTGGACCAAGCTGCCGCGCGCGATCCAGTTCGCCGAGCCGGGCTACCAGAACCTGCTGGCGAAGGACCTGCCGTCGTTACGCATCGGCGACGCCGACGTGCGCGTCGTCGGTGGCGAACTCGCGGGCCGCGCGAGCCCGGCGGGCACGCGCTCGCCGCTGCTGCTCGCGCACTTCGCGTTCGCGGGTGCAGGGCGCGTCGAGGTCGCGGTGCCGGCGGACTTCGAACTCGCGCTCTACGTCGCGGCCGGCGAAGCGCGCGTTCGCGACGTGCAGGCCGTGACCGGCACGCTGGTCAAGCTCGCGCACGAGGGGGTCGTCGCATTCGACGTGCCCGGCGCGGCGGACGTGATGCTGCTCGGCGGCACGCGGCTCGCGGAGCCGCTGGTGTTCCACGGCCCGTTCGTGATGGATTCCGTGGCAGCGATCCGGCAGGCCGAGCGCGATTACTACGCCGGGAATATGGGCACGCTATCGGCGTGATCGACACAATCCGTTGGCGGGCGCCCGCCGCGCGCCGCTAGACTGGTTCCACAGTCATCCAAGGAGACCGCCATGGACACCGGCATCAAGGCGAAGGACCGCGCAAGGATCGCCGAGGGGCTCTCGAGGCTCCTCGCGGACACGTACCTGCTCTACCTGAAGACGCACAACTTCCACTGGAACGTCGAGGGCCCGATGTTCCAGACCCTGCACGTGATGTTCATGGGCCAGTACACCGAGGCCTGGAACGCGGAGGACCCGATCGCCGAGCGCATCCGCGCGCTCGGGCACTACGCGCCGGGCACCTACAAGGAGTTCGTGCGCCTCGCGACGATCCGCGAGACCGAGGGCGTGCCGAAGGCCGAGAAGATGATCCAGGCGCTGATCGAAGGCCAGGAAGCGGTGGCCCGTACCGCTCGCTCCGTGCTGCCGATCGCCGACGCGGCGAACGACCAGCCGACGCTCGACCTCCTTACGCAGCGGCTCGACATCCACGAGAAGAACGCGTGGATGCTGCGCAGCCTGCTGAAGAAGTAGGGCGGGGCTTCGTGGCGAACCTCGCGCGCCGCGGCTTCCTCGCCGCCACGGCGGCCCTCGCGGCCGGGTGCTCGACGCCCGGCGTGAAGCTCGACGCGCCCTACGTGTCGACGCCGCAGGACGTGGTGCGCGAGATGCTCGCGCTGGCCAAGGTCGGCCCGCAGGACGTGCTGTACGACCTCGGCTGCGGCGACGGTCGCATCGTGCTCGCGGCCGCGGTCGAGCACGGCGCGCGCGGCGTCGGCATCGACATCGACCCGGCGCGCATCGCGGAAGCCGATGCGGGCGCGCGCCGCGCCGGCGTGTCCGATCGCGTGCGCTTCGCGGTGCAGGATCTCTTCCAGACGGACTTCTCGCCCGCGACCGTGGTGTCGGTGTATCTCTACCCCGAACTGAACGCGCGCCTGAAGCCGAAGTTCCTCTCGGAGCTGAAGCCCGGCTCGCGCGTGGTGTCGCACGAGTTCGGCATCGGCGACTGGGCGCCGGTGGACGGCCGCACCATCGAGGCGAACGGGCGCCGCCACCAGGTCTGGCTCTACCTCGTGCCGCCGCGCTAGGGCCCGCGGGCCCTGCGGCGGTTAAACTGACCGCATGTCCGTTGTCGTGCTCATTTCAGGTCGGGGCAGCAACCTGCAGGCCCTGCTCGACGCGCGCATCCCGGTGTCGGCGGTGATCAGCAACAAGGCCGGCGCGGGCGGGCTCGAGATCGCCGGGCGCCACGGCATCGCCACGCGCGTCGTCGAGCATCGCGCGTATGCGGGTCGCGAGGCCTTCGACGCCGCGCTCGCCGCGGCGATCGACGAATTCAAGCCCGAGCTTGTCGTGCTCGCGGGCTTCATGCGCATCCTCACGCCGGGCTTCGTCGAGCGCCATGCCGGGCGCCTCGTGAATATCCACCCGTCGCTGCTGCCTTCGTTCCCGGGACTCGACACGCACGAGCGCGCGCTCGAGGCGGGCGTGAAGCTGCACGGCTGCACGGTGCACTTCGTCACCGCGGAGCTCGACCACGGCCCGATCATCGCGCAGGCCGCGGTGCCTGTGCTCGACGACGACACGCCGGATACGCTCGCCGCGCGCGTGCTGCGCGAGGAGCACCGCATCTTCCCGGAGGCGGTGCGCGCGTTCCTCGACGGGCGGCTGCGCGTGCGCGGCCTGCGCGTCGCGGTCGCCGGGGCCTGAGCGGCGCACGGCGCCGGCCAATGACGATCGCCGACGTCGTCTTCCGCGAGCGCCGCACGGGCTGGGCGGGTACCGACGAGCGTGGTACTTCGCGCCGCGTGGCGCTCGCGGTCGCGTTCTCCTTCGCGCTGCACCTGGCAGCGACGTCCAGCGTCGACTGGACCGAGATCTTCCACGCGGACAAGGCGGAGGGTCCGCCGCTGCGCGCGCGGCTCGTGCCGATCAAGCCGATGGCGCCGCTGGCGAAGGCGCCCGAGGCGGCGCCGAAGCCGCGGCCCAAGCCGCGCCCGAAGCCGGCGCCGAAGTTGCCACAGGCCGCGGAGGCGACATTGCCGCCAGTGCCCGTCGCGCCCGAGGCGCCGCCGGCGCCCGCGGAACCGCCCGCGCCCGAGCCGCCGCCCGTCGAGGTGGCGAAAGCCGAGCCCGCGCCGCCGCCCAAGCCGGAGCCACCTCTACTGGAACCCCCGATCGCGTTCCCCGAGCGCATCGAGCTCGAGTTCAACCTGATGAAGGGCGCCGGCGGCGCGCCGATCGGTCGCGTGGTGCATCGCTTCGAGCGCGACGGCATGAAGTACCTGATCCGCTCGACCACCGAGGCGACCGGCCTCGGCGCGCTGTTCGCCTCCGGCAAGTTCGTGCAGGAGAGCCAGGGCCTGATCACGTCGAAGGGGCTGCGGCCCGAGCGCTTCATGATCCAGCGCGGGCGCGCCGAGCGCACCGAGACCGCGGCCTTCGACTGGGACGGCGCCAAGGCCACGCTCACCGCCGGCGGGGCGGCTCGCGACTGGGCGCTGCGCCCGGGCGCGCAGGACCTGCTGTCGTTCATCCACCAGTTGTCGTTCCTCGTCGGCGAGGCGAACCCGCCGGCGGTGTGGGTGACGACCGCGCGCAAGTTCGACACGGTGAAGATCGAGGTGGTCGGCAAGGCCATGGTCGAGACCGACCTCGGGCCGATCGCCGCGGTGCACTTTCGCAACCAGTCCTCGGAGAACTCGCTGCGCTTCGAGGTCTGGCTCGCGCCGGACTACGGCAATCTCCCGGTGAAGATCCTGCTGCGAGACAATCGGGGAGAGGAAGCCGAACAGGTGCTGTCCAACATGAAGGTCAAATGAGCCACGCAACTCCCACGAAGGCGCTGGTCGGCCTCGCGTCGACGCTGCTCGACGAGGTGCTCGCGCGCTCCGGCGCGGCCGATCGCACCGTGTCGGCGTTCTTCCGCTCGCACCGCTCGCTCGGCCCGCGCGAACGCGCGCTGGTCGCGGAGTCGGTCTACGCGGCACTGCGCCGGCGGCGCTCGCTCGCCGCGGCCGCGGGGTCCGAGTCGCCGCGCGCGCTCGTCGTCGCGGCGCTCGCCAGGGTGCTCGGCTTCTCGGGTCGCGCGCTGGACGACGCGCTGAACGACGAGGATCGCGCGATGCTCGCGCGCCTGCGCGCCGCCGATGCCGCCGCGATGCCGGACGCGGTGCGCGCCGACCTGCCGGACTGGCTCTGGGAGCGGCTTGTCGCGCGCCACGGCGACGCCGAGGCGATGCGCATCGCGCGCGGCCTGCTGGATGCGGCGCCGCTTGACCTTCGAGTCAACCTTGCTCGCACGTCGCGCGAGGAGGTGCTCGAGCAGCTGGCGATGTCGCAACTCCCGGCGGCGCCGGGTGCGCATTCGCCCGCGGGCATCCGCCTCGCCGGCAAGCCGGCGATCAACCGTCATCCGCTCTTCAAGGACGGCTTCGTCGAGGTGCAGGACGAAGGCAGCCAGCTGCTCGCGTACCTGGTCGCGCCGCGGCGCGGCGAGATGGTCGCCGACTTCTGCGCCGGCGCGGGCGGCAAGACGCTGGCGCTCGCGATGCTGATGCGCTCCACGGGCCGCCTCTATGCGATGGACGTATCGGCGAAGCGCCTCGCCGCGCTGACGCCGCGCCTGCGGCGCGCGGGCGTGTCGAACGTGCATCCGGTGGCGCTCGACAGCGAGAACGACGAGCGCGTGAAGCGGCTGGCCGGAAAGCTGGATCGCGTGCTGGTCGACGCGCCGTGCAGCGGCTTTGGCACCTTGCGCCGCAATCCTGACCTCAAGTGGCGCCACGGCCCGGACGCGGTCGAGCAGCTAGTGGCGAAGCAGGCGCGCATCCTCGCCTCGGCGGCGCGCCTGGTGAAGCCCGGCGGGCGCCTCGTCTACGCCACCTGCAGCCTGCTCGACGAGGAGAACGAGGCGATCGCCGACGCGTTCGCGGCAGCGCATCCCGGATTCGCGGAACTCGATTGCGAGGCGCTCTTGCGCGAGCAGAAGATCGGGATTGCATGCGGGTCGCGCCTGCGCCTGTGGCCGCACGTGCACGGCACCGACGGCTTCTTCGCCGCCGCGTTCGAACGCCGGGCCTAGCGACCTACCAGAGGAAGCGCATCCCGATGGTGTAGAAGCGGCGCTCGGGTCCCGAGGTCTGCTTGCCGACCGTGGTATCGACCTGCCAGCGATTAGGTATCGCCCAGATGCGCAGGCCGGTGTGGAAAGTCGGTTTCTCGCCGCTCTGTCCGTAGGCCTCGACGATGCCGATGAGGCGCGGTGCCACCAGCAGGATCTCGGCGCCGGTACCCCAGGTGGCGCGCGCGCGGTTCGCGGGCCGGTCGCGCAACCCGCCAAGGTTGGCGTGCAGGATGAAGCGGTCGTCGGCGAACGACACGCTGGTGATGCCGTTGAAGTACGGGTTCCATGCGTGCGCCTGCTGGAACGGGCTGACGCGGGCGGCCCCCATCGTGAGCGCGAAGCCGTGGCCGTTGGCCTCGAGCGGCTTCAGCAGGGTCTTCACCTGCGCGATCGTGGCCTGGTTGTCGCCCGGCGCGTCCCCGTTCACCCAATAGCGGCCGAGGGTGAACTCCATCTTCCCGTCGCCGAGGCCCTGCCCGGGGTTGATCGCCGGGAGGACCCAGTACTCGCTTTCCTTGAATGCGCGCTGGCGCTTGTGGAAGGTCTCGACCTGGTGGCCGTCGGGGTCGACGATGCGGGCGTCGTCGGTGACGAAGGGGCGCGCCGCCTCGACTGCGGGGACCGCGAGCAGGGCGAGGAGGGGGATCAGCTTTCGCATGGCGGGTACACTACGCCGCGATTATGAGAGAAAACGAGTTCGGAAAGCTGTTCGTCGAACTGTGGAAGGACCTGCAGGCGCCGTCGTTCCTGTGGCAGGCGGCCGTGCTGGTCGCGTGCGTGCTCGCGGCCTGGCTGGTGGCACGGCTGGTGCGCGCCCGCGCGACGACGCCGGAGGAAGCCTCGCGCGCGCTGCGCGTCGGGGCCGGGTCGCTGCGCCGCGTGGTGTTCCCGCTGGCGGCGATGGTGGCGTTGCTCGGCGGGCGCTGGGTGCTCGCGCACTGGCACTCGGTGAACCTGCTGTCGGTGGCGATTCCGCTGTTCGGCGCATTCGCCGGCATCCGCTTCGCGGTGTACCTGTTGCGCCTCGCGATCCCCGCGGGCGCGGGCCTCGAGGCCTTCGAGCGCCTGGTCGTCGCGGTGATCTGGGGCGTGCTCGCGCTGCATCTCACGGGGCTGCTGCCGGAGATCACCGGCTTCCTGCAGGGCGTGAAGTTCCCGCTCGGCAAACACGACCTGTCGGTGTGGACCGTGCTGCAGGGCATCTTCTGGGTCGCGGTGACGCTGCTGGTGGCCCTGTGGGCGGGCGGCGCACTCGAGGCGCGGCTGATGCGCGCCGAGGGGTTGCATACCAGCCTGCGCGTGGTGCTCGCGCGCCTGGGCAAGGCGCTGCTGCTCGTGGCCGCGGTGCTGACGGTGCTGCCGCTGGTCGGCATCGACCTCACGGTGCTGTCGGTGTTCGGCGGTGCGCTCGGCGTCGGCCTCGGCCTCGGCCTGCAGAAGATCGCGAGCAACTACCTCTCGGGCTTCATCATCCTGCTCGACCGTTCGATCCGCCTCGGCGACATGATCACCGCGGACACGCACTATGGCGAAGTGACGCGCATCACCACGCGCTACGTGGTGGTACGCGCACTCACGGGGGTCGAGGCGATCATCCCGAACGACGTCCTCGTGACCACCACGGTGCTGAACCACTCGTATACCGACAAGAAGGTGCGCCTCGCGGTGAAGGTGCAGGTGGGCTACGCGACCGACGTCGAAGAGGTGCTGAAGTTCCTGCCCGAACTCGTCGCCGAGCACCCGCGGGTGCTGAAGGAGCCGATGCCGGTGGTGCAGATCACCGCGCTCGCCGACAGCGGCGTCGACCTCGAAGTGGGCTTCTGGATCGGCGACCCAGAGAACGGCAGCGGCAATGTGCGTTCGGACGTCGCGGCGCGGATCCTGTCGGCGTTCAGGGCGCGCGGCATAGAGATCCCCTACCCGCAGCGGGAGGTGCGTGTGATTGGCGGGGGTGGGGTCGCCTGATTGTTGTGCAATGCATTGAATCAGAAGGTGAAATGGTGTTGACGGAGAGCCTTGCGGGAGCGGGGGGTTCGCGTAGAATCGCCCCGGACCGATTGCCCTTCGTTCGGGTTTAAAACACTTACAAGGATCCGGCTTCCGATGCTCTTCTCCGGTGTGTTCGACCTCTCCTGGTGGGGTTATGTCCTCGTCGCGCTCGCGATGACGCACGTCACGATCGCGGCCGTCACGATCTTCCTGCACCGTTGCCAGGCGCATCGCGCGCTGGACCTGCACCCGATCGTCAGCCACTTCTTCCGGCTGTGGCTGTGGATGACTACCGGCATGAACACCAAGGAGTGGGCGGCGATCCACCGCAAGCACCACGCAAAGGTCGAGACGCCGGAAGACCCGCACAGCCCGCAGGTCTACGGCATCAACCGCGTGCTCTGGCTCGGCGTGTTCCTCTACGTCGACGAGTCACGCCACAAGGAGACGATGGAGCGCTACGGCCACGGCACGCCGGACGACTGGGTCGAGCACAACGTCTACTCGAAGTACACGCTCTCGGGCATGACGCTGATGGGACTCATCGACGTCGCGCTGTTCGGCATCGTGCCGGGCGCGCTGATCCTGGTCACGCAGATCGCGTGGATCCCGTTCTGGGCCGCCGGCGTGATCAACGGCGTCGGCCACTACTGGGGCTATCGCAACTTCGACTGCGCGGACGCCAGCACCAACATCTCGCCGTGGGGCATCCTGATCGGCGGCGAGGAGCTGCACAACAACCACCACGCCTACGCGTCGTCCGCGAAGCTGTCGTCCAAGTGGTACGAATTCGACATCGGCTGGATGTACAGCCGCATCCTCGAGATTCTCGGCTTGGCGACGGTGAAGAAGGTCGCGCCGACGCCGAAGTTCGCCGAGCCGAAGCCGGCCCCCGACCTGCAGACCCTGCAGGCCGTGATCGCGAATCGCTACGATGTCCTGAAGCGCTACACGGCGTCGCTGAAGCGCACCTATGCCGCCGAGATGGAGCGCCTCGGCGCCTGGTCGCACGAGGCCAAGGCCCTGAAGTCGATTCGTCGCGCGCTGCCGCGCGTGCAGCGCCTCTCGGAGGCCGAGAAGGCCCGGCTCGCCGAGGCGGCGAAGGGATCCACCGCATTGTCCGTCGCGCTGTCGATGCGCGACGAGCTGGTGGCCATCTGGGACCGCTCGACCGCGTCCAAGGAGCAGCTGGTGCAGCAGCTCGAGGACTGGTGCCGTCGTGCCGAAGCGAGCGGCGTCCCGCCGCTGGCCGATTTCTCGCGCCACCTGCGCTGCTACGCCTGAGCGCATGATTCGCCGGGAGGCCTTCGCCTCCCGGGGCCGGGTTTCCTAGCATGGCCGTCCTGCGCGTCCTTCGCGCGGACATCACGTCGCTCGACGTCGACGCCATCGTCAACGCCGCCAACGAGACGCTGCTCGGCGGAGGCGGCGTGGACGGGGCGATCCATCGTGCCGCGGGGCCTGGCCTGCTCGAGGAATGCCGGGGGCTGGGTGGCTGCCGCACGGGCGACGCCAAGGTCACCGCCGGTCATCGGCTGAAGGCGCGCTACGTGATCCACACGGTCGGTCCGGTCTGGAACGGCGGCTCGCGCGGCGAGGCGGACCTGCTGGTCTCCTGCTATCGCCGCTGCCTCGAGCTCGCGAACGGCCTCGGGCTCTCGTCGATCGCCTTTCCCGCGATCAGCACCGGCGTCTACGGCTACCCGAAGGCACCTGCGGCCGCGATCGCGGTGTCGACGACGAGGGCGTTCCTCGCGGCACCTTCGTCGCTGCGCGAGGTGTTGTTCTGCTGTTTTTCCGCCGACGACCTCGCGCTCTACGAGGGCATGCTGGCGTAGGCGGGGCCGGAAACGAAAAAGCCCGCGCGAGGCGTGCTTCCGGCGAAGCGGGCGAGGCCCTACTTCAGCTTGGTTTCCTTGTACATCACGTGCTTCCGCGCCTTGGGATCGTACTTCATGATCTCCATCTTGTCGGGCGTGGTGCGCTTGTTCTTGGTCGTGGTGTAGAAGTGGCCCGTGCCGGCGGAGGACTCGAGCTT
>CAZTXP010000200.1:0-25618 GCA_964617355.1 uncultured Enterobacteriaceae bacterium
CTATTTCGCGGAGTCGTCCGGCGCGCTCGCCTTGCGCTCGTACTTCGCCAGCGTCGCCTTCAGGTCGTCGATCAGCGCCAGCGCCTGGGCGTGGCGCTGGTGCAGCACCAGGTAGCCCTGGCGCAGGTTGGCGATTTCCCGCTCCGCGACGGCAAGGCGCGCGGTGAGGGTCTCGACGGGATCGGGGGATTCGGCGTTCATGGCTGAGGACTGAATCGTAGCCCGGGACCGGAGGCTGCGGTCCCCCGAACAGCCGGGGAATCCCCCTTCAATTCGCTACTTGAACAGGTTCTTGACCCCCTGGACCGCGCCCTGGGCGCCTTCCTTGATCGCCGAGCCCACCCGGGAGGCGAGGTTGCCGACGCTGTGCCACAGCGTCCCCCAGACCTGCTTCACCACCTCGCCGGCGGTGGCGCCGTTCGACTTCTTGCCGACGTCGCGCAGGTGCAGGTCCGGGATAGGCGAGGACAGCGTCGTGCCGAAGTGGGCCTTGCCGTCCTTGACCACCAGGTCCTCGATGACGAACTTCTTGCCCGGACCGGCGTCGTCCTTCTTCGCGCCGCCGTGCTTCGCCACCCAGGCGTCGACGTTCTTCTGGATGGTCGCCATGTTGTCGCTGCCCTGCCCGCGCTCGTAGGTCACCTCGGGCGCCAGGACCAGCAGTTCCTTCACCGTCACCACGTCCTTCGTCAGCGACGCCGGGTCCAGCGTGAGGCGCATCTCGGCCAGCTTGAGCGCATGCGGCGCGTCGAAGCCCTTGGGGTTGCCGACCTCCAGGCCGCGGATCGTGCCGCGCCCCGAGGCCACCTCGATCTTCACGCTCGCCACCTTGACCGGCACGCCGGTGATCTCCGGTCCCCAGCGCTCGATCGCCTGCTTGACCAGGCCGTCCATCGACGAGTACAGCCACCACGCCCCGCCCGCCGCGGCGAGCACGACGACCAGGAATCCGATGCCCAGGGCTTTCTTCGCTTTCATGCGCGAATCATAACCTCGCCGGGCGCAGGGCCGTAAGCGGCGTGAAAGGCTGGCGAAACGATTCGACACAATTTCGCCATTGCGCCGTCATATTCGGCGACTACGATGCCGGCATGGACATCGTCGAACTGATCCGCAACGCGAGCTCGGCGCCCCAGGTCCTCGCGGCGCTCTCGGCCTACGCCCAGACGCTGCGCGACATCGCCGCGCTTCCCGAGGGCTTCGTCCAGCCGCTGCAGGGGGAGGCCGACGTGCGCGAGCGCATGGCGATGCTCTTCGCCGTGGTGAACCTCACCTCCCAGCACCGCCTGCACGACCAGTGCGACGCCGCCAAGCGCGCGCTGCGCGTGTTCGCGGCGGCGCTGCAGCGGCTGCGGCGCGCCCGTCCTAGGGCATGATCTCGCCGCCGTTGGGGTGCAGCAGCTGCCCGCAGTAGTAGCGGGCTTCGTCGGAGGCGAGGAAAACGTAGCCGGAGGTCATGTCGTCCGGCGTGCCGAGGCGCTTCAGCGGCAGGCTCATCGCGTGCGCCTGCTTCACTTCCTCGGGCAGCGGGTCGAAGCCCGTGTCCACCAGGCCCGGCGATACGCCGTTGACGAGGATGCCGTGCGGCGCCATCTCCTTGGCGAGGGACCGCATGAAGACGATCAGCCCCGCCTTCGCCGCGGAGTAGGCCGTGTAGCGCTCGCGGCCGATGTAGCCCAGTTGCGAGCAGGTGAAGACCATCCAGCCGCGGCAGCGCGGGATCATGTGCTTCGCCGCCTCGCGCGAGACGAGGAAGGCGCCGCGCAGGTGCACCGCCATCATGCGGTCCCAGTCGGCGACGCTCATCTCGGTGATGGGCTGCGGGCGCTGGATCCCGGCGTTGGAGACCAGGATGTCCAGCGACCCCAGCGCGGCCACGGTCTGCGCCACGGCGGCGACCACGTCGGCCTCCTGCGTCACGTCGCAGCGCACGGCGAGCGCCTTGCGGCCCATCGCCTGGATCTCGCGCGCGAGCGACTGCGCCTCGGGCTCGCGCTCGATCCAGGTGAAGGCGACGTCGGCGCCTTCGCGCGCATAGGCGAGCGCGATGGCGCGTCCGATGCCGGTATTGCCGCCGGTGACGAGCGCCGTGCGCCCCTCGAGTCGTTTCATCGTAGCTCCCGGAAGAGCCGCCCCCAGCCGCGCACGAGCCCCGGGTCGATCCCGGCGACGCGCAGCGAGGCCCAGACGGCGGCGGAGATGGAATCGTAGACGGGGAGGCCCAGTTCCCCCTCGAGGCGCTCGGCGAGCGAGGCGCCGTCCATGTTCGTGCACAGCACCACGATGGCGTCGGGCTTCTCCGCGGCCACCGCGCGGATCATGCCGGTGATGTCGGCGGCCTCGACCTCGGAGAAGGCGAAGTTGACCGACATGCCGACGTGCCGCTCGGCGGCGCAGGCATAGCCCTCGCCCGCGAAGTTCGCGACGATCCTCGCCTGCACGTCGTCGGTGTAGGGCGAGACGAGGCCCCAGCGCTTCACCCCGGTGCGGCGGAAGATCTCGTCGATCGCGAGCACCGAGGAGCAGGCCGCCACCTTCGTGCGCGCCTCGATCGCGGCGCACAGGCGCCGGTCCGAGTCGAAGCCCAGCCAGCCGGCGGAGGTGCCGTTCCAGCACAAGCTGTGGCAGCGCGCATCGGCGAGGAGCTCCGCCGCCGCGAGCATGGGCTCGTCGCGGAACTGGCCGAGCGCGCCCGCGGACAGCGCGATCTCGGTGACGCGGAAACGGCCGAAGTGCCCGGAAACGCCGGGCACGCCCGCCAGCATGCGGGAGACGACAGGCTCCAGCGTCGTGTTCGACGACGGCGTGAGCATGCCGAGGAATTTCCGGTCCCTGAGGCTCATCAGGGACCGGAGTCTGCCATGGAAACTAGACTTTGACCTCGCGGTTGAAGCGGTCGATGTACTCCGGGCGCCGCGGGTTGAGCTTCATCCAGTCGACGGTGTTCATCTTGTCGAGTTCGGCGAAGTCCTTCGCGTAGTACTGCAGCGGCTTGGAGAGCGGCACCTTCTGGTTGGTCGGCACGAGGATGTACGGCGCGTCGCCCATCTTCGTCTGCACCTCCGGGCTGATCGACGCGTCGAGGTACGCGGCCGCGAGGTCCACGTTCTTCGAGTTCTTCACGATGTGCATCGAGCTGCGGATCAGGATCCAGCCGGTGTCGGGTTTCGCCAGCGCGATCGGCACGCCCTTGGCCTGCATGTCGCCGACGTTGTTGTTGTAGTGCACCGAGATGTCGATCTGGCCCTGCTGGAAGAGCGTGGCCAGCGCGCCGGGGTTGGCGGCCACCGCGCCGACGTTCGGCATCAGCTTCTTCAGCCACGCGAACGCGGGCTCCATGTTCTCCTCGCTGCCGCCGTTCAGCTTCGCCATATGCGCCATCCACGCCGACACCAGCGTCGAGCCCATGCTGGCGAGGCCGACGCGGCCCTTGTACTCGGGCTTCAGCAGGTCGTTCCAGTTCTTCGGCGGATTCTTCACCTTGTCGGTGTTGTAGGCGATGCCGATGATCTGGCCGGAGCAGAACACGCCGAGGCCGCGCGGGTCGACGAACTTCGCGGGGATGTCCTTCAGGTTCGGCATCTTCGCCGCGGGGATCTTCTCGAAGATGTCGTGCTGCAGCGCGGCGAGGTACGGGCCTTCGTCGAGGATGATGACGTCGTACGGGGGATTGGCCTTCGAGGCCACGATCTTCGACACCGTGTCCACCGCAAGCGAGGCCACGAGGTTCACGTTCGCGCTGGTCTGCTTGCGGAACGCCGACACGAGGATCGAACGGTGCGCCTCTTCCCACGCGCCCGGATAGGTGGTCGCTGCGATGGACTTCGCCTGCGCGAGCGCGAGGGAGGGGACGGCCCCGGCAGCGCCCGCGGCGGCCAGCAGCTTCAGGGTGCGACGGCGTTCGAAATCGACGGTCATGCGAGCTCCTTCAGGGATGGGCGTGGAATGGACAACGCGAAAGCAAACCTCTTGCCAGCAAATCCCGGTGGCGTCGCCCCTGCGATGCACCACATGCTGGCCCCATAATAGGGCGGCCGCGCGGATCCCGCATCGTCACGGTGCGCCGGCCGCGAGGCCCTCCAAGGGGAAAGGCATGGCACGGATCTTGGTACTCGTACTGCCATCACCATGACCCAGCCTATTTCGCAGGGCGCCGGCGTCGCGCTGGAGCGCATCACGCATCGCTACGGCGCCGCGCTCGCCGTCGAGGACGCGAGCCTCGACATCCGCCCCGGAGAACTCGTCGCGCTGCTCGGCCCCAGTGGCTGCGGCAAGACCACGTTGCTGCGCATCGTCGCCGGCCTGCTGCGCCAGACCGAAGGGCACGTGCGCATCGCCGGCGGCATCGTCGACGCGCTGCCGCCGAACGAGCGCGGCGCGGGCATCGTGTTCCAGAACTACGCCCTCTTCCCGCACATGACGGTCGAGGCGAACGTCGCCTACGGCCTGCGCGCGCGCGGCACGGATCGCGCCATGGTGCAGGACACGGTGCGCCGCATGCTCGCGCTGGTGCAGATGGAGTCGTTCCGCGAGCGCTACCCGCGCGAACTCTCGGGCGGCCAGCAGCAGCGCGTCGCGCTGGCGCGCACGCTCGCGGTGAGCCCGCGCGTGCTGCTGCTGGACGAGCCCTTCGGCGCGCTCGACAAGAACCTGCGCCTCGACATGCAGATCGAGGTGAAGCGCCTGCAGCGCGAGCTCGGCATCACCACCATCATGGTGACGCACGACCAGGAGGAGGCGCTCTCCATGGCCGACCGCATCGCGGTGATGAGTCGCGGGCGCGTCGAGCAGTTCGCCACGCCGGAGGAAATCTACGACCGCCCGGCCTCGCTCTTCGTCGCCGGCTTCGTCGGTACCGCCAACCTGCTGAAGGGCCGGCTGTCGGAAGCCGGCGCCGGCGCCTCGGTCGCCCTCGCCGGCGGCGAGACGCTCGCCCTCGCCAAGGCCGCGCCCTGCTCGCGGGCCGGCGACGTGGTGGTCGCGGTGCGCCCCGAGCACCTGCGCTTCGCGGACGAAGGGCTCGCGGCCACGGTCGAGATGTCGCTGCCGCTCGGCCCGTCGGTGGTCTACGAACTCAAGCTCGCCGACGGCACCGAACTGAAGCTCACCGAAGCGCGCGGCGCGGGCGGGCGTCGCGGGGCGGGCGGCGCGGTGCGGGTGCGCATCGCCGATGGCGCGCCGGTTGCGGTGTTCGCGGGCTAGCGCATGAAGCTCGCCTGGCGCGACTGGCAGCTGACGCTTCCGCTTGCGGTCTTCTTCGCCGCGTTCGTGTTCGCGCCGCTCGCGCTGCTCGGCGGCGTCAGTCTTCACGACGACATGGCGATGAAGGAGTCGGGCGTCGCGCAATACGTCAAGTTCCTCGGCGACGGCTTCAACCTGTCGGTCCTCGGGCAGACGCTGTGGCTCGCGCTGCGCACCACGCTTGTCGCCCTCGTCATCGGCTACCCACTCGCCTACCTCTACACGCTCGCGCCGCGCGGCGTGCAGCGGCTGCTGATCCTGGTCATCGTGCTGCCGCTCCTCACCAGCGCGGTGGTACGCACCTTCGCGTGGGTCGTGATCCTCGGCCGGCAGGGCATCGTCAACAACCTGCTGCTCGAGCTCGGCTGGATCGCGACGCCTCTGAAGCTGCTCTACACCCAGACCGCGGTCACGATCGCGCTCGCCCAGATCGAGATGCCGCTGATGGTGCTGCCGATCATCACCGCGCTCGCCAACATCGACCCGAACCTGCGCCAGGCCTCGAGCGCGCTCGGCGCCGGGCAGTGGCGCACGTTCTGGCAGGTGACGCTGCCGCTGTCGGCGCCGGGGCTGCTCGCCGGCTGCCTGCTGGTCTTCGCGGCGGCGGCGAGCGCCTTCGTCACGCAGACGCTGGTCGGCGGCGGGCAGCTGATGTTCATGCCGTTCTACATCTACCAGCAGGCGATCCAGGCGAACAACTATCCGTTCTCCGCCACGGTCGCGATCCTGCTGCTGGTCTCGGTGCTCGTCATCGTCACCGCGGTGAACTTCCTCGGCCGGCGCTCGAAGGGGTTCGTGCATGGTTGACGGCCGCGTCCTGGTGCGGCCGGAGCTCGCGCGCGAGTCGCTCGCCTCGCGGCTGGAGCGCTGGTCGTTCGGGCTCGCATTCGGCCTCGCCGGCGTGGTCGCAGGCCTGCTGCTGGTGGCGCCGACGGTGATCGTGCTGATTACCTCGTTCACCAACGCGTATTCGCTGCGCTTCCCGCCGCCGGGCTACTCGACGCGCTGGTACGAGGCGCTGTGGAACGATTCGCCCGAGATCGTCGAGGCGGCGCAACGGTCCCTGGAGGTTGCAGCGATCGCCACCGCGCTCTCCACCGTGCTGGCGGTCGCCGCGGCGCTGGCCCTCGCGCGACGACGCGAACTGTGGGCGCGCGTGCTCGACTCGGTGTTCATGTCGCCGCTGATGCTGCCGACGCTCGCGCTCGGCCTCGCGCTGCTGATGCTCTTCAACTTCACCGGGCAGGGCCTTTCGACGATGACGCTGGTCATCGGCCACGTCGCCATCACGGCGCCCTACATCCTGCGCACCACCTCGGCCTCGCTCGCGCAACTCGACCCGGTGCTGCTCGAATCGGCGCGCAGCCTCGGCGCCGGGCCGTTCTACGCCTTTCGCACCGTGACGCTGCCGCTCGTGGCGCGCGGCGTCGCGGCCGGCGCCTTCATCGCCTTCATGGCCTCGTTCGACAACGTCGCGATCTCGCTGTTCCTGTCGGACGCGAGGAGCGAGATGCTGCCGATCCGCCTGTGGCACATCATCGAAGCGAACCTCGACGTGCGCGCCGCCGCCGCCTCGGGCGTGCTGATCGCCGCGACCATCGTGCTGATGGTCGTCATGGAACGCCTCGCCGGCATCAGCCGGCACCTGCGCTAGGCCTATGGCGCTACTTCGCCACTGCGTCCTTCCCCCAGCGCCTGCGGATCGCGAGGCACTCGGCGACACGCACGCCGGTCTGCAACTCGACGCCGCCGCCGACGAGTTCGGCGAAGGATTCCATCGTGTAGCGGCCGAGGTCGGTGCGGTTCAGGTCGGCGTGGCGCAGTCCCAGCACCACCCGTTTCACCCCGGCCAGCTTCACGGCGAACGCGCACATCGGGCAACATTCCATCGTGCAGTACATCACTGATCCGGGGAGGTTCGCCGTGCCCAGGCGCGTCGACGCATCGCGGATCGCCTCGGTCTCGGCGTGCCGCGTGACGTCGCGCCCGGTGACCTGCCGGTTGGAGCCGACGCCGATCTCGCGGCCGTCGCGCACCAGCACCGCGGCCACCGGCCAGTCGCCGCGCGCGAACGCGGCCTCCGCTTCCTGCAGGGCCCGATCCATCCAGCGCTCGTCGTCCATGCGGTTCTCCGTTCGATGACCGCGCCAGCATACGACCTCGTCCTCGCCAACGCCACGCTGCTCACCGGGCGCGAGGTGATCGCCGGCGGCTGGCTCGCGATCGCCGCCGATCGCATCGCAGCGATCGGCGCGAAGGGCGTCGCCGAGCCCGCCGCGCAGCGTCGCCTCGACCTCGCTGGCCACGTGATCACCCCCGGCTTCGTCAACGTGCACCTGCACGGCGCGCTCACGATGGTGCGCGGCGTCGCGGCGGACCTCGGCTTCGCGCCCTCGTACACCAAGGGCATCCCGAACGCGCTCGATCTCACGCCGGAGGACGCGATCGCGCTGTCGCGCCTCGGCGCGATGGAGGCGCTGTGCTTCGGTTCCACCTTGATCGGCGAGCACTTCGTGCACGCCGACGCCTGCCTGCCGGAACTCGCGAAGCTCGGCCTCAGGGTGCACGCGAGCCTGCGGCTGCACGACGTGGATTTCCGCGCGGTCGCCGAGGGCGACTGGAAGTTCGATGCAAGCATCGGCGACGCACTGCTCGACGCGAACCTCGCGCTGCATGACCGCTGGCATGGCCGCGAGGACGGCCGCGTCGCGGTGCAGTTCGCCGCGCATGCCGCGGATACCTGCTCCGAGCCGTACCTTGCGCGCATCGCCGCCGAGGCCAGGAAGCGCGGCGCGATCGTCAACACGCACCTCGGCCAGAGCAAGGTGGAGGTGGAGCGCGTGCTCGCCCGCACCGGCAAGCGACCAGCCGAGGTCTTCGAGGACGCCGGCCTGCTGGACGAACACCTGCTCTGCGGCCACTGCATCTACGTCGACGACTCCGAGATCGCACGCATGGCGAAGGCAGGCGCGCACGTGGTGCACATCCCGAAATGCAACGCGGCCTCGGGACGCCTCGCACCGACGCCGAAGCTCGCGGCCGCGGGGCTCAATCTCACGCTCGCCACCGACACGCAGCACGGCGACATGGTGGAGCTGATGCGCTGGGCACTCACGACGGCGAGGGTGCAGGTCGGGGCGGTGGACGACCACTGGCAGCCCGAGCACGTGTTCGCGATGGCGATCTCCAACGGCGCGCGCGCGCTCGGCCTCGACGATTCGATCGGCACGCTGGCTGCGGGCATGAAGGCCGATCTCGCGGTATTCGATTTCCGCCGCCCGCACCTCGTGCCCTGCGTGGACCCGCTCGGCAACCTGGTGCACGTGGCGCAGGGGCGCGACGTGGCGCAGGTCTACGTGGACGGCCGGCTGGTGGCCGAGAACGGCCGCCCGACGCTGGTGGATGGCGACGAGATCCTGCGCGCGGCGCAGGCAACGCTGGACAAACTCTGGAGGAAGGCAGCGTGACGAAGAGCGTGGTGCTGCGAGGGGCGCTGGCGCTCCTCGGCGAGGAATTCCGGTTCGACCGCAAGCCGGTGGACGTACGCATCGAAGGCGCGAAGATCGCCGCGGTCGGCCCCGCCGGCAGCCTCGCCGGCGACGAGGTGGTGGACCTCGCCGGCAAGCTGCTCGCGCCGGGCCTCATCAACGGCCACTTCCACTCGCACGAGCATTTCCAGCGCGGGCGCATCGAGAACCTGCCGCTGGAACTGTGGATGCACTACGTGCGCACACCGATCCCGGTGGTGCTGAACCCGCGGCAGACCTACCTGCGCACGCTGATCGGCGCGATCGAGTCGCTGCGCACCGGCGCCACCACGGTGGTGGACGACATCGCCCTCGGCGGCGCCGTGAACCGCGAGAACCTCGAGGCGGTCTACCAGGCCTACGAGGACGCGGGCCTGCGCGCGATGGTCGGCTTCGCGATGATGGACCTGCCGATCGTCGACAACTTCCCGTTCGCCTCCGAGGAGTTCCCGCCCGAGCTGCTGGCGCAGCTGCGGCAACTGAAGCCGGCGCCGGAACTCTTCTCGGTCACGGAGGAGCTGGCGAAGAAGCGCCATCCGTCGACCAGCCGCGTCGCGACGATCGTCTCGTGCTCCGCGCCGCAGCGCTGCACCAAGGAATTCCTGCTGAAGAGCCGACGCCTCGCGCGCGACATGGACCTGCCCGTGGTGATCCACGTGCAGGAAACGCGCATGCAGGTCGTCACCGGCAACCTCTTCTACGGCAAGCCGCAGGTCGAGTACCTGAAGGAGATCGGCTTCCTCGCGCCCAAGACCAGCCTGATCCACGCGGTGTGGCTGAACCCGCGCGAGATCGCCGCGCTCGCCGAGACCGGCACGACGGCGCAGCACAACCCGTGGTCCAACATGCTGCTCGGCTCCGGCTCGCAGCCGGTGCGGCCGCTGCTCGACGCCGGGGTGAACGTGAGCCTGGGTTCGGATGGCTCGTGCTCGACCACCACGTCGAACATGCTGAACGTGGCCGGCTCGGCCGCGGCGCTGTCGAAGATCCGCGGCGACGACTTCACGCGCTGGCTGTCGGCCAAGGAGGCGCTCGTCGCCGGCACGCTTTCCGGAGCGAAGGCGCTCGGCTTCGAGGGGCGCCTCGGCGCGATCCAGCCCGGCATGACGGCCGACCTCGTCGCCTACCGGCTCGACACGGTGTCGTTCTCGCCGCTCAACGATCCGATCCAGCAGCTTGTCTACGCAGAGCGCGGCGCTGGCATCGACACCGTGCTGGTGGATGGCGCCGTCGTGATGCGCGGCGGCAAGCTCACGCGCGTGGACGAATCGAAGATCCTCGCCGAGATCGCCCGCGAGTACGAACGCCTCGGCCCCGAATTCGACCGCGCCGAGGCCTCGGTCGGCCCGATGCGCACGGTGATGGAGCGCATCTACAAGCGCGCCCTTGCGATGCCGATCCCGCCCGACACCCACCCCGCCCGCTTCGCCTGAACCTCCTCCTGAAAGGACCCACGCCATGAAACGCAGAACCTTCCTCGCCACCGCGGCCGCCGTTGCCGCCGCTCCCCGCCTCGCGCTCGCGCAGGGCGTCACGCTCGCCCAGATCAAGGCGCGCGGCGAACTGCAGATCGGCTGCGAGGCCGCCTACGTGCCCTTCACCTACCGCGACGCCGGCAAGATCGTCGGCTACGACGTGGAACTCGCCGAGATCTTCTGCAAGACGCTCGGCGTGAAGCCGAACTTCATCGACACCGCGTGGGCCGGCGTGATCCCGTCGCTGTACGCGAAGAAGTTCGACGTCATCATGAGCTCGATGAGCTACACCAAGGAGCGCCTGGAGCGCGTCGCGTTCACGATCCCCTACGCGGAGGCCTCGCAGGCAATGTTGATTCGTGCCGGCGACTCCGGCGCGATCAAGGGCGTGACCGACCTGAACGGGCGCTCGATCGCAGTGAAGCTCGGCTCGCCAGGGCAGATCCTGCAGGAGCGGATCGCCGGAAACCTCAAGTCTGCGGGCGGCGCCGGTTTCAAGGAGGTGCGCGTGTTCGACGACCACCCCTCGGCCTACGTGGCGCTGGCGCAGAACCGCGTCGACGCGGTGCTGAACACGGTGCCGACGCTCGCGATGGTGCTGAAGGACGCGCCGGGCAAGTACGCCCTCGTGAAGGGCATCGGCGCCGACAACTGGGCCGGCATCGCCGCGCGCAAGGAAGACGCCGAGATCATCTCGTTCCTCAACACCGAGCTCGGGCGCCTGAAGGCCGACGGCACGATCTACAAGCTGCAGGAGAAGTGGTTCGGCTTCCGCATGACGCTCGCGGACAAGATCCCCACCTTCTCCTGAGCGGGGCGCGGCCGTGACGTTCGACTGGGCGCTGGTGCAGAAGGCGATCCCGCTCCTCGGGACGGGATTGCTGACCACGGTGAAGATCTGCCTCCTCGCGATGCTCCTGGGCATCGTGCTGGGAGGCGCGCTCGGCCTCGCGTCGCTGTCGCGCTGGAAGCCCCTGCGCTGGGCGGTGATGGCGTACGTGGACTTCATCCGCGGCACGCCGCTGCTGGTGCAGATCTTCCTCGTCTACTTCGCGCTGCCGGTGGTCGGCATCAACCTGCCGGAGTTCTGGGCGGGCGTGATCGCGCTGGGCCTGAACGCCGCCGGCTTCATCGCCGAGATCGTGCGCGCCGGCGTCGGCTCGATCGAGAGCGGGCAGAGCGAGGCGGCGCGCTCGATCGGCATGCGGCACTCGCAGATCCTGTTCCACATCCTGCTGCCGCAATCGCTGCGCTCGATCTTGCCGCCGACCACGAACGAGCTGATCACGCTCGTGAAGGGCTCGGCGCTGCTGTCGGTGATCTCGGTGTACGAGCTCACGCGTGCCGGGCAGGCGATCATCTCGGTGCACTTCGCGCCGCTGGAGATCTACCTGCTGATCGCGCTGTACTACTACGCGACCATCTCGGCGCTGGCGTGGCTGTCGCGTTACCTCGAGAGGCGGCTGCCCGCATGGTAAGCCCCGTCATCGAGGCGCAGGGCATCCGCAAGGCCTACGGCGACCGCACCGTGCTGCGCGACGTCTCGCTCTCGGTCGGCGAGGGCGAGACGGTCGTGCTGATCGGCCCCTCCGGCTCGGGCAAGACCACCCTGCTGCGCTGCCTGAACCGGCTCGAGACGCCGGACGCGGGCCTGGTGCGCCTGCGCGGCGAGCCGATCGGCGTCGACGAATCGGGCCGGCCGCTGTCGGAAGCGCGCCTCGCGAAGCAACGCAGCCGCTTCGGCTTCGTGTTCCAGCGCTTCAACCTCTTCGCGCACCTCACCGCGCTCGACAACGTCGCCATCGGCCCGCACCGCGTGCTCGGCCTGCCGCTCGAGGAAGCCCGTGCCCGCGCGCGCGACGAGCTCTCGCGCGTGCACCTGCAGGACCACGCCGGCAAGCGGCCGAGCCAGCTCTCGGGCGGCCAGCAGCAGCGCGTGGCGATCGCGCGCGCGCTGGCCATGAAGCCCGAGCTGATCCTCTTCGACGAGCCGACCTCCGCGCTCGACCCGGAACTCGTCACCGAGGTCGTGGACGTGATGCAGGAGCTGGCGCAGGCCGGGCTCACGCTGCTTGCCGTGACCCACGAGATGCGCTTCGCTCGCGCGGCAGCCGATCGCGTGGTATTCATGGACGGCGGCGCGGTCGTGGAAGAAGGCCCGCCGGACGTGATCCTCGGCAACGCCCGCGAGGAGCGCACCCGAAAGTTCCTCATCCACCTGCACGAATGAACCTCGATCTCCTCGTTACCGGCGCTACGGCCCTCACCTGCGATCCCGCCGACCGCGTGATCGACGACGCCGCGATCGGCATCGCCGGCGGGCGCCTCGCGTACGTCGGCCCGCGCAGCGGGCTGCCGGCCGGCGCGACGGCGGCGCGCACGCTCGACCTGCCGGGCCGCGTGATCACGCCGGGCTTCGTCAACGTCCACACGCACGCGATCCTGACCATGGTGCGCGGCGTCGCCGAGGACCTCGGCTTCGCGCCCGCGTACACCCCCGGCATCCCGCACGGGCACGACGTCACGCCGGACGAGGCGGTCGCGCTGTCGCGCCTCGGCGCGGTCGAGGCGCTGCTCTTCGGCTCCACGCTGGTCAACGACACCTACGTGCACGCCGACCTGACGATGGGCGCGATGGCCTCGCTCGGCCTGCGCGTCACCAGTTGCGGCCGCATCCACGACGCGGATTTCTCGCTGATCGGCGACGGGCGCTGGGAGCACCACCGCGCGATCGGCGAGAAGACGCTCGGCGAGGCGATGGCGCTCGCCGCGAAGTGGCACGGCAAGGAAGACGGCCGCTGCGGCGTGCAGCTCTCGGCGCACGCGCCCGACACCTGCTCGGACGATTTCCTCGTCGAGATCCGCAAGGCCGCGGAATCGAAGGGCCTGCGCGTCAACACGCACCTCGCGCAGTCGAAGACCGAAGTGCGGCAGGTGCTCGCGCGCTCGGGCAAGACGCCGGCGCAACTGCTGGAACACGTCGGCCTGCTGAACGACCGGCTGATCGCGGCGCACTGCATCCACATGGACGACGCCGACCTCGCGCGCTGCGGGCGCGCCGGCATCCACGTCGCGCACATTCCCAAGGGCAACGCCACCGGCGGCACGATGGCGCCGACGCCGAAACTGCGCGCCGCGGGCGCGAACATCGCGCTCGGCACCGACAACATGCACGCCGACATGGTCGAGGTGATGCGCTGGGCGCTGGCGGTGGCGCGCGTGCAGGAAGGCAAGGTCTCGGACGACTGGCAACCGCGCCACGCGCTGCGCATGGCCACGATCGGCGGCGCGAGGGCGATGGGGCTGGAGGCGGACATCGGCTCGCTGGAAACCGGCAAGAAGGCCGACCTCGTCGCCTTCGACTTCCGTCGCGCGCACCTCGTACCCCACGTCAATCCCGCGGGTACGCTGGTGCATACTGGCCAGGGCCGCGACGTCGAACACGTCTTCGTCGACGGCCGCCACGTAGTGGAGGCCGGCATGCCGACGTTCGCGAAGCTCGATGACATCCTGCGCGACGCGCAGGCCGCGGCCGACGCGCTGTGGAAGCGCGCGAAGGAAGCGTAATGGCTCGCGACCTGCTCGGCTACGGCAACAAGTATCCGGACGTACGCTGGCCAAACGGCGCGCGTCTCGCGGTCTCGGTGGTGCTGAACGTCGAGGAAGGCGCCGAGCTCGCGCTCTCGGCGGGCGACCACAAGAACGAGCACGTCTACGAGGCCATCCAGCCGGTCGAGGGCGCACCCGACCTCTGCATGGAGAGCCACTTCGAGTACGGCTCGCGCGTCGGCTGGTGGCGCATCGCGAAGACGGTGGATTCGTTCGGCGTGCCGATGACCGTCAACGCCTGCGCGCGCGCGCTGGAGGAGACGCCGTGGATCGGCACCGACGCCGTGCGCCGCGGCTACCAGGTACAGTGCCACGGCTACCGCTGGGAGACGCACGCCGGCATGGAGGAAGCGCGCGAGCGCGAGCTGGTCGCGCGCTGCACGCAGATCCTCGAGCGCGTCACGGGAACGCGGCCGGTAGGCTGGCACACCAAGTCCTCGGCCTCGGTGAACACCCGGCGGCTGGTGGCCGAAGCGGGTTACCTCTACGACAGCGACGCGTACAACGACGACGTGCCCTACTACGTCGCGGTGAACGGCAAGCCGCACCTCGTCGTGCCCTACTCGTTCGACACCAACGACATGCGGTTCTTCTCCTCGTACGCGTTCGTGCGCGGCAAGGACTTCTCGGATTACTGCGTCGACGCCTTCGAGCAGCTCTGGGGCGAGGGGTCGGATGCGCCCAAGATGCTGAGCATCGGCCTGCACACGCGCATCATCGGGCGGCCGGCGCGCATCGGCGGGCTCGCGTCGCTACTGCTGCACATGAAGGACAAGGGCAAGGTCTGGTTCGCGACGCGCGAGCAGATCGCGCGGCACTGGCTGGCGGCGGCTCCGCCGCCTTGGGCTGCTGGCGGCACCGCACCGTGAAGCTCCTCGTCATCAACCCGAACACCACGCAGGCTGTCACGGACATGGTGGTACGCGCGGCGCGCGAAGCGGCCTCGCGGGGCACGCGCATCGCAGGTGTAACCGGACGCAATGGCCCGGCGGTGATCGCGAGCCGCGAGGGCAACGAGCAGGCGAAGCCCGAATGCCTCGCGCTCGCGAAGCGGCACGCGAAGGGACACGACGCGATCGTGCTCGGCGTGTCGCTCGACACCGCGCTGGCCGAGTTGCGTGCGCGTCACCGGATCCCCGTGGTGGGCATGACCGAGGCCGGCTGCCGCGTCGCCGCCTCGCTCGCGCCGCGTTTTGGCGTGCTCACCTTCGGCTCGCACATGGTGCGGCTCTATGCCTCCATCGTGCGCGGCTACGGCTTCGGCAAGCGGCTCGCGGCCGTGGAGGCGGTGGACTTCCACCCGACGGCCGTGTTCCTCGAGCCGGACAAAGTCGGCCGCGCGACGCTGCGCAAGGTGAAGGCGATGCAGGCGAAGGGTGCGGGCGCGGTGGTGCTCGCCGGTGCGGTGTACGCCGGCATGAACCGCATCCTGCAGCCGCTCTCGGCGCTGCCGCTGGTGGACGGCATGGCGAGCGCGGTGCTGCTCGCCGAGACGCTGGTGCGGGAGCGCAAGCGATGAAGGCTCGCGAGATCGCCTCGGCGATCTCTGCACGCCGCACCACGGCGCGCGCGCAATGCGAGGCGGCGCTGGCGCGCATCGCGGCGCGCAACCCGGCGCTGAACGCGATCATCACGCAGCGGCCCGAGGTCTCGCTCGCGGAAGCCGACGCGGTGGACGCGCGCGTCGCGGCAGGCGAGAAGCTGCCGCTTGCCGGCGTGCCGTACACCCTCAAGGACAACCTCTGGGCGAAGGGCTGGCGTGCGACGCAGGGCTCGAAGCTTTTCGCCGACCACGTCGCGCCGGTCGACTCGGCGTGCGTGGAGCGCTTTCGCGCGGCAGGCGCGGTGCTGGTCGGCATCACCAATTGCTCCGAGTTCGCATGCAAGGGCGTGACGGTGAATCCACTCTTCGGCGCCACGCGCCATCCGATGGACGAGCGGCTCACGCCAGGCGGCTCCTCCGGCGGCGCGGCGAGCGCCACCGCCGCCGGCTTCGCGCCGCTCGCCCTCTGCACGGACGCGGGCGGCTCGACGCGCCGGCCCGCGGCGCACGCGGGTCTGGTCGGACTGAAGCCGACGGTGGGCCGCATTCCTAACCCGCACGGATTTCCGGAACCGAACCTCGGCATCTCGGTGATCGGCGTGCTTGCGACCGACGTGGATGACGCGGTGCTAGCACTCGACGTGCTCACCGCCTACGATCCGCTCGATCCGTGGTCGTCGCCCGCGCCGGCCCCTTCGCGCGAGCCCGAGACGCTGCGCGTCGCGTGGAGCCCCCGGCTGGGCTGCGACTTCGCGATCGACGCCGACGTGCTCGCGCAGTTGCAGTCGGTGGTGGATGCCGTGCAACGCGACGGCGCTCATATCGAATACGCCGATCCCGACTGGCCGCCGGGCACCGCGGAGTATCCGCTGCTCGCCGTGCAGCAGGCTGGCCTGGCCGCCCTCTTCGGCGATGCACTGAAGACGCGCCGCGCGGATTTCGATCCCGACATCGCCGCGCAAGTGGAACTCGGCCTCGGACACTCCGGCGCCACGATCGCAGATCGCCTCTTGATGCGCGAACGCATCGCGCAATCGCTCGCGCGCTTCTTCGAGCGCTTCGACCTGCTGCTCGCGCCCACCGCACCGGTGACGGCGTGGCCGCTCGGCGAACTCGGCCCCGCGACCATCGGCGGCAAGCCCGCCGGCCCGCGCGGCCACGCGGCGTTCACGCCGCTCTTCAACTACTGCGGCGTGCCGGCCTGCTCGGTACCCGCCGGCCTAGTGCGGGGCCTGCCCGTCGGCCTGCAGGTCATCGGCCCGCGCTGGGCCGACGCGCGCGTGCTGGCGTTCTGCCGCCGCATCGAACGAATCGTCTTGAACCAGGAGCCCTCATGATCCGCACCCTGCTCGCCCTCTGCCTCGCCGCGCTGCCCCTGATGGCGCAAGCACAGATCCCCGACCGCCCGGTGAAGCTGCTGGTGCCGTTCCCGCCCGGCGGCGCGGCCGATACCTTCGCGCGGCTTGCCGGCGACCGGCTCGCCACGTCGCTGGGGCGGCAGGTGCTGGTCGAGAACCGGCCGGGCGCCGGCGGCATCATCGCCACCGAGGCGACCGCGAAGTCGGCGCCCGACGGCACGACCTACCTGATCGTCACCGTCGGCCACGCGGTGAACCCGAGCCTCTACGCGAAGCTGCCCTACGACACGCTCGCCGACCTCGCGCCGGTGGCGATGGTGGCCTCGCTGCCGAACGTACTGGTGGTGCACCCGTCGGTGCCGGCGACGACCGTGGCGGAGCTGATCGCGCTGGCGAAGAAGTCGCCGGGCTCGCTGAAGTACGCGTCCTCGGGCAACGCCACGACCAGCCACATGGCCGCGGCGCTGCTCTCCAGCCTCGCCGGCGTCGAAATGCTGCACGTGCCTTACAAGGGCGCGGCGCCCGCGGTGCAGGACCTCGTCGCCGGCCGCGTGGACCTGATGCTCGACCCGACGGTGTCGGTCGGCAACTTCGTCAAGCAGGGCCGCGTGAAGGCCCTCGCCGTCACCACGGCGAAGCGCACGCCGCTCTTGCCCGAGCTGCCGACGCTCGCGGAAGCCGGCGTGCCGGGCTACGAGTTCCAGGCCTGGTTCCTGCTCGTCGCGCCCGCGAAGACGCCCGCCGCCGCGATCGCGCGCGTGAACGCGGACCTCGCGAAGATCTCGGCCGACGCCTCTTATCGCGAGAAGCTCGCCTCGCTGGGCGCGGAGCCGGTGCCGCCCGCGTCGCCCGAGCAGGTCGGCGCGTTCATCGGCGCCGAAGTGAAGCGCTGGGCGAAGGTGGTGAAGGACGCGGGCATCAAGGTCGAGTAAGCCATGCCTCGAACGCCGGCGCGCGACAAGGATCTTCCGCTCAAGGAGGACATCCGCCTCCTCGGCCGCCTGCTCGGCGAGACGCTACGCGCGCTCGAGGGCGACGGCATGTTCGACGTCGTGGAAGACGTGCGCCGCACCGCGGTGCACTTCCGCCGCCACGGCGACGGCGAATCGCGGGCGCGCCTCGGCACGCTGCTGAACGGCCTCGAGATCGAGCAGGCGATCTCGGTGGTGCGCGCGTTCAGCTATTTCTCGCACCTCGCGAACCTCGCCGAGGACCAGCACCACAAGCGCCGCCGCCGCGCGCACCGGCTCGCGGGCTCGAAGCCGCAGCCGGGCTCGCTCGAGGTCGCGCTAGCCCGCCTGCGCGAGCGCGGCGTGAAGCCGGCGCAGCTGCGCGCGGTGCTGGAGCGCGCGCTGGTGAGCCCGGTGCTGACGGCGCACCCGACCGAGGTGCAGCGAAAGAGCATCCTCGACCGGCAGGCGGCGATCGCGCACCTGCTCTCGGAGCGCACGCGCGCCGCGCTCGCCGACGACGAGGAAGCCGAGCTCGTCGCCGCGCTGCGCCGCGAGGTGATGACGCTGTGGCAGACGCGCATGCTGCGGCAGGCGAAGCTCAAGGTCTCCGACGAAGTGGATAACGCGCTCGGCTACTTCCGGCAGACCTTCCTTGCCGAGGTGCCGCGGCTGCACGCCGAACTGGAGGATCGCCTCGAATCGGAATGGCGCTCCGCCGAGCCGTGGCAGCTGCCGCCGTTCCTGCGCGTCGGCAACTGGGTCGGCGGCGATCGCGACGGCAATCCGTTCGTGGACGCCGAGGTGCTGCGCTACTCGGTGCGCACGGGCTCGCGGCTTGCGTTCGAGCACTACCTCGAGGAAGTACACGCGCTCGGCGCCGAACTGCCGCTGTCGGTGCAGATGGTCAGCATAACGCCGCAACTGGAGGCGCTGGCCGCGCGCTCGCCGGACCGCTCGGAACACCGCGCGGACGAGCCCTACCGCCGCGCGCTGATCGGCATCTACGCGCGCCTCGCCGCGACCACGCTCGCGCTGAACGGGCAGTCGGCGCTGCGCCACCCGGCGGCGGAGGCCGAACCCTACGCCGGCCCCGAGGAGTTCGTCACCGACCTCGAGACGCTGTCGGCCTCGCTGCACGCGCACCAGGCCGAGTGGCTGGCGAGCGGGCGGCTGCGGCGGCTGATCCTCGCGGCGCGCACGTTCCGGTTCTCGCTCGCCCCGCTCGACCTGCGCCAGAACTCCGACGTGCACGAGCGCGTGGTGGCCGAGCTCTTCGAGCGCGCCGGCACGCTGTCGACCTTCCTCGTGGCGAGCGACGACGAGCGCGAGACGCTGCTGGAACGCGAACTCTCCGCCGCCCGCCCGCTCGCCTCGCCGTTCGTCGGCTACAGCGACGAGACGCGCAAGGAACTGGCGATTCTGGAGGCGGCGCGCGACGTGCAGGCGCGCTACGGCGCCTCGGCGCTGCCGAACCTGATCGTGTCGAAGACCGCGACCGCGGCCGACCTGCTGGAACCGATGCTGCTGATGCGCGAGGCCGGCCTGCTGCGCCCCGGCGACGAGCCGACGGCGTCGATGCGCGTGATCCCGCTCTTCGAGACCATCGACGACCTGCGCCGCTGTGGCGAGGTGATGGAGCGGTTCCTCGCGATGCCGGTGGTCGAGCGGCTAGCGCGCGGCAGCTGGGGCCGCACCATCGAGGTGATGCTCGGTTACTCGGACAGCAACAAGGACGGCGGCTTCCTCACCTCCAACTGGGAGCTCTACCAGGCCGAGGTGAAGCTGGCCGAGCTGTGCGAGCGGCGCGGCCTGGCGTTGCGGCTCTTCCACGGTCGCGGCGGCTCGGTGGGCCGCGGCGGCGGGCCGACCTACGAGGCGATCCTTGCGCAGCCGGCGGGCGCGGTGAGCGGCCAGATCCGCATCACCGAGCAGGGCGAGGTGATCGCGAGCAAGTACGCCGACCCCGAGATCGGCCGCCGCAACCTGGAAACCATGGTGGCGGCGACGCTCGAGGCGACCTTCCTCGACACCGAGTCGCGCGCCGAGGCGGTGGGTTATCGCGCTGTGATGGACGTGCTCTCGGCGCAGTCGCACCGCGCCTATCGCGCGCTGGTCTACGAGACCGAGGGCTTCGCGGACTACTTCTTCACCGCCACCCCGCTGCGCGAGATCGCGGAGCTGAAGATCGGCAGCCGCCCCGCGTCGCGCAAGCCCACGCAGCAGATCGAGGACCTGCGCGCGATCCCGTGGGTGTTCAGCTGGGCGCAGAGCCGCGTGCTGCTGCCGGGCTGGTACGGCTTCGGCTCGGCGGTCGAGGCGTGGGTGGCGCAGGATCCGAAGAAGGGCATGGCGGAACTGAAGCGCATCTACCGCCGCTGGCCCTACCTGCGCGCGGTGCTGGCGAACCTCGACATGGTGCTGGCCAAGGCCGACCTCGGCATCGCGTCGCGCTACGCCGAACTCGTGCCGGACAGGGGCTTGCGCGAGCGCGTGTTCCGCCGCATCGAGGCTGAGTACGAGTCCACGGTGCGCGCCTTCCTCGCGATCTCGGGGCAGAAGACGCTGCTCGAGTCGAACCCCGCGCTCGCGCGCTCGATCCGCAATCGCATCCCCTACATCGACCCGCTGAACCACCTGCAGATCGAGCTGCTCAGGCGCCACCGCGCGGGAAGGTCGAACGAGCGCGTGCAGCGCGGCATCCACCTGTCGATCAACGGCATCGCGGCGGGATTGCGCAACAGCGGCTGAGGGGCATGTGCCGAGCGCTTTTTGCTTGCGTTCGAGCGGACCGATGCCGGAACGGTAGAATCGCGTGCGGAGGCGTTGCCATGAACCAAGCGTACACGGCGGTGGTGAAGCAGGACGGCGACTGGTGGATTGGCTGGATCGAAGAGGTTCCCGGCGTGAACTGCCAAGAGCGGACGCGGGACGAACTGGTGCAATCGCTTCGAGTGACGCTTGGCGAGGCATTGCAGATGAACCGCGAGGATGCCAAGCAGGCGGCGGGCAAGGGATACGAAGAGCTCACCATTGCGGTATGAAGCGCCGCGAGCTGCTGCGGCATCTTGCGTCGCACGGTTGCTCGCTGCTACGGGAGGGCGGAAGCCACTCCTGGTGGCACAACCCAGCGAGGAACATGCGCAGCGCAGTCCCCCGCCATACCGAAATCAACGACCACCTGGCGAAAAAGATCTGCAAGGATCTTGGCATACCCCAGCCTTGACGCGCTGGGCGATGACCGGGGACCACACGAAGCATCTGAAAATAGATCTATCGGATCCGGATCCGAATACTCACCCGATAAAGTCCGGCTCGAGATCGAATTCTAGGTAGGGCGACGCAGCGCATGAGTCGCGGGTAGGGCGTGCTTGCTTAACAGCTGGGTATCGCTCGACTTCTCAGCACCGGAGAAATTCGACTCCTACCCCAATTACTCGTTGGACGCGAACAACAAGCCGCGTGACCTTCACATCGGTCGGTAGAGTTCCATATATGTGGCGTCCTTGGCGTCTATAGTCGGCGAAGTCGATCGCGTACATACTGGGGAAAAGGCGATGGACGCAACGGCAGATGAGGGCAGCTTAGGAACATCGAGAGTTCACCAGCGCTAGGACGGACCCTATGAAGCTTTGGAAAGCGGCGCTCGCCATATTTTTGCTTGCCGCGCTATCGATTCCGGTCTTTCTATGGCACTCCGAGCAGTCTGAGCGGAATGCGGTGACTCGTGTGATCGCTATCCGCGATCATTACGCCGTACAAGCTCAGGCGATACATGATCGTGCTCGCGCCGAAATGGAAGGAATAGATGTCCCAGCCATGCTTTCCCCTCAAACGCTGACCTCTCCCTCCGGCATCGAGACAAACCGGAGCAAGATTGAGAGATTGAAGCAGATATCAATTGGCCAAGTTGAGGCGACAAAGTCGCTGCACGTTCGAGTGAGGTCGGAAATTTCGTCACTAGTAGACAATCAAAAGACAGTGACCGATGCTCGCACGACAATTCAAAGCGCTTGGAGCAAACGTGAAGCAATAGAGTCGCAGATCGCACTGACCCAATCGGTCTTCATTTCAACCGTTTCAGATCTCAACGAATTCATGGCGATGCGTCTTGGAGACGTTTCAGTCAATGGCGAAAAGCTTCGCTTTCGTCGGGAAGCTGACGTTCGCGAGTACAACCGGCTAGTCGGCGAAATCTACGAACTTGCCCGCAGAGAATCTGATCTCCTCTCAAGGCTGGACCAACTCTCTCAAGCTGGGCAGGACTCTCTCAACAGCCATAGGAAGTAGCATTCCTCGGAGAGATAGGTACCTGCGACGCCACTATTAGAGGCGAAGCAGTTAGCCCCCACAGACGGGTCGCGGAAGGTAGCGATCCTTGGTGTGGTCATCACGAGATTCCCAAGGTAAGCGGCGCAAATCACGGACACCGTGCACCTTCAGGCCGGGAGTTCGTCGCACTTACTGCCGGTACGACGAGTCCTTCGCATCCACCAGCCGCTGCATCGCCGTGAAGACGTCCTCGCAGGTGCGCCTCTCGCCAGGGCCGGATTCGCGCACGGTCTGCGCGAACACTTCGTCGCGGATGGGCTGAAGAACCCCGGCCGCGCTGGCCGCGATCTGCACGTCGCAGGCGCGCTGCAGCGTCCACAGCAGCATGAAGGCCTCGGGGATGCTCGGGCCCCAGGTCAGGAGGCCATGGTTCCTCAGGATCACGGCGCGCTTCGTGCCGATGCTGGCGAGCATGCGGCCCTTCTCGTCCGGGTTGACCGTGACGCCCTCGAACTCGTGGTAAGCCACCTGCCCGTGCAGTTGCGCGGCGTAGAAGTTGGTCGGCGAAAGGCCGTCCTTCAAGGACGCCACCGCCATGCCGGTGGTGGTGTGCGTGTGCATCACGCAGTGGGCGTCGGCGACGTTCGCGTGGATCGCCGAGTGGATGACGAACCCGGCGCGGTTGACCGGCCAGCTGGCCTCGCGCACCGGGTTGCCCTCGACGTCGATCAGGAGCAGGTTCGAGGCCGTGACCTCGCTGTAGTGCAGGCCGAACGGGTTGATGAGGAAGAGGCGCTCGGGCCCCGGCACGCGCACCGTGATGTGGTTGAAGATCATCTCGGTCCAGCCGAGATGATTGAAGATGCGGTAGGCGGCGGCGAGTTGCACGCGCAACTGCCGTTCCGCCTCCGTGACCGGGAGATCCCGGGTCTTCGCCGCCGCCTGCAGGTAGATGCTCATCGCGCGCCTCCTGCGGCCGAGCTTACTTGAAGTCGAAGATCCTCAGCGCGTTGTCGCCACGCACGCGGTCGCGCGCGCCGTCGGGCAGGCGGTCGACGCGCGCCAGGCACCCGATCGGGTCGCCGATGGTGTGCGGATAGTCCGAACCGTAGAGCACGTTGCCCGAGCCGAACACGCGTACCGCCATCGCGAGCGCGTCGTCGGTGAACACCACGGAGTCGGCGTAGATGCGCCGCGCGTGCAGGCTCGGCTTCTCGAGCGTCTTGGTGCGGCAGGCCGGGATGTTCTCGTAGCACTGGTCGAGCCGCCCAATCAGGAAGGGCAGCGCGCCGCCGCCGTGGCTGGCGATGATCTTCAGCTTCTGGTGACGGTCGAAGAAGCCGTCGTAGATCATGCGCGAAATGGCGAGCGACGTGTCGGTCGTGAAGCCGATCGACGCGGTGAGCTGGAACTGCACCATGTCCATTTCCTTCACGCCCGGGGGCGCGGAGGGGTGCACCAGCACCGGCAGCCCGGCATCGTCGATCGCCTTCCAGATCTTGGCGAACTTTGGCGCCGTCAGGTGCTCGCCGGCGATGTTCGCCAGCACCATCACGCCGCAGGCGCCGTTCTTGCGCGCGCGCTTCAGTTCGGCGAGCGCGGCCTTCTCGTACTGCCATGGCAGCGACGCGAACCACTGGATGCGGTCCGGCCAGGTCTTGCGCGCCTTCGCCATCTCGTCGTTCATGATCTGCGCGGCCTGCGAGCTGATCTTCTCGCCGCCCCAGTAGACGCTCGGGCAGGTGAGCGACACCACCGAGACGTCGATGCCGACGCGGTCCATGTTCTTGATGCGCAGGTCCCAGTCGAACATCTCGGGCACCGGCGTCATGAACGGCGCGCCATCCAGGTGGATCGCGCGCAGCCCCCCCGTGACCGTCTTCAGCGTGTACTTGCCGCCGTGCTTTTCCAGCAACTTCAGCCACGGCGTGCTGAGCATGTGGGTATGGACGTCGATGACGGGGGCCGACATGGGGTTCCTTTCCTTACTTGGCGAGGGGAGCGACCGTGAGCCCGTGCGAGCCGTGGCGCTGGATGAGGTCGGCGACGAGGCCGGAGGACTTGATCTCCTCGCCAAAGGCGACGAGGTATTCGAACACCGCGGCGCGCGACTTCGGCGTGCCCATGGCCTGCTGGATGGCGGTAAATCGGCCATCCAGCACGCGCGAGCCGGGGATGCGCTTCTCTTCGTCGACGAGGCGCGGCTTGAGGCCCGCGAGCACGTCGAAGCCGCCCGCCTCGAAGCGCGCGACGGTCTCGTCCTGCCCGGGCACCGTCGTGACCGCGGCGTTCTTGATCGTGCGCTGCAGGTACAGGGTGTACGCGGCGCGGTCGGTGGTGACGATCTTCACGCCGGCGCGGTCGACCTCGTCGATCGCGCGGATCGGCGAGCCGGCGGGCACGAGGTAGCCGGCCTGGATCTCGACGTAGGCTGGCGTGAACGAGATCACGTCGGCGCGTGCCGGCTCCGCGCCGATGAAGGCGACGTCCCAGGCCTCGGTCTTCGCGGCGTCTGCCACGAGGCCGGCGTTCTCGTAGCCGATCAGCTCGACTTCGACGCCCGCGCGGCGCGCGAGCTCGCGGCCGAGGTCGGGCGCGGGGCCTTCGTACGGCGGGGTGTTGCGGCGGACGAGGAGGAAGTTGCTCAGGTTCAGGCCCACGCGGAGCTTGCCCGTGGGCGCGATCTGCGCGCGCACGGTTGCGGACATCGGCGTCATCAATCGACTTTCAGGTTGAGGGACTTCACCACGCCGGCCCAGCGCCCGACGTCGGTGCGGACGACGTCGGCGAACTGCGTGGCGGTGTTGGCCGGCCACGGCTCCATGCCGAACTTGACGAGCAGCGCGCGGAACTCGTCGGTGTTCTGGAACTTCTGCATCTCGGCGTTCAGGCGCGCGACCACCGGCGCGGGCGTGCCGCCCGTGGTAACCACGCCCTGCCACGCCTGCCAGTCGAAGCCCGGCAGCGTCGCCGAGACCGGCGGCACCTCGGGCATCAGCACCGACTGCCGGCCCGCCGAGGTGCCGAGCGCCCTTACCTTGCCGGCCTTGATGTTCGGCACCGCGACCGAGAAGTCGAGGAACATGGTCTCGGGCTTTCCGCCAATGACGTCCAGCACGGCGATGGCGGACCCCTTGTACGGCACGTGCTGGATCTCGAGGCCGGCTTCCTTCTTCAGCACCTCCATGAAGAGGTGGTGCGGGCTGCCCGAACCCGACGTGGCGTAGTTGTACTTGCCCGGGTTCTTCTTCACGTGGTCGATGAACTCGCGCACGTTCTTCGCCGGGAAGTCGTTGTTCGTGATGAGGAAGAAGTTCACCGAGCCCACCAGCGACACGGCGGCGAAATCCTTCACCGCGTCGATTGCCGGCTTGGAGTAGATCGCCGGGCTGATGCCGAGCGTGGTACTGGTCGCCATCAAGAGGGTGTATCCGTCGGCGGGCGCCTTGGCGACGATCTCGGCGCCGACCAGCGTGCCCGCGCCGGCGCGGTTCTCGACCACCACCGGCTGCTTCAGCGCGGTGGCGAGGCGATCCGCGATCGCGCGGCCGAGCGTGTCGGTGAGCGCGCCCGGCGGATACGGCACGATCATGCGCAGCGGGCGCGAGGGGTAGTCCTGCGCCGACGCGGCGAAGGATGCAAG
>CAZTXP010000201.1:0-56128 GCA_964617355.1 uncultured Enterobacteriaceae bacterium
CGCCCTTGCCGCGCGTGACGAAGCCGCCCACCGGGTCGGGCGGCACCGGCTTGCAGCACTTGGCGAGCTGCGTCATCAGGCCGTCGATGCCGACCACGAGCGCGCCCTTGTCGGCGGTCGAGGGGCGGCGCGGCTTCGGCGCCGCCGGCTTCGGCGCCGGCTTCGCGACCGGCGCGGCGCCGGTCATCGCGCGCAGCGTCGCCTGCAGCTGGCGCATGTTGACTTCCTCTCGCGCCACCGCCGCGAACAGGTCCTCCGCCTTGTCGAGGCCGAGGCGCGCGGCAAGCGCGTCGAGGTTGGCGCGACCGCCCGCGGCCTCGCGCTTGAGCTCCCGCTCGACGATCGCGCGCCCCGCGGCGATGGTCTCGGCGAGCTGCTGCACGTTGAACCACTGGCGGATCTTCTGCCTCGCGCGGTGGGTCTTGGCGAAGCCGCGCTCCGGGCTCATCCAGTCGCGCGACGGCCCGCCGGTCTTGGCGGCGACGATCTCGACGCACTGCCCGCTCTCGAGCGGCGTGTCGAGCGTCACCATCTGGCCGTCGACCTTCGCGCCGCGGCAGCGATGGCCGAGGTCGGTGTGCAGCGCATACGCGAAATCCACCGCGGTGGCGCCCGAGGGCAGGTCCACCACGCGGCCCTGCGGCGTCAGCACGTAGATCGTGTCGTCGGCGGCCGGCGCGTCCTTCAGCGCGCGCGCCCACTCGGCGCTGCCGCCCGCGGCCGAGCGCTCCGCGGCCTCGTCGCGCCACGCCAGCAGCTGGCGCAGCCACGCGATCTTGCGCTCGAACGCAGACTCCTTGCCGCCTCCGCCGCCGCCCTCCTTGTAGCGCCAGTGCGCGGCGACGCCGAACTCGGCGTGGCGGTGCATCTCCTCGGTGCGGATCTGCACCTCCAGCGTCTTGCCGCCGGGGCCGATCACCGCGGTGTGCAGGGACTGGTAGTCGTTGCCCTTGGGGCGAGAGATGTAGTCGTCGAACTCCTTCGGGATCGGCTGCCACAGGTTGTGCGCCACGCCGAGCGCGGTGTAGCAGTCCTTCACCTCGGGCACGATGACGCGCAGCGCGCGCACGTCGTATAGCTCGTCGAAGGCGAGGGACTTGGCGCGCATCTTGTTCCAGATCGAGTACAGGTGCTTCGGCCGCCCGGCGATCCGCGCCGGCACCTGCGCGGCCTCGAGCTCGCCGCCGAGCATGCGCATCGCGTCCTCGATGTAGCGCTCGCGCTCGACGCGGCGCTCGTCGAGGTTCCTGGCCAGCGTCTTGTAGACCTCGGGCTCGAGGAAGCGGAACGACAGGTCTTCCAGCTCCCACTTCAGCTGCCAGACGTCCAGCCGATTGGCGAGCGGCGCGTAGATGTCGAGCGTCTCGCGCGCGTAGGAGACACGTTCCTCCACCGGATTCTTCGCGAACCAGCGCATCGTCTGCGTGCGGCTCGCGAGGCGCACCAGCACCACGCGGATGTCCTCGACCATGCCGAGGACCATCTTCCTCAGCACCTCGTTCGGGTTTTCGCGGCCTCGGGTGACGACGCGCAGGCGGTAGAGCTTCTCGACGCCGCCGGCGAGCGCGGCGATCTCGGGGCCGAAGCGGGCCTCGATCTTCTCGGTGCCGTCGAGGTACTTCGGCGCCGCGAACAGCACGCCGGCGATGCGCGCCGCCGGGTCGACGCCGATGGTGGCGAGGCTCGCCGCGAGGCCGAGCGCGTGCGGCCATACCGGCTCGCCGGTCGAGAGTTGTTGACCCGCGTACAGCGGCTCGGCGAACGCGAGCGCCTCGGCCACGCGCGCGGCTTCGTCGCGCGGCAAGCCCTCGGCGACCGGCCCGAGGGCCGAGTCGGCGCCCTGCGGGAACAGCTGGACGACGGAGACCATGCGCTATTGTACGAGCCGTGATCGCTATCCGCATTCCACCGCACCTGATGCTCGCCCTCGCCTCCGTGTTCTGGGGCGCGCACTGGGTGATGGCGCGCGCGATCAGTTCGCAGGTGACCCCGATCGCGATGTCGTTCTGGCGCTGGGCGATCGCGATGGCGATCCTCGCGCCGTTCGCATGGGGGCCGCTCGTGCGCGATCGCGCGAAGCTCCTCGCGGCGTGGCCGCAGGTGCTGTTCTTCGGCACCATCGGCACGGTGGTCTACAACGCGCTGACGTACCTCGGCCTGCGCGACTCGACCGCCACCAACGGCCTGCTGATGCAGTCGCTGATCCCGGTGCTGATCCCGCTCTTCGCGTGGCTGATCTTCCGCGACCGCATCCGCGCGCTCACGGTGGCGGGCATCGTGCTGTCGCTCTCGGGCGTGCTGTGCATCGCCTTCCGGCTCGACCCCGAGGCCGCGGCGGCGTTCCGCTTCGCGCCCGGCGACCCGTGGCTGTTCGCCAACGTCACGCTGTGGGCGCTGTACACCGCGTGCCTGCGCTGGACGCCGAAGGGCGTGCACCCGCTGTCGATGTTCTACGCGGTGATGGCCGCGGGCATGCTGACCGGCATACCGGCGTTCCTGCTCGAGCGCGCGGCCGGCGGCGGCATCGACTGGACGCCCGCGGTCACCGCCGCCATCGTCTACATGGGCGCGTTCCCGAGCGCCGTCTGCTTCCTGCTGTGGAACCGCGGGGTCGAGTTGCTCGGCCCGTCGCGCTCCGGTCCGTTCATCCACCTGACGCCGGTGTCGGGGATCCTGATGGCCTGGCTGTTCCTCGACGAGCGCCTGCACGACTACCACCTGGTGGGCATCGCGCTCATCGTCACCGGCCTCGTCCTCGCCTCGCGCGGGAAGAACGCCTGATGGGCTGGCTGCGCGACTGGAAGCGCCGCCGCGTGCTGGCGAAGCACCGCATCGACGACGCGCTGTGGGCGCGCGTGCTGCGCATGCATCCGTTCCTGGCGGCGCTGTCGCCGGACGAGATGCAGCGCCTGCGCGAGCTCGCGCTGCTGATCCTCGCCGAGAAGGAGTTCAGCGCCGAGCGCGGGCTCGCGCTGACCGACCGCATCCGGCTGTCGATCGCCGCGCAGGCGGCGCTGCCGGTGCTCGCCATCGGCCTCGACTGGTACTCGGAGTGGAAGGGCATCATCGTCTACCCTGGCGACTTCCACGTGAAGCGCGAGGAAGTCGACGAGGACGGCGTGGTGCACGAGTGGGAGGACACGCTCGCCGGCGAGTCGTGGCCCGGCGGCCCGGTGGTGCTGTCGTGGGACGCGGTCGAGAACGAGCCCGACGTGAACGTCGTGATCCACGAGTTCGCGCACAAGCTGGACATGCTGAACGGCGATGCCGACGGCGTGCCGCCGCTGCACGAAGGCATGGAACGCCGCGCGTGGATGGCCGCGTGGAAGGAGGCGTGGGAAGGCTTCTGCGACGCGGTGGACCGCGGGCACGAGACCTGGCTCGACCCCTACGGCGCCGAGCACGAGGCGGAGTTCTTCGCGGTCATGAGCGAGGCCTTCTTCATCGACCCGCTGGAGGCGCGCCGGCGCTATCCCGACGTCTACGCGCAACTCGCGCTCTTCTACCGGCAGGATCCGGCCGCTAGAATCGACCGATGACCGAAAAACTGATCGTCGAGAAGAAGGGCCCGGTGGGCTGGATCGTCTTCAACCAGCCCGAGAAGCGCAACGCCGTGTCGGTGGACATGTGGGAAGCGATTCCCGGCGTGCTGCAAGCCTACCGCGACGACCCCGAGGTGCGCGTCATCGCGCTGAAGGGCGCGGGCGACAAGGCCTTCGTCTCCGGCGCCGACATCTCGCAGTTCGAGAAGCAGCGCTCCGGCCCCGAGGCGGTGCAGTACTACGAGGAAATCGCGGAGCGCGCGCAGATCATGCTCCATACCTTCCCGAAGCCGACCGTGGCCGTGATGCGCGGCTTCACGCTCGGCGCGGGCGTGAACATCGCGCTGTGCTGCGACCTGCGCATCGCCGCCGACGACTCGAAGATCGGCATCCCGGCGGCACGCATGGGCCTGGGCTACCGCGCCTCGGCGACCAAGAACCTCGTCGACATCATCGGCCCGGCGCGCGCACGCGAGATGCTGATCACCGCGCGGCAGGTCCCCGCGGCCGAGGCGCTCGCGATCGGCCTGGTGAACAAGGTGGTCCCCGTTGCGGAGCTCGACGCCGCCGCCGACGAGCTGCTCGGCACCATCGACGGCAACGCGCCGCTGACCATGGCGTGCGCGAAGCACATCGTGCTGGAGGTGCTGAAGTCGCCGAAGGAATTCGACCTCGCCGGCTGCACCGCGCAGGTGAAGCAGTGCTTCGACAGCGCCGACTACAAGGAGGGCCGCACGGCCTTCATGGAGAAGCGAAAGCCCGTCTTCAACGGGAGGTGAACATGCTTCGCACCGCACTTGCGGTCGCTCTTTCCGCCGCCGCCCTGCCCGCGCTCGGGCAGGCGGCCTATCCCTCCAAGCCGATCCTGCTGGTCATCGCCTTCGCGCCCGGCGGCGGCACCGACACCACCGGCCGCATCGTCGCCAAGCGCCTCGGCGAGACGCTCGGCCAGCAGATCGTGGTCGAGAACCGCGCCGGCGCGGGCGGCAACATCGCCACCGACTTCGTGGCCAAGGCCGCGCCGGACGGCTACACGATCGCGCTCACCTCGGTCGGGCCGCTCACGGTCGCGCCGCACATGATCGCGAAGCTCCCCTACGACCCGAAGAAGGACGTCGCGCCGGTCTCGCTCGCCGTGACCTTCCCGAACGCGCTGGTGGTGCATCCCTCGACCGGCGCGCAGTCGCTCGCCGACATGCTGAAGCTCGGGCAGCGCAAGGAAGGCATCGGCTACGGCTCGTCCGGCATCGGCGGCACCGGCCACCTCGCCGGCGCGCTGCTCGCGTCGATGTCGAAGGTGCCGCTGGTGCACGTGCCCTACAAGGGCGGCGGCCCGGCGATGCAGGACCTGCTGGGGGGACAGGTGCCGACCTGCTTCTGCGCCATGCCGACCAGCCTGCCGCACATCAAGGCCGGCAAGATCCGCGCGATCGCCACCACCGGCCCGAAGCGCTCGCCCGCGCTGCCCGATGTACCCACCGTTGCCGAGCAGGGCTTCCCCGGCTACGAGGCGACCAACTGGTACGCCTTCGTCGCGCCCGCGAAGACGCCCGCGCCGATCATCGAGCGCCTGAACCGCGAGATCACCGCGGCGCTGCGCTCGAAGGAGACGCACGACCAGCTCGAGGCGCACGGCATGGAGCCGATCCCCTCCACGCCCGCGGAGCTGGCGAAGCAGATCGAGCGCGAGTACGCGGTGTGGGGGAAGATCGTGAAAGAAGCGGGAATCACCGCGAATTAGGTGCGAGGGGCGCTGCGCCCCCCTCGCGCTCCCCTGCAAGAAGAATCTACGGCAACACCATCGCGGTATCAGTTCGTTACGACGATTTTCCCGAGCTGCGCGTCGGAGTTCATGTAGTCCACTGCCGCCTGCAGTTCGGCCATCGGGAACACGCGGTCGATCATCGGCACGATGCGGCCGTCGCCGAAGGCGGGCAGCACGTCCTTCGCGAAGCCCTTCACCATGCCCTCGCGCTCGGGGGCGGTGCGCATCTTGTTCGATACGCCGAAGATCTTGAGGCGCTTCGCGTGCACCGCGTCGAGGTCGACTTCCGCCTTCGTCTGGCCGTCCACGTAGCCGACGATCGCGAGGCGCCCTTGATAGGCGAGCGACGCGAGGCAGTCCGGGAACAACGACCCGCCGACCGTGCTGATGGCGAGGTTCACGCCCTTGCCGCCGGTGGCCTCGATCGCCTGCTTCGCGAAGCCGGGCTTGCGCGTCTCGATGGCGACGTCGAGGTCGAGCTTGGCGAGCTTGGCCGCGGAACCCGAGGTGCCGATGACCTTCGCGCCCAGGAAGCGCCCGAGCTGCGCGCTCGACACGCCGACGCCGGAGGACACGCCGGTGATCAGCAGCCACTCGCCCTTCTGCAGCCCGCCCTGCACCACCAGCATGTCGTAGGTGACGAGGAAGACGAGCGGGATCGACGCCGCGGCCTCGAACGACAGATCGCCGGGGATCTTCATGCACTCGCGCACGTCGATCACCGTGTAGTCGGCGAACGCGCCCTTCGCGCGACCCATCACGCGATCGCCCGCGGCGAACCCGGTGACGCCCTCGCCCACCGCCTCGACCACGCCGGCGGCCTCGCCGCCCGCGGGCTTGGGATCCGGCGCCGAGCCGTGCAGGCCGATGCCCGCGATCAGTTCGCCGCGGTTGAGCGAACTCGCGTGCACCTTCACCAGCACTTCGCCCGCCTGCGGCTTGGGCACCGGGGCGTCGCGCATGGCCATCACGGCGCGTGCGCCGTCGAACCGGAGTGTCCAGGATTTCATCTATGCTCCCTTTCGTGAAGACCCTGCTTATCGTCTATCACACCGGCGGCGTCAAGACGGCGACCATGGCCGAGGCCGTCGAGCGCGGCGCGCGCACGGCGCTCGCGGAAGCCGAGGCAGACGGCGAGGTGCGCGTCGTGCGCAAGCGCTGCGCCGAGGCGGGGCCCGACGACGTGCTCGCCGCCGACGGCCTCGTGCTCGCGACGCCGGAGAACTTCGGCTACATGTCCGGAATGATGAAGGACTTCCTGGAGCGCATCTTCTACGCCTGCGAAGGCAAGGTCGAAGGCCGGCCGTGGGCGCTCGTGGTCGGTGCGGGGCAGGATGGCGCGGGGGCGATCACGTCGGTGGAGCGCATCGTCACGGGGCTGCGGCTCCGGAAGGTCGCGGAACCGGTGATCGGGCTGAAGGAACTGACGCCGGAAGCGATCGGTCGCTGCGAGGAAACCGGCGCGACGCTCGCCGCCGGGCTCGCCGGCGGGGTGTTCTAGCAAGCGCTCGCGCGCCGACCGCAATGACGAATCAGCGCTCGCGCGCTGATTCGTGCCACGCCTTCTGCACCGGCGAGAGCAGGTACTCCAGGATCGTGCGCGTGCCGAGGTGGATCTCGGCCGACACCTGCATGCCGGGCGCGAGCGCGTGGCGCACGCCCTCGGCCTGCAATGCCTGCCCCGGCAGCTTCACCAAGGCGCGAAAGGCGAGCGGCCCCATCGGCCGGTCGCGCCCGGTCAGCGCGTCCGAGCGCGTGTTGGCCGAGGGCGCCTCGGTCGCGTCCGCGCTGACGCGCTCGACCGCGCCTTCGAGCATGCCGTACTTCTGGAACGGGAAGGACGCGAACTTCACCTTCGCCGGTTGCCCCGCGCGCACGAAACCCACGTCCTGGTTGCCCACCCAGACCTCGGCGACGAGCGATTCGTCCTTCGGCACCAGCGTCATCAGGATCGTGCCCGGCATCGCCACCGTGCCCTGCGTGTGCGTGGCGAGGTCCTTCACCGTGCCCTCCACCGGCGCGCGCAGCTCGAGCAGCCCCTGCCGGTGCTCGTGCTTGGCGAGTTCCTGGCGCGCCTTCTCCATCGCCGCCGCCGCATCCACGCGCTCGGTCTCGAGGTTGCGGCGGTAGTCGGCCGTGATCTGCGCGATGCGCTTCTCCGACTGCGCGATCAGCGCCTCGTTCGAGCGGATCGCGAATTCCTGCGCGCGCAGGTCCTGCTCCTTCTCGATGCGCTCGCGCGCCTTGTCGGTCGCCATCAGGCGCCCGGCGTAGCCATCCTTCGCCAACTTGCCGAAGGCCTTCTCCTGCTCCACGTAGTGCGGCAGCACCTGCTCGAGCTTGGCCTTCGTCTCGCGCGCACCGGCGAGGTCGTGGCGCGCCTTGTCGAGCACCGCGCGCTCCTGCGCCAGCGCGTTCTCGTAGGCCTGCACGTTGGCGCGATGCTGCGCCTCGATGCGCCCGGCCAGCTCCGGCGGATCGCCCTTCTCGCGCGCGAAGGGCCGCGCCGCGAGCTGCGCGTCGGCGCGGCGCACCGTCAGGCGCTTCTGGTCGACCTCCTGCTGCACGGCCTTCAGGTCCGCGCCGGCGAGCACCGCGTCCATGCGGATCAGCACCTGCCCCTCGCGCACCGCCTCGCCCTCGCGCACGAGGATCTGCTTCACGATGCCCTGCTCCGAGGGCTGCACGATCTTCAGGTACGAGGCTGGCACGAGCTTGCCGTCGGCCACGGCGACGATGTCCAGCTTGCCGATCGCGGACCATGCGAGCAGCGCGGCGAAGAGCGCCGCCAGCCCGCGCAGCACCCAGCCCGCGAGCGGCGCCGGCGGCGCCTGCTGGATGCGCAGGAGCGGTGGCGCGAACGCCAGCGCATCCGCCTGCAGCGGACCGGCGGTTTCCCTGGGCCGCGTCACGCCAGCTTGGTAAAGCCTTCCTGCAGCCCCGAGAAGGCGTGCAGGGAGTGCGCATCGGCACCGAAGCCGGCGTTGCCGAGCGCGGCCTGCGCCGACACGAGCCCCATGCCGGTGAAGCCGGCGTTCTTGCCGTACCAGTAGGCGAGGTCGCCGCCGATCGCGCTGGTGTCCGAGCCCCACAGCCGGTTGGCGAGGAACGCGTTCGTCATCGCCCAGCTCGACATCCCGGGGCTCTGCGCCAGCGCGGCGTCGAACTGCGCCACCAGACCGCGGAAGTCGAAGGTCTGCACCTTGCGGTTCAGGAGCGGATCCGCCGAATTGGCGTCGAACGCGTTGGTCGCATCCAGCACGATCTGCAGGTTCAGCGCGTTGTCCTTGCCGGCGTACCAGTCCTTCAGCGTGAGCGAATCGCTCGCGCCCGCGTGCACCACGAGGTCGTTGCCCGACTTCGAAAGGCTGAGGTCGCCGTAGCCGATGCCGCCGCCGAAGCTGAGCGTGTTGGCCGCGCCGGCATCGGAGTAGACCGTGTCGTCGCCCTCGCCCGCGTTGAACGCGATCACGTTCGCGCCCGCGCCGGTGTCGATGGTGTCGTCGCCCGCGCCGCCGGCGAAGAGGTCGTTGCCCGCGCCGCCGGTCATCGCGTCGTCGCCCGACCCGCCGCTGAAGAGGTTGTTGCCGTCGGTGTCGGTGAGCGTGTCGTTGCCGCCGCCGCCCTCCAGCACCGTCGGCCCCGCCTCGCCGTTCAGCGTGTCCGGGCCGCTGCCGCCGCGCAGCATGCCGCCCTCGGTGGACATCAGCCAGTTCTTCCAGCCGCTCCAGCCCATGCCGTCGGACGCGCGCACCCACACCTGTTCGGTGCCCGCGTTCGCGCCGCCGACGTAGGTGGTGTTGGCGAGGTCCGCCGCCGACACGGCGATGGCCGTGCCCGCCGCCTGCTGCACGCCGTTGACCGCCCAGTGCCCGCCGCCCGAGACATCGTCCCAGAACTCGTAGGCCGCGATCGCATCGTTGTCGGCGTCGGTGGTCGAGAAGAACATCGCCGCCGACAGCGACTCGCCGCGCAAGAGCCCCGAGGCCTGCGCCGCGACCACCGGGTTCGCGTTCGTCGCGTGCGGCCAGCTGTTCACCGTCCAGCTCTTCCAGTCGCTCCACGTTTGCCCGTCCGAGGCCCGCACCCAGACGAGGTCGTTGCCGATCGCGCCGGAAGCCTCGAACGTGGTGCTCGCGAGCTGCGCCGCCGTGACCGGGATCGCCACGTTCACCCCGGCCTGCACGCCGTTCACGCTGAAGTGCCCGTTGCCCGTGGTGCTGTCCCAGAACTCGTAGGCGGTGATCGCATCATTGTCGGCGTCGGTCACCGAGAAGAGCGAGGCCGCGCCCACCGACTGGCCCAGCGTCGCGGTATACGGGCCGGCCGTCACCACCGGCGCCGCGTTCGGGATGTGCAGGGCGGTGGTCATGTTCCAGTTCTTCCACGCACTCCACGCCATGCCGTCATAGGCGCGCACCCAAACCTGCTCCGTGCCGGGGTTCGCGCCGCCCACGTACTGCGAATTGGCGAGGTCCGCCGCCGACACGGCGATGGCCTGCGCTGCGCCTTGCGGCGCGCCATTCACGCTGAAGTAGCCGCCGCCGGCCACGTCGTCCCAGAACTCGTAGGCCGTGATCGCGTCGCCGTCGGCGTCCGTGGTCGAGAAGAGCGTCGAGGCCGCGACCGCCTCGCCTTGCAACAGCGTCGCGCTGGACGCCGATACCACCGGCGCCGCATTCGTCGCGTGCGGCCAGGAGTTCACCGTCCACGACTTCCAGTCACCCCAGGCCTGGCCGTCCGACGCCCTCACCCAGACCAGGTCGCTGCCCGTCGTGCCGCTCGCCACGAACTGCGTGTTCGCGAGATCCGCGGCCGATACCGCGATCGCCACGTTCACGCCCTGCGCCATGCCGTTCACGCTGAAATGCCCGTTGCCCGCCGTGCTGTCCCAGAACTGGTAGGCGGCGACTGCGTCGCCGTCGGCATCGGTCACCGAGAAGAGCGAGGCCGCGGCCACCGACTGGCCGACGATGGCGGTAGCCGTTTCGGCCGTCGCCACCGGCGCGGCATTCGGAATGTGCAGCGCCGTGGTCATGTTCCAACTCTTCCACGCGCCCCACTCCAGGCCGTCGCTCGCGCGCACCCAGACCTGTTCCGTGCCGGGGTCGGTGCCGCCCACGTAGTCGAGATCGGCCAGCTGCGCCGCGCTCACCGCGATCGGGTTCGTGCCCTGCGCCACGCCGTCGAGCGAGAAATACCCGCCGCCCGCGACGTCGTCCCAGAACTCGTAGGCTGTCACCGCATCGCCGTCGGCGTCGGTGGTCGAGAAGAGCGAATCGGCGGCCACCGCCTGGTTGCGTAGCACCTCGCCGTTGCCCGCGGTGGCCGTCGGCGCGCTGTTGGTCGCGTGCGGCCAGCTCTGCATCGTCCAGCTCTTCCACGCGCCCCAGCTCTGGCCGTCGGTCGCGCGCACCCACACCTGGTCGCTGCCCGCCGCCGACCCGCCGACGAACTGCGTATTGGCGAGATCCGCCGCCGATACGCCGATCGCCACGTTCACGCCCTGCGCAACGCCGTTCACCGCGAAGCGGCCGTTGCCGGCCGTGCTGTCCCAGAACTCGTAGCCGGCGATCGCGTCGCCGTCGGCATCCGCCACCGCGAAGAGCGAGGCGGCGCTCACCTGCGCATCCAGCAGCACCGTCTGCGTCGCGGCACCCGGCGTCGCCTCCGGCGCCGCGTTCGGGATGTGCAGCGCCGAGGTCATGGTCCAGCTCTTCCACGCGCTCCACGCCTGCCCGTCGCTTGCGCGCACCCACACGCGCTCGGTGCCCGGCGTCACGCCGGCGTCGTAGCTGGTGGAGGCCAGTTGCGCCGCGGTGACGCCGATGGCGATGCCCGCGCCCTGCGCCGTGCCGTCGACGCTGAAGTGCCCGCCGCCAGCGACGTCGTCCCAGAACTCGTACGCCACGGGCGCGGTGCCGTCCTCGTCCGCGACCGAGAAGAGCGAGGCCGCGGCAACCGAGGTGCCGATCAGCAGTTGCCCGTCGGACGCGCTCGCCACCGGCGCGTCGTTGACGTTCGCCACCGTGAGCGTGAAGGTGTCCGAAGCCGAGAGGTTGCCGCCGTCGGTCGCCGTGACGCGTATGTCGAGCGCACCCACGTTCGCCTGCAGCGGCGTGCCCGAGAAGGTGCGCGTGCCGGCGTCGAACGCGAGCCATGAAGGCAGCGCATCGCCGTTGGCGAGGCTTGCCGTGTAGGCGAGCGTGTCGCCCGCGTCCGGGTCCGCAAAGGCGTTCGCCGGCACCTGGAAGGAGAACGCCGCGTCCTCGTTCGCGTTCTGGTCGGCGATGGCGTTCGCCACCGTGGGCGCCTGGTTCGAGGGGCCGCCTTGGCCCTCCAGCAGCAGCATCTCGCGCATCGTCAGGTACGTGCCGTTCGCGAACGCGAAGCCCTCGATGCCGGTGCCCACCGCATCGGCGGCCTGCGCGAGGCGCACGTCGACGCCGACCCCCGGCGCGGTGCGGATCGACAGGATCTCGCCCGCCACGCTGACCGCGAGCGACTCGGCCGTCACGCCGGGCGCGAATTCCACGACGTCGGGCACGACCAACCCTTGATCGATCAAGCCTTCGATCGCCACGTAGTCGTTGCCTGCCACCGTGCTGAACGCCGGCAGCGGCGCGTGGTGCACGATGCCGTTGTCGCCGAGCGCGAGCTGCACGAGGTCCTGCGCGGTCGCGGCCGACCATTCGGGGTTGCGCTCCAGCAGCGCGGCCACCAGCCCGGGAATGCTCGTGGCGACGGCCTGGTCCTCGTAGTCCATTTCGTACAAGCCTGCGAGCGGCTCCTCCTCGGCCCAGTTCGCGATGCCCAGGCCGCGGTAGAACACGTCCTTCAGCGCGAACAGGTCGTTGCCGGTGTCGTTGACGAAGTCCACGGCATTCTCTTCGAGCACGCGATAGGTATCGCCGCCGTTCGCGCCGTCCAGCGCGTCGGTGCCCGCGCCACCGATCAGCACGTCCGCGCCGCCGGAGCCGCTGATCGTGTCGTTGCCGTCGTTGCCGAAGACGAAGCCGCCTATGCCGTACAGGTCCGGGTATGCCGCCTCGGCGAGCGTCACCGTGTCGTTGCCCGCGCCCGCGTCGACCGCGGTGAGGCCGAACGAGGCGATGGTGTTGTCGCCCGCGCCCGCGGCGATCGTCTCGAGCGTGCGCGTCGAGGTGCGCTCGATGTGCTGGATGGTGGTCGTCTCGGTGCGCACCACGGGCGTGTGAGAGAAGAGCCCGGCCGACGATTGCCCTTGCGGGTACACCCAATAGCCCGAAGGCGAAGCGCCGAACGGGACCTGCACGCCGGTCACGACGCCGCGCACCGCGCCGGCCTGCGCGAGACCCGTGATGTCGGCCGTCGACACGAAGTACGGTTGCGCGCCGCCGGGCGCCGTCTCGGACGCGAACTGCGCGCCGCTGCCGGTGGTGACGCTGAGCTGCACCACGCGGATCGTGGTCGAGGTGACATTCGACGTGTCGTAGCCGTTCGTCACGCGATTGATCACGTCCGCATTCGACGACTGCGCCGTATCCGAGAACAGGGCGAGCGCGTGCTCGTCCTGGTAGAACCGCGTCGTCGGCGTGCTGGTGTTGGCCAGCACCGCCGAGCGCTCGCCGGCTCCGTCCCACGACACGCCGGTGTAGCCCTGCTCCACCAGTTGCGACCAGACGCTGGAGCGCACGAGGCCGCGGTAGTCCTCCATCGCCTGCGCGCCGCTCGAGGTCTGCGCCTGCGCGGCGATGAAGTCGGCGAGCGACTGCGAACCGCCGCCCTCCTCCCCGATCGTCCAGCTCGCGCTCGTGCCGCCATCGATCAGGATCTCGTTCTCGCTGCCGCGGACCTTCAGGCCGAACTGGTGCGCGCCGTACGCGGTCGCCACCACCTCGCCCGTCGAGATGCCGCCCGAGAGCACGAGGTGCCCGCCGTCGTCGACGATGTTGTTGAACGCCCACTGCCCCGGCGGGAGCACGTAGGTGTCGTCCCCCGAGCCGCCTTCCATGCGCGACCCTGCCGCGCCCGCGATCAAGGTGTCGTTCCCGCCCTCGCCGAAGAGGCTGTTCGGGATCCAGCCGGTGATGCCGGTGCTGTCGCCGCCGTCGAGCACGTCATCGTCCGCGCCGCCATGGAGCGTGTCGCCGCCGCCCAAGCCCTCGATCAGGTCCGCCCCGCTGGTGCCGTGGATCGTGTCGGCGTTATCGGTGCCCACCAGATGCGCCCCCGGCGTCACGTTCAGGAAGCTGCCGATCGTGCGTACCGCGCCGTTGTCGAAGCGCAACTCGGAGAGCGCCCCGTAGGCGCCCTCCTTCACCGATACCGTATCCCCCTGCGTGCCGTAACCGATCTCGAGGTACGCGTAGCCGTCGTTGCCGGTGTACTGCGTGAAGCTTAGGCTCGATTCGGTGATGCCGGGGCCGAAGGTGATGACGTTTGCGCCTTCGGTGTCGTCGATCACGTCGGCGCCGTCGCCTTCGTTGAACGCGTACACGTCCGCGCCCGCGCCGCCGGCCATCAGGTCGTCGCCGGTTCCGCCGGTGAGCGTGTTGGCGGCGGCGTTGCCGACGAGGACGTTGTCGAGGTCGTTGCCGGTGGCCGCGTTGGCGGCGGTTCCGGTGAGGACGAGGCGTTCGAGGTGGTCTCCCAGGGTGTAGGACTCGGCGGATTCGACCGTGTCGAAGCCTTCGTCTTCGTACTCCTCGATCGTGTCGCTCGTGTCGGCGACGTAGGTGTCGTCGCCTTCGCCGCCGATCAGCGTGTCGGCGCCGGCGCCGCCTTTCAGGCGGTCGTCGCCCTGGAAGCCTTCGAGCGTGTCCGCGCCGCCGTAGCCGCGCAGGCGGTCGGCCGCACCCGTTCCCTCGACGTAGAGGTCCTCGAGGAACTTCGCATCCAGCAGGCTCGCGAGCGTCGTCTCGGCGTCGCTGGCGGCGAAGACGATGTCGTCGCGGTCGTACTGCTGGTAGCTGCCGTCTTCCGAGTACAGGAAGAGCCCCGCGTTCGCGTCGCCCGCCACGCTGACGAAGACGCCGTAGAGGTCGGGTTCGTCCCGGAGGAGGCCCGAGGCCACCGAGAGGTCGCCGAACGCGGCATCCAGCTCGATGCGGCCTTCGGCATTGCCGAAGCCCCAGATGACGTCCTCGGTGTCCACTACGAAGGTGGTGCTGCCCGTGTCGGCGCCCTGGTAGCCGTCGGCACCGGCGCCGCCTTCGAGCACGTTGTGGCCGGAGGCGTCTTCGAGGAAATCGTCGTCGGCGCCGCCCAGCAGGTGGTCGTCGCCCGCCTCGCCGATCAGCCAGTCGAAGCCCTCGCCGCCATGGAGGGTGTCGTCACCCTCGTCGCCGTGCAGCTCGTCGTCGCCGGCGTCGCCATACAGGGTGTCGTTGCCGCCGTCTCCGTTGACGACGTCGTTGTCGTCGCCGCCGTGGATCGTGTCGGCGCCGGCGAGGAGCGGATTCACCGAAAGGCCGTCGCCGCGGATCGTGTCCTCACCCGCACCGCCGTCGATGGTGTCGGAGTCTTCGCCGCCGACGATGGAATCGATGCCGTCGCCGCCGGAGAGATCGTCGTTGCCCGCGCCGCCGAGGATCTGGTCGTCGCCGTCGCCGCCGGTAATCGTGTCGGCGCCCGCCTCGAAGTAGCCGATGCCGGGGCCGTCGCCGTACAGGGTGTCGTTACCGGTGCCGCCGTCGACGGTGTCCGCGCCGGCTTCGCCGTACACCGTATCGTTGCCGCCGAAGGCGTGGATCCGGTCCGTCACCGCGGTGCCGTCGATGATGTCGTCGTCTTCGGTGCCGTCCAGGTCGAAGCCCAGCGCGAGCAGCCCCTCGTAGTCGAGCGCCTGCCCGTCCTCGAACGTGATCGATCCGAGCAGCGGCGTGTCGTACGGGTTGTCCTTGTCGAAGCCCTCGAAATGCAGCGCATCGCCCTGCCCCAGGTCGATCAGGAGCGATCCGAGCCGCAGCGTCACGTCCTCCAGCCCGATCCCCGCGCCAAAGCGCAGCACGCTCGCCTCGTCGGCGTTCTCGCTCGTCACCAGGTCGGCGATGCCGTCGCCGCCATCGCCCCGGCTGAAGACGTACGTGTCCTTGCCCGCGCCGCCGAAGATCGCGTCGTCGCCCGTGCCGCCGGTAATCGTGTCGTCCCCGCCCGCGGCCATGACGATGTCGTCGCCCGCGCCGCCCTCGATCCAGTCCGCCCCCTGGTAGGCGAGATCCAGCCCGTCGCGGTCGCCGAAGATCGTGTCCGCACCTTCGCCGCCTAGGATGGTGTCCGCGCCGCCGTTGCCGATGGCGTAGTCGTTGCCCGCGCCCAGGTCCAGAAAATCCTCGCCCTGCAGCGCCGCGTCGTCGTTGGCGCCGTCCAGCACCCCCATGTCGCCATACACCCGATCGTCGCCATCACCCGCGACGATCACGTCCGCCCCCAATCCGCCGAAGGCGATGTCGTTGTCCTCGCCGGTGTCGAGGTAGTCGTCCCCGCCCCCGCCGGAGGCCCAGTCGCTGCCCTCGCCGGTGTAGATGGCATCCGCCCCCTCGTTCTGCGAGATCAACTGGCCGCTCGTACCCGTGAAGAGTGCGCGCTCATCCGGGTCGAGCGTCACGTCCCAGGCATAGGCGTTGCCGACGAGATCCGCATCGCCCGAGGCCCAGTCGTCGCCCGCCCCGCCGATCAGCACGTCGGCCCCGCCCGAGCCGAGAAGCGCGTCGTTGCCGGCGCCGCCCAGCACCACGTCGTCGCCTTCGCCCGCGTTGACGAACGCGCCCCGCTCGCCGCTTCCCACGGCCTCGGGATCGAGCAGCGCCGCGAACGCGGCGAAGAGATCCGCCGGCGCTTCGCCCACGAACACCGCGTCGTCGCCCGCGCCGGCCGACACCGCGTCGGCACGGGCCTCGCCGTTGTAAAGCCCGCCGCCCCCCGTCTCGATGTAGTCGTCGCCGCTGCCGGTCTCGATGGTGTCGATGCCGTCGCCGGCCCGGATGTGGTCGTCGCCACCCTGCGTCGCGGCAATCGTGTCGGCGCCTGCGCCGGCTTCGATCAGGTCCGCGCCTGCGCTTCCCTTCAAGGTGTCGCTCATGCCGGGCGATGCCGCGCCGGTGCGAACGAGGTTCCCGAGGTCGTCCTCCAGGTTGTACGTGACGTTCAGGATCGTCGGCAAGTAGAATTCAAAAGTGACGCCATTCTCGGTGGTGATCGACGGCGCGCCGTAGACCGGCGTCGCGGACGGATTGCGCCATGACGCATCGGGCGTGTAGCTGAACGTCGCGTAGCGCTGGACGAGCGTGGGCGAGACCTGGATCTCGGTGAATGTCGGGCCGGATTGGGGCGCCTGCGGCGTGGCCGTGCCCTGGTACTCGGCGAGGGCGCGGTCGCCGGTGATGGTGCGGGTGGTGGTTGGGGCGGCGGGGGCGTCTAGGAGGCGGATGCCGAAGTCGCCGTTCTGGAAGGCATTGGCCGTGTCGTCGATGACGACCGACACCCCGGACGCAGTAGTAACCGTGAGCGGACTATTGCGCGTAAACGTAACCTGACCGTCCGCCGACTTCCACTCGTTCGGATTGTTCGTCGCGAAGCCTGCGAGGCTCACCGCCTGGGTCGTGACAGCGCCAGTAGTTGCGTTGACCGTCTTGAACTCGAGCCGGTTGTCACCACTGTCGGAAACGACATCGGCGCCGCCGTTCGACCAGAGGACATAAGTATCGCGCCCGGATCCACCGCGCAGCGTATCGGTCGTGCCATCGCCTTTGCCGCCGTCCAGCGTGTCGTCGCCCGCCTCACCGTCAAGGCGGTTCGCCACCTGGCTGCCAATCAGCGTATCGTCGGCCGACCCGCCAATCGCATTCTCGATGATCGAATTGAAAGCGATCACCACGTTTGCGCGCTGTGAGGCGAGCGAGCCGGTCACGCCGATCCTGCTCGCCTCTCCGGGCGTGAGGTTGATGAGCGCCGAGGTCGTCACCATGCTCGCGTCGATCACGTCGCCCACGCCACCGCCGTCCCAGAGCGTCATCAGCACTTCGTTCGGGGAACGGGCTCGCCGCGTCCATCTGATCGCTGAATGGATGGGACTGGTCGCTGAACGACCATGCGGTGAAGTTCTCGCCCTTGTACGACGTGTTCGCCCCATACAGCCGCTGAATTGCGGCGATGTCGTAGAGCATCGGGGTAATGGCACGCCGCCCATCTATCCGCGGAGAGATAGCGCCCGGAGCAGGAGACTCCGTTACGTAGCTCATTAGAGAAAAAAGCGTGTAATCGTCTGCCTCTGGCAAAGTCAAGAACCCTGCTGTGCCGAGTGGTGGCTCGACGTCGCCCATGTCTGAACCCGTGTGGTTTAGCCCGAGAGCGTGGCCAATCTCATGGGCAAGCGTCTCAAATCCTTCCGTCCCAATGTCGAACGTGTTGTAGGTCGTATGCAGCCATACGTCCCCACTCATCTGGACAAGTTCTGCGTAGTTGGGCGTTGCCGACGTGGCACCTACAAGCTTCTCTGTTTGTGGATATCGCGCAATACTGATGGGCTGCTGCTGAGGATTCACCTGATTTGTGAATCCAAGGGCGATCTGTATCGCCTCCTGATTGACTGAGGAGAGTTTGGTAAATGAAATACTTGCCACGGACGACCAAGCGGCCATAGCAAGGTCGATTGCCACTTCGCGACGTGCAGTCAAGCTCGCATCCTGTGAATTGATCATTGAAGCGAACTGGGCCGGGTTCGGCTGGGTGGCCGGCCCGTAGTACTGCGGCCGCTGGGCCACCATTCCATAATTCAAGAACGCAGGTTGCCCATATATGGGGGAGCCGCCGAAGTCTGCGTCTACGCGCCAGGAGACCCCAGTGTTGAGGTACCGCTCGTCGAATTGGCGCATCTTCCCTCCCTCACTTCTGCTTTAGTCTGATAGACGTTACGGTCGCGCCTCGTTGCGCGCTCCACAAATCTCCACCGACTGCCCGGGAATGGGCGACGGCTTCGCTCCATCCTCCCGACCACCAACGTGGAACGGACATCGCAAATCGAATGTTGGAAACGACTTCTCAAGCAAATCTAGAACAGTGCGATATTCCGGGGGCGAAACGTGATTGAAGAGGTCCGCCCTCCACACTCGCGTGCCTTCCTGAATTGCGAGGCGCGCCATAGGACCATATCCAGCAGCAGGTGGAACCGCTGGGCCGTGCGACTGCAGGTTGCCGCGCAAACCATTCAGTGTTTCGACCGCATTGGAGACCAACTGGGGAGACACATGAAACTCTCTTAGCCCCTTGACGCGAACGTGGACTTTCCCGATGTATCGAACAACTCCGCTTCTTGAGACTTCGATACGATACGCGGAGGCCCTTCTGCTTATTGGAAGGGTCTCGAATATCAGGACGACATCTGAAGCTTGTCCCGTAGTAGTGCCAGATGTGACGATCGAATCCGAATTTGTTGGCCGATCCAATTTTGACGCTGCAGACTGCGCTCCCGCGTCCACTGCGATCAGCATCGCAAGAAGGAATATTCGGGTCAGAGTCGCGTTCTCTGCTGTCGCGACCCCGCGACAGCCGCGCCCGCTGCTCTCGCCCCTAGCAAGCATTCCCTGATTCACAGCCGCTTGAGTCGCAGTCGCGTTCTTCACGGTCAGTCTCCTCTCGCCACCCCGAGCGCATCGTTCGCCGATGCGCCCATCGTCGTCCCCTGCCCTGCGCTCACGCTCGAGACGGACGGCGCCAAGCCGCCCTCGCGATAGAGATCGTTCGGGCTCGAACCCGCGACGCCGGTGCCTATCGGAGGTGCTACGCGGGCTTGCTTCCCGATCGACGATGATTTCGGCGATGCGATTGCCACGAACGCACCTTGCTCTCGCACCACGAAATCGGCCCCCGCAAGTTGCAGAAATGAACCCCGCCGACCTTATCCAGTCGTCCATGCAGGGTCAATCGTGAGTATTACCAGCGGACAAGCGCCGAGTTGACGCACGCGAATTCGGTGCGTTTTCGCACCAATTCGGTCTCTCAAACGAGCATGTTTCTCGACCGCCGAATGCGCTCGACTACGCCTCGCGGCTCGGCGCGGCGCCAGGCGAGAGCCGCACCACCTCGTCCACCATCAACCCCTTCGGCACCTGGTGCGCGATGAAGAGCACGGTGACCTTGCCTTTCAGCTGGTTGATGGTGCGCGCGAACGCCTCGGCGGTGGGTTCATCGAGGTTGGAGGTCGCTTCGTCGAAGACGAGGATCTTCGGGCGCTTCAGCACCGCGCGCGCGATCGCAAGGCGCTGGCGCTGCCCGCCCGAGAGGCCCACGCCGTGCTCGCCGATCTCGGTCTCGTAGCCCTTGGGCAGCTTCTCGATCACCTCGTGCACCTCGGCGATCCGCGCGGCCTGCACCACGTCGGCGAAGGCGGCATTCGGATTGGCGGCGAGCAGGTTCTCGTAGATCGTGCCCGCGAAGAGCACCGTCTCCTGCGGCACTACGCCGAAGTGCGCGCGCAGCTCGTTGGCGGCGAGGGTGCGGATGTCGGTGCCGTCCACGAGGATGCGGCCCTCCTCGGGCGGGTAGAAGCCGAGCAGCAGCTTGGCCAGCGTGCTCTTGCCCGAGCCCGAGGGGCCGGTCAGCACCGTGAGCCTGCCGGGCGCGAGATTCAGGTCGAGCCCGCGGTAGAGCCACGGCCTCTCGGGCGCGTAGCGGAAACCGAGGCCCTGCACCGTCACCTCGCCGCGCGGGCTGCTCGCGCGCGCGGGCGTGAGCGCCACGGGCTCGACGGGCGCGTCCATGATGTCGCCCAGGCGCTGCACGGCGATGTTGGCCTGCTGGAACTCCTGCCACAGGCCGGCGAGGCGCAGCATCGGCTGGCTCATGCGGCCGGCGAACATCTGGAAGGCCACCAGCATGCCGATGGTGAAGCCGTCGTTCCGCATGACGAGCAGCGCGCCCACGCACAGGATGGCGAGCGTCATCGCCTGCTCGAGCGCGTTGGCGACTACGTTATAGGTGTTGGAGAGCTGCCGCGTGGAGAAGCCGGCCGCGAGGTAGGCGGCGAGGTAGTCGTCGTAGCGCGCTTCGAGCCGCGGCTCCATCTGCAGGGCCTTCACCGTCTCCATGCCGGCCACGTACTCGGTGAGGAAGGCCTGGTTGCGCGCGCCGAGCAGGAACTGGCGGTTGAGGCGCTCGCGCAGCAGCGGCGTGACGATCGCGCTCGCGATCGCGATCAAAAGCATCATGCCCAGCGCGATCAGCGTGAGCTGCCAGCTGTACCAGAACATCACCGCCACGAAGACGAGGAGGAACGGCGCATCCAGCACCAGCGACACCGCGGCGCCGGCCATGAACTCGCGGATCGTCTCCACGGCGTGGATGCGCGCCACCAGCGTGCCGGTGGGCCGGTGCTCGAAGTACGGCAGGTACAGGCGGAAGAGATGCCGCAGCACCGAGCTGCCCAGCACCGCGTCCACCCGGTTGCCGGTGTGCAGCACCAGGTACTGGCGCAGCCACGTCATGCCGGCGTTGAACACCATGAACATCGCAAGGCCCGCGGCGATCACCGCGAGCGTGCTGGTGGTCTGGTGCACGACCACCTTGTCGATCACCACTTGCGTGAAGAGCGGCGTGGCAAGGCCCACGACTTGGATGAAGAGCGAGGCGAGCAGCACGTCGCGCCAGACGCGCTTGTGCCGCAGCAGCTCGGCCGCGAACCAGCGGAAGCCGAACTTGGCGGGGGCGGCGGGGCCGTCCTTCTCCAGCCGCTCGGGGGCTTCGTGCCGCACCAGCAGCGCGCGCAACTCGAAGCGCTCGGAAAGTTCCGTAAGCAGTGCGGTCTCGGGCGACTGGCTGCCCGCCGGGAAGTAGAGGAGCTTTTCCGCGTCGGCCCGTACCACGAGCGCGGCGCGCGGCGTCTCGCCTTTCAGCCACGCGACGCAGGGCAGCGGCAGCGTCGCCAGCCGCCCGGCGTCGAGCGAGGATTCACCGGTGCGAAAGCCGAAGGCCTGCAGCGCCTCGATCAACTGCGCCCACGCGTGCGGCGCCGGGAAGCGCTGCACCAGCAGCGCCGGGTCGAATGGAATGCGGTTCAGCTGCGCGAGGCTGCCCACCAGCCAGACGAACTCGGCGTCGGAAACCGCATCCTGGCCGGCCGCTGCCGGCGGAACCGTTGCTGCCTGCTGCACCGCTACCCCCCTCCGCGCGCATTGTGGCGCGCCGGAGGTGAAACGCAAAGGGGAGGATTAGCGCGGCGACGCGCCATCCAAGGATGGTTGCGACGACTACAGCACGATCTCGCTGCCCTCGGCCGGCGCTTCCACCTCGATCGCGCCGCCGCGCTTCTGCATCGCCTCGCGCGCCTCGCGCACCTTGAGGTCGATGTCGTCGTCGGCCTGGTCGGGGTCGTGGTGGAAGAGGTGCAGGCGCTTCACTTGCGCGCGCGCGGCGAGGTCGACGACCTGGCTCACGCACGAATGGCCCCAGTCGACCTTCGCCGGGTACTCGTGGTCGCGGTAGGTGGTGTCGGTGACCAGCACCTCGGCATCCGAGACGAAGTCCGCGAGACGCTCGATGTAGCGCTCGTCGCGGCGCGCGTCGCCCGGCAGGTAGAGCTCGTTGTCGGTGATGTAGCAGAACTTGCGGTCCTGGTACGTCAGCCGGTAGCCGAGGCAGTACCCCGGGTGCGACAACAGCATGGTGTCGACCTTCACCGGGCCGAACTGCAGGCTCTCCTCGCGCAGGTCGCGGAACACCAGGTGCGCGCCGAACTCGCGGATGGTGACCGGGAAATACACGCCCTCCATCTGCGCCGACACCACGCGCTCGATGGTCAGGTCGCCCTGGTAGGGCCCGTAGACCTCGACCTGGTTGCCGCGCACGTACAGCGGCGCGAAGAACGGGATGGTGTTGATGTGGTCCCAGTGCGGGTGCGAGATGAAGATGCGCGCCGAGAAGCGCTGCACCTTCGAGGCCATGACCTGGTCGGAAAGCCCCTTGATGCCCGAGCCGCAGTCGAACACGAAGAGCGGCTCCCCGCCCGCCGAGACGCTGACGCACGGCGTGTTGCCGCCGTAGCGGAGCGTGCGCGGCCCCGGCACCGGCAGCGTTCCGTGCACGCCCCAGTACTGCACCACGATCTTGCTGGAAACCAGTTCCGCGATCTGCGCGAGCACCTTCTCGCGCTGGATCGGCTTGGTGAGATACCCGTCGGCGCCGAGTTCCTTCGCGCGCCGGCGGTCGAAGTCGTAGGACTTCGCCGACAGCACGATGATCTTCATGTCGGAGAGCTCGGGTCGGCGGCGCAGCTCGCGCGTCAGCTCGAAGCCGTCCATCTCCGGCATCATCAGGTCGGTGATCACGCAGTCCGGGCGGCGCAGCGGGATCTCCGCGAGCGCGCGCCGGCTGGCGTTGCAGGTCTCGACCTCGTGGCCGTCGTCGAGCAGCAGCCGCGCCATCAGCGCAAGCAGGTCCGGATCGTCGTCGACGACGTAAAACTTCATGGTCGCCGCATTATACGGGCATGCTAGATTCGCCCCCTCGCGCATCGCCGGAGGTCCCATGCCCATCGATCCCCGCGTCGCCGCGCTGAAGGCCGAGATGACGGCCTGGCGCCGCGACATCCACGCCCATCCCGAACTCGGCTTCGAGGAGCGCCGCACCGCCGACCTCGTCGCGGCGAAGCTCGCCGAATGGGGCATCGAGGTGCATCGCGGGATCGGCAAGACCGGCGTGGTCGGCGTGCTGAGGGCCGGCTCGGGCAAGCGGAGCATCGGGCTTCGCGCCGACATGGACGCGCTCCCTATCCAGGAGTCCAACACCTTCGACCACCGCTCGCGCCACGACGGCCGCATGCATGCCTGCGGGCACGACGGCCACACCACCATGCTGCTCGGCGCCGCCAAGGTGCTCGCGCAGACCAAGGCGTTCGACGGCACGGTGCACTTCATCTTCCAGCCCGCCGAGGAAGGCATCGGCGGCGCGCGGGCGATGCTCGAGGACGGACTCTTCGAGCGCTTCCCCTGCGAGGCGCTGTACGGCATGCACAACCGCCCGGGGCTCGCGGTCGGCCGCTTCAACGTGCGCGCCGGCGCGATGATGGCGGGCGGCGCCTTCTTCGACATCGACATCACCGGCCGCGGCTCGCACGGCGCGCGCCCCGAGTCGGGCGTGGACCCGGTGCTGGTCGGCTCGCACGTGGTCTCGGCACTGCAGAGCGTGGTGGCGAGGAACGTGCGCCCCGTGGACACGGCGGTCCTGTCGGTGACGCAGTTCCACGCCGGCGACGCCTACAACGTCATTCCGCAGACCGCGCGCCTCTCGGGCACCGTGCGCGCGTTCTCGATGGAAGTCATGGACCTCGTGCAGAAGAACCTGACCCGCGTGGCCGAGGGCGTGGCCGCGTCCTTCGGCGCGCACGCGAAGGTCGACTTCCGCCTGATCTTCGCGCCGCTGGTGAACGACGAGCGCGAGGCCGCGTTCGCGGCGAAGGTCTGCGACGAGCTGGCCGGCGAAGCGAACGTCAATCGCAACCCGTCGCTCGTCATGGGCTCGGAGGACTTCGCCTTCATGCTGGAGAAGATCCCGGGCTGCTACCTGAACCTCGGCAACGGCGCGGGCGAAGGCGGCTGCGACATCCACAATCCGGGCTACGACTTCAACGACGACGCCGCGCCCTGGGGCGCGAGCTTCTTCACGCGCGTCGTGGAATCCCGCCTCGCCCGCGGGGCCGAGCCTCGCGTCTCGGGCGGCTGAGCATGCCGCTCTACGACTACGCACCCTGCTCGGGGCGCTGCAAGCAGTGCGACGGCCGCTTCGAGGTCTTCCAGCGCCTCTCCGAGCCGAAGCTCACCGAGTGCCCGACCTGCGGCAAGCCCTGCGAGCGCCTCGTCAGCGCGGCCAGCATCGGCGGCAAATACTCCACCTCGAATGCGCGCGTCAAGGAACTCGGCATGACCAAGTACGTGAAGGCCGGCGACGGCTACTACGAGCGCGCCGCCGGCACCGGCGGCCCGAAGGTGATCAAGCGATGAGGCGCGCGGGGCTCGCCGCCGCCGCGCTGCTCGTCGCGCTCGCCCCTGTCGCGCTCGCCGCCGACACCTCGGGCCGCGCGGGCTTCGACGAGCGCAATTTCGGGCGCTTCCCGAAGACGCTGAACGAGTCGCTGGTGTCGATGAACGAGCAGCTGATCGGCAAGGACCCGCGCTACGAGCCGCTGCGCGTCTACGCGCCCGACTCGCGGCTGCGGCAGGCCTCGCGCCCGGTCGGGCTGCTCGACATCCTCAACGCCCGCGGCTCCGGCACGTGCACCGCATCGCTGATCGCCGAAGACCTGCTGCTGACCAACGCGCACTGCGCCGAGGAAGGCGTGCGTGCCTACCGCTTCTTCGCCGAGTACTTCGACGAGGGCGACACCGGCCTGAAGGGCTACGAGGTCGAGGTCAAGCCGGTCGAGGTCGACCGCGGGCTCGACTACGCGATCCTGCGCGTGAAGGGCACGCCCGGCCGCACCTACGGCGTGCTCACGCTCTCGACGGTGAAGCCCGCGCCGGGCGACGACCTGTCGATCTTCCACCACCCGCTCGGCCAGCCCAAGAGCGTGACGCGCTTCGGCTGCCGCGCGCGCCAGGTGCGCGACGACGGCGAACTGCTGCACCTCTGCGACACCATGCCCGGCAGCTCGGGCTCCCCGGTGCTGACCGGCGACAGCCGCCTGATGCTGGCCCTGCACCACGCGGGCGCCAAGGGCGGCGCCTCGCCGGTGAACCTCGCCATCACCGTCGGGGCGCTCGCGCAGAAGAGCCCGATCATCGCCCGCCTCGCGAAGGCCGCGCCGCCGGTGGTCACCACGGTGCGCGACGTCGACCTGAGCCCCGCGCCGGGCGCCTCGACGACGGCCGCGACCACCGCCGCGCCGACCACGGCGCCCTCGCCGACCCCGTCTCCGGCGGCCAAGGGCACGGCGAGCGTGGCAAGCGCCGCCAAGTCCGCCGGATCCGCCACCGCCGAGCGCGCCTTCACGCTGCGTAACCAGTGCGACCAGCCGGTGCGCGTCGCGGCGCGCTACAAGGATCCGGCGAGCGGGAAGTGGACCACGCTGCCGTGGCAGACGCTCGAGCCGGGCACGGCGACCGCGCCGAAGGCGAACCGCAACCGCTTCGTCTACTACGTCGCCGAATCGAAGGACCGCGCGAGCTTCTGGGAAGCCTCGGCCGAGGACACCGACCAGAACGTGCAGTCGATCGACGGCCTCTGGTACCGCATGAAGATGGTCGACGTCTCGGAGGGCAGCACCGTCAACCTCACGTGCGGCGCGCGCAACCGCACCGAGCGGCTGGTGGTCGTCAACCGCTGCAACCGCAAGCTGGACGTCGCGCTGCGCGTGAAGGGCGCCGACGGCCAGTGGGCCACGCACGGCTTCTACGAACTCGACGTCGGCGAGCGCATCAGCCGGCCGACCGCCAACGGCGTCGGCTACGTCTACGCCGAGGGCCACGACCCTGCGCTGCGCGAGAAGGAGAACCTCTACTGGCGCGGCGGCGACAAGTCGAACGAGCAGGTCGTCGGGCGCCGCAAGGTGTCGATGATGCACACCTCGTGGAACACCGACGTGCACGTCGCGCCGCTCACCTGCACGCGCAAGTCCTCCTGAGGGCCTGCGCGCCGCGGCCGGCTACTTCGGCCGGCACTCGTTGTTGATTTCCATGTTGCGCTTGGTGGGGATGGACGCCTGCTTCTTCGCGTCCGGGCTTTCCTTCTCCCACTTCGCGACCACGCAGTCGCAGTAGCCCTGCGCCTTGCCCTGGTACTGGTCCTTGGCCCCGAACATGCAGTTCTTCGTGGCCTGGTCCTTGTCGGCCTTGCTCCAGCTGGCGGCGGCGAGCGGCGACCAGGCGGCGACGGCGGTTGCGGCGGCGGCGATGGCGATGCGACGGAACATTCAAGACCTCCTTGTCGGTAGGAACTGGAGGTTCGCGCCGCGACTGCCTATCGTCAATTGCCCGAAAGGGCAGCGCGCCGCCGGGAATTGCCCGGAATCAACAGGGATCGAGCACGTGCACCGCGCGGCTCGCGAGCAGCTCGCGCGTCTTCGCGGCGTAGGCGGCCATGTGGGGAGCGGCGGCGTGCGCCTTCAGCGCATCCATGCTCTCCCACTTCTCGACCACGACGAAGGTGTCGGGGCCGAAGGCCGCGGCGAAGCCGGGCGCGCCGGCCGCATCCACCGCGGCGCCGTACTCGATGCAGCCCGCCTCCGCCCTCACCGCGGGCACGTTGGCGCGGAAGTGCCCGAGCACTTCGTCGCGCCGGCCCGGCTTCGCGGTGATGATCGCGATCACGTGGATCACGCTACATCCCCGCCTGCGACACGAACTTGGTGTTGAGGTAGGACTCGATCGCGTCCGCGCCGCCCTCGGTGCCGTAGCCCGAGTCCTTGACGCCGCCGAACGGCACCTCGGGGATCGCGAGGCCGAGGTGGTTGATGGTCATCATGCCGACTTCCACCTCGTTGGCGATGGCGTTCGCGGTCTTCGCCGAGCGCGTGAACGCGTACGAGGCGAGCCCGAACGGCAGGCGGTTCGCCTCGCGCACCGCGTCGTCGAAGGTGCTGAACGGATTGATGATCGCGACCGGCCCGAACGGCTCCTCGTTCATCGCCTTGGCGGTATTCGGCACCTCGGTGAGCACGGTCGGCTCGAAGAAGTTGCCCTTGTCGCCGATGCGGTGGCCGCCGGTCTGCACCTTCGCGCCGGCCTTCTTCGCGTCCTCGACGTGCACTTCCATCGCGGCCGGGCGACGCGGATTGGCGAGCGTGCCCATGGTCACGCCCTGCTCCAGCCCGTTGCCGACCTTGATCGCCTTCGAGTGCTCGACGAACTTGTCGACGAACTGCTGGTAGACCTTCTCCTGCACCAGGAACCGCGTCGGCGACACGCACACCTGCCCGGCGTTGCGGAACTTGCTGCCGACCATGATCTTCGCAGCGGTGTCGACGTCGGCGTCGTCGAAGACGATCACCGGCGCGTGGCCGCCGAGCTCCATCGTGCAGCGCTTCATGTGCTGCCCGGCGAGCGCCGCGAGCTGCTTGCCCACCACCGTCGAGCCGGTGAACGAGATCTTGCGGATCACCGGGTGCGGGATCAGGTACTGCGAGATCTCGGCCGGGATGCCGTAGACGAGCCCGACCGCGCCGGGCAGCACGCCCGCGTCGACGAAGCAGCGGATCAGCTCGGCGGGCGAGGCCGGGGTCTCCTCGGGCGCCTTGACGATGATCGAGCAGCCGGTGGTGAGCGCGGCAGAGAGCTTGCGCACGATCTGGTTGACCGGGAAGTTCCACGGCGTGAACGCCGCGACCGGACCGACCGGCTCCTTGATCACCAGCTGGTAGATGCCGGGGGCGCGCGCCGGGATCACCCGGCCGTAGGCCCGTCGGCCTTCCTCGGCGAACCAGTCGATGGTGTCGGCGCCGGCGGCGAGCTCCATCTTCGCTTCCGCGAGCGGCTTGCCCTGCTCCTGCGTCATCAGCGGCGCGATGGCGTCGATGCGCGCGCGCATCAGGTCGGCGGCCTTGCGCATCACCTTGTAGCGGTCGTACGCGCCGACCTTGCGCCAGGCCTGGAATCCCTTCGCAGCCGCCTCGAGCGCGCGGTCGAGGTCGGCCTTCTCGGCGTGGGCGACGGTGCCGATCTTCTCGCCGGTGGCCGGGTTCATCACCGGCAGGGTCTTCTTCGACGCGGCATCGCACCACTGGCCGTCGATCATCAGCTGCACGTTCGGGTACGTCATGGAATGGTCCTCCGGGGGTTCACGAGCGGGGTTCGCAGGCGATTCTAGTCCGCGCCCGCAGGGCTTGATACAGTGGGGGCGAACCAACCCGAGGGGATGACACGATGATCTACGAAATGCGCACCTACGACCTGAAACCGCGCTCGCTGCCCAAGGTGCTCGAGCGCTGGGCCGAGGCGATCGAGTACCGCAAGACGCTGTCGCCGCTGGGCGCGTTCTGGTACACCGAGATCGGCCCGCTGAACCAGATCATCCACGTCTGGCCGTACCCGAACCTCGAGGAACGCAACCGCGTGCGCGCCGAGGCGGTGGCCTCGGGCAAGTGGCCGCCGAAGGCAAGCGAACACATCGTCCAGATGCGCTCCGAGATCATGATGCCGTGGCCGGGCTCGCCCGAGCTGCCGGTCGGCAAGGTCGGCCCGTTCTTCGAGATGCGCACCTACACCATGAGCCCCGGCGACCAGCCGAAGGTGCAGAAGGCATGGAACAAGGTGCTCGCCTCGCGCACCAAGATCTCGCCGGTGATCGCGCTGTGGTTCTCCGAGATCGGCGGGCTGAACAAGTTCGTGCACGTCTGGCCGTACGCGTCGCTGGACGCGCGCATGGCCGCGCGCCAGGCCGCGCTCTCGGGCGGCATCGGCTGGCCGCCGACCCCTGCGGCCGACGAGCCGCAGTTCTCCACGCTCGTGCAGGAGACCAAGATCCTGCTCGCGGCGCCGTTCTCGCCGCTGCAGTAGCGACGGCGAGTCGCGATACGGCGGCGCCGCGCCGACCGGGAATCGCGCTAGCCCCGGCGCGCCACGAGCGCGTCGCGGGCTTGCGCGACGGCTTCGCTCCAGCCTCCCGACGCTGACGCGCGAAACAGGCGCGCCGACGGATACCACGGCGTGCGCTCCGCGCCGAGGTGCCAGTACCACAGCAACCCCGAGGCGCGAGGCAGCAGCACCCAGGTTTCCTTGCCCAGCGCGGCGGCGAGGTGCGCGGTGGTGTTGCTCACCGTGATCACGAGGTCGCAGGCTTCGATGAGCGCGGCGAGGCCGTCGAGGTCCTCGCGATTGTCGATCTCCGCGATGCGCTGCAATCCGAGCCCGTGCGTGCGTCGCAGCGCCTCCTGCTCGGCGGACGTGTCCCCGTACTGCAGGTCGACGAAGCGAACGCCCGGCACTGCGAGCAACGGCGCGAGGTCCGCGAGCGCGAGGCTCTTCGCCGTGCCGTGTCCCGCGCTGCGACTTCCCCAGGACAATCCACAGACCACCTGCCCCGGCTGCGAAAGCCGGCGCCGCAATCCCTCGGCGCGATCCGCGTCGGCGCGCAGGTACCCGGCCTTCACGGCGCGAAGCGACTCCGCGCTCGCGCGGAAATGCCGCCCGAGGCTGCCCATGCGCAACTGCGCAGCCGCCTGCGGCAAGCCTTCGACCGGGCCGATCGGCAACACCTCGAAATCGGGGAACGCCCGGCGATAGAGCGGCACGAGGCGATGGTCCACGCAGAGCGCGATCTTCCGCGCGCGCGGACGCAATTCCTCCAGCATGCCGCCGAAGAAGACCTGCTCGCCGAGGCCCTGTTCCGCCAGCACGAGCAAGGTGCCGTCGACGAACCCGCCGTCCCACTCCGGCGCCACGCGATGCGCCACGCCGGAGCCTGCACGCGCGTGCAGGCGGCTCTCGTAATCCTCCCAGCCGCCGCGCAGGTCGCCGAGCGCGAGGCGGTACAGCGCGCGATTCACGCGCAGTTCGTGGCTGCCGGGGCTCAGCGCGATCGCGGCGTCGAGGCTGATCACGGCTTCGTCCCAGCGCCCGAGCTCGCGCATCGCGTGCGCGCGGTTCTGCCACAGGCCGAGGTCGCCGGGATTGCGCGCCAGCGCGCGGTCGTACTCCTCCAGCGCCTCCTGCGGGCGGCCGCTCGCCAGCAGTGCGTTCCCTCGAGCGAAGCCCGGGTCGGGCGGCGCTCCGGCACCAATCACGATGCGCGACGACGCGCGAAGCGCGCAGGCACCCGCACCACGAGGCCGAGCAGCCGGAACGAGTTCGTCTTGCCGTGACCGTCGAGGTTGAGGCTGCCGTTGACGCCGCCTTCCAGCACCTCGTCGATGACGAAATTCAGGCCCGCGATACTCGGCAGCTCGTAGCGCTTCACGCCGGTCGCGCCGCGATGCCGGAAGAGTTCGTGCACGCGCCCGGCCGTCACCTGCTCGACCAGCAGCGGATACAGCGCCTCGTCGTACGGGAACAGGCTGATGTTCAGCCGGTTACCCTTGTCGCCGGCGCGCGCGTGCGCGACTTCGTGCAGCAGCACTTCCACCATCGGCTCGGCGCTCATGCGATCTCCTTCGCCGTCGCCACGGTGACGCGCTCGGCCACCGCACTCCTGGGCACGAGGTAGGACTGCGTGCGGATGCGCGGCGTGGTGCGCCAGCGCGCGCCGCCATTGCCCGCCGGCCCGCAGCAGAGCAGCGCCAGCGCCTCGCGCGCGGCCTGGTCGACATCGTCCGCGCGCTCGCCGGCGGCGGCAATGCGCACACGCACCTCCATGGGCTCCGGCCCCGCGTACGCGCGCCACAGTGCGCCGTCATCGCTGTCGTGCACGGCGCCCGTGCCGATCAGGTCGACGCGAATGCGCACCGGCAGCTTGCGGATCGCGATGCGCTCGCGCAGCACGTCGGCAGCCATGCGCGCCCGTGCGAGGCAGTTCGGCCCCGCGACCGACACCTCGCCCTCGCCGAGATGACCGCCCTCGAAGCACGCGGTCACCTTCAGGCGCTCCGGCGCTGGCAGCCCGCGCAGGCCCGTCACCTCGACGCGATCCTTGCCGACCTCGCGCAGCCTCACGCCCGTGAGGTCGAGCGTGACGTCCGGCGTGATGTAGCACGACGGATCGTGGATCTCGTACAGCGCCTGCTCCTTCACCGTGCGCAGGTCGACCAGCCCCCCGGTGTTCTCGGCCTTGGTCACCACGAGCCCGCCGTCGGCGGTGACTTCCGCGATCGGAAATCCGATGTTCGCCGGGTCGGGCACGTCCTTGTAGCCGGGATCGTAGAAGTAGCCGCCGGTCACCTGCGCGCCGCATTCCAGCAGGTGGCCCGCGAACGCGCCCGTCGCGAGCCGTTGCCAGTCGTCGGCCTTCCAGCCGTAGTGGTGCGCGAGCGGCGCGAGCGCGAGCGACGGATCGCCGGTGCGCCCCGCGATCACCACCTGCGCGCCCTGCGCGAGCGCGCGCATCAAGGGCTGCGCATCGAGATAGGCGTTCGCGGAAACCAGCGCGCCGCTCTGCCCGAGGTTCGCATCGGCCTCGTACACCGCATGCGCCGACAGGTCGATGCGGCCCGCGAGGTCGTCACCCTCGATCGTGGCGATGCGCAGTTCCGGCAGGCCGAGCCGCCGCGCGAGCGCGGCGACCACCTTCGCCGCGCCTGGCGGATTCGCGGCGCCGAAGTTTCCGAGGATCGCGATGCCGTGCGCGGCGCACTTCGCGAGCACCGGCTCGAGCAGGCGCTCGAGCATCGGCTCGTAGCCGCGCGAGGGGTCGCGGCGCTTCTCAAGCTGCGCGAGCGCCACGGTGCGCTCGCCGAGCGTCTCGAAGAACAGCGCCGCCGGCCCGCCCTTCGCGACGAGCGTGTCGACGACCGCGACCGGCGCGTCGACGCGATCGCCGGAGAAGCCGGCGCCGTTGCCGACGCGGAACACGGGTGCGCCCATCTTTCCCCCAGAGAATCCCGCCGGGTGGCGGGGTCTTCGTATGGCATTCTCGACGCGGCCCTCGCGCGCGGCAAGCCGCGCTGCGAGACGACGCCACGAGGATCCGGATGCCGCACGACATCAGCCTGATCGCGACCCTCGCCGCCGCCTTCGGCCTCGCGATGCTCTTCGGCCTCGCCGCCGCGAAGCTCGGCATGCCGCCGCTCGCCGGCTACCTGCTCGCGGGCGTCGCCATCGGCCCCTACACGCCCGGCTTCGTCGGCGACTCCGCGCTTGCCGCGCAGCTCGCCGAGGTCGGCGTGATGCTGCTGATGTTCGGCGTCGGCCTGCACTTCTCGATGGCCGACCTGCTCGCGGTGCGGCGCATCGCCATTCCCGGCGCGATCGCGCAGATCGCGGTCGCGGTGGCGCTCGGCGCCGGCACCGCGCTCGCTTGGGGCTGGACGCCGGGCGAGGCGCTGGTGTTCGGCCTCTGCCTCTCGGTGGCAAGCACCGTGGTGCTGCTGCGGGCGCTGGAGGCGAAGGGCCAGCTCGAATCCATGAACGGGCGCATCGCGGTCGGCTGGCTGGTGGTCGAGGACCTCGTCATGGTGCTGGTGCTCGTGCTGCTGCCAGCGCTCGCGGGCGTGCTCGGCGCCGGCGCGAAGGACGGCGCGGACAGCCTCTGGATCGCGCTCGGCACGACGCTTGCCAAGGTCACGGCCTTCGTCGCCTTCATGCTGCTGGTCGGCCGCCGCGTGCTGCCGCGCATGCTGTGGTGGATCGCGCGTACCGGCTCGCGAGAGTTGTTCACGCTGTGCGTGGTGGCGTCCGCCATCGGCGTCGCCTTCGGCGCGGCGAAGCTCTTCGACGTGTCGTTCGCGCTCGGCGCGTTCTTCGCCGGCATGATGCTGCGCGAGTCCGAGTACAGCCACCGCGCCGCCGAGGAGTCGCTGCCGCTGCGCGACGCCTTCGCGGTGCTGTTCTTCGTCTCGGTGGGCATGCTGTTCGACCCGTCGGTGCTGTGGACGCAGCCGCTGCACCTCGCGATCGCGGTGGCGATCGTAATGCTCGGCAAGACGCTCGCCGCGATCGCGATCGTGCTCGCCTTCCGCTACCCGCTCTCCTCGGCGCTCACCATCGGCGCGAGCCTCGCGCAGATCGGCGAGTTCTCGTTCATCCTCGCCGGGCTCGGCCTCGCGCACGGCCTCCTGCCGGCCGAGGGCCAGCAGCTGGTGCTCGCCGCGGCGCTGGTGTCGATCGCCGCCAACGCCGCGATGTTCGCCGCCATCGAGCCGCTGCAGCGCTGGCTGCGCGCGCGCTCGGCATTCGCCCGCCAGCTGGACGCGCGCGCGGACCCGCTCGGCGTGCTGCCCGACGCCACCGACCCGGCGCTCCTCACCGGGCAGGTGGTGATCGTCGGCTACGGCCGCGTCGGCCGGCGCATCGGCGCGCTGCTGCGCGAGCGCGGCGTGCCCTTCGTGGTCGCGGAGCAGAACCGCGAGATCGTCGAGGCGCTGCGCGCCGAGGGCCTGCAGGCGGTGAGCGGCGACGGCTCGACCGCGGAAGCGCTGGTGCAGGCGCACGTGGCGCGCGCCTCGGTGCTGGCGATCGCGATCCCCGACACCGTGCACGTGCGGCGAATGGTCGAGATCGCGCGCGCGCTGAATCCATCGATCCGGGTCGTGGTGCGCACGCACGGCGACGACGAGGCCAAGCTGATGCGCGCCGAGGGTCTCGGCGACGTCCTGATGGGCGAGGAGGAACTCGCGCGCGCGATGGCCGCGCGCGTCATCGAGCGCGCGCGCGCCGGCTGACGCGCGCTCAGCCCCCGGGCGTTGCCGGCGGCGGCACCGTGCCCGCCGAGCGGAGCACCTTCTCCATGTAGATCATGCCGCTGTTGGGCTTGTCCAGGCCGCACGCGTGGAACAGGAACCGGAACAGTTCGTCGGCACGGTCGGCCGGTGCCAGCACGGTAATCACGTCGCGCTCGGCCGCGACCACGCGCCGGCGGCCGGAGCGCGTGCCGGTGCCGACGCCGCGCGCATGGTGGTAGGCCATGCTGTGGTGGCCCAGCTCGTCGCGCAGGCGCTCGAGCACGCCGAGGGCATCGCCCGCGGGCAGGAAGCAGGTGATCAGGCGGTCGTGCGCGCGCATCAGTCGCCCAGGAACCGCTCGACCACTTGCGGCGGCACGTAGGTCGCCATCTTCTCGAGCGAGGTCATGGTGATCATGCCCATGCCGGGCGTGTCGAGCTTGCCGGCCTCGTAGCAGCGGTCGAAGATCAGGTCGGCGATCTCCGAGGGGGCGACGATGTACACCACCTCCTTCTCGGCGTTCACCGTGACGCCGAGCACCCCGAGGTGCCGCTGGCGGATGCCGGTGCCACGCGCGTAGAACACGGTCGCGCCCTGCGCGCCGACCCGCAGCGCCGAATTCACCACCGCGTCCGCGACCCCGCGCTGCACGATGCACGTGACCAGCACCGCGTCGGTCAGCACGATCATCTCGTCCTTCATGCCGCCCCTCCTTTCGCGTCGGCGCGCGCGGCGAGGAACTCGCGCAGCCGGATCCACAGCCCCATCCCGAGCACGCTGACGATCGGGCCCGCCGAGGCCAGCGCCAGCACGCCGAAACCATCCACCGCGTTCACCGCCGCGCCGAGGCCGAGCCCTAGCGCCAGCACCAGCGGCACCGTCACCGGCCCCGTGGTGACGCCCGCGCTGTCCCAGGCGAGGTTGACGTACTCCTCGCGCGAGACGAGCGTCATCCCGAGCGCCAGCAGGTAGGCCGGCACCAGCAGCCATGCGAGCGGCCAGTCGAAGGCGATCTTGGCCACGCCGAGGGCGGTGCCGATCGCGACGCCGACCGCGACGGTGTGCACGAGCACGTTGCGCCGGAACGCCCCGTCGGTGAGGGTCTCGACGGTGATGCCCATCGCGAGCAGCGCGGGTTCGGCGATCGTCGCGCCGAGACCGAGCAGCGCCGCGAAGCCCAGCGCCACCGCGATGCCCGTGGCGTAGCCGAAGAGCGGCGAGCCCTCCGCCTGCGGCAGCGGCGCGAAGGCGGCCGGCACCAGCCCGCCGGCCTGGCTGCCCAGCGGCGCAAGGCCCCAGGTCAGCCCGAGGTTGAAAAGCAGCATCCCCAGCAGCGCCATGGCGATGCCGTAGCCGGCGAAGCTGCCCTCCTTCACGCGCTCGCCCAGCAGCCACCGCTGCACCAGCCACAGGAAGAGGGTCAGCGGCACGATCGCGCGCAGCGAGGCGATCACCTCGGCCGCGGGCGTCTGCTCGTGCCACGCGAGCGCCGCGGGCGGCGGCGGCGACACCGACGTCGCATCGCCGCCGACGAGCAGCGCGAGCACCATCACCCCCATCGCCGGGAACAGCGAAGCCAGCGTCACGATGCCGAAGCCCGAGAGCGGGTTGTCCTCCTCGCCGGCCGCGTTCGCCACGCCGATGCCGAGCGCGAGCACCAGCGGCACCGTCACCGGCCCGGTGGTGATCGCGCCGCAGTCCCAGGCGAGTCCCAGCACCGGCGCGAGCCGCGGGTCGAGCGCGAACCACAGGGTCATCGCGAGGCACGGGACCAGCGTCGCGACCACCACGAGCTTGAGCGTCCACCCGAGCACCACGCGCAGGATGCCGACGACCACCGCCGCGCCGACGCCGAGGCCGACCGCCCAGACGAGCTCGTCCGAGTGGGTATCGAGCACGTGCTTCAGGAGCGGCGCGCGGGCGGGATCGGTCAGCGCGCCCGCGGCCTTCAGCGCGCCGATCGCCGGCTCGGCGAGCGTCGCGAGCACCCCCAGCGCGAACGCGACGCCATACACGGTCGTGCGCCGCGCCCGCGAGGGCAGCAGGTAGCCGATGTTCTCGGCGAACGGCATCAGGCCGAGGCGCACGCCCTCCATGAAGCACATCAGCCCGGCCATCACGGCGACGATCCCCAGTGCGATCGCCTCCGGGCCACGCACGCCCGCGCGCAAGACCAGCAGCTGGAACAACGCGAGGAACAGGGCGATCGGCAGGACGGCGCGCAACTGCTCGAGGGCCTTGGGCGCGACGTAGGGCGCAACGAGGCGATAGACATCGCGGGTGCGCAGCCGCGGCCGATGCCCCGCCGCGTCGTGCCTCGCGAGCTCGTTGTAGCTCACGCGCCGGTGCTTGCGCCGCACCACGCCGAGGAAATCGCCGTATCTGAGATGTCGCTTCATGGTACGGCGACGAGTCTAGCAATGCCCTGCGCGCACCTCACTGCCGATTCGCAGGCGCCTTGCGCGCGATCAAGGCACTGCCCGCCGCGCAAGCGATGAACAGCCCGATTGACGCCGCATTGCCGAGGCCCGCCAGCGTCATCAGGCCCTCGCCCCCGAACGCCGCGGCCAGACGCACAACCACGCTGGCGTGCAGCAGCGCGAGCGGCGCGTAGAACGCCGGGCGATACGGCAGCACCACCTTCAGCACCGCCGGCAGGATCACCGGCGCATGGCCGAACACCATCGAGAACACGAAGCCGAGCAGGAGTGCGTGCAGCGCGGCGTCCCATGCGGCGCCCGCCGCCGCGAGCACGCCCGCGACCGCGAGCCACGCGTAGCCCGAGAGCAGGCACACCGCGATGTAGCGCGTGAGGCCGGCCGCGCGAACCGTCTTCAGCGCGAGGTCGTAGCGCGCGAGCCACGCCGCCATCGCCACCATCAGGAGGCCGAGCACCGTCATGAGATCCAGCGCCGCCGCCGCGGCCAGCGCGAGGCACAGCGCGCCGAAGAGCTTGCGCATCGCGGGCGGCACCGGCACGAGGCGCGAGAGCTCCAGCCGCTCGCCGCCGATGGTGAGCACGAAGAACGCGATCCACAGCGGCACCGCGCGCTCCAGCGCGCCGAGCGACACGAGCCACAGGTTCGCCGCCGGCAGGCAGAGCGCGCCGAGCGCAAGCACGCCGGTGTGCAGCGCGCGGTGGCGCGCGGCGATCATCACCGAGGCGATCGCGAGCACCGCGGAGCCCGCGACCATCAGCGCGAAGCCGGGAATCGCCGCACCGAGCAGCAGCGCGAGCGCGCCAGCCCCGCACAGCGCGGGCGCGGCGTAGGCCCACAGGCGCCCCACCGCGACCGCGCGCTCGAGCGCGATCAGCGTGCCGAAGAAGCCGCTCGCCATCAGCGCACCGTGCCACGCGATGCCCATCACGGGCGCCGGCACGTCCGCGCCGAGGCGCGCGAGGCCGCCAGCGATGCCCGCCACGAGCGCGACGAATCCGAGGACGAGCAACGGGACGCGGGCGAGCGGCGGGAGGTCTTTCACCAGCCGAAGCGCTTGCGCGCCGTCTCGCTCATGCGTTCGGGCGTCCACGGCGGGTCGTACACGATCTCGACCACGACCTCGCTCGCTTCGGGACAGGCGCGGCGCACCGCGTCCTCGGCTTCGTCGGCGATCGAGCCGGCCATCGGGCAGGCCGGCGAGGTCATCGTCAGGTCGACCTCGACGCGCCCGGGCTTCGCCTCGACGCGGTAGACCAGCCCGAGTTCGACCACGTTCTCGCCCACTTCAGGGTCGAGCACGGAGCGCAGGGCTTCCCATGCCGCGGCTTCGTCGGGCCTGGCCGCGTCCGTCATCGGCTAGAGCGCCACCTTCGGCGGCCTGAGATTCGCCCGCGCGAGCCGCCCGTCATCCCGGGGCTTGCCGACCACCTGCGTGATCGGGAACACGCCCGCCCAGATCGGCAGCGCGTAGTCGGGATCGTCGTCCACCGGCATGCCGGTGCGCACCTTGGCGACCGCCTCGTCGAGGTGCAGGCCGAGGATCGTGGTGGCCTTCAGTTCCTGCCTGGTCACCGGGCGCAGTTCCTTCCAGCGGCCGGGATAGATACGTTCGACGAACGCCTCCATCTTGGCGACCTTCTCGTCCGGGTCGGTCACCTTGTACGGCTTGCCGAACGCCATCACCGAGCGGTAGTTCACCGACTTGTGGAAACCGGAGCGCGCGACCACGAGGCCATCGAGCAGCGTCACCGTGAAGCACACCGGCGCGCCGGACTCGACCGCCATCAGTGCGCGCGACTTGGTCGAACCGTGCCAGTACACCGCGTCGCCCTCGCGCCAGTAGGCGGTGGGCGTGACGAACGGTTGCTTGCCGATGTTGTAGCCGACATGGCACACGAAGCCCGCGTCGAGGATGGCGTAGATGTCCTCGCGGTCGTAGCGCGCGCGCTTGGGCATGCGCTTGATGCGGGTGTTGGCGGTGGGCTTAAGGCTTCCGGCGGTCACGACTTCCTCCTCAGGCGAATCTCAGGGTCTGGCCGATGCCCGACTTCTTCGCCTTCTCGAGCATCGCGTGGCCGAGCGCGATATCGGTGATCGACAGGCCGCGGTGCCAGAAGAGGATGCGCTCCGCGTCGTTCTCGCGGCCGGGCTTGAGGCCCGCGACGATCTGCCCGAGTTCCGCGTGCAGGTTGCCTTCGTGCAGCTTGCCTTCGTCCACGTGGCGACGCAGCGCGCCGTAAGGCAGGCCCTTCCTGCACTGGCCCCAGTCGTCCACCACCATCTTCTGCATGATGTCGGTCAGCGACATTTCCACCGCGCTCATGGTGCCGTAAGGCATGACGAGATTGGCCTTCGACAGCCACTCGGTCTTCATCATCGGCGCGGGTTCGGTCAGGCGCGAGGCCTCGACCACGATGTCCGCTCCCTCGACGGTATCGCGCCAGTTGTCGCAGACGCGCACCGGCTTGCCGAGGTCCTTCGAGAGGCGCGCGCCGAACGCCTCGCGGCTCTCCGGGCGGCGCGAGTGCACGCGGATCTCGTCGAAGTGGAAGAGGCTGTCCAGCAGCCGCACGTTCCAGTACGACGAGCCCCGCGCGCCGATGTGGCCGAGCACCTTGCTGCCTTTCTTGCCAAGGTACTTGCCGCCGAGCGCAGTGACCGCGCCGGTGCGCATGTCGGTGATGCCGGTGGCGTCGATGATCGCCAGCGGCACGCCGACCTCTGGATCGAACAGCGTCAGCACGCCCACCTCGGAGGGCAGGTCGTGCTTGTAGTTGAGGTAGAAGTCGCCCACGACCTTGACCCCGGCGACGCCGAGCGGGTGCACCACGCCGCGCAGCACATTGAAGTGCCCCTTCTCCGAGGTCTCGGGCACGAGGTGCACGCGCGGCTCGATGACGATTCTTTTCTGCCCCTGCGCGCGCAGCGCGCCCTCGACCGCGGCAAGGATCTCGGCGTCCGAGAGCGCGAGTTTCTCGACGTCCGGGCCGTTCAGGTAGGTGATGTCGATGCGTTTCATGCGACCAAGGGTACCTCAGGGCCCCGCAGCCCGGCGCATCCAGTTCACGCGAGAAGGCCGCGCTTCCTGTGCCAGTCGGCGATGGATTCTCGCGGGTAGCCCTCGAACCGCCTGTCGCCCTTCGCCGCCGGCACGCGCACCCAGCCGGGCTTCGCGGCGAGGAAGATGTGCTGCGCCTCCCTGGCCGGCGGCAGCGGCGTGTCGATGGCGGACGCGAAGGGGTACACCCACTGCGGCCAGCGTGGATCCCACACCCACAGCGCGGATCCGCAACGACGGCAGAAATGCCGCCGTCCGGTCGAGGGCTTCTTCGCGCGCTTCGAGAGCTTCGCGCGGTAGATCGAGAGAAAGGCCTTGCCCTTCACCTCGAGCGAATCCGCCTCGCCCATGATGTTGATGGCGTAGCCGCCTCCCCCGCCCGTCTTGCGGCAGATCGAGCAGTAGCAGTGCATGTACGGCACCGGCGTGTGCGAACGCACGCGAAAGGTGACGGCGCCGCAATGGCAGGAACCCCTCAGCAGCATGACAGCCTCCTCTTCAGGATTCGGGCACGGCGCGCGCATTCGCCCCCGGCGCACCGACTTCCGGCACCGGGTAATGCATGCGGTATTTCATGTCGCCGGCCGCGATCGGCTTGCGGCAATGGTCGCAGACGAGGCGCGGCTCGAAGTCGGCGCCGCAGCCGCGGTGGCGCAGGAGCAGCGGCGGCTCGCCGCCCGACAGCCAGCGGTCGCCCCAGGCGAGCATCGCGAGCAACGGGCCGGCGACGTCGCGGCCCATGTCGGTGAGACGGTACTCGAAGCGCTCCGGCGCGGTCTGGTAGGGCTCGCGCGTGAACGCACCCTCGCGCACGAGGCGGTTCAGCCGATCGGTGAGGATGTTCGGCGCGATCCCGAGGCGCGTGCGGAAGTCGTCGAAGCGGCGCACCTCGTGGAACAGCGCCTCGCGCATCAGCATGAACGACCAGCGGTCGCCGATCAGCTTCAGCGCGCGCGCCACCATGCTCGGGCGGCGGCGCTCGAGCGCGGTCGGGTCTGCCGAGCGGCGGCTCGCCCAGGCGTAGGGGCGCGTGGTGCCGGCGCCCGGACCGTCGCGCGGTTCGATGTCGCCGATGCCGACGCCTTTGCCGCAGCAGGAACAGGTGACGATCGGGTGGCTGTGGTGGCCGCAGGCGTGCACGAGGTCGAGCGGCGGCCCTTCCTTGCCTGCGAGCCAGACGTCGCCGAAGCGCATCAGCGCGATCATCACCGGGTAGAGGTCGAAGCCCACCTTGGTGAGCCGGTACTCGAAGCGCGGCGGCGCCTCGGAGTACTGCACCTGCCGCAGCAGCCCCTGCTCGGTGAGTTTCCGCAGCCGCGCGGTGAGCGTGCCGCGCGGCAACCCGAGCATCTTCTGGAACGACTCGAAGCGCCGCACGCCGAAGTAGCATTCGCGCAGGATCATGAACGCCCAGCCGTCGCTCAGGATGGCGACGGTGCGCGCGATCGAGCAGCTGCGCTCGCGGCGCCCGATCGAGCCGCCGCGTTCGCGGCGGACAGGCGTTCGGCGTGCAGCTGCGGTCAACCGCGCCCCGGCAGGCGGTCCCGCAGCTTGTAGCGCATCGTCTTGCCCGAGCCGGTGCGCGGGATCGCGTCGGTGAAGTGCACCGCGGCCGGCACCTTGTACGACGACAGCTGCGACTTGCAATGCGCGATCAGCGCCTCGGGCGTCACCGTCGTGCCCGGCCGCGGCACCACGAACACCACCGGCACCTCGCCGAGCTTGTCGTGCGGCGCGCCGATCACCGCGCAGTCGAGCACGCCGTCGAAGGCGCTGACCGCGACCTCGACCTCCGCCGGCGCGATGTTCTGCCCGCCGCGGATGATGAGTTCCTTCAGCCGCCCGGTGATGGTGAGGAAGCCGTGCGGGTCGCTCCTGGCGAGGTCGCCGGTGCGGTACCAGCCGTCGCGCAGTGCGGTGGCGGTGGCCTCGGGCTGGTTCCAGTAGCCGAGCATCAGGTTCGGGCCGCGCACGATCAGCTCGCCTTCCTCCCCGAACGCGACGTCCTTGTCCTTCGCGTCGACGATGCGCACCGCGAGCCCCGGCACCGGGATGCCGCACGAGCCCGGGATGCGCGACTCGCGCAGCCCGTTCATGGTCACCATGGTGCAGGTCTCGGTGATGCCGTAGCCGTCGAGCAGCTTCGCGCCGAGGCGTTCCTCGAAGGCGTTGTTGAGCGGGCCCGGCATGATCGCGCCCGCCGAGATGAAGCAGCGCAGCCCCGGGAAGCCCTTCACGCCCGCGGCGGCCACCGCCTCGAGCAGGTAATGGAACATCGTCGGCACGCCCGGCATCACCGTGTACCGGCCGGTCGAGAGCTGCGCGATCACTTCCTGCGTCGAGTACTTCTCGACGATGTGCTCGCTCGCGCCCGCAGCGAGGATCGACAGCACCGAGAGGTTCAGCGCATACGAGTGGAAGAGCGGCAGCGGCGAGAGCACGCGGTCGTCCGGCCCGAAGTCGACGCTCGGCGCCCAGCAGGCCGCGGTCACCCACAACATGCCGCGCACGTTCAGCATCACGCCCTTGGCGCGGCCGGTGGTACCCGAGGTGTAGACGATGAACGCGACCTCGTCGAGGCTCGCCGGGTCGCGCGGCGCGGCGGCGTCGTTCGAGAGAAGGTCCGCGAGGCGCAGGCCCGGCGCGCGTCGCTCGCCGCGATCCATCAGGATCACGTGCTTCACGTCGCCGAGGCCTTCGAGCAGGTTCGGGTGCTTCTCCAGCACCTCGTCGGTGGTGACGATCGCGCGGCAGCCGGCGTCCGACAGCCGATACGTGATCTCGGGCAGCGCCGACTCGTAGGCGATCGGCACGCCGACGAGGCCCGCCCTCAGCGCCGCGAAGCAGCACTGGATCCACTGCACCGAGTTCGGCAGCAGGATCGCGACGCGGTCTCCGGCGGCGAGGCCGAGGCCCTGCAGGTTGCCGGCGAGCCGCGCGGTGGACTGCGCGAGCTCGGCGTAGGTCACCGAGGTCGCCCTGTCGCTGTAGGCGACCTTCTGCGGATAGCGCGCCGCCTGCCGCCGGATCAGCTCCGGGACCGGCGCGATCAGTTCGGTCTGCATGCGCGTCTCCCCGCCTCAGACCATGCTGAAGCCGCCGTTCACGCTGATCACCTGGCCGGTGATCCAGCGCGCGCCTTCCGAGCAGAGGAACGTGACCATCGGCGCGACGTCGTCCGGCCGGCCGATGCGGCCGAGCGGGTACTGGCGGTTGATCTTGTCGGCGTTCTTCGCCAGCCACTCCGGCGGATTGTGCTCGGTGACGACGAGCCCGAGCGCCAGCATGTTCACGGTGATCTGGTCGCGGCCGAACTCCTTGGCGAGCGACTTGGTGAGCGCCATCGCGCCGGCGCGCGAAGCGGCGGTCACCGCGAGGCCGGACTCGCCGACGCGCGCCGAATCGCCCGAGAGGCTGATGATGCGGCCACCCTTCTGCTTCTGCATGTGCGGCAGCACCGCGTGGCAGGTGTGGATCACGCCGTAGAGGCCGACGCCGACCTGCCGGTCCCAGTCTTCCTTCACGGTGGTCAGGAACGGCTTGCGCAGCACGAGGCCGGCGTTGTTGACGAGGATGTCGATCGTGCCGTGCTCGCTCGCCACGGTGTCGGCGAACGCCTTCACCGAGTCGTAGTTCGACACGTCGGCGTGGTAGGCCTTGGCCTTGCCGCCGGCGGCGAGGATCTCCTTCACCACCGCGTCCGCGCCCTCGCGCGACTTCATGTAGTTCACCGCGACCGTGGCGCCTTCCGCCGCGAGCATCAGCGCGACCTCGCGGCCGACGTCCCGCGCCGCGCCGGTAACGATCGCGACCTTGCCCTTCAGCTTGGTGTCCATTCCGTCAATCTCCTCAGGAAAGCTTTCCCGCCGCCTCGAGCAGCCGGTACAGGCGCTCGGGCGTGACGGGCAATTCGTGGATCTCGATGCCGAGCGGCGCGAGCGCGTCGGCGACGGCGTTGGCGACCGCGGCGGGCGCGCCGATGGTGCCGCCCTCGCCCATGCCGCGGAACCCTCCCAGCGTGGACGGCGACTCCGACTCGACGTGCAGCGCGGCGATCGACGGGATCTCCGGCGCCGCCGGCACGCAGTAGTCGACGAGGCTCGCGGTGAGCAGCTGGCCCTCGGCGTCGTAGACGATCTCCTCGAAGAGCGCCGCGGCGATGCCCTGCGCGACGCCGCCGTGCACCTGGCCGTCGACGATCAGCGGGTTGATCACCCTGCCGCAGTCCTCGGCGACGACGTACTTCTTCACCGCGATGGAACAGGTGCCCGGATCGATCTCGACCATCGCGAGATGCGTGGAGCTGGTCGTGGTGCCGAAGAACGGATCGTAGGTCTGCGTCTCCGAGAGGTCTTCGCGCACTTCCTTGGGCAGCCGCCCCATCTCGGAGTACACCGCCTTCGCGACCTGCCGAATCGTCAGCGTGCGGTCGGTGCCGGCGACGCGCGCGATGCCGTCGTGGACCTCGATGTCCGCCGGCGCCGCCTCGAGCATGTGCCCGGCGATGCGCTTGATCTTCTCCTTCAGGCCCCGTGAAGCGAGCGTCGCCGCGCCGCCCGCGAGTACGGTACTGCGGCTCGCGTAGGTGCCGGTGCCGTGCGCGACCGTGGCGCTGTCGCCGTGCAGCACCTTGATCTCCTCGAACCTGGCGCCGAGTTCGTCCGCGATCACCTGCGCGAGCGTGGTCTCGAGCCCCTGCCCGTGCGAGGCGACGCCAAAGCTCGCGGTCACCGCGCCGGTGGAATCGATGCGAATGGTCGAGGTCTCGGTGCCAGTGTTGATCGGCATGCCGGGCGAGGCCGAGATGCGCGAGCCGATGCCCGTCAACTCGGCGTACGACGCGAGGCCGATGCCGACCCAGCGCCCTTCGGCGCGGGCCTTCGCCTGCTCGGCGCGCAGTTGCTCGTAGTTGCCGACGCGGCACGCGCCCTCCAGCCCCTCGATGAAGCCGGAGCGGTCCCAGACGATGCCGGGTGCGGTCTTGTACGGGAACTCCTCAGGCTTCACGAGGTTGCGCAGACGGAATTCCTTCGGATCGAGCGAGAGCTTCCTCGCCGCCATGTCGACGAGGCGCTCCATCACGAACGTAGACACCGGCCGGCCGACGCCGCGATACGGGCCGGTGGGCACCTTCGCGGTGGCGACGCCGCGCACGCGGCCGCGATACACCGGCACGCGATACGGGCCCGGCATGAAGCTGATTACCTGCACGGGTTCCAAGCCCGCGGTCCACGGATAGATCGAGTACGCTCCCACGTCGCCGATCACGTCGCAGCGCAGCGCGAGAATGCGGCCCTCGGTGTCGAGCGCGAGCTCAGCGTCGATGATCTCGTCAAAGGCCTGGCTCGTGGTGGTGAGGTCTTCCAGCCGGTCGCTGGTCCACTTCACCGGGCGGCCGAGCTGCTTCGCGAGCAGGCACACGCAGATCTCCTCGGCATAGAGCGAGGCCTTGCCGCCGAAGCCGCCGCCGACGTCCGGCGCAACCACGCGGATGCCGTTGCCGTCCACGCCCATGATCTCGGCGAGCGCATCCCGGATGATCCCCGGCACCTGCGTCGACGAATGCAGCGTCAGCATGCGCTGGCCCACGTCGTACTCCGCGAGATAGCTGCGGTTCTCCATCGCCACCGGGCTCTTCCTGCGCATGCGGAAGCGCCCGCCGACGCGCACCGCCGCGGCCGCGAAGGTCGCGTCGACCTCACCTCGCTCGAACTGGCGCTGCACGAGGATGTTGGTGCCGCCCGCCTCGTGCAGCAGCGGCGCGTCCGGCGACAGCGCCGCCTCGGGATCGTTCACGCCGGGCAGCGGATCGAGGTCGAGGCCGACCAGTTCGACCGCGTCTTCCGCGACGTAGCGATTCTCGGCCACCACCGCGACCACCGCCTCGCCGACGTAGCGCACCTTGTCCTTCGCCAGCGGCCAGATCGGCGTCGGCGTATAGCCCTTCATCTTCGAGGTGGCGAGGCCGGGCTTCGCGATCCCCTTCAGGTCCTCGAGCCGGAACACGCCGATCACGCCCTCGACGCCCTTCGCCTCGGCCAGTTCCACGCCCGCGATGCGCGCGTGCGGCTGGTCGCTGCGGCGGAACGCGACGTGCAGCAGGCCCTGCGGCTGCTTGTCGTCGACGTAGCTGCCCTTGCCGGCGAGCAGGCGCGGGTCTTCCAGCCGCTGGACGCGCGCGCCGACCTGCTTGGGGCGCTCCACGTTGACCGAACCCTTGGCGTCAGTCATAGCTCTGCGCCCCCTTCTTCAGGGATTCCCACTGCTCGAGGTCGTGGCCGAAGATCACCGTCGCGCCGCCCGACTCGATGCGCTGGATTTCCTTCAGTGACGCTAGCGCCATGTCCTGGTTCCAGGTCTGCTTCGGGTTCTGCTCGCGCTCGAAGTTGGCGCGCAGTGCGACAGCGTCCGATGCCAGCAGGTATCTCCCGCTGCGCTCGAGCGAGACGAGCGCGCCCGACATGCCCTGCGTATGCCCGGGCAGCGGCAGCGCGACGATCTTGCCGTCGCCGAACAGGTCCTTCTGGCCGTCGAAGGTGTCGAAGCGGTTCGGGTGCTTCCAGTCGGCGTCAACGAAACCAGCCTTCACTGCGTCCGGCGCGCTCGCGGCCTCGAGTTCCCTGGCGTGGCAGACGATGGTCGCGCGCTTGAAGAACGCGTTGCAGCCGCAGTGGTCGGTGTGGAAGTGCGAGTTCACGACGACGTCGATGTCGTCGGTGCCGACGCCGATCGCGGCCAGCCCGCTGATCAGGTTCTCGTCGGCCGGCGACACCAGCGTCATCATCTTCGCCATGCCGCCCCAGCGCCCTTCCGGGTCGGTGGCGGTGTCGGGGTGGCAGCCGGTGTCGAAGAGCACGTTCCCTTGCGGGTGGCGCAGCAGGAAACACGCCACCGGCAGGTCGATGGTCTCGTCCTTGCCCGCCTCGGGGATGTACACGCGGCGCTTCATGCGCAGCCGGCCGCCGGAGAGCACGTGCATCTTCATTTCGCACCCCCCGATCGCGCATCGGCCACTTCCTTCAGCGCCTTCACGATGTGCTCGTAGCCGGTGCAGCGGCAGAAGTTGCCCGAGAGCCCTTCGCGCACCTCCTCCTCGGTCTTCAGCGGGTACTTCTTAAGGAGGTCGGTGGAGGTCATCAGCATGCCCGGCGTGCAGAAGCCGCACTGCAGCGCGTGGTGCTTGCGGAAGGCTTCCTGCAGAGGGCCGAGCTGGTCGACCTCGCCCAGCGCTTCCACGGTGGTGATTTCGCAGCCATCGGCCTGCGCGGCGAGCATCAGGCAGGCGCGCGCGCTGTCGCCGTCGACGAGGATGGTGCATGCGCCGCAGACGCCGTGCTCGCAGCCGACGTGCGTTCCGGTGAGGCCGAGCGTGCTGCGCAGGAAGTCCGATAGCAGCAGCCTCGCCTCCACGGTGCGGCGGTACGCCACGCCGTTCACCTTGACGCGGATCTCGATGGTCTCGTTCATCACGACTCCTCCCCCGCGCGCGCCCATGCCTCGCGACAGGTGCGGCGGAGCAACGTTCCGAGGATGCGGTGGCGCAGTTCGGGCGAGGCCTGCAGGTCGCTGTTCGGCTCGACCGAACGGCGCAGCGCTTCGGCGGCCGCATCCAGCGCGCGCTCATCGCACGCGCTGCCCTCCAGCGCCTTTTCGGCGCCCGGCACGCGCATCGGCCCGTTCGCGCCGCCCGCGACCGCGATGCGCACGTTCGACGCCTTGCCGCCGACCTTCTCCATCAGCACGCCGACCGCGGCGAGCGCGAAATCGCCCGAGCGGCGCGCGATTTCCTCGAAGGCCCAGCCGGTGCCGGCCGCGAGCGCGGGGTATTCCACGGAGACGAGCATCTCGTCCGCCGCGAGGTTGGTGCTCAGCGCGCCGGCGATGTGATCGGCGGCCTTCGTGGTGCGCGTCGCGGTCGTCGAGCGGATAGTCAGCGTCGCGTCGAGCAGCACCGTCATCAGCAGGTGCTCCGCCGAAGGGTCGGCGTGCGACAGGCTGCCGCCGATGGTGCCGCGGTTGCGGATCGCGAGGTGGCCGATGTGCGTCACGGCGTGCTGCAGCACCGGCAGCCGGCGCTTCACCACGTCGGACATCTCCACCTCGTGGTGGCGCACCAGCGCGCCGATGCGCACGCCGCCGCCGGGCAGTTCCTCGATCGCGTCCAACCCCGGAATGCGGCTCACGTCGACGAGCACCGAGGGCCTCAGCAGCCGGAAGTTCAGCATCGGCATCAGGCTCTGCCCGCCCGCGATCAGCTTGGCGTCGGGCGTGGCCAGCATCGCGAGCGCGTCCTCGACGCTCGCGGCGCGGTGGTAGGCGAATCGGGGCGGCTTCATTGCTTCACGGTCACCGTCTCGAACACGCGCGACAGGTACTGCGTCAGGTCGCCCTCGATCTCGGCGCGCTTTCCGGGTTCCACGCCCGCGAGGGTCTTCGCGAGCTGCTTCTTGAACTCCAGCTGCGCGGCGCGCTGGATCTGGATGCGCTGCGCCTGCGGCGAGCCGGCGCCGTGCATCGACTCCGTGAGGTAGCCCACCGCATTGCGGCCGAGCGTCATGTTCTCGATCAGCCGCAGGATGCGCATGCGCGCCTCGGTGGACACTTCCTTGCGGCCCTTGAGGTACTTGCGGATGATCGGCCCGACCTCGGCGTGCGCGAGGTCCTTCTCGGAGGGCAGCGTCACCATCAGGCCGCCGGCGAGGTCCTGCGCGAGGCGACCGATTTCGTAGGGCAGCTTCGTCACGTGGTGCTTGCAGACGTTGGCGAGCATGTCGTCGGGCAGCCAGACGCCGGATTTCATCCGCGAGGCCTGGTGGCTTGCCGCGATGCCGGTGCCGTAGATGGTCTCGTTCAGGTGCGTCATCTCGACCAGCTTGTCCTTCACGTGCGAGACCTTCTCGACGCCGTTGTAGTCGGCGATGGTCGCGGCGGCGCCGATCAGCACGTCGCCGACGCCGGTCTTGCAGACATAGCTGCGGCGGTGGTAGCAGGTGAAGCGCTCGACCATGGTCGCGGCCCACTCGACCTCGCCGTCCATGAACACGCGCTCCCAAGGGATGAAGACGTCGTCGAACACGACCATCGCCTCCTGCCCTGCGAAGCCTGCATTGCCCGCGTCGATCTCGCCGTCGCTACTCCTCGTGTCGCACGACTGGCGGCCATAGACATAGGTAATGCCGGGCGCGTCCACCGGCAGCGCGCCGACCACCGCGTAGTCCTTGTCCGCCGCGCCGAGGCGCATCGTCGGCATCACCACCAGCCAGTGCGAGTTCACGCAGCCGGTCTGGTGCGCCTTCGCGCCGGTGATGTGGATGCCCTCCTTGGTGCGCTTCGTGACGTGCACGAAGAGGTCAGGGTCATCCTGCTCGGCGGGCGACTTGCCGCGGTCGCCCTTCACGTCGGTCATCGCGCCGCCGATGACGAGGTTGCCGGCCTGCATCTCGGAAAGGAACGCCAGGAACCGCTGGTGGTACTGCGTGCCGCCCTTCGCGTCCATCTCGAAAGTCACCGAGTGCAGCATGTTGATCGCGTCCATGCCGACGCAGCGCTGGAAGCACGTCCCGGTCAGCTGGCCGAGGCGCCGTTGCATCTTGTTCTGCATCACGAGGTCTTCGCGCGACTCGGCGATGTGCAGGAAGCGATTCACGGGCTTGCCGGTATACGGCGACGTGGCCGAGGCGAGCGCGGGATCGCGTGCGGCGAGGTCGTAGGTCTCGGCCACCGCGTTGATGGAGGGCCGGATCATCGGGTGGTCGACCGGCTCGGCGACCAGCTCGCCGAAGAGGAACACGCGGAGCTTGCGGTCGCGAAGGCTCTCGACGTACTCGGCGCCGGTGCGGATCGGCCGGGCGGCCGCGGGATGGGGGGCGTTCATGTGCGTTCCTCCAGGGGAAGGTCGGGCGGCGCCTCGCGCGTGCGGAACAGGCCACCCAGTTCGCCTACGATACCGCGGCGGAAGAGCAGCACGCAGGCCATGAAGAGCCCGCCCATGATCACGGTGACCCACGAGCCGACCTTGTCGGCCAGCACGCTCTCGAGCCCGACGACGACCGCGGCGCCGACGGCCGGGCCGGCCAGCGTGCCGACGCCGCCGATCAGCGCCATCAGCACCACCTCGCCGGACATGTGCCAGTGCACGTCGACCAGCGTGGCGAAACCCAGCGACAGCGCCTTGGTCGCGCCGGCGAGGCCGGCGATCGCCGCCGACAGCACCATCGCCAGCAGCTTGAAGCGCTCGACGTCGTAGCCCAGCGACCGCATGCGCGCCTCGTTCTCGCGGATGCCCTTCAGCACCTGCCCGAACGGCGAGTGCACCGCGCGGTGGATGAGGAAGAACGCGCCGGCGAAGATCGCCAGCACGAGGTAGTACATCGCGAGGTCGCCCTTCAGCGGGACGAGGCCAAGGAGGTTGCCGCGCGGGATGCCGTGCAGGCCGTCCTCGGCGCCAGTGAACTTCGCCTGCACGCAGAAGAAGTACAGCATCTGCGCGAGCGCCAGCGTGACCATCGCGAAGTAGATGCCACGGCGCCGGATCGCGAGGCTGCCGAACACCCAGCCGAGGAACGCGGCCCACAGCGTGGCCACCGCGAGGCCGAGTTCCGGCGTCAGGCCCCAGTTCTTCAGCACGTATCCGGCGACGTAAGCCGAGGTACCGAAGAAGGCAGCGTGGCCGAGCGACAGCAGGCCGGCAAAGCCGAGCGTGAGGTTGAACGCGCAGGCGAAGAGCGCGAAGCACAGCAGCTTCATCAGGAAGATCGGGTACGCACCCGCGAGCGGCGCCAAGGCCAGCGCGAGCGCGGCGACGAGGTAGGCGATGCCGTGGCGCCCCATCGCTACTGCTCCCGCCCGAAGAGGCCCGCCGGCCGGAACATCAGCACCAGCGCCATGACCACGAACACCACGGTGGACGAGGCCTCGGGCCAGAACACCTTGGTGAGGCCTTCCAGCACGCCCAGCGCGATGCCCGAGACGATCGCGCCCGCGATCGAGCCGAGGCCGCCGATCACCACCACCGCGAACACCACGATGATCACGTTCGAGCCCATCAGCGGCGTGATCTGGATCACCGGCGCGGCGAGCACGCCCGCGAGGCCGGCAAGCCCCACGCCGAAGGCGTAGGTGAGCGTCAGCATCACCGGCACGTTGATGCCGAAGGCCTGCACCACCTTCGGGTTCTCGGTTGCGGCACGCAGGTACGCGCCGAGGCGCGTGCGCTCGATCGCGAACCAGGTCGCGAAGCAGACCACCAGCGAGGCGACGACGACGAATCCGCGGTAGTCCGGCAGGATCATGAAACCGAGGTCGCTTGCTCCGGAGAGGATGTCCGGCGCCGGATAAGGCTGCCCGCCCGAGCCGAACTGGTCGCGGTAGATGCCCTCGACCACCCACGCGAAACCGATGGTGAGGAGCAGGCCGTACAGGTGGTCGAGGTGGTAGATCCAGCGCAGGAAGAGTTTCTCCACCAGCACGCCGACCACCGCGGTGCCGAGCGGCGCGAGCACGAGGCTCCACCAGAAGCCGACGCCCGCCCACTGCGCGAGCATCCACGCGCCGTAGGCGCCCATCATGTAGAGCGTGCCGTGCGCGAAGTTGATGACGTTCAGCAGGCCGAAGATCACCGCGAGGCCGAGCGACAGCATGGCGTAGAACGAGCCATTCACCAGCCCGAGCAGCATCTGGCCGAGGAGCACCTGCACCGGGACGCCGAGGATCGTGTCCATCTCAGACCGCCAGCAGCCGGTGGACCTGCTCGGCCTTCTCGCCCTCGAGATCCTCGCGCGAGAGGCTGTCGGCGACGCGGCCGTTCTCCATCACGTAGGCGCGGTCGGCGACGCCGGTGGCGAACTCGAAGTTCTGCTCGACCAGCAGCACCGTGTAGCCGCGCGCCTTCAGCGCGAGTACGCATTGCTCCAGCGCATCGACGATCACCGGCGCGAGGCCTTCCGAGATTTCGTCGAGCAGCAAGAGCTGCGCGCCGGTGCGCAGGATGCGCGCGATCGCGAGCATCTGCTGCTCGCCGCCCGACAGCCGCGTGCCCTGGCTGCGACGGCGATCGCGCAGGTTCGGGAACATCGCGTAGACATCCTCGACGCTGAAGCCGCCGCTCCTCAGCACCGGCGGCAGCATCAGGTTCTCCTCGCAGGACAGCGCCGAGAAGATCGCGCGCTCCTCGGGGCAGTAGCCGATGCCGAGGCCGGCGATGCGGTGCGTCGGCATCGCGATGGTCTCGCGGCCGTTCACCATGATGCTGCCCTGGCGACGCCCCACCAGCCCCATGATCGAGCGCAGCAACGTCGTGCGCCCGGCGCCGTTGCGCCCGAGCAGCGCGACCACCTCGCCGCGGTTCACCACGAGGTCTGCGCCATGCAGCACGTGCGACTCGCCGTAGAAGGCGTGCAGGTCGGTGACGCGCAGGTATTCGGTCGCGGCCATGTCAGTGCGCGCCCTGCAGGCGGCCGGCCTTCTTCCCCGCCCTTTTTCCCATATAGGCCTCCCGCACCTGCGGGTTCGCCGACACCTCGGCGTACGAGCCCTCGGCGAGCACCTGCCCGCGCTGCAGCACCGTGATGGTGTCCGCGATCGACGAGACCACGCCCATGTTGTGCTCGATCATCAGCACGGTGCGGTTCGCGGCCACCTTCTTGACGAGCTTCGCGACGCGGTCGATGTCTTCCACGCCCATGCCTTGCGTGGGCTCGTCGAGCAGCAGCAGCTCCGGGTCGGCGGCGAGCGTGGTGGCGAGTTCGAGCGCGCGCTTCCTGCCGTAGGGCAGCTCGACCGCGATCGTCGACGCGAACGCAGCGAGGTCCACTTCCGCCAGCAGCTCGCGCGCACGGCCCTCGAGCGCCTTCAGGCTTCGCTCGGACTTCCAGAAGTGGTACGAGGTGCCGGTCGCCTGCTGCAGGCCGAGCCGCACGTTCTCCAGCGCGGTCAGGTGCGGCATCACCGCGCAGATCTGGAACGAGCGCACCATGCCGCGGCGCGCGACCGCGGCCGGCTTGGCGCGCGTGATGTCCTCGCCCTTGAAGAGGATGCTGCCCGCGGTCGGGTCGAGGAACCGCGTCAGCAGGTTGAAGACCGTGGTCTTGCCCGCGCCGTTCGGCCCGATCATCGCGTGGATGCGGCCGCGCGCGACCCTGAGGTCGACCTTGTCCACGGCGGTGAAGCCGCGGAACTCCCTGGTGAGGCCGCGCGCCTCGAGGATGTGCTCGTTCGCCATGCGAGGCGCGCGGTGGCTTCCTGCTACGAAGTGCTTACTTCTTGACCAGCGGGCAGGCGCTCTCGGCGAGCGGGCGGAACGCCTCGTCCGCCGGGATCGTGCCGCGCAGCTTGTAGTAATCCCACGGGTACTTCGATTCCGAGGGCTTCTTCACCTCGTACACGTACATGTCGTGCACCATGCGGCCGTCGGCGCGGATGCGGCCGTTCTTGGCGAAGAAGTCGTTCACCGGCGTCTCCTTCATCTTCGCCATCACCGCCGCCGCGTCGTCCGTGCCTGCGGCCTGGATCGCCTTCAGGTAGTGCATCGTCGACGAGTAGTCGCCGGCGTCGCCCATGTGCGGCATGCGCTTCATGCGTTCGAAGAAGCGCTTGGACCACGCGCGCGTGGCCTCGTCGCGATCCCAGTAGAAGCCGTTGGTGAGCACGAGGCCCTGCGCGGTCGCGAGGCCCATCGAGTGCACGTCGGTGATCCAGACCAGCAGGCCGGCGAGCGTCTGCCCGGTCTTGCCGACGCCGAACTGCTGCGCCGATTTCACCGCGTTGATGAACTGCGTGCCGGAGCCGGCGATGCCGATCACCTTGGCCTTCGAGGCCTGCGCCTGCAGGATGAACGAGCCGAGGTCGGTGGCGTCGATCGGGTAGCGGGCCTGGCCGAGCACCTTGCCGTTGCTGGCCTTGACCAGCGCCGCGGCGTCGCCTTCCAGCGCGTGGCCGAAGGCGTAGTCCGCGGTCATGAAGAACCACGAGTCGCCGCCGCCCTTCACGATCTGCCCGGCGGTGCCCTTGGCGAGCGCGTAGGTGTCGTAGGCGTAGTGGATGCTGTTGGGCGTGCAGGCATCGTTGGTGAGGCGCGAGGACCCCGAGCCGTTGACGATGGCGATGCGGTTCTTCTCCTTCGCCACGTTCGCCACCGCGATCGCGATCGCGGAGTTGATCAGGTTCGCCACCAGGTCGACCTTCTGCGTATCGAACCACTCGCGCGCCTTGGTGGTGGCGGTGTCGCCCTTGTTGAGGTGATCCGCGAAGATCACGTCGATCGGCGCGCCCAGCACCTTGCCGCCGAAGTCCTCGACGGCCATCTTGATCGCGGTGACGCTGCCCTGCCCGGACTCGTGCGAGAACTGCCCGGACATGTCGGTCAGCACGCCGATGCGCACCACGCCGTCGGAAACCTTGCCCTGCGCCAGCGCCGTGCCGGCGCCGAACGTCGTCGCGAGCGCCGCACACACGGCAGCCACGCCCTTGCGCAACTGGATCTTCATGCTCACTCCTCCCTGGTTGCCGGCCCCGAGGACCGGGACCGTCACTTGCATTAGTGCACTGATGAGTTAGGCTAGTGCGTTCAATCGTGAAAGTCAATCCGGAGGTCGAATCGGGCGCCGCCATTGCGCGGTGCAGCGACGGCGCGTCCGGTTTCCATAGTGAAACGGGCCCCGCTGCGGGAGCTCTACCATTGACTTGCACTAATGCACTGAATACATTGGGCTTCACCGTTCACGACTGCAATTGAGGCTTGCCGGTGTCCCGCCCCGCCCCGTCCTACGTTTGCGGCCCCTCGTCCGAGCCCCTGCTCGGCCAGACGCTGTGGCAGGCGCTCGCGTCCGCGGCCGAGCGCTGGCCCGACGCGGACGCGCTCGTCAGCCGCCACCAGTCGCAGCGCTATTCGTGGGCGCAGCTGCTCGCCGGGTCGCGCCGTGCCGCGCGCGGCTTCCTCGCGCTCGGCATCAAGAAGGGCGACCGCGTCGCGATCTGGAGCCCGAACCGCTCGGAGTGGCTGATCGCGCAATATGGGCTCGCCGCGATCGGCGCAATCGCGGTCAACGTGAACCCGGCGTTCCGCCGCGACGAGCTCGCGTACCTGCTGGCCCACTCGGGGGCGAACGCGATCGTGCTTGCGCCCGCGTTCCGCCAGCACGACTACCTCGACACGCTGAAGGCGGCGCGCGGCGACGCGCCGACGCTCGCGCACGTCGTGGTGCTGGGCGACACCGCGCCCGCCGGCATGCTGTCGTGGCCGGCATTCCTTGCGAAGGGCGAATCGGTGCCCGAGGCGCGCATGGACGAGGCCGCGGCGCGCACCGGGTTCGACGAACCGGTGAGCCTGCAGTACACCTCGGGTACCACGGGCCGGCCGAAGGGCGCGGCGCTCTCGCACCACAATATCCTCAACAACGGCCGCTTCGTCGGCGCACGGCAGCGCTTCACGCACGCCGACCGCATCTGCCTGCCGGTGCCGTTCTTCCACTGCTTCGGCATCGTGCTCGGCGCGATGGCCTCGGTCGTGCACGGCGCCACGCTGGTGCTCACCGGCGAGGCCTTCGAGCCGAAGTCGGTGCTCGAGGCCGTGGCCGCCGAGCGCTGCACCGCGCTCTACGGCGTGCCGATGATGTTCATCGCGATGCTCGCCGAGCCGACGTTCGCGCAGCACGACCTGTCGACCCTTCGCACCGGCAGCATGGGCGGCGCGCCCTGCCCCGAGGCCGTGATGCGGCAGGCGATCGATCGCATGGGCCTCGCCGAAATCACGGTCTGCTACGGCATGACCGAGACCTCGCCGATCTCGTTCCAGTCGCTGCCCGAAGACGGCCTCGACACGCGCTGCGCCACCGTCGGCTCGGTGCATCCGCACGTGGAGTGCAAGATCGTGGACCCCTCCTCCGGCGCGGTGGTGCCGCGAGGGCAGCCGGGCGAGCTCTGCACGCGCGGCTACAGCGTGATGCTCGGCTACTGGGAGGATCCCGAGGCCACCGCGCGCGCGATCGACGCGGCGCGCTGGATGCACACCGGCGACCTCGCGGTGATGCGCGACGACGGCACCGTGCAGATTGTCGGCCGCAGCAAGGACACGGTGATCCGCGGCGGCGAGAACATCTACCCGCGCGAGGTCGAGGAGTTCATCTACACGCTGCCCAAGGTCGCCGACGTGCAGGTGGTCGGCGTGCCGGACCCGAAGTACGGCGAGGAGCTCTGCGCGTGGATCCGCCTGAAGCCCGGCGAGACCTGGACCGCCGACGGGCTGCGCGAGGCCTGCCGCGGCCGCATCGCCACGTACAAGATCCCGCGCCACGTGAAGTTCGTCGACGAATACCCGGTTACCGCCAGCGGGAAAGTGCAGAAATTCCGTATCCGGGATCAAGCCATCCGCGAGTTGGGTCTCACCGCATAGCAGCCCGCTGGGGCAGAATGTCGCCTGCCCCGCGCCAGCGGGGCGGCGGCGAGGAGGCGTCGAATGAGCGAGTCGAAGAAGAAGGTCCCGATCTTCTGCTACCAGTGCGTCGCCGGCCCCGACCTGATGAAGGTCGAGGTCGAGGACGGCGTGGCGAAGCGGATCGAATCGAACTTCGACATCTCGCACGCGCATCCGGGCGGCGGTCGCGTCTGCGTGAAGGCCTACGGCCTGATCCAGAAGACCTACAACCCGAACCGCATCAAGCAGCCCATGAAGCGCACCAACCCGAAGAAGGGGCGCGACCAGGACCCCGGCTTCGTGCCGATCTCGTGGGACGAGGCGCTGGACATCGTCGGCGCGAAATTGCGCGAGATCCGCGAGAAGGGCCTCCGCAACGAGGAAGGCTTCCCGCGCCTCGCCACTTCCACCGGCGGCGGTGGCACGCCGGTGCAGTACATGGGCACCTTCCCCGCCTTCATGGCCGCGTGGGGCCCGATCGACCAGGGCTACGGCGCCGGGCAGGGCGTGAAGTGCTACCACTCCGAGCACCTCTACGGCGAGCTGTGGCACCGCGCGTTCATCGTCGCGCCCGATACCCCGTACGTGAACTTCATCATCAACTGCGGCAACAACGTCGAGGCCTCGGGCGGCGTGGTCGGCATCTGGCGCGAGGCCGACGCGCGCGTGCGCGGCGCGAAGCGCGTGCAGGTCGAGCCGCA
>CAZTXP010000202.1:0-12723 GCA_964617355.1 uncultured Enterobacteriaceae bacterium
GTCTCGAACATCGCGGCTACCGGTACGCCGCGTCGGCGGCGCGGTCCTTGGCCAGCTGCTCTTCGTAGCGGTCGCCGACCGCGAGCAGCATCTGCTTGGTGTAGTAGAGGTCGCCGCGGCGCTCGCCGTGGTACTCGAAGATGCGCGTCTCGACGATGGAGTCGACCGGGCAGGACTCCTCGCAGAAGCCGCAGAAGATGCACTTGGTGAGGTCGATGTCGTAGCGCGTGGTGCGGCGCGTGCCGTCGTCGCGCGGCGCGGTCTCGATGGTGATGGCCAGCGCCGGGCACACCGCCTCGCACAGCTTGCAGCCGATGCAGCGCTCCTCGCCGTTCGGGTAGCGGCGCAGCGCGTGCAGGCCGCGGAAGCGCGGGCTCTGCGGCGTCTTCTCCTCCGGGTACAGCACCGTGATCTTGCGGGCGAACAGGTACTTGCCCGTGAGCTTCAGGCCCTTGACCAGCTCGATCAGCAGGAACGAGCGCAGGAACTCCATCAGGCGCGTCATTTCCAGAGGCTCCACGGGGTCTGCATCCACGCGCCGACGACCACGATCCAGACGATGGTAAGCGGGATGAACACCTTCCAGCCCAGGCGCATGATCTGGTCGTAGCGGTAGCGCGGGAACGTGGCGCGGATCAACAGGAACATGGACACGATCACGAACATCTTGATCAGCAGCCAGCCGGTCGGCGGCACGAGGTGCGTAAGCGCACTGTCGAACGGCGCTGCCCAGCCGCCGAAGAACATGATCGCCGTGAGCGCGGAGATCAGGATCATGTTCATGTATTCGGCGAGGAAGAACAGCGCGAAGGCCATGCCGGAGTACTCGACCATGTGGCCGGCGACGATCTCGGACTCGCCCTCCACTACGTCGAACGGCGCGCGGTTGGTCTCGGCCACGCCGGAGACGAAGTAGACGAAGCAGATCGGCAGCAGCGGCAGCCAGTTCCAGGACAGGAAGTTCACGCCCTTGGAGGCGAAGATACCCTTGGCCTGCGCGTTGACGATGTCCGAGAGGTTCAGGCTGCCCGACACCATCAGCACCACGACGAGCGCGAAGCCCATCGCCAGTTCGTAGGACACCATCTGCGCCGAGGCGCGCATCGCGGCGATGAAGGCGTACTTCGAGTTCGACGCCCAGCCGGCGATGATCACGCCGTAGACGCCGATCGAGGTCAGCGCGGCGAGATAGAGCAGGCCCGCGTTGATGTCCGCCAGCACCAGCTCGGGCGCGAACGGGATCACCGCCCACGCGGCCAGCGCCGGGATGATCGCCAGCATCGGCGCGAGGATGTACAGCATCGGGCTCGCGTTCGTCGGGAGGATGATCTCCTTCAGGAACAGCTTGATGCCGTCGGCGATCGGCTGCGCGAGGCCGCCCAGCCAGCGGATGCCGAAGAACGTGGTCACGTTCGGGCCGAGGCGGATCTGCATCCAGCCGATGAGCTTTCGCTCCCAGAGCGTCAGGTACGCGACGCCCAGCATCAGCGGCACGACGATGCAGACGATGAACACGAGGCTCGTCACCGTCTCGAAGGCCACCGGCCCCCAGGTCGACCCAAACAGGGCCGTGGTGCGCGCGCCGAGCCAGTCGAGCAGCATCTAGGCGGCCCTCTCGGAGGCGAGCGCCTGCAGGGTGACCGTGCCGGTCATCGCGCCGAGCGCCGCGGTGGACGCGTGCGCGGCGGCGACGCGCACGCACTGGTCGGGCAGGCCGTCGTCGAGGCCGCAAGCAAGGCGTGCCTCGCCCGTGCCCTGCTTCACCAGCACCGGCTGGCCGGGAGACGCGCCGATGCCCTGCATCGTCCGCGCGTTCATCCACGCCTTGGGTGCTTGCGCGTCGCGGGTCTTCTGCAGCGACGGCGCGCGGCGCGCGATCGCGTCGGCGAAGTGGATCGGCACGTCGGCGATGCGCTGCAGGCCCTGAACCGCCACCGGTGCAGCCGGCGCGGCCGAGGTCTTGTTGGAGAGCAGCGACGCGACGTCACGGCCGCCCAGGGCCGCCTGCCGCACCTGCTCCGCGGTGTCGAATTCGAAGCCCTCGAGCCCGAGCATCGTGCCGAGCACGCGCAGCACCTTCCAGCCCGGACGCGCCTCGCCCTGCGGCTTCACGCACCCGTGGAACGACTGCACGCGGCCTTCGGCATTGACGAAGGCACCCGCCGTCTCGGTGAACGGCGCGATCGGCAGGATCACGTTCGCGTAGCTCGAGGCCTGGCTCTTGAAGGCCGAAAGTTGCACCACGAAGTCGGCCGCACCCATCGCGGCGAGCGCCGCCTGCGGGTTCGCGGTGTCGAGTTCCATCTCGGCGTTCACGAGCACGTAGGCCTTGCGCGGCTGCTCCAGCATCGCGCGAGTGCCCGGGCCGACGTTCGCGCCGGCGACGTAGCCGCCGACCGCGTTCCCGCCTTCGCCGAGGAAGCCGAGCGTCGCGCCGAGCGACTCGGCGAGCTTCTGCGCGAGCGCGTGCAGCGTCGCGGCCTGCGCGTGGTGCTCGGCGAGGTTGCCCAGCAGGATCGCGACCTTCTTGCCCGACTTCAGGCTCTCGCCGATGGCGCCCTCGCCCGCCTTGGCCAGCGCGGCCGTCAGTTCGGACGGCGCCACGGTGACGCGGTTCGCGATCGGCATCAGCCAGTCGTCCGCCGCGCTTCCGATGACATTGACCTTGGCGCCGCGCTTGACAGCCTGCCGCAGGCGATGCGCGATCAGCGGGTGATCCTTGCGCAGGAACGAGCCGACGACGAGGAAACGGTCACAGTTGCCGAGTTCCGCGATCGGCAGGCCGAGCCACGGGATCCCCGCGCGCGCGGCGTCGCCCGAGAAGTCGCTGCGGCGCAGGCGGAAGTCCGACGCGCCGCCCAGCTTCTTCGCCAGCTGCCCCGCGAGGTACAGCTCCTCGAGCGTCGATTGCGGCGTCGACAGCACGCCGACGTCCTTGCCCGCCATCTTGATCGCCTCGACGACCACGTCGAGCGCGTCGTGCCAATCGGCCTCGATCCAGCCGTCCGGGCCCTTCACCATCGGGCGAGTCAGCCGTTCTTCCGAATTCAGCGCCTCGTACGAGAAGCGGTCCTTGTCCGAGATCCAGCACTCGTTCACCGACTCGTTCTCGAGCGGCAGGACGCGCATCACGCGGTCGTGCTTCACCTGCACCACGAGGTTCGAGCCGTGGCTGTCGTGCGGCGACACGCTCTTGCGACGCGACAGTTCCCAGGTGCGGGCGCTGTAGCGGAAAGGCTTCGCGGTCAGCGCGCCCACCGGGCAGATGTCGATCATGTTGCCCGAGAGTTCGGAATCCACCGACTTGCCGACGAAGGCCACGATCTCCGAGCGCTCGCCGCGGTTGACCATGCCCAGTTCCATGACGCCGGCGATCTCCTGCCCGAAGCGCACGCAGCGCGTGCACTGGATGCAGCGGCTCATCTCCTCGGCGGCGACCAGCGGGCCGATATCCTTGTGCAGGACGACGCGCTTTTCCTCGGCGTAGCGCGAATCGCCCTTGCCGTAGCCCATCGAGAGGTCCTGCAACTGGCACTCGCCGCCCTGGTCGCAGATCGGGCAATCCAGCGGGTGGTTGATCAGCAGGAACTCCATCACGCCGTTCTGCGCCTTCTTGGCGGCCGGCGAGTGGGTCTTGACCTTCATGCCGTCGGTGCAGGGCGTCGCGCAGGCGGGCAGCGGCTTGGGCGCCTTCTCCACCTCGACCAGGCACATGCGGCAGTTGGCCGCGATCGACAGCTTCTTGTGGTAGCAGAAGTGCGGCACGTAGATGCCGAGCTTCACCGCGGCATCCATCACGGTGGAGCCGTGCGCGACCTCGACCTCGCGGCCGTCGATGTCGACCTTGAGCCCGCTCATGCGGCCTTCTCCATCTTCGGCGCGGCGTGGGCGCCTGCCCTGCCCCACTTCGGTTCCGAATCCGGGCCCGAGACGAGGCAGCGCTTGTTCTCGATGTGGTACTCGAATTCGCCGCGGAAGTGCTTCAGGAAGCTCTTCACGGGCAGCGCGGCCGCGTCGCCCAGCGCGCAAATCGTGCGGCCGGCGATGTTGTCGGAGACGTTCTCGAGCAGCGCGAGGTCTTCCGGGCGTCCCTTGCCGGTCTCGATCCGGTGCACCACGCGGTACAGCCACCCGGTGCCCTCGCGGCACGGCGTGCACTGGCCGCACGATTCCTCGTGGTAGAAGTACGAGAGGCGCTCGAGCGCCCGCACCATGCAGGTGGTCTCGTCCATCACGATCACGGCGCCCGAGCCCAGCATCGAGCCGGCCTTCGCGATCGAGTCGTAGTCCATGTCGGTGGCCATCATCACGTCGGCCGGCAGCACCGGCATCGACGAGCCGCCCGGGATCACGGCCTTCAGCTTCCGGCCCCCGCGCACCCCGCCCGCCATCTCGAGCAGCTTCGCGAACGGCGTGCCGAGCTTGACCTCGAAGTTGCCGGGCTTGTTGACGTGCCCCGTCACCGAGAAGAGCTTGGTGCCGCCGTTGTTCGGCTTGCCGAGCGCGAGGAATGCGTCGCCGCCGTTCCGGAGGATCCACGGCACCTGCGCGTAGGTCTCGGTGTTGTTGATCGTCGTCGGCTTGCCGTACAGGCCGAAGCTCGCCGGGAACGGCGGCTTGAAGCGCGGCTGGCCCTTCTTGCCTTCCAGCGACTCGAGCAGCGCGGTTTCCTCGCCGCAGATGTAGGCACCGAAGCCCGGGTGCGCGTAGAGCTCGAACGAGAAGTCGGAGCCGCAGATGTTCTTGCCGAGGTAGCCGGCCTTGCGGGCCTCTTCCAGCGCGGCCTCGAACTGCTCGTAGACCTGCCAGATCTCGCCGTGGATGTAGTTGTAGCCGGCGGTCGAGCCGGTGGCGTAGCCGCCGATGATCATGCCCTCGATCACCGAGTGCGGGTTGTAGCGCAGGATGTCGCGGTCCTTGCAGGTGCCCGGCTCGCCCTCGTCCGAGTTGCAGACCATGTACTTCGCGCCCGGGAACTGGCGCGGCATGAACGACCACTTGAGGCCCGTCGGGAAGCCCGCGCCGCCACGCCCGCGCAGCGACGACTTCTTCAGCTCGGCGATGACGTTCTCGGGCGGCACCTTCTCGGTGACGAGCTTCTTCAACGCCGCGTAGCCGCCGCGCTTCTCGTAGTCGGCGAGATGCCAGTTCTGGCCGTCGAGGCCGGCCATCAGGATCGCGTCGGGGCCGTAATTGAGCATCACCGCAGCTCCGCGATCAGCGCGTCGATCTTGTCTTTCGACATGAAGTCGCACATGCGCTTGTTGTTGACCAGGATCACCGGCGACATCGCGCAGGCGCCCATGCACTCGCCTTCCTTCAGCGTGAAGCGCCCGTCGGCGGTGGTTTCGTTGAAGCCGATGCCGAGCTTTTCCTTCAGGTAGTCCGCGGCGTCCAGCGAGCCCTGCAGGCCGCACGGCAGGCAGGTGCACACGGTCAGCTTGTACTTCCCGCCCGGCTCCAGCTGGTACATGTTGTAGAAGGTCGCGACCTCGGCCACGGCCACCGGCGGCATGCCGAGGTAGGCGGCCACCGCCTCCATGGTCTCGGACGACAGCCAGCCCTTCTCGTCCTGCGCGATGACGAGCGCGGCCATCACCGCGGACTGCTTCTGGTCCGCGGGGTACTTGGCGATCTCGCGGTCGATCCTGGCGAGCGATTCGGCGGAGAGCGTCACCGGTCGATGTCCCCGAAAACGATGTCGAGCGTGCTGATCACGGTCACGGCGTCGGCCAGCATGTGGCCGCGCACGATGGAATCCATTGCCGACAGGTGGTTGAAGCACGGCGAGCGCAGCTTCATGCGGTACGGCTTGTTCGCGCCGTCGGAGATGAAGTAGACGCCGAACTCGCCCTTCGGATGCTCGACGCCGACGTAGGCCTCGCCCTCGGGCACGTGCATGCCCTCGGTGAAGAGCTTGAAGTGGTGGATCAGCTCCTCCATCGAGCCCTTCATGCCGGTGCGCGGCGGCGGCGCCACCTTGGCGTTCTCGGTGATCACCGGGCCGGGGTTCTTGCGCAGCCACTCGATGCACTGGCGGATGATGCGGTTCGACTGGCGCATCTCCTCGATGCGCACCAGGTACCGGTCGTAGGTGTCGCCGTTCTTGCCGACCGGCACGTCGAAGTCCATGCGGTCGTAGACGTCGTAGGGCTGCTTCTTGCGCAGGTCCCACGCGATGCCCGAGCCGCGCAGCATCGGGCCCGAGAAGCCGCGCGCGATCGCGTGCTCCGGGCTCACCACGCCGATGCCCACCGTGCGCTGCTTCCAGATGCGGTTCTCGGTGAGCAGCGTCTCGTAGTCGTCGACGTACTTCGGGAAGCGCTCGGTGAAGTCCTCGAGGAAATCGAGCAGCGAACCTTGCCGGTTCGCGTTCATCGCCTCGAGGTCCTTCTCGGTGCGGAAGCGCGAGGGCTGGTACTTCGGCATCGAATCCGGCAGGTCGCGGTACACGCCGCCCGGGCGGAAATAGGCCGCGTGCATGCGCGCGCCCGACACCGCCTCGTAGCAGTCGAGCAGGTCTTCGCGCTCGCGGAAGCAGTAGAGGAACACCGTCATCGCACCGAGGTCCAGGCCCAGCGTGCCCAGCCCCAGCAGGTGGTTCAGGATCCGCGTCACCTCCGCGAACATCACGCGGATGTACTGCGCGCGCTCGGGCACCTGCACGCCGAGCAGGCGCTCGAGCGACAGGCAGAACGCGTGCTCGCTGCACATCATGGACACGTAGTCGAGGCGGTCCATGTACGGCAGCGACTGGATGTAGGTGCGCGTCTCGGCGAGCTTCTCGGTCGCGCGGTGCAGCAGGCCGATATGCGGGTCGGCGCGCTCGACCACCTCGCCGTCCAGCTCGAGCACCAGGCGCAGCACGCCGTGCGCCGCCGGGTGCTGCGGGCCGAAGTTGACCGTGTAGTTCTTGATCTCGGCCATTACTTGGCGCCCTCGCCGTAGTGCTCCTCGCGCACCACGCGCGGCGTGATCTCGCGCGGCTCGATGGTCACCGGCTCGTAGACCACGCGCTTCTGCTCGGGGTCGTAGCGCATCTCGACGTGGCCCGAGATCGGGAAGTCCTTGCGGAACGGGTGCCCGACGAAGCCGTAGTCGGTGAGGATGCGGCGCAGGTCCGGGTGGCCCTCGAAGACGATGCCGAAGAGGTCGAACGCCTCGCGCTCGTACCAGTTCACGCCGGACCACACGTCGATCACCGACGGCAGCACCGGGAAGGCGTCGTCCTTGGCGAACACGCGCACGCGCACGCGCCAGTTGTGCACGATGGAATTCAAGTGGAGCACCGCCGCGAAGCGCTCGCGCTCCCACGGACGGTCGCCGTAGGTCGAGTAATCCACGCCGCAGAGGTCGATCACCTGCCCGAAGCGCAGGCTCTCGTGGTCGCGCAGCAGCTTCGCCGCCTCGAGGTAGGCGTCGGCCTTCACCACGACCGTGATCTCGCCGAGGCGCTCGACCACCGAGGTCGCGCGATCGCCAAGGACGGACTGGAGCGCCTCGACGAGGCGCTGCTGCTTCGGGGTCATCAGCGGAGGATGGTGTTGGTGCGCTTGATCTTGTTCTGCAGCTGCATGATGCCGTAGAGCAGCGCTTCCGCCGTCGGCGGGCAGCCCGGCACGTAGACGTCGACCGGCACCACGCGATCGCAGCCGCGCACCACCGAGTACGAGTAGTGGTAGTAGCCGCCGCCGTTGGCGCACGAGCCCATCGAGATCACCCAGCGCGGCTCGGCCATCTGGTCGTAGCACTTGCGCAGCGCCGGCGCCATCTTGTTGCACAGCGTCCCGGCGACGATCATCACGTCGGACTGGCGCGGGCTCGGGCGGAACACGACGCCGAAGCGGTCGAGGTCGTAGCGCGCCGCGCCGGCCTGCATCATCTCGATCGCGCAGCACGCGAGGCCGAAGGTCATCGGCCAGAGCGAGCCCGTGCGCGTCCAGTTCACCAGGTCGTCGACCGTGGTGAGGATGAAACCGTCGCGGGGGATTGCCTCTACCCCGGGCAACGGCGCGTCAAGCGTCATTCCCAATCGAGGGCCCCTTTCATCCACTCGTAGGCGAAGCCGACCACCAGGATGCCGAGGAACAGCATCATGGAGAGGAAACCGAACAGGCCGATGTCGTTCAGCGCCACCGCCCACGGGAAGAGGAATGCGACCTCGAGGTCGAACAGGATGAACAGGATCGCCACGAGGTAGTAGCGCACGTCGAACTTCATGCGCGCGTCCTCGAAGGCCTCGAAGCCGCACTCGTACGGCGAGTTCTTCTGCGGGTCGGGGCGGTGCCAGCCGAGGACGAGGTTGCCGGCCTTGCCGAGGGCTACCGGGAGGACGCCGACGGCGGTGCCGACGGCGAGGAAGAGCAGGATCGGGAAGTACTCAGCGAGCATTCAGACCTCGTCCTTGCCTCGACCCCGTTGTCTTCTTCTTCGTTGTACTGGTGCCCACGAGCAGACTCGAACTGCTACGGCTGTTTAGGCCACCAGCCCCTCAAGCTGGCGTGTCTACCAATTTCACCACGTGGGCATTAATTCAACAGGCGTAATTATCGCTCAATTTGCGCTGCATCAGGAAACCCGCGCGCCCGGCCGGTCAGTTCGGCACGTCCTTCGCCTTGGGCGCGTCGGCCGCCTTCGGGGCATCGCCCGAGGGCACCGCCGGCACTTCCGCCGCAGGCTTCGCCTTCTCCTCGGCCTTGGCCGGCGCGGGCGCCTTCTTCGCGTCCGCCTTCACCGCATCGACCACGCTGCCGCCCGAAGCCGACTTCGGCTTCTGCGTCGCGATGTAGCCCAGGCCGAGGCTGGTGACGAAGAACACCGCCGCCAGCGCCGCCGTCATGCGCGACAGGAAGTTCGCCGAGCCCGAGGCGCCGAACAGGCTGCCCGAGGTGCCGCTGCCGAAGCCCGAGCCCATGTCGGCGCCCTTGCCATGCTGGAGCAGCACGAGGCCGATGATCGCGATGGCGACCGCGACGTCCAGCATTACCACCACGTTGGTCCAGAAATCCATGCGTCTCCTGCCTTCTCCGTCTCAGTTCGCCGCGGCGCGCAGGATGCCGAGGAAATCCTCGGCCACCAGCGACGCGCCGCCGATCAGTCCGCCGTCGACATCGGGCTGCGCGAAGATCTGCGCCGCATTCGACGCCTTCACGCTGCCGCCATAGAGGATGCGCAGCCCGCCCGCCACCTTGGCGTCGGACGCCGCGATACGCGCGCGCAACACCGCATGCACCGCCTGCGCCTGCTCCGGTGTCGCCGTCTTGCCCGTGCCGATCGCCCACACCGGCTCGTAGGCCAGCACCGAGTTCACGAGCGCGCCGATGCCGGCCGCATTGATCACCGCATCGAGCTGGCGCGCCACCGTGGCGTCGGTCTGGCCCGCCTCGCGCTCGGCGAGCGTTTCGCCGACGCAGAGCATCGGCACGAGGCCCGCGGCCTGCGCGGCCTTGAACTTCGCGGCCACCTGCGCGTCGGTCTCGCCGTAGATCGCGCGACGCTCGGAATGGCCGACCAGCACGATGCGGCAGCCGAGTTCCGCGAGCATCGCGCCGGACACCTCGCCGGTGAACGCGCCCGAGGCATGCTCCGAAAGGGTCTGCGCGCCCAGCTGCACGCGGCTGCCCTTCACGAGCCCGGCGACTTGCGAGAGATACGGGTACGGCACGCACACCGCGCACTCAGGCCCGGCGGGAAGACCGCGCAGCACGGCCTCGACCAGCGCCGCGTTGGCGGCGAGGCTGCCATTCATCTTCCAGTTGCCGGCGACCAGGCGGGTGCGCACTGTCCGAGCCCTCGTTAAAGGGCTGAATTTTACCGCATTAACGCCCCTGCTGCGCCGCGGTAACGCGCTCCACGAACAGCGCCACGGAGTCGCCGACCTTGACGCCTGCGGCCCGTGCGCGCTCGTTGACGGTCGAGAGGATCCCCGTCGCCCACATCGATCGGGAATCGCCGATGCGCCCCGTGCGGCAATCGACGGTCGCCGCAGCGATGCCGCGCGCGTCCAGCACCGGCAGGCGCGTCACGCCCGCGCCGTCCTTGCCGATGCCCGCGTCGCTGAATACCGCCCCCGCCGCATCTACCGGCTTGCCCGCGATGCCGAGCGCGGTGCGCGGATCGCCGCCATGCAGCCCGCCGTGCGAGCCGATCACCAGGATGCGCCCGGCGTCGCCCGGCGTCAGCATGCCGACGGAATCCAGCGCCCAGACTTCGGGCGGCCCTTCCTTCAGGCGCCAGCGCCCTTCCGCATACGCCGGCGGCGCCTTCGTCGCGCCGGGCGCACGCCGGAGGCGATCGGCCGCTTCCTTGCACGATTGCCCCTCATACACGCCCGCCCTGGCCGCGCAGGCGTTGACGCGCGTGATCACGCCATTCGCGAGCATGTCCTCGCCGTCGCCGATGCGCGCCGAGCGATGATCCGCCGCAGCAGCCGCCATGCCGATCGCGTCCAGCCAGCGCAGGCCCGCGACCCCTGCGTCGTCGAGGCCGATGCCCGCGTCGTTGAAGATCACCGCGTGCACCAACGCCTTCGCCGCGTACGAGGCGGCGACCAGGCCGCCGTGCGAACCGGCGACGAGGACCTTGCCGTCGACCTCCGAGAGCGCGGTCACGCTCTCGCAGGGCTGGATCACAGGTAGCCGAGCCATCTCGGGAGGAAGAGGACGATTTCGGGAACGAAGGTGAGCACGAGCAGCATCGAGGTCATCGCCACCACCAGCCAGGTGCACCAGCCGATGGTGGACTCGATGGTGATGCCCGCGAGCCGGCACGTCACCATCAGGTTCACGGCCGTGGGCGGCGTGAACTGGCCGATGGCCACGTTGATGGTCATGATCACGCCCAGCCAGACGAGGTTCCAGCCGTAGGCCTGCGCCACCGGGATCAGGAACGGCAGGAACACGAAGTACGTCGCCGCCGCGTCGAGCGCGGTGCCCGCGAGCAGCAGCGCGAACGTGATCGCGAGCAGCACCGCCACCTCGCTCGTGCCGGTGCTCGTCAGCCAGCGCGCGAACTCGTTGAAGATGCCGATCGTGTCCACCGCCCAGCCGAAGAGCGCGGCCAGCCCGACCATGAAGAGGATCACCGCCGAGATCTCGCCCGCCTCGGCGAGCAGGTCCCAGACCTGCTTCCAGTTCATCGAGCGGTACACCACGAGCGCGATCACGAGCCCGTAGGCCACCGCCACCACCGCGGCCTCGGTGGGCGTGAACGCGCCCGAGCGCATGCCGCCGAGGATGATCACCGGCGCGAGCAGGCCCCAGCCCGCCTCCTTCAGGCTCGTCCAGAACGGCGGCGCCGGCTCCGGGTCGTTCGCGCCCCAGCCGTGCATCTTCGAGAAGATCAGCGACGCGAGGATCAGCGCGACGCCCGAGAGGAGGCCGGGGATCAGCCCCGCAGCGAACAGCGCCTGCACGCTCGCCTGCGGCACCAGCACCGAGTAGATGATCAGCGCGATCGACGGCGGGATCACGATCGCCGTCGACCCCCCCGCCGCGATCAGGCTCGCCGAGAATTCCTTCGGGTAGCCGGCGCGCGTCATTGCCGGAATGAGGATTGCGCCCACCGCGGCGGCGTCCGCCGGGCCCGAGCCCGAGATGCCGCCGAGCACCATGCACACCAGAACCGCGGCCACCGCGAGTCCGCCCGCGCGCTTGCCGACGATCGCTTCCGCGAGGCGCACGAGGCGCGCTGCGACGCCCGAACGCTCGAAGATCATGCCCGCGAGGATGAACACCGGAATCGCGATCAGCGGGTACTTCGCGATGCCCGAGTACACCGTGGTCGGCACCGACATGATGCCCATCTGGGCGTGCACGATCGCCGCCACGCCCGAGAGCCCGAGCGCCACCGCGAGCGGCACGCCGGCGCACATCAGCACCGCGAAGACGCCGAAGAGCAGCCAGGCCGTCATGGCGCGCGCTTCCGCCACACGTGCCACAGCCCCTGCCCGATGCGCGCGAGGACGAGGATCGACAGGAGCGGCAGCCAGATCGTGTAGATCCACTGCTGCCAGCCGAGGCCCGGCGTGGTGACCTCCATGTCGAAGTCGTCCCACGCCATGCGCGCGCCGTACCACGCGAGCATCGCCATCATCAGCGCGCTGGTCGCGAGCCCGAACAGGATCCAGCGCCGCTTCCACGCCCAGCCGAGCTTGTCGAGGAAGAAGGTGACGGCCATCTGGTTGCCGTCGAGGAAGGCCTTCGCCGAACCGACGAAGGTGAGGAAGACGAGCAGGAACACCGACACTTCCTCGGTGAACGCGAACGAGATGTCGGTGAAGTAGCGCGCCACCACGTTGCCGAACGTGATGAGGCAGATCGCGGCCATCGCCGCCGCGCCGAGGAAGCGCTCCACCCGGAACGACGCGCCGGGCGGCAGCGTCTCCGGAGGCGGAAGGCCCTCCCGCTCCGGAGATTCCTGCGTCATGCGGGCCTGCTTATTTCTTGCGGGCGGCGACCGCCGCCTCGGCCTTCTTCACGAGGTCCGGGCCGATCTGCTTGGCCCACTTGTCGTAGGTCGGCTGCGTCACCTTCTTGAACGCGGCGCGCTCGGCGTCCGAGAGCTTCACGATCTTCACGCCGAAGCCCTCGATCGTCTTGTGCACCGGCGGCACGTCGCCGGTCATGCCGTCGCGCGCGAGCTGGATGTTGTACCTGCCCGCCTCGACCGCCGCGTCGCGCACCGCCTGCTGGTCTTCCTTGGACCAGCTCGCCCAGACGTCCT
>CAZTXP010000203.1:0-53134 GCA_964617355.1 uncultured Enterobacteriaceae bacterium
CCGCTGATCCCCTACTACATCGAGCGCACGCTGAACCCCGGTTCCGTGGTGCCCAAGAAAGCCTGGCTCGAGGCCCGCGGCCTCGTGGTCAACCCGTTCTCGAAGTGAACCGTCTCAGAGGAATCCCGCAATGACCTTCACCGTCGTCGCCCGCGAGCCGAAGACCGGCCTGCTGGGCATCGCCCAGTCCACCAACCCCATGTCCGTCGGCGGGCGCTGCCCGTTCATTCGCGCCAACGTCGGCGCGGTGAGCACGCAGGCCTACACCGATCCCGGCCTCGGCCCGCTCGCCATCGAGCTGTTGACCCTGGGCCACTCGCCCGAGAAGGTGATGAAGGAACTCGCCGAGACCGACCCGCACTTCGCGTGGCGGCAGATCGGCATCGTGGATCGTCACGGCCGCGTCGCCGTGCACAGCGGCGCGGAGTGCAAGACCCACACCGCGGCGATCACCGGTCCGAACTACGTCGTGATGGGCAACTACCTGCTGACCGACAAGGTCGTGCCCGAGATGGACCGCGCATGGCGCGAGTCCGAGGGCCAGCTCTTCGAGGACCGACTGCTCGCCACCATCATCGCCGGCCGCAAGCAGGGCGGCGACCTCGGCGGCCACCGCTCCGCCGCGCTGCTGGTCTACGACACCGAGGCCTACGCCCGCACCGACCTGCGCGTCGACTTCGTGCCCAAGCGCGAAGGCCAGCCCGACGCGGTGGATGCGCTGAAGGACCTCGTCGAGCACTGGCGGCCGATGATCGACTACTACAAGTTCCGCCCCCACAACCCGCAGGTGCCCGGCTGGTACGACTGGCTGGCCGCGCAAGGCACGCCCTTCAAGGATTGAGCGTGTCGCAACCGTCGCAGCAAGGCGGCCCGCTCGCGGGCATCAAGGTCGTCGAGATCGCCGGCATCGGCCCTGCGCCGCTGTGCTGCTCGCTGCTCGCCGACATGGGCGCCGACGTGGTGCGCATCGACCGCAACGCGCCGGCCAACCTCGGCTTCGAGTTCGCCGGCCCGAAGGCCGACGTGCGCCGCCGCGGCCGTCCGTCGGTCGCGGTGGACCTGAAGCACCCCAAGGGCATCGAGACCGTGCTCGGCCTGATCGACAAGGCCGACGCGGTAATCGACCCGATGCGTCCCGGCGTCATGGAGCGTCTCGGCCTCGGGCCCGACACCTGCCTCGCGCGCAACCCGCGCCTCGTCTACGGCCGCATGACCGGCTGGGGGCAGGACGGCCCGCTCGCGCAGGCCGCGGGCCACGACCTCAACTACATCGCCATCACCGGCGTGCTGAACGCCATCGGCCCGAAGGCCAAGCCGATGCCGCCGCTGAACGTGGTCGGCGACATGGGTGGCGGCGCGATGTTCCTCGCCGTGGGTCTCCTCGCCGCGATCCTCGAGGCGCGCACCTCCGGCAAGGGACAGGTGGTGGACGTCGCGATGTCGGAGGGCTCGGCCTACCTCGCGCTCGGCACCTTCGGCCTCGCGGCCGTCGGCGAGTACGTGAACCAGCGCGAGTCGAACATCCTCGACGGCGGCGCGCACTTCTACGGCTGCTACGAGACGAAGGACGGCAAGTTCGTGTCCATCGCGTCGCTGGAGGAGAAGTTCTACGCCCTCCTCCTCAAGACGCTGGGCATCGACCCGAAGACCATGCCGGCGCAGATGGACAAGGCGCAGTGGCCGGCGATGCAGGCACGGTTCGCGGAGATCTTCAAGCAGAAGACGCGCGACGAGTGGTGCCAACTGATGGAAGGCACCGACATCTGCTTCGCGCCGGTGCTGTCGTTCGCGGAAGCCGCCGAGCACCCGCACAACAAGGCGCGCGGCGCCTACGTCGAGATCGACGGCATCGTGCAACCCGCGCCAGCGCCGAAGTTCAGCCGCACGCCGTCGAGCGTGAGACACGGCCCGCCGGTCTACGGCGCGCAGACGGAAGAAACGCTGGCGCGCTGGGGGTTCGACAGCGCGCAAATATCCGAACTGAAAGCCTCGGGCGCCATCGGGCGCAAGGCCTGACTTTGGGAGGGGTGCACGAGGGGACGACGGAACGTCCCCTCGTTCGTATCAGGCCGCCTTGCGTTGCGTAAGGAGCGGCACGATCTGCTTCACGGCCTCCTCGGCCTTCTTCCTCAGCGCCTCGTCGTTGTTGTTCGCGACGGGGTGGCCGATCACCGCATACGGGTAACCGGGCAGTCCGTTCATCTCGCCCACCAGGTTCGCGCTCACCAGGAACCGGTCGGTGATGATGGCCACGGCCGGGATCCCCAGCCTTTCGGACTCGACGGCGTCGTGCAGACTGCACGACGAGCACGACCCTCAGTCGCCGATGGCGGACAGTATCGCGTCGGCGCCCGAGAGTTCCATCAGCATCGGGTTCGGCACCGGGCGCGAGGCGTCCGGCTTGCGGCGGCGGATCACCTCGCGGATGCGATATTGCTTTCGCAGGATGTCCTCGATGAAGTCGAAGAGGCGCTCGGTGCCGATCTTCGCGTTGTCGATCATCCCGACGACGGTCCCCTCCAGCGAGGCGAGCGGCGCGGCCATGCGCGCGGCTTCCCCCTGCGGGTCCTGCCTCGGATCCAGCACTCTCAGGCTCATGGTTCGTTCTCCTGTCAGGCGTCGATCGCCACGGTGACGGCGAGCGACTTCTTGCCATACCACGGCGGAATGATGGCACCGAACCCGCCCGCCGGGCCGCCCGCGCCGACCACCAGCAGGTCGTCCGGGGTGCGCAACGCGCGGTATTCCTTGTCTTCGTCCTTGCGGCCGGCGACCGCGGCCTTGCCCACGGTGCGCCACTCGCTGCGCTTCACGCGCGCCTTCTCGAACACGTACTCGCGGATCTCCTTCTTGCCCCAGCCCGCGGCGACGAAGATCTCGCGGTGCTGCTTGGGCATGACGAAGGCGTAGTTGCCTTCCCAGATCGAGTACGTGAGCATGTTGCCGCGCAGCGCCGCGATGTAGGTGTCGAGGATCTCGCGCGGGTCGGTGGTCCACTCGTTCATGATCTGGTGCGGCGACTCGACCTGCATCACCGTCACGGCCGAGGTGCCCTTCGCGATGCCGCGCTCCTGCGACAGCGCCGGCCAGACCATGTCCTCCTCGTCCTCGGCGATGCAGAAGGTGAACTTGCCGGGGTGGCCGAGCGTGGAGCGATCCAGCTGGCCGGGAATGCCGCCCAGCACGTTCAGCAGCACGAGCCGCACCGCGCGGCCGATGGTCGCGTTCGCGCGCGCGCCATTGCCGAGCACGTTGTGCGTGGCGTTCATGCCGATCTTCTGCCGGATCGGGCCGTTGACGACGATGAACGGCGCGCTGCCGCCGGTGCTCGCGGTGCTGCCGTGGAGCGCGTACTCGGGCTGGCACATCGCCTTGATCGTCGCTACCACCACGGGGAAGTACTCGGGCAGGCAGCCGGCCATGACGGAGGCGATCGCCACCTTCTCGGCGCTGAGGCTGCGGCGGCGCACCGGCTCCGTGCCGATCACGGCCGACGCCTCGAGCTTCGCGGCGGCCAGGAACTTCGCCACCAGCTCTTCGGTGGGCGGAACGATCGGCAAGCCGTCGGTCCAGCCGTTCTTCTGGTAGGTCTCGTTGGCGTCGAAGGCGTCGGCGACTTCGAGTACCGCGCTGGCGAATGCGCTCATGTCTGGGTCGTCCTATGGGGCTCGCTCATATGATGCCATCGGCCTTGCGGCGACGGATGTCCTCCGGCGTCAGGTTCGCAAGCCGGCCGAAGACGTCCTCGCAGTGCGCGCCCGGCAGCGGAGACGGCGTGTCGTAGCCGGCCGGCGTGCGGCTGAACTTGATCGGGAAGCCCGGCCCCGATGCCGCTGCGGGCTTGCCGGTGAGCGGGTTCACCAGCGGCACGATCATCTCGCGCGCATGCAACTGGTCCCAGTGCATCACCTCGTCGATCGAGCGCACCGGGCTGCAAGCGACGCCGGCCTTCGCCAGCACCGCGACGATCTCGGCCTTGGTGTGCGCCTCCGTCCATCGAGTGACCACGGCGTCGACCGCGCCATTGTTCTGGATGCGCCAGCCGACGCTCATCATGTTCGCGTCGGCCTTCAACTCCGCGCGGCCCATCGCGTCGAGCAGCGCGAGCCACTCTTCGTGCGTCGCGGCGCCGATGGTGACCCAGCCATCCTTCGCCTTGAAGGTGTTGAACGGCGAGAAGCGCATGATGCGATTGCCCTGCCGCTCTGCGAGGCCGAGGCGTTCGTAAGCGTCGATCGGCTCGTCGAAGAGCAGCGAAAACAGCGAATCCGTCATCGCGACGTCCACCGCCTGCCCCTCTCCGGTGCGCTCGCGATGCAGCAGCGCCGCGACGATGCCGTGCGCCGCGAACACGCCCGAGATCGCATCCGCGAGCGCCGAGGCCGCCTTCGCCGGCGGCCCGTCCTGCGCGCCCGACAGCGCCATCAGCCCGACCGCGGCCTGCACCATCAGGTCGTAGGCCTTGTCGTCCTTCGACGGCCCCGTCGAGCCGTAGCCGGTGAGCGCGCAATACACCAGCGATGGATTCACCGCCTTCAGCACCTCGTAGCCGATCCTGAGCCGGTCGGCGACACCGGGGCGGAAGTTCTCCACCACCACGTGCGCCTTCTTCGCCATCTCGAGGAAGATGCGCCGGCCCTCCTCGCTCTTCAGGTCGAGCGTCACCGACTTCTTGCCGCGCTGGCGCTTCAGGTAGTTCAGGCCCATGTCCTGCGGGCCGCGGCGCTCGAAGGAGATCCCGCCGGGGCCGTCGTACGGCGGCGCGAACGTCGTCGGGTCGCCGCCCTTCGGGTCGTCGATCTTGATCACCTCGGCGCCCATCGCGGCGAGGAACAGCGTGCACTGCGGGCCCGAGAAGAATCGCGTCAGGTCGAGCACGATCACGCCGTCGAGGATCTTCTTCATGGGGTCTTTCGCCGTTCGAACGAATCGCTATTCGACCACCAATCCGGCGCGGCGACGCGAAACACGCGACGGTCGCGCTGGAGGTGCGTGGCAGAATCCTCCGAGGAGGATGCCCATGGAATTCAAGCTGAAGAAAGTCGTCGCGCTGGCCCTGCTCGCCGTCGCGCCGCTCGCCGCGCTCGCGCAGGGCGCGTACCCGAACCGTCCCGTGAAGGTGATCGTCGCGTTCCCGCCCGGACAGGCCACCGACCAGGCCGCGCGCGCGATCGCGCAGAAGCTCTCCGACAGTCTCGGCCAGCAGTTCATCGTCGAGAACAAGCCCGGCGCGGCCAGCATCATCGGTGCCGAGGCCGCGGCCAAGTCGCCGCCCGACGGCTACACGCTCTTCATGGGCTCCTCGGGCAGCATCGCCGTGAACCCGGGCATGTACCCGAAGCTGCCGTACGACCCGATCAAGGACTTCGCGCCGATCTCGCTCAACCTGAAGGTACCGTTCTTCCTCGTCACGCACCCGTCGTTCCCGGCCTCGAACGTCAAGGAGGTGATCGCCCACCTGAAGGCGAACCCCGGCAAGGTGAACTTCGCGTCCGCCGGCACGGGCGCGAGTAACCACCTCACGGCGGAGTACTTCATGAGCGCCGCCGGCGTGAAGATGGTGCACGTGCCCTACAAAGGCTCGCCGCCCGCGGTCACCGACCTGCTGGCTGGCCAGGTATCGCTGATGTTCGACACGGGGCCGGTGGTGCTGCCGCACGCCAAGGCCGGCCGCCTCAAGGTGCACGGCGTGGGCAGCGTGCAGCGCGCCGCCGCCGCGCCCGACCTGCCGACCATCGCCGAATCCGGCTTCCCGGGCTTCGAGGCGGTAGGATGGGCGGGCTACATGGCGCCGACGGGCACGCCGAGGGAGATCATCACGAAGCTGAGCGCCGAGATCGCCAAGGGCTTGCAGGACCAGGCGCTGAAGGATCGCTTCGTCGCGCTCGGCTCCGAGGTGCTCTCCAGCACGCCGGAGGAATTCGGCGCCTACATCCGTTCGGAAACCGCGAAGTGGGGCAAGGTGATCAAGGATTCCGGCGCCAAGGCCGAGTGACTCGATGACCCGGGGCGGCCGTGCGTCGCTGCCGTCGGTGGACCGCCTGCTCGGTCTGCCGGGGGCCGTTTCGCTCGCCGCCCGCCACGGACGCACGCTCACGCTCGAGGCGCTGCGCGCCGTCCTCGCGGAAGCACGTGCCGAGCTGGGCGCGCATCCGGAGCGCGACGCGCCAGATGAGGCCGCCCTCCTCGATCGCGCCGAAAGGCATCTCGATTCGCTGACGCAGACCTCGCTGCGCCCGGTCTTCAACCTGACCGGCACCGTGCTGCATACGAACCTGGGCCGCGCGCTGCTGCCGCAGGTCGCGGTCGACGCCGCGGCGCAGGCGATGACGCGGCCGGTGAACCTCGAATACGACATCGACGGCGCGGCGCGCGGCGAGCGCGACGAGCACGTCGAGCGCTGGCTGGTGCGCCTCACAGGCGCCGAGGCCGCCGCGGTGGTGAACAACAACGCCGCGGCCGTGTGCCTCTGCCTCACGGCGCTCGCCAAGCGCAAGGAAGTGCTGGTCTCGCGCGGCGAACTCGTCGAGATCGGCGGCTCCTTCCGTATCCCCGACATCATGGCGAGCGCCGGCTGCAAGCTGCGCGAAGTCGGCACCACCAATCGCACGCACCCGAAGGATTTCGAAGGCGCGATCGGCCCGAACACCGCGGCGCTGATGAAGGTGCATGCGAGCAACTACAAGGTCGAGGGCTTCACCGCCTCGGTGCCGGAGGCGGAACTCGCCGGGATCGCGCATCGCCACGGATTGCCACTCATCAACGATCTCGGCTCCGGCACGCTGGTGAATCTCGAGGACCATGGCCTGCCGCACGAACCCACGCCGCGCGAGGCGATCGCCGCCGGCGCGGACCTGGTCACGTTCAGCGGCGACAAGCTGCTCGGCGGCCCGCAATGCGGCCTCGTCGTCGGCCGAAAGGATCTCGTGGCCAAGGTGCGCAGGCACCCGATGAAGCGCGCGCTGCGCCTGGACAAGGTGCGGCTGGCGATGCTGGAAGCCGTGCTGCGTCTCTACGCCAGTCCCGAGCACCTCGTCCACGAGTTGCCGACGCTTCGGTTGCTCACGCGCCCCGCCGCCGAGATCCGCGCGCTCGCCGAGCGCGTGCTGCCGGCGGTTGCACGCGCAGTCGAAGCGGGCTTCGACGCGAGCGTCGTCGACTGCGCGAGCCAGATCGGCAGCGGCGCGCTGCCCGTGGAATCGCTCCCCAGCGCCGGGCTCGCCCTCGTGTCGCGCGGCAAGCGTCGCAGCAGCGCGCTCGACGCATTGTCCGGCGCCCTGCGCTCGCTACCGGTGCCGGTGATCGGCCGCATCCAGGACAACCGGCTCATCCTCGACCTGCGCTGCCTCGAGGACGAGGCGGGGTTCGTCGCCCAGCTGGCCCACTTGCACCTGCCGTGATCGTCGCCACCGCGGGCCACATCGATCACGGCAAGACCACGCTGGTGAAGGCGCTCACCGGCGTCGATACCGATCGCCTGCCCGAGGAAAAGCAGCGCGGCATCTCGATCGACCTCGGCTTCGCGTACGCGAATACACCCGGCGACGACCTTACGCTCGGCTTCGTCGACGTGCCGGGCCACGAGCGCTTCGTGCGCAACCTGCTCGCGGGCGTCTGCGGCATCGACTTCGTGCTGCTGGTGGTGGCCGCCGACGACGGCGTCATGCCGCAAACCATCGAGCACCTGCAGATCGTGAACCTGCTCGGGGTCGCGCGCGGCCTCGCCGTGATCACCAAGGCCGATCGTGCCACCGCGGAGCGCCTGCTCGCGGTCGAGGCCGAGGTGAAAGCGCTGCTCGCACCCACCGGGCTTCGCGACGCCGCGATCCTGCCGGTGTCGGCCACCACCGGCGCGGGCATGGATCGGCTGCGCGAAGCCCTCGCGTCCGCGGCGCGAGCGACCGCGCGCGACCGCAGCGAGGGCCGCGGCCTGCGCTTCGCGATCGATCGCGTGTTCAGCGTCGCCGGCAGCGGCACCGTGGTCACCGGTACCGTGTTCGCCGGCCGCGTGGCCGTGGGCGACCGACTCCTCGTCTCCCCCGCCGGAACGGAGGTGCGCGTGCGCGGCGTGCAGAAGGACGGCGCGTCGGCCGACGCCGCGATCTCGGGCGAGCGCTGCGCGCTGAACCTCGCCGGCATCGAGGTCGCCGACGCGCGTCGCGGAGACTGGATCCTCTCGCCGCGGCTGCACGCACCGACGCGTCGGCTCGACGCGCGCGTCACGCTGCTCGCCGCGGAAGCGAAGCCGCTGAAGCACTGGACGCCGGTCCACCTGCACCACGGCGCGCAGGACGTGCTCGCGCGCGTCGCGATCCGCGGCGGGCGCTCGATCGCGCCGGGCGCGTCGGGGCTCGTGCAACTGGTGCTCGACGAACCCGTGGCGGCGCTGCACGGCGACCGTTTCATCCTGCGCGACCAGTCGGCGCTGCGCACGCTCGGCGGCGGCCGCGTGATCGACCCCGACGCCCCGCTGCGCCGCCGCGACCAGGACGCGCGCGCGGCGCAACTCGCGGCGCTCGAGCTCGACACGCCCGAGGCTGCGCTACGTGCGCTCGTCGCGGCCACGCCGGCGGGCGTGGACCTGTCGTGGTTCGGTCGCATCCACAACCTCGACGAAGCACGCGTCGGAGCGCTGGCAGAGGCGCTCGACCTCGCCCTGGTCGGCAAGGAGCCTGCGGTCGCGCTCCCGCGCGTGGCGGTCGAGGGCATCCATGCACGCGCACTCGCCGCGCTCGAGGCCTTCCACGCCGCGACGCCCAAGGCGCTCGGCATGGAACTCTCCGAACTGCGCGCGCAATGCGCCGGTCACCTTCCGCCGGAGCGCTTCCTCGCGGTGCTGCGCCCGCTCGCCGACGCCAAGCGCCTCGAGATCGCCGGATCCTCCGCGCGCCTGCCGCGCCACGTCGCCACCGACAATCCGGCGGACGCCAAGCTGTGGGCGCGCGTGAAGCCGGTGCTCGCAGAAGCTGCGTTCAACGGCATCACCGTGCCGGAGCTGGCCGCCGCCGCGCGCCAGCCGGAAGCGGCGATCAAGGACTTCCTGCACCGCAAGGCCAAGACCGGCGAACTGGTGCGCGTCACCGCGGAGCGCTTCTACCTGAAGGAGACGCTGGCCGCGTTCGCCGCCATCGCCACCGACGTGCACAAGGCCGTGCCAGGCGGCAAGTTCAGCGCCGCGCAGGTGCGCGACCGCACCGGCATCGGACGCGGGCGCGTGATCGAGATCCTCGAATGCTTCGACCGGCTCGGGCTCACGCAGCGGGCCGGCGACCTGCGCAGCATGCGCCGCGACTACGTCCCGGTCCTCGGCCCGGCGCACCCCCATTGAAGGAAGCGACATGAGCGCGACCCACGACCTCCTTGTCATCGGCGCCGGCATCACCGGCCTGCATGCGGCGCGCCACGCCGCCGCCGCGGGCCTCAAGGTGATGATCGTCGAGTCCCTCCTCTATGGCGGCCTGGTCACCAACGTCAACGAGCTCGATGGCGCCTTCGAAGGCTCCGGCGTCGACCTCGCCGCGACGCTGATGCAGGAGGCGAAGAAGGCCGGCGCCGGCTACGCGACCGACGGCGTCCAGTCGATCGCGCGCGACGGCGACGCGTTCGCGGTGCGCGGCGATTCCGGCGCATACCGCGCGAAGGCCGTGGTGATCGCCTCGGGCGCGAAGCTGCGCAAGCTCGGCGTGCCGGGCGAGGACGATTTCGAAGGCGCCGGCGTGTCCAGTTGCGCAGACTGCGACGGGCCGTTCTACGACGGGCTCGAGGTGGTGGTCGTAGGCGGCGGCGATTCCGCCGTGCAGGAAGCAGCCGTGCTCGCTGAATACGCGAAGCACGTGCACGTCGTGCATCGAGGCGCGGCATTCCGCGCGAAGGCGCACCTCGTCGCTGCGCTGTCCGGAAAGGACAACGTCACGCTGCACTGGAACGCGCGGGTCGAGGAGATCTACGGCGAGTCCGCGGTCGAAGGCGTGCGCCTGAAGGAAGGCGACGCGGTCCGCGAATTGCCGTGCGCCGGATTCTTCGCCTACGTCGGCCTCGAGCCGAACACCGCGTTCGCGCCAACCGAGGTCGCTCGCGACGCCACGGGTGCGCTGGTCACCGATGCAAGCCTCCAGACAGCCGTGCCGGGCCTGTTCGCGGCGGGCGCGGTACGCGCGGGTTACTCCGGACTGTTGAAGGACGCGGCGGCCGAAGGCATCGCGGCGGCGACCGCCGCCATGGCCGCGCTTCGCGCCGGCTGAGCAGGTACACTCCGCAGCCTCGAACGGAAGGGAAACGCGCCCGGTGGCGCGGCCGGACTTCAAACCCGGTGTGGGCCACGGCGTGGTCCTGTGTGGGTTCGACTCCCACTCTCTTCCGCCATCATCCCCTAGGCGCGCAGGGCCCCGCTGGCGAGGGCCGCGTCGCGATCCGCCGGCAACTGGAAGCGCGGCGACGCGTCCCTCTCCTCGCGCGTGTCGCCGGCCTCCGGCGACGCGGTGCCCTTCTGCCAGTCGTCGTTGTCCGCCCAGCGGTTCGGCAGCCGCGCGAACTCGCCCGGCGTCGTCATGGAAGTGAAGCCGAGCATCGCCGCGCGCACCACGGCGTACTGGTCCGCGGCATCGAAGGCCTTGCCGGCCGAGTGGCCCAACGGGTAGTCGACGAAGGTGGTGCGCGGTGCGCGCCCCGCCTGCAGGATGTCGAACGCGCTGCCCACGATCATCGTCGGCAGGCCGTTGGCTTCAAGGTGCCGGGCGACCAGACACACGGTCTGGTGGCAGACCGGTCACAAGGGCACGAGCAGCGCCAGGTCCGCGCGCTGGTCGCGGAACGCCTGCAGCAGTGCGGGCGCGACTTCCTCGCGCACGCGGCGCTGCGAGTACACCGCGCCCATGCAAGAGAACACCTTGTCCGCGAGGCTGCCGATCACGCCCTCGGCGACGAGGCGGCGCAGCGCCGTGGTGGGCAGCATGCATTGCGGGTCGCGGCGCGCGTCGACGAGGTAGTTCTCGGTCAGGTGCGAGAAGCGCAGCCGCTCGTCCGGCGTGTCCGCGGGAATCGGGCGGATCGAGGTGTCGTCCTTGTAGTGATAGGCCACCTGCCCCAGTGCGTAGGCGCCCGAGGTCGACAGCATGCCGACGCGGCACTGCGACAGCGGCTTCGGCACCGGCGCCCACGGCGGCGCGCTGTCGGCGTGGAACCAGCGGTAGATCGGGTAGCCGAGGCGCTGGTAGCGCTCGGCGATGTTCTTCATGAACTCGACAGGCATCGCGCCTCCTACCGGAACGGGTCGAGGCCGGTGAGTTCCCGGCCCTGGATCAGCTGCAGGATACCCGGCGTGCCGTCGGGGATGGTGAGCGCGCGGCAATCGCGCGCCAGTTGCTCCAGCCCCAGTTCGCGCGACAGGCCCATGGCGCCGTGGATGCGCATCGCGAGCGCGATGGCGCGATCCGCCGCGTCGACCGCGTAGCGCTTGGCCATCGCCGACAGGCCGTTGGCGCGCTCGCCGCGGTCCATCGCTGCCAGCGCGTGGTAGCAGAGCAGGCGCCCGGAGATCACCGCGGTCTCGATGTCCGCGAGATCGGCCTGGATCAGTTGGAAGCCGCCGATGAACTTGCCGAACTGCTTGCGCGTGCCGGCATAGCCCTTCGCCATGTCGAGCGCCTTCTGCGCCATGTTCACCGCCAGCAGGCCCACCAGCGGCCGGTTCGCGAGCCAGGTGATGGTCAGCAGCTTCGCCGTGTCGCCGGTCTCGGGGCAGAGGTTCTCCATCGGCACGCGCACGTCGTCGAACAGTACCTCGCCCAGAGGCGCCTGCCGCAGCCCGTGCATGCTGACCTCGCGCGCCTCGAAGGGCGACACGCTGCGCTCGACCAGCACGCGCGCGAGCTTCGACGAGCCGTCGGCCTCGACCTTGCGGCAGGTGACGTTCATGAAGTCGCACACGGGAGAATTCGAGATCCACTGCTTGCGGCCCTTCAGCACCAGCTGGCCGTCCTTCTCGGCCACGGTGGTCTTCACGCCGCGCGGATCGGACCCCACGTCGGGCTCGGTGCTCGCGGTGCAGCCGATCGTGGTGCCGGCCATCAGGCCCTCGAGGAAGCGCTTCTTCTGGTCCTCGTTGCAGCCGAAGTAGACGCGCGTGGTGGTCGCCTCGTGCGGCTGCAGGATCAGCGCCACGTTCGCCGGCATCTGCTCGCCGATCAGGCCGTAGTCGAGCATCTTCAGGCCCGCGCCGCCGCCCTCCTCGGGGATGCGCGCCGAAGTGAGGCCGAGTTCCGCGGCCTTGGCCATGATCTTCAGGATCACCGGCTTCGGCAGCCCGCGGTCCCTGTCGTTGGAATCCAGCAGCGGCTGGATGTGCTTCTCGACGAGCTTCCTCGCCGCGTCGACCATCATGCGCTGCTCTTCGGAAAGGCCCAGGTCCATCGTTCGCCAAGCTCCTCGTTCAGGCGGCGCCCGGGCCGCCCAGTTCCTTCGAAATCGCCTGCGCGGCACGCACCACCTGCGGGATGCAGCGCGCCACCAGTTCGCGGTTCATGCGGAAGACCGGCACGCCAACGCCGACCGCCGCGACGACCGTCCCCGTGTGATCCCGCACCGGCGCCGCCACCCCGCCCATCTCGAGATGGTTCTCGGCACGCGTCACCGCATAGCCGTTCGCCTCGACCTCGCGCAATGCCGCGCGCACGCGCCTGGGGTCCGTGACGGTCTTCGCCGTGCGCGCGGCGAGCGGCCGCGCGAGCACGCGCTCGGCCACCGCCGGGTTGAACGCGAGCAGGCTGCGGCCGGTCGCGGTGCACCAGGCCGGGCTCACCTGCCCGATCTGCGTCTGCACGCGGATCGAGCGCGGGCTCTCCACCTTCGACACGTAGACGATGCTCCCCGCCTCGTCCAGCACCGACACGTGCACGGTCTCGTCGGTCTCGCCCATCAGGCGTTCCAGGTGGGGCCGCGCGACCTTCGGCAGGTCGAGGCGCCCCACGGCCGAGGCGCCGATGCGCCACAGCTTCAGCGTCAGGGCGTAGCCGCTGCGGTCGCCGTCCTGCGCGAGATAGCCGGTATTGACCAGCGTCGACAGCATGCGGTGCACGGTGCCCTTGGGCTTGCCGGTGCCCTGCACCACCGCCGACAGCGTCACCGGCCCGCCGCTCGCGCCGATGAACTCGAGGATCTCGAGCGTCGACGCCGCGGACGCGATCAGGTGGTTGCGGCCGGCCTCGCGGCGGCCACGGTTCTGCAGTGCAGAACTATTTCGCATGGATGAGATCATACGAGAGCGCGGATTGCCGCACTGCAGAACTTGCATGCCGATCCGCATGTCGGAACTCGCGCACGCGGCGCGCCGGGTAAGCTGCCGCGGCCATGAACGCGAACGGCCCTCTTTCCGACTACCGCGTGCTCGAGCTCGGCTCGACCGCCGCGGGCCCCTTCTGCTCCAAGCTGCTTGGCGACTTCGGCGCGCAGGTCGTGAAGATCGAGGCCATCGAGGGCGACCCGATCCGCAGCCTCGGCGCGGTGGTCGACGGCAAGTCGCTCTACGGCGCCGCGATCAGCCGCAACAAGTCGAATGCCTCGTTCAATTTCCGCAAGCCCGAGGCGCGCGAACTGATCAAGCGGGTGATCCCGAGGTTCGACATCGTGGTCGAGAACTTCCGCCCCGGCATGCTCGAGAAATGGGGCCTCGGGTACGAGGATCTCCGCAAGCTCCGCCCCGACCTCGTGATGACGCGCATCAGCGGCTTCGGCCAGACCGGCCCCTACAAGGACCGCCCGGGCTATGGCGTGATCGGCGAGGCGATGAGCGGCTTGCGCCACATGATCGGCGAGCCGGACCGCCCGCCGTCGCGCGCCGCGATCCCGCTCACCGACTACATCACCGCGGTCTACGGCGCCTTCGGCACCGTGATGGCGGTGCTGGCACGCGAGAAGACCGGGCAAGGCCAGTGCGTGGACGCGACGCTGATCGAATCGGCGTTCAGCTTCATGGAGTACTTCGTGCCGGCCTACGACAAGGCCGGCATCGTCGGCAAGCGCACCGGCACGCGCCTGCCCGACAGCACGCCGAACAACCTCTACCCGACGCGCGACGGCCACTACATCCAGATCACCGCGCTCGCCGACGCACCTTTCCGCCGGCTCGCCGCGGTGATGGGCCGCCCGGAACTCGGCACCGACCCGCGCTTCGCCGAGCAGCGCCCGCGCTTCCAGAACCAGGACGAGATCGACGCCCTCATCGGCGCGTGGACCGGGCAGCACGACGTCGCCGAGCTGGAGAAGAAGCTGCACGAGGGCGACGTCCCCGCGGCGCGCATCTACACCATGGAAGACATCTTCCGCGACGCGCACTACAAGGCGCGCGAGATGCTCGTGCCGACGCCGGACGACGACCTCGGCCGCGTGACGCTCGCCGGCGTGGTGCCCAAGCTCTCCGGCACGCCCGGGCGCCTGCGCTGGGCCGGCCGGCGCATCGGCCAGGACACGCGCGCCTTCCTGCGCGAGGACGCCGGCCTGGCCGACGCGGAGATCGACCGTCTCGTCGCCGACGGCGTCGTCTTTTGCGACCCGAAATCCGAATTGCAGCGCGGCTCCTAGCGCTCCACCCGATCCCGGCGCAGCTCGTAGCGCGCCACACCGAGGAATCCCATGTCCACCTTCAAGGCCTACCGCGTCCACACCATCAACGGCAAGCCGGACTGCCGCTTCGAGCAACTGTCGCTGGAGCAGCTCGATCCGGGCGCGGTGACGATCAAGGTCGCGTTCTCCGCGATCACCTACAAGGACGCGATGGCCGCGCGTGGCGTCGGCAAGAACGTGCGCACCGACCGGCCCTGCGTCACCGGCGTCGACCTCTCGGGCGAGGTCGTCGCGTCCACCGACGCGCGCTTCAAGCCGGGCGACCGCGTCGCCGTCACCAACTACAAGCTCGGCGTCGAGCAGGACGGCGGCTACGCCGACTACGCGCGCGTGCCGGGCGACTGGATCGTGCCCCTGCCCGACGGGCTCTCGCTGTACGAGGCGATGGGTCTCGGCACCTCGGGCCTCACCGCCGCGCTCGCGGTGGACCGCCTGCAGGCCGCGGGCGTGAAGCCTTCCGACGGCGCCATCGGCATCACCGGCGCCACCGGCGGCGTCGGCAGCCTCGCGGTGAACATGTTCGCGCAGCTCGGCTACAAGGTGATCGCGATCTCGGGCAAGAAGGACCAGGTGCCGTTCATGAAGTCCATCGGCGCGGATTCGATCATCGACCGCGAGGAGTTCCTGAAGGACAAGGGCCCGCTCGCCTCGCCGCTGTTCGCCGGCGCGCTCGACAACGTCGGCGGCGCGTACCTCGATCGCCTCGGCGCGAAGATGCAGCCCTTCGGCAAGCTCGCGGTGTGCGGCATGGCGGTCGGCGCCGAGTGGCATACCACGGTGCTGCCGCTGATCCTGCGCCAGATCGACATCCTCGGCATCAACGTCTCGCGCCAGCTGCAGATGCCCGAGCGCAAGCGCCTCTGGGGTCGCATGGCGAAGGAACTCAAGCCGACCAAGCTCGCCGAGATCTCGCGGCCCATCCCCTTCGAGGACCTCGACAAATACATGGACAAGTTCTTCGACGCCACCACGCTCGGCCGCGTCGTCGTCGAGGTCGGCTCGCGCGCGCCCGGCCGCTGAGGGCCGGATGCTCGACGAACAGTTCGACGTCGTCGTCGCCGGCTACGGATTCGCCGGCGGCATCGCCGCGCTGAACGCGGCGGACGCCGGCGCCTCGGTGCTGCTGCTCGAGAAGATGGCGGTGCCGGGCGGCCTGTCGATCTGCTCCGGCGGCGGATTCCGCGTCGCGCGCGACGCAGCCAAGGCCCTCGCCTATCTCGAGGCCACCAACGCCGGCACCATCCCGCAGGAGTTGCTGTCGAACTTCGCGCAAGGCATCGCCGCCCTCCCCGCGTACCTCGAGGAACTCGCCAAGGTCGACGGGGCGAAGATGGTCACGCTGGAGCGCCCCGGCAGCTACCCCTTCCCCGGCCACGACGCCTTCCAGTTCATCGAGGTCGACGAGGTGCCGGGGTTCGACGCCAGGAAGGAGTTCCCCAAGGTGCGCTCGCTGCGCGCCGGCATCAACGCCTTCCGCATGATCGACGACAACATCAAGGCGCGACGGGACATCGAGGTACGGCTCGGTGCCCCCGTCCAGCGCCTGCTGCGCGACGCCGACGGGGCGGTGAACGGCGTCGAGGCGACCGTCGACGGCCGCGTGCGCCGCATCGGCGCGCGGCGCGGCGTGGTACTCGCCTGCGGCGGCTTCGAATCCAGCCCCGAGATGCAGCGCCGGTACTGGCAGCTGCGCCCGGTGCTGCAGAGCGCCACGCGCGGCAACACCGGCGACGGCTTCCGCATGGCACAGGCCGTGGGCGCGGAGCTCGCGCACATGTGGCACTACCACGGCAGCTACGGCTTCCGGCACACCGATCCCGGCTACCCCTTCGGCATCCGCTCGAAGAAGCTGCCCGACTGGACGCCCGGCGTGCTGGAGACGAGCGTGAAGATGGCGTGGATCCTCGTCGACGGCCATGGCCGGCGCTTCATGAACGAGTACCAGCCCTACGTGCACGACACCGGCCACCGGCACTTCGAGCGCTTCGAGCCCGAGAGCCAGCGCTTCCCCGCCGTGCCGGCCTTCATGGTGTTCGACGAGGCCGGCCGCAAGATGTACCCGCTGGCGAAGTCCTACGTGAACGATCCCGAGATCGAGCCCTACGACTGGAGCGACGACAACCTGCGCGAGGTCGAGCTCGGCATCCTGAAGCGGGCCGGCTCGCTGGAAGACCTTGCGCGCGCGATGGGCGTGCCGCCCGCTTCGCTGCAGCGCACGATCGACGACTGGAATGCCGCATGCGCCGCGGGTTCCCCGGACCCCCTTGGCCGCCCTGCCGCGACGCGGCAGCCGATCGCCGCGCCGCCCTACTACTACGGCGAGGTCTGGCCGGTGGTCTCGAATACGCAGGGCGCCTTGCAGCACGACGTCCGCCAGCGCGTGCTCGACCCGTTCGGACATCCGATCCCGCGGTTGTATGTCGCCGGGGAACTGGGCAGCATCTGGGGATTCCTCTACCTGTCCGGAGGAAACCTGAGCGAGTGCCTCGTCAGCGGCCGGATCGCCGGCCGCGAGGCGGCAAGCGCACACTAGGAGGAGGAGGCAACATGAGGAGACTGTTCCAGTTGGCCGCGGCGGCTTGCGCCGTCGCCGGCGCGATCGGCGCCGCGCAGGCGCAGGACTACCCCAACAAGCCGGTGCGCATCGTCATTCCGTACGCCGCCGGCGGCAGCACCGACATCCTGACGCGCCACATGTCGCAGAAGCTCACGGCGCGACTCGGCCAGTCGGTGGTGGTCGAGAACCGCCCCGGCGCCAACGGCATCATCGGCACCGAGGCGGTCGCAAAGTCGGCGCCCGACGGCTACACGATGCTGATGGTCACCAACGGCCAGACCATCAGCATGGGGCTCTACCCGAAGCTGCCCTGGGACATCGAGAAGGACTTCGCGCCGGTGGTGAACGTGGCGACGATGCCGAACGTGATCGTCGTGCATCCCTCGCAGCCGTTCCGCACGCTGAAGGACCTGCTCGACCACCTGCGCTCGAAGCCCGGCAGCCTGTCCTACGCGCACGCTGGCGTCGGCTCGCCGCAGCACATCGCCGGCGAGCTCTTCAAGCTGATGGCCAAGGTCGACCTGCAGCAGATCCCGTACAAGGGCGGCGGGCCCGCGATCGCCGACACCGTGGCCGGGCAGGTGCCGGTCGCCGTCGGCGGGCTGCCGGTGGTGCGCCAGCACATCGCCTCGGGCAAGCTGCGCGCGCTCGGCCTCACCAGTTCCGCGCGCACGCCGCTGATGCAGGACATCCCGGCCGCCACCGAGTTCGGCATCCCCTCGTTCGACGCCATCTTCTGGATCGGCCTGATCGCGCCCAAGGGCACGCCCGACGCGATCATCGCGCGAGTGAACGCGGACACCAATGCCGTGCTCAAGGACCCCGACATTGCGAGCACCTTCGCAACGCAGGGCGCGACCCCGGCCGGCGGCACCGCCGCGGAGTTCGGCGCCTGGATGAAGAAGGACGTCGAGACCTCGATCCGCGTGATCCGCGAGGCCAACATCAAGCCGGAAGGCTGATCGACCCATGAAGCTGGACGGCATCCGCGTCCTCGACCTCTCGCGCTTCCTGCCGGGGCCGTGGATCAGCCTCGCGATGGCCGACCACGGCGCGGAGGTGGTCAAGATCGAAAGCCACGAGGGCGAGCCGACGCGCAAGATCGGCCATCCCGTGGCGGGCCACACGCCCTACTTCCGCAACACGCAGCGCGGCAAGCAGTCGATGACGCTGAACCTCAAGGCGCCCGAGGGCAAGGAGATCTTCCTCAAGCTCGCGGAAACCAGCGACGTGGTGATCGACTCCTTCGCGCCCGGCGTCATGGGGCGCCTCGGGCTCGACTACGATGCAGTGGCCCGGCGCGCGCCGCGCATCGTCTACTGCTCGCTGTCGGCCTTCGGCCAGACCGGCAAGTGGGCGCAGCGCGTGTCGCACGACATGGGCGCGCAGGCGCTCACCGGCGTGCTGAGCCTCGGCAGGGTCGGCGGGCAACCGCCGACGCTGCCGACCATCCCGGCGGCCGACATCGCGCAGGGTTCGGCCGGGCTGGTCGCGATCCTCATGGCGTTGCTGCGGCGCACGACCACCGGCAAGGGCGACTACATCGACCTGTCGATGATCGATGTGCTGATGTCGTGGACGCCGCACATTCTAGACAGCGTGGTCGCCGAGCAGCGCGCACCGACGCTCGCCGACGAGCGCCTGCACGGCGGCGCGGCGTTCTACGGCGTGTACCGCACGAAGGACGACCAGTACGTGGTGCTCTCGGGCTCGGAGATGAACTTCGTCGAGACGCTGCTCGCGGCGCTCGGGCGCCCCGACCTCGTCGACGCCTGTCGCACCTGGGGCGCTTCGCAGGTCCCGGTAAGGGAATTCCTCGAGCAGACCTTCGCCACGAAGACGCGCGACGAGTGGGTGCGCTGGATGGACGACAAGCGCGTCTGCTTCGCGCCGGTGCTCGACCTCAAGGAGGCCTGGGACTCCGAACTGGTGCGCTCGCGCGGCATGGTGCAGAAAGGCGCCGACGGCGTCGAGAACCTCGGCACGCCGATCCTGTTCCGCGACGAGCCCGGCCAGCCCTCGCACGAATGCGCGACGCAGGGCCAGCACACCGACCAGATCCTCGAGCGCCTCGGCTACGACGCCGCCGCGCGCGCGCAGCTGAAGGCCGCGAGGGTCTGCTAGGCCCTTCCGGCTGGCGTCACGCCGGCGCGTCCGGCAGGGTCACCGTGAACGCGGTGCGCACGCCGGGCTCGGTCTCGGCGCGCACCGTGCCGCCGTGGCGCTCCACCAGCCGCTTCACCGTGGCGAGGCCGATGCCGGTGCCGGGGAACTCCGCCGGCGAGTGCATGCGCGAGAACAGCTTGAAGAGGCGCGACGCGTAGGCCGCGTCGAAGCCGACCCCGTTGTCCTCGACGCAGAACTCGACCCCGCCCGCGACGCGGCGCCCGCCGATCGCGACCCGCGGCACCGCCGCGCGCGCCGAGAACTTGAATGCATTGCCGGCGAGGTTCGAGAGCACCTGCCGCATCATCGCGGCGTCCGCGAGCACCGTCGGCAGCGGGCCGATCGCGACCTGCGCCCCCGGATGGAGCGCCGAGAGCTCCGCCACCACTTCGGCCGCGATGCGACCGAGGTCCACGCGGGCCGGCAGCATCTCGGCGCGTCCCGAGCGCGAATATTCGAGGATGTCGAGGATCATGCCGTCCATGCGGCGCGCGCCCTCGCGCACGCGCTCGAGGAGCTTGCGGCCCTCGTCGGTGAGGCGCGCGCCCTCGTCCTCCTCGAGCATGCCCGCGAATCCCGCCACCGCGCGCAGCGGCGCGCGCAGGTCGTGCGACACGGTATAGCTGAACGCCTCGAGGTTCCCGACCACCTGCTCGAGTTCCCGCGCCCGCGCCGCCAGCGCGGCGTTCGCTTCCGCCAGGCGCCGCTGGGTGGCGCACAGCGCGAGCTGCAACCGCGCGCGCGCGAGCACGATCGAGGCCTTGTAGGGCTTGACGATGTAGTCCGCCGCGCCGGCGGCGAGGCCGCGTTCCTCGTCCTCCGAGGAGCCGAGCGCGGTGACGAAGATCACCGGGATCTCGCGCGTGCGCGCGTCGGTGCGCAGCGCGGCCAGCACCTCGTAGCCATCCATGCCCGGCATGACGATGTCGAGCAGCACGAGGTCGGGCACCGGCTCCTGCGCCGCGAGCGCCAGCGCCCTCGCGCCGCTGCTGGCCACGCGCACCGAATAGTGCGGCTGCAGCAGTTCGCCGAGCACCGCGAGGTTTTCGGGGGTGTCGTCGACGATCAGGACGGTCTCGGGACCAACGGCGCTCATGCGACCTCCTTCTCCAGGGCTTCGCGCCACGCGCGCGCGACCTGCAGCGACTGCTCGTAGTCGAAGCGACGCAGGCTCGCCGCCAGTGCTGCCGCGCGTACCGGATCGGCCGCGGCGAGTCCGGATTCATGTGTCGAGAACGTCGCGCCGGCGCGGAAGTCCGATGCCGCCAGCAGCGACTCCAGCTCGCGCAGAACGCCGAGCGCCGCGACCCTGTCCGCCGGCGCGGCCGCCACCGCCACGGGATTCGCCTCCGGAGCGTCGACGCCGCCGAGCCACTGGCGCAGCGTGGCGACGAGCACCTTGGCGTCCACCGGCTTGGCGACGTGCGCGTCCATGCCGGCGGCGAGGCAGGCTTCGCGATCCTCGCTGAACGCATTCGCGGTCATGGCGACGATCGGCGTCCGGGCATGCGCGGGCAGGCGGCGGATCTCGCGCGTCGCCTCGAGGCCATCCATCTGCGGCATCTGCACGTCCATCAGGATGAGGTCGAACGACTCGTTCGTCGCGCGCGCCACCGCCTCCGCGCCCGTATCCACCACCGTGACCTCGTATCCCTCCGATTCGAGCAGTTCGGTGGCGACCTCCTGGTTCACCGGGTCGTCCTCCGCGAGAAGGATGCGCCGCGATCTCCGGCCCCCCTCCGCCGCGGCCGGCGCCGGCGCGGGCGTCGCGGGGTGCGGGAGCTCGTCGGTCAATTCCACTCGCGCCGTGAACCAGAAAGTGCTGCCGGCCGCCGACGTGCACTCGAGGCCGGCGTCGCCGTCCATCAGCTGCGCGAGGCGCCGCGTGATCGCAAGCCCCAGGCCCGTGCCGCCGAAGCGCCGCGTCGTCGAGGTGTCGGCCTGCTCGAAGGCGAGGAACAGCCGATCGCGCGCCTCCTCCGGCACGCCGACCCCGGTATCGGTGACCGAGAACCGCAGCCGCACGCCGGCTCCCGTTTCCTCGACCACCTCGCAGCGCACGCGCACCGATCCGCGCTCGGTGAACTTCACGGCGTTGCCCACGAGGTTGAGCAGCGCCTGCGCAAGCCGCGTGCGATCGCCGCGCACCACGCGCGGCGACGCGGGCGGTTCGCAGGACACCGCGATGCCCTTTGCCCGTGCCGCCTCCTCGACCAGCCCGCAGGTGCGCGCGAGGAGGTCCGGCAGCTCGAAGGCGGACACTTCCAGCTGCAGCTTGCCGGATTCGACCTTCGACAGGTCGAGGATGTCGTTCAGGATCTGCAGCAGGTGCTGCGCGGCCTCGCTCAGCTTGGCGAGGCGCTCGCGCTGCACCGGCTGCACCGAGTCGCGCCGCAGCAGGTGCGCAAGCCCGAGGATCGCGTTCATCGGCGTGCGGATCTCGTGGCTCATGTTGGCGAGGAAGGCGCTCTTCGCGCGGCTCGCCGCCTCGGCCGCCGTGCGCGCCGCCTCGAGCTCCTGCGTGCGCTGCGCGACCAGCTCCTGCAGGTGGTAGCGGTGCTGCTCGAGTTCGTCGGCGAGTCGCTTGAGCTCGGTGACGTCGTCCTTCAGCGCGACGTAGTGCGTGACGCGGCCTTCGGGATCGCGGATCGGCGCGATGTGCGCGAGCTCGTGGTAGACCTCGCCGTCGCGGCGCTGGTTGACCAGGTCGCCCTTCCACACCTCGCCGCGCACGAGCGTGCTCCACAGCGACTCGTACACCGCCGGGTGCGTGAGGCCGGACTTCAGGATGCGCGGGTTCCGGCCGATCGCCTCCTCGGCTCGCCAGCCGCTGATGCGCGTGAACGCCGCGTTCACGTACTCGATGTTGCCGTCGAGGTCGGTGATCACCACGCTGCTCGGGCTCTGCTCGACCGCGAGCGAGAGCTTGCGCAGTTGCGCCTCCACGGCCTTGCGCGCCGTGATGTCGCGCGAGATGCCGAAGGTGCCGACCACGCGCCCGGCGCCGTCGCGCAGCGGGCCCTTCGTGGACAGGAACGTGGTGTGGCCGTCCGCCGTGCTGACGGTCTCCTCGACGTTGCGCGGTAGACCACCGGCCTGCAGCTCGCGATCGCGGGCCATGATTTCCTCGGCTTCGGCGGGCGGGAACACCGCGCGGTCGTCGCGGCCCAGCAACTGCTCGCGCGGGTGGCCGAGCAGCCGCTCGACCTCGCGGTTCACGAGCGTATAGCGGCCCTCCAGGTCCTTGGCGTAGATCGCGTCGGGCGACGCGTCGGCGATGCCTTCCAGCAACTGGGTCGCCTGCATGCGCGCCTGGAACGCGGCGCGCTCGCCGAGCAGGCGCAGGGCCGTGCCGGCGGCGAACAGGCCCATCAGCCCGAGGGCCACGATCCACGGCACGTCGCCGCGCGCACCGGCGTAGGCCTCGCCCTCCGGGATGCGCGCGGTGAGGATCCAGTCCGTGCCCGGCACCGGAAGGACGACGCCGAGTACGCGATCGCCGCGATAGTCGTCGGCGAGGATTGCCTTGCCCGGCGGCGCCTCGCCGCGCAGCACCTTGGCCGCCAGCAGTTCACGGCTCGAGACCAGCAGCGGTCGCCGGTTGGCATTGGCGCGGCGTACGCCCACGAGCCGGTCGCCTTCGCGGCGCACCAGCAGCACGTCCCCGCGCTGGCCAGGCACCGGCCAGGATTCGAGGCTCGCCAGCAAGGCGTCGCGAAGATCGACGCGCAACGCGACCACGCCCGCCGCGGGCGATCCCGACTCGAGCAGCGGCGCGACGAAGTGCATCACCGGCACCCCCCGGGTGGAGGACATGCCGTGCGCCACCGCGGTCGAGCCGCTGGTGACGGCCGCACGGATGACCTTCACCAGGTCCGGTACCTCGCTCTCGACGGCGAGGCGATCGCCGCCCAGCAGTCGGCCGTCGGACGCGTGTACCGAGTAGCCCTGGTACTCGTTCGACGCGGCATATTCGCCAAGGCGCTCGAGCATCGAAGCCTTCGCCGCCGCGTCGCCGTCGGCGGCGCGGCGGTACAACTCGGCGAAGAAGCGGCTGCTCGCGAGGAAGCGCGCCTCGTTGCCGCGGTGCCGGAACCACGCCGCCGCGTCCTGCGCCTTCAGCGCGGCGATGGACTCGATGCGCCCGCCTTCGCGCCGCAAGGCCTGCTCGTAGGCGCCGCCGATCGCGGCCGCGAGCAACAGCAGCACGACCAGCGCGAGGCCGGCGTAGGGTCGCCAGTCGCGCCCCGCGACGATACCTGCGGCGGGCTGCGCGACCAGGCGTCGCATCGCGCCGTAGAGCAGCAGCGCCGACACGACGACGAATCCCCAGCCCTTCAGCAGCCCGATGCGCGCCATGGCGTCGGCGTCCGCGACGAGCCGGGCGAGCAGCCAGTCGGAGCCGAAGATCCACAGCGACGCGAAGATCGCGTACAGCACGACGATGCGCAGCACCCCGCGCAGCGCGCCGTGTTCCGTGACGGCCATGGCTCAGGCGAACGCCCGCAGCGCGTCGACGACGGCCTGCGGCGCGCTGACGTGGGGGAGATGCCCGCTCGCCTGCATCAAGACGAGCTTGCTGCCGCGGATCTCGCGATGCAGGTATTCGGCCACCGCCATCGGCACCACGGCGTCGTCGCGCGACTGCAGGATCAGCGTGGGGTGCGAGACCTTGCGCAGGTCGGCACGGTGGTCGGACTGGAAGATCGAGTACAGCACGGTCAGCGCCCGCTCGGGCGCAATGGCCTTCAGGGCGTCGGCGAAGCGTCGCGCGAGCTCCGGCCGTTCAGGGTTGCCGATGGCGAGCGGTGCGAAGGCGTCCGCCCACGCCGAGTAGCCCTTCATCAGGCTGCTGTAGATGGCGTCCAGGTCCGCCTTCGCGAAGCCGCCACGATAGCCCTCGTCGTCGAGGTAGCGCGGCGACGCACCGACCAGCACCAGCTTCGAGAAGCCGCGAGGGCGCGCGATCGAGGCGAGCAGCCCGATCATGGCGCCGACGGAGTGGCCCACCATCACCGCGTCCCGCAGCGCCAGCGCGTCGCAGATCGCGACGAGGTCGTCCACGTAGCCATCCAGCGAAACGTAGCGATGCTGCACGAATGCGCCCGGCGCCGAGCGGCCGGCGCCGGCGTGGTCGAAGCGCACGATGCGCCAGTCGGCCTCGAAGGCCGCGGCGACCGCGTCCCAGGCGCGCTGGTCGGTGCCGAAGCCGTGCGCGAACACCATCGTGCGTGCCGCGTCGGCGCGCCCCGAGATGGTGACGGCATTCTTCTTCAGCGGATCCATGCCGCCGCTCATCGGCCGCCTCGCGCCGCTTGCAGCGCCTCGCGCGCCGCGTCGAAGTCGAAGCCTCGGATGGCCGCGTCGACCGTCGCGTGCGCCTCGCCCAGGCCGCCGCGGAAGATCGCCCCGTCGCGTTCCCAGCGCTCGCGCGCGCGGATGTCGGCGCGCCCGAGCAGTTCGTCGAGCTCGCGGCAGGCCTGCGCCAGCGCCTCGGGATCGACTTCCGTGGCCGCGGGCACCGGCTCCTCCGGAGGCAGCGCCGCGGCGATTGCCGCCAGCAGCGGTTCGAGGCGCGTCTGCAGCGCGGCGAGCGGCGCTTCCAGCGCTTGCGCCGGCGCGTTCGCCTTCAGCGCGCGCTCGACCTCGGCCGCGGCCTCGTGCACGCCCCGCGCGCCGAGGTTGCCGGCCACGCCCTTCAGCGTGTGCGCCGAGCGCAAGGCCTCGGCGAGCTGCCCGGCGGCGAGCTGCGTTCGCAACGCCGCGACCGCACCGCCGTTCTGCGCCGCGAAGCGCCGCAGCAGCGTACCGTAGGCAGCGGCGTTGCCCGCCATGCGGCGCACGCCGTCGTCGACGTCGAGCCCCTCGATGCGCGGCAGCGCGCCGGGCTCGGCCGCGGGTGGGGGTGCGGTCGTCGGTGCCGCGCTCTCGGCACGTGCCGGGATCCAGCGCCGCAGCGCCGCCCAGAGGTCATCCGGATCGATCGGCTTGGCGATGTAGTCGTTCATGCCGGCCGCGAGGCAGCGCTCGCGGTCCTCGGGCATCGCGTTCGCCGTCATCGCCACCACCGGCAGCGACTGCATCGCCGGGGTCCGGCGAATCTCGGCGGTCGCCTCCAGGCCGTCCATCACCGGCATCTGCATGTCCATCAGCACGAGATCGAACGAATCCCGCGCCAGGCGCTCCAGCGCGACCTTGCCGTTGTCGGCGATCTCCACCGCGAGGCCGGCGCTTTCGAGGAGTTCGCACGCGACCTCCTGGTTGAGTGGGTTGTCCTCCACCAGCAGGATGCGAGCGCCGGCGCGGCCTTCGAGCGGCGCACCGCGCCGGGCGGCGACCACCCCGGCCTTCTCGCCGGCCTCGCCCGCCTCGGTCGCCGCGGTCCGCAACAGCGTCATCGCGGTGTCGAAGAGCAGCGACGGCGACACCGGCTTGATCAGGAAGGCGTCGATGCCGGCGGCGCTGGCCTCGCGCATCAGCTCTTCGCGGCCGTACGCGCTCACCATGACGAGGCGCGGCGACTGCGCGAGGCCGAGCGCGCGGATCCGCCGCCCGGTCTCGATGCCGTCCATGCCCTCCATGCGCCAGTCGAGGAAGGCGATCGCGTACGGATGCTCCTCGGCAGCGGCGCGCCGCACCGCCTCGATCGCCTGCGCGCCCGAGGCCGCCTCGTCGGCGACGAAGGTCATCGCGGCGAGGTGGTTGCAGAGCAGCGAGCGTGCAGTGTCGTTGTCGTCCACCACCAGCACGCGCAGGCCGCGCAGGTCGGGGCGCGGCACGAGCGCGTTCGCGCGCTGCGCGCCGACGCCGGCGCGCACGGTAAACCAGAACGTGCTGCCCTTGCCGGGCTCGCTCTCGACGCCCGCGCGCCCGCCCATCAGCTCGGCCAGCCGCCGCGAGATCGCGAGCCCGAGGCCCGTGCCGCCGTACTTGCGCGTGGTCGAGCTGTCGGCCTGCTGGAAGCTCTGGAACAGCCGCGCCGCCTGCTCGGGCGTGACGCCGATGCCGGTGTCGCGCACCTCGAAGCGCAGCAGGAGTTCGTCCGCGGCGCGCTCGGCCACGCGCACCACGATGTCCACCTGCCCGCGCTCGGTGAACTTCACCGCGTTGGAGCCGTAGTTCAGCAGCACCTGCCGGATGCGCAACGCGTCGCCGATCAGCGTGCGCGGCACGTCCGGCGCGAGGTCGACCGTGAGCTCCAGCGACTTCGCCGCGGCGCGCTCGGCGAGCAGCGTGGCGACCTCGCCGAGCAGCCGTTCGAGGTCGAACTCGGCGCGCTCGGCGACCAGCTTGCCGGCCTCGCTCTTGGAGAAGTCGAGGATGTCGTTGATGATCCCCAGCAGGTGCTGGCTCGCGCCCTGGATCTTGGCGAGGTAGTCGCGCTGGCGCGGCGAGAGCTCGGTGCGCATCGCCAGGTGCGCGAGGCCGATGATGGCGTTCATCGGCGTGCGGATCTCGTGGCTCATGTTGGCGAGGAACTCCGACTTCGCGCGCGCCGCCTCCTCGGCGGCGGCCTGCGCGCGGCGGATGGTGTCGATCGCCTCGCGCTCGGCGGTGATGTCCTCGGCGACGCCGACCGCGCCACGCGCCGGGTCGGCGGGGTCGATCAGCCGCGTCGACATGCGCGCCCAGAAGCGCGTGCCGTCCTTGCGCCGCGCGAGGTACTCGCGCATCACGGTCTCGCCCTTCAGGATGCGCGGGTAGTCCACCGCCATGATCTGCCCGAACTCGTCTTCGCTGCCGAACCAGATCGCGAGGCTGCGCCCGATCTGCTCGCCGGGTGCGTAGCCGAGCATCTCGTCCAGCCGCCGGTTGCACGCCGCGATGACCCGGTTCTCGATCAGCACGATGCCCGCTCCGGCGGCGTCGAACAGCGCCTGCAGCCGGCCGCGCGCCTGCTCCAGCGCCTCGGACGCGGCGCGCTCGGCCGACAGGTCCTCGACCACGCCGGCGAGCCCCTTCGTGGCGTCCGCATAGTCCACTGGCCGCGCCGACAGGCGGCACCAGATGCGCGCGCCGTCCTTGCGCACCAGTTCGTGGTGCTCGCGGAAATAACCCTGCCGCGCGATGCTCTCGCGCACCTGCCGGCCGACCTCGAGGAAGCTCTCCTCGTCGGGATACCAGTCGCGCGTGGTGCGCCCCACCAGCTCGCCAGGCCCGTAGCCGAGCATCTCCTCGAGCGTGCGGTTGCTGCGCACCACCGTGCGGTCCTTCATCAGCATCATGCCGGTGGTCGAGGCGTCGAACACCGCCTGCTCCTCGTCGATCGCCGCGCGCAGCGACTGCGTCGCCGAGGCGAGCTCCGAGGTACGCGCCTTCACCAGCGCCTCGAGGTGCTCGCGGTGCACCTCGAGTTCCTGCTCGGCGCGCTTCTGCGCCGTGATGTCACTCCACACCACGTGCAGGCGGTCGCGCCCCTCGTGGTGCGTCGCGGTGACGGCCACGCGCACGTTCACCGGTCGTCCGTCGCCGCGCAGGTGCACCCACTCGAACTGCGCCGAGCCGGCGGCGAAGGCCTGGCGGATCAGCTCCTGCTCCCTCTCCTCCGAGGGCCGGCCGTCGGGCTGCAGCGGCGGCGAGATCTCGCGCGGCGTGCGGCCGACAAGCTGCACCGGATCCGACAGCCCCAGCAGTGCGAGCGTGGCGCGGTTCGCCGCGACGAAGCGCCCGTCCTCGACCAGCAGCGTGGGCTGCGGCGACTCCTCGAACAGCACGCGGAAGCGCTCCTCGCTGGCGCGCACGCGCTCCTCGGTCTCGCGCCGCTGGCGGTTCTCGAGCTCCAGGGCCTGCAGCGAGGCCCGCAGGCGCCCGAACACCAGCGCCAGCGGGGCGATCACCGAGACCAGCCCGATCACCGCGGCCGCCACCTGCGCCTCCGGCGGCGTCGGGAACGGCTTCGGGATCTCGATGCCGGCGTGCGGCGCGACGACGACGGCGATCGACGCGAGGATGTAGGCGCCACCCAGCCCGAACGCCCAGCGCTGCCCGCACACCGCGGCGTAGGCCGGCAGCAGGGCCATCATCATCAGCGTCGGCGCCGTCATGTGCACCGAGAGCGCCATCAGCGGGAAGATCATCAGCGCGTTGATCGCCGCGAACGCATGCATGGCCATGACGTGGCGACCGCGCAGCGACCAGTGGCGGCCGGCGATGGCCCCGGCGACGAGCGTGCCGAAGATCACGGACGTGGCGACCTTGTTCACCCAGAAGGGCACGCCGACGACGCCGCCGAAGGCCGCGGCCCACGCGAGCGTGGTGAACAGGCCGATCGCGATCTCGCTCGACGGATCGCGCAGCGCGCCGCCCTCCGTACGCGAAGATAAGTAGCGCTCGGGCATCGCCTGCAGTCTGCCACGCGGGCCGCCACGGGAATTGATCTTGCTCATGCACCGGGCGGGCGGAACCCGCTAGGTTTCGACAACCGCCACCGGAGCTTCGCCGCCTCATGGACCGCCCCGCCCCGACCGACCGCCTCGCCGACGCCACCGTCCTGATCGTCGACGACGCCCCCGAGAACCTCGCCGTGCTGAGCGAAGTGCTGTCGCCGCATTTCCGCGTGCGCGCGGCGAACTCCGGCGCGCGCGCGCTGCGCGTGGCGGCCAGCGACCCCCGACCGGACCTCGTGCTGCTCGACATCATGATGCCGGAGATGGACGGCCATGCCGTGCTCGAGCGCCTGCGCGCCGACCCGGCGACGCGCGACGTGCCGGTGATCTTCGTCACCGCGATGGACGCCGTGGCCGACGAGGAAAAAGGGCTTGCCCTGGGCGCCGTGGACTACATCACCAAGCCGATCCAGCCGGCGATCGTGCTGGCGCGCGTGCGCGCGCACCTGGAACTGAAGCAGGCGCGCGACTGGCTGAAGGACCAGAACGCGTGGCTCGAGGCCGAGGTGACGCGCCGGATGCACGAGAACGTGTTCATCCAGGACGTCAGCATCCGCGCGCTCGCGCGGCTCGCCGAAGTGCGCGACCCCGAGACCGGCAACCACCTGCTGCGCACGCAGAACTACGTGCGCACGCTCGCCGAGCGGCTGCGCACCTCGCCGCGCTTCGAGGCGACCATGACGCCGAAGTTCGTCGGCATCCTCGCCAAGTCGGCGCCGCTGCACGACATCGGCAAGGTCGGCATCCCGGACACCATCCTGCTCAAGCCCGGCAAGCTCACGCCCGAGGAATGGGTGGTTATGCAGACCCACGCCAAGCTCGGCAGCGACGCCATCGAGGCCGCCGAGCGCGATGCCGAGCGCGCGATCGACTTCCTCGGCACCGCCAAGGAAATCGCGCACTGGCACCACGAGAAGTGGGACGGCAGCGGCTACCCCGACGGGCTCGCGGGCGACGCCATCCCGGCCAGCGCGCGCCTGATGGCGCTCGCCGATGTGTTCGACGCGCTGATCTCGCGGCGCTGCTACAAGGAGCCCTTCACCATCGACAAGACCACGGCGATCCTCGTCGAGGGGCGCGGAAAGCACTTCGACCCCGAGGTGGTGGACGCGTTCGTCGCCGAGCGCGACACCTTCATCGGCATCGCCGAGACCTACGCCGACACGCAGGAGACCGTGGACGGCAAGGCCGCGCGCCTCGCCGGCCTGAAGGGCTGAACCAACGGGACGGGCGATGAGCGAGAACGGCTCTCCCGAGCAACTGGCGGCGCTCCTTGCCGCCTACGAGCACTCGTTCGACGCCGCCGCGCTGTTCGACGTCGAGACGCAGCGCATGGTCGCGTTCAACGAGGCCGCGCACCGTGCGCTGGGGTACACGCGCGAGGAATTCGCGCGCCTCCGGGTCTCCGACTTCAACGCCGACCACCGCGTGGAGGAGATCCGCGCCAACGTCGAACGCATGCTGCGTCCCGAGGGCGCCGCGTTCGAGACTCGCCATCGCCACCGCGACGGCAGGATCCGCGAGGTGCGGGTCAGCGGCCGCCCCCTGAGCATCGGCCAGCGGCGCTACATCTCCGTGATCTGGACCGACATCACCGATCGCAAGCAGGCCGAGGAAAGCAGCCGGCGCGCCTATCGCGAGCTGAACGGCATCGCGGCGGCGACGCGCGCGATCGTGTTTGCGCGCGACGAAGCGGCCTTGCTCGAGGGCGTCTGCCGCAGCGTCGTGGAATCCGGCGGCTATCGCATGGCGTGGATCGGATTCGCGCGCGAGGACGAGGCGCGCTCGGTCGTGCCGGCTGCGCATGCAGGCGTTGGCGACGCGTACCTGCGCGACCTGCGCGTCAGCTGGCGAGCCGAGGATCCGTACGGGCGCGGCCCGACGGGCATCGCGATCCGCGAACGGCGCCCCGCCGCCGCGCGATTCATCCGCACCGACCCGGCGTTCGCGCCGTGGCGCGCCCGCGCGGAGCAGCACGGCTATGCCTCGTCCTGCGCGCTGCCCCTGCTGGCCGGGAACGACCGGGCGGGCGGCGCCCTGATGCTTTACGCCGCGGCGCCGGACGCGTTCGACGACGACGAACTGCGGCGCCTCGCGGAACTCGCCGATACACTTTCGTTCGGCATCCGCGCGACGCGCGACCGCAGCACGGTGCGCCAGCTCTCCGCCGTCGTGGAGCAGAGCCCGAACAGCGTGGTGATCACGGATCTCGATGCCCGGATCCTCTACGTGAACGAAGCCTTCACACGCAATACCGGATATACGCGCGAGGAGGCGCTCGGCCGCAACCCTAGGATCCTGAAATCCGGGCGCACGCCGGCGGCGACCTATGGTGCGATGTGGGCAACACTCCTCGACGGTAGGCCGTGGCGAGGCGAGTTCTTCAATCGCCGCAAGGACGGCCTGCCGCAGATCGAGAACGCGGTGATCGTGCCGCTGCGCGGCGAGGACGGGCGACCATCGCACTACGTCGCGGTCAAGGAGGACGTGACCGAGCGCAAGAGCGCCGAGGAGCAGCTGAGGAAGCTCTTCCTCGCCGTCGAGCAGAGCCCGGAGAGCATCGTCATCAGCGACCTCGACGCGCGCATCGAGTACGTGAACGAGGCCTTCACGCGCCATTCGGGATACTCCCGCGAGGAAGTGATCGGCCAGAACCCGCGCGTGCTGCAATCGCACAAGACCCCGCCCGAGATCTACCGCGAGATGTGGGACACGCTGACGCGCGGCAAGTCGTGGAAGGGACAGTTCGTCAACCGGCGCAAGGACGGCACCGAGTACGTCGAGCTGGCGATCATCACGCCGATCCGGCAGCCGGACGGCCGCGTCACGCACTACCTCGCGATCAAGGACGACGTCACCGAGAAGAAGCGCATGGGCGAGGAGCTCGACCGCTACCGCCACCACCTCGAGGACCTCGTGCGGGTGCGCACCGCCGAGCTGGCGGCCGCGCGCGAGCGCGCCGAGGCGGCGAACGTGGCGAAGAGCGCGTTCCTCGCCAACATGAGCCACGAGATCCGCACGCCGATGAACGCGATCCTCGGGCTTGCGCACCTGATGCGCTCGGCCGAGCTGCCGCCGGAGCAGTACGTGCGGCTGCAGAAGATCGATACCGCGGCCAAGCACCTGCTCGCGATCCTGAACGACATCCTCGACCTGTCGAAGGTCGAGGCCGGGAAGCTCTCGCTGGAGCGTGCGGACTTCGACCTGCTCGCGGCGGTGCGCGAGGCTTTCGAGCCAGTCGAGACGCTCGCCGAAGGCAAGGGGCTGGAGGCGCGCATCGAAGTCGCGCCCGACCTGCCCGCGCGCGTGTCGGGCGACCCGCTGCGGCTCGGGCAGGTGCTGGGCAATCTCTGCGGCAACGCGGTGAAGTTCACCGAGCGCGGCTCGGTCACGCTGCGCGTGCGCGCGTGGTCGGTGCGGGAGGACGGCTGGGACGTGCGCTTCGAGGTCGAGGACACCGGCATCGGCATGAGCGAGGACGACTGCGATCGCGTCTTCCTGCCCTTCGAGCAGGCCGACACGTCCACCACGCGCCGCTACGGCGGCACCGGCCTCGGCCTCGCCATCAGCCGGCGCCTCGTCGAGGCGATGGGCGGGCAGATCGGCGTCGAGTCGCGGCTCGGGGCCGGCAGCACGTTCTGGTTCACGCTGCCGCTGGGCCGCCCGGCCCTCGCCGCGTCCGGGTCGCCCGCGCTGGCGAGTGTTCCGGGCGGCACGCGGGACCCGCGCACCGTGCACGTCCTGCTGGTGGAAGACGACCTCACGAACCAGGAGGTGGCCGCCGAAGTGCTGACCGGCGCGGGCTACCTCGTGGACATCGCGGATCACGGCGTGATGGCGCTGGAGATGGCCGCGAAGACGGCCTACGACCTCGTGCTGATGGACATGCGCATGCCGTTGATGGACGGCCTGGAAGCCACGCGCCTGCTGCGCGCGCGCCCCGAGTACGCGACGCGACCGATCGTCGCGCTCACCGCGAACGTGTTCGGCGAGGACCGCGACGCGAGCAAGGCGGCGGGCATGGACGACTTCGTCTCCAAGCCGGTGGAGGCCGAGGCGCTGCTCGCCACCGTGGCGCGCTGGACCGGCGCCGGGCAGTCGACCCCGGCGCCCTTGGCGACGCCCGTCGCCGATCCGGGCATCGCCAGCCGCGTCGCCGCGGTGCCGGGGCTGGATGTCGCCAAGGGACTGCAGGCAGTGCAGGGCCACTGGCCGCGCTACGAGCGGCTGCTGCGCACCTTCCTGCGGGATCGCGTCGGCGAGACCGCGAACCTGCGGCGCTGCATCGCGTCGCACGACCTCGAGGGCGCGCTGCAGGTCGCGGCCGCGCTGAAGGGCGTGGCCGGCACCATCGGCGCGCGCGCCGTCGCGCATGCTGCGGCCCGGCTGGACGCGACGCTGCGCGAGGGCCGCGCCGAACCCCCGGCGCTCGAATCCCTGCTCGCGACCCTCGAGGACGCCTGCGGCGAGCTCGTCGCCGGCCTCTATGCGGCCCTGCCGCGCGAGGAAGCCGTGGCGCCGCCCGCCGCCGCGCAGGCGGACCGCGCCCGCGCGCTGGAGGTGATGACCGAGCTGGAACAGTTGCTCATGGGCGACGACGTGCGCGCCGCGCGGCTCTTCACGGACAACCTGCTCCTGCTGCGCGCCGTGCTGGGCGAGCCCGCCGACGGCATCGCGCGCGAGCTGGATGCGTTCGACTTCGAGGCCGCGCTGCGGCGCCTGCGCGCCGCGCGCCCGCCTGCCGCCGCCTAGCGCTCGTCGAACTTCAGCTTCGCCTCGCGCGCGAAGCGCGCCCACTTGTCGTGGTCGGCGCGCTGGAAGTCGGCAAGCTGCTGCGGCGTGCTGCCGACGCGCTCGACGCCCGCGTCGGCGAGGCGCTTCGCCACCTCGGGGTCGGCGAGCGTGGCGACGAAGTCGCGGTTGAGGCGCGCGATCACCGGCTCCGGCGTCCCGGCGGGCACGTAGATGCCCATCCACGAGTAGGCCTCGTAGCCCGGGAAGCCGCTCTCGGCCATGGTGCGGACCTCGGGCAGTTCCGGCATGCGCTTCGTGCCGGTGACCGCTAGCGGCTTCAGCTTGCCGGCCTGCAGGTGACCGCGCGTGGCCGCGAACGAGAAGAAGCCGTAGGACACCTCGCCGCTCAGCATCGCCTGGATCGCCGGCCCGCCGCCCTTGTACGGCACGTGCACGACGTCGATGCCCGCAAGGCTGTTGAGGAGCTCCGAATGCAGGCGGTTCGAGCTGCCCGAACCGATCGACGCGAAGTTCAGCTTGCCCGGCTGCCCCTTCGCCAGCGCGATGTACTCGGCGAGCGTGCTGGCGGGCAGCCCCCCCCACGCCGCCATGACGAGCGGCAGGCGCACCAGCAGCGTCACCGGCGCCAGGTCCTTGAAGGTGTCGTACGGAAGGCTCTTCATCACGATCGGGTTGATCGTGTGGTTGTCCCACGACAGGAACAGCGTGTGCCCGTCGGCGGGCGCCTTCACCACGTAGCTCGTCGCCACCGCGCCGCCGGCGCCCGGGCGGTTGTCGATCAGCACCGGCTGGCCGAGCTTCTCGGCGAGCTTGGGCTGGATGCTGCGCGCGATGATGTCGGTCGCGCCGCCCGGGCCGAACGGGATGACGAAGCTCACCGGCTTCGACGGGAATGCGCCCTGCGCCTGCGCAACGGCGGACAGCGAGGCCATGGCAAGGATGGCGAGACGACGACGGATGCTCTTCGACATCGGGTATTCCTCCTAGGCCACCACGCGGCGCGCGCGCAGGTCGGCGATGGTTGCGGGTGCGTAGCCGAGGCCGCGCAACACCTCGTCGGTGTGCTCGCCTCGTCCCGGCGCATGGCGCCGGATTCCGGGATCCATGCCCGAGAAGCCGAGCGGCAGGCCGATCACCGGTACCTCGCCCAGCTTCGGGTGCTGCATGCGCTTGAGCGCCGGCCGCGTCGCGGCCTGCGCGTCGCTCATCGCCTGCTTGACGTCGTTCACCGGCGTGGCCGGCACCCCGCCCTGCTCGAAGCGCGCGAGCAGCGACGGGCGATCGGCCTGCGCGATCGCATCGGCCACCGCCTGCTCCACCTCGGCGCGATGCGCGACGCGGTCCATGTTGCTGGCGAAGCGCGGGTCTTCCAGCATCGATTCGAGGCCCAACACCTTCGCGATGCGCTGCCACAGGCGATCGTTGCCGCCGGCGATGAAGATCCACTGCCCGTCGGCGCAGCGGAAGTTCCGGTACGGCACGAGCGAGGGATGCGCCGAGCCGAGCGCCTTGGGCACCACGCCCGTGAGCAGGTAGTTCTGCGCCTGGAAGTTGAGCAGCCCCATGGCAGTGTCGAAAAGGGAACCGTCGACGCGCTGGCCGCGGCCGGTGGCCGCGCGCTGCATCAGCGCGGCCATGACGCCGAAAGCGCACAGCGTGCCAGTCATGATGTCGAGCGCCGAGACGCCGGCGCGCACCGGCGCCGAATCGGGCTCTCCGGTGATCGACATCACGCCGCTGAAGGCCTGCATCAGCGCCTCGTAGCCCGCCTCCTGCGCGCGCGGGCCGCTGCGCCCGAAGGCCGACACGGCGCAGTAGACGAGGCGCGGGTTCGCCGCCATCAGCGCCTCGCTGCCGAGCCCGAAGGACTCCATGGTGCCGGTGCGGAAGTTCTCCACCAGCACGTCGGCGCCCGCGGCGAGACGGCGCAGGATCCCGGCACCCTCGGGCGCCTTCAGGTCGAGCGAGATCGCGCGCTTGTTGCGGTTGTTCATCACGTAGCAGCCGGACTCGCCCTCGCGCTGCGGCGGCCAGGTGCGCGACTCGTCGCCGCCCTGCACGTCTTCCACCTTCAGCACGTCGGCGCCCATGTCGCCGAGCATGGCGCCGCAGAGCGGGCCCGCGAGCACGCGGGAGAGGTCGAGTACGCGAACACCGTCGAGGGGCAGCGGCGCGTGCGTGGCGTTCATGCGTTCTCCAGCGGCGTTTCGAAGCGCGGCGGCTCGTGCGCCGTGACGGGCGGCAGCGGCCCTTCGTGCCGAGCCACCTCCACGAGCGTGGTGTGCGCGCTGCAGCCTTGCGTCAGGCGCGAGGTGCCGGCGTCGCGCGTCAGCACGTTCGGGTTGCCGTGCTTGTCGAGGCGCGCTTCGCCGGGTACGCCGTCGGGATCGAACCACGCGCCGGTGGCGATCACCGCGACGCCGCGCATCACGCCATCGTCCAGTCGCGCGCCCGCGAGGCATGCGCCGCGCGCGTTCCAGACGCGCACCACGTCGCCGTCGGCGATGCCGCGCTCGGCCGCATCCACGGGATTCAGCGACACCGGCTCGCGACCGGCGATCTTGTTCGCGAGGCTGAGCGCGCCCTGGTCGTATTGCGAATGCAGCTTGGTGTGCGGCTGGTTCGACAAGAGATGCAGCCGGCGATCGCCCGGCGCGAGCGCGCCGAGCCACTCCGCGGGCTCCAGCCACGCCGGATGCCCGGGGCAGTCGGCGTAGCCGAAGCCGGCGATGGTCGACGAGCCGATCTCGAGCTTGCCGGAGGGCGTGCGCAGCGCATGCGACACCGGGTCGGCGCGGAACTCGGCGAGGAACACCGTGCGCCGAACCGGCGGCGACAGCTCGACGAGGCCGCGATCCCAGAATTCGTCGAACGGCGGCATCGACAGCTCGAAGGTCCTTGCCTTCTCGCGCGAGAGCTCGTACAGGTGGCGCAGCCATTGCATCTCGTCGCGGCCTTCGGTGTAGGCGGCCTCGGTGCCGAGCCGCGCGCTCAGCGCGCGGAAGATGTGGTAATCGTTCCGCGCCTCGCCCACCGGGTCGATGGCGCGCTTCATGGCAACGATGTAGCGGTCGCGGGTCGCGCTGCCGATGTCGTTGCGCTCGAGCGACGTGGTCGCCGGCAGCACCACGTCGGCGAGCTTCGCGCTCGCGGTCCAGTACTGCTCGTTCACCACCACCGTCTCGGGGCGCCGCCAGGCCTGCACGAAGCGATTGAGGTTCTGGTGATGATGGAAGGGATTGCCGCCCGCCCAGTAGACGAGGCGGATGTCCGGGTAGGTGATCGTGCGGCCGTCGAACTCGAGCGGCCGGCCGGGATTGAGCAGCATGTCGGCGATGCGCGCGACGGGTATCGCCGCCTTCACCGCGTTCGTGCCCTGCGGCAGCGTCGGCCCCGAGAACGCGGCGCCATCGGCCCCGGCGTTGTTGATCGCGCCGTAGCCGAGGCCGAAGCCGCCGCCGGGCAGCCCGACCTGCCCGAGCATAGCGGCGAGCGCCATGATCGCCCAGTACGGCTGCTCGCCGTGGTCCGCGCGCTGCAGCGACCAGCTCGCATTCAGCATGGTGCGCGTCGCGGCCATGCGCGCGGCGAGCTGCACGACGCGCGCCGCGTCGATGCCGGTGATGGCGGCCGCCCAGCGCGGGTCCTTCGGCTGGCCGTCGGACTGCCCCTTGAGGTAGCGCTCGAACTCGGCGTAGCCGACGCAATGCGACGCAAGGAAACCGCGGTCGTGCCGGCCGCTCGACTGCAGCTCGTAGGCGAGCGCAAGCATCAGCGCGACGTCGGTGTTGGGCCGGATCGGCCACCACTCCACGCCCGCGCCTTCGACGTCCGCGCGCAGCGGGCTGACGTTGACGATCGCGCAGCCCGCCGCGGCGAGGCGCTCGACGCCGCCGCGCAGCCAGTGCTGCGACGCGCCGCCGGTGCCGATCTGCGCGTTCTTCAACGGCAGGCCGCCGAAGGCGACGAACAGGCGGCAGTGCTCCTCCAGGACCGGCCACGAGGTCATGCGGCCGATGATGTCGTCCATCGGCATCGCGATTCGCGGCATCAGCGTGCGCGCCGCGCCGAGGCTGTAGGTGCCGACGTGGCCGACGTAGCCGCCGGCGCAGTTCATGAAGCGGTGCACCTGGCTCTGCGCGTGGTGGAAGCGTCCGGCGCTCGACCAGCCGTAGGAGCCGGCGTAGATCGAATCGTTGCCGTGTGTCTTTCGAACGCGATCGATGGCGCTGGCGACCAGGTCAAGCGCACGGTCCCAGCCGACCTCGACGAACGCGTCGATGCCGCGGCGCTCCGGTTTCGCGCCCGGGCCGCCCTCCAGCACCGAGCGGCGCACAGCCGGCCGGCGCACGCGCGCACCGCCGTGGATCGCCGCAGGCATCGAGGCGCCGATCGGCGACGGATCCGGATCGGGCGCGAAGGGCTTGAGCGCGGATACCCGGCCGCCCGAGGCCTCGACTTCGTAGACGCCCCAGTGCGTCGAGGTGAGGCGCATCGCTACTGCAGCTTGGCGCCGGTCTCCGCGACGATCTTCGCCCACTTGTCGATCTCTTCGCGGAAGAAGCGGCCGGTCTCCTCTGGCGTGGCGATCACCGGGTTCGCACCCTGCTTGGCGAACACTTCCTTCGTCGCCGGCGAGGCGAGGACCTTGTTGATCTCCTCATTGAGCTTCGCCACGATCGGCTTGGGCGTCGCGGCCGGGGCGACGATCGCGAACCACGGCGAGGCGACGAAGTCCGGCATGCCGTGCTCGACGAAGGTGGGCACGTCCGGCAGCAGCGGCGTGCGCTTCTGCGACAGCACCGCGAGCGCGCGCAGCTTGCCCGACTTGATGTGCTCGATCACCGCCGGAAGGTTCTCGAAGTCGGTGTCCACCTGCCCGCCGATCAGGTCGACCACCGCGGGGCCGGAGCCCTTGTACGGGATGATGTTGACCTGCGTCCCGGTGCGCACGCGGAAGAGTTCCGTGAGCAGGTGCCCCTGCGAGCCCAGGGCATTGAGCGCAATGGTCAGCTTGCCGGGATTGGCCTTCGCGTAGGCGATCACCTCGGGCACGCTCGCGGGCTTGAAGGCGCTGCCCGCGACCAGCACCATCTGCACGTCGCCCACCATCGACACCGGCGCGAGGTCGCGCAGCACGTCGTACGGGATCTTCTGGTAGAGCTTGAGGCCGACGGCGAGCGGCGCCGACGAGGACAGCAGGATCGTGTAGCCGTCGGGCGCGGCCTTCGCCGTCGCCTCGGTGCCGATCACGCCGCCGGCGCCGCTGCGGTTCTCGACCGTGAACGGCTGGCCGAGGGCGGCCTGCAGGCGCTCGGAGATCACGCGCGCCATGATGTCGGTGGTGCCGCCCGGCGGGAACGGCACCAGCATCTTCACCGGCTTGGTCGGCCACGTTTGCGCGTGGGACGCGAGCGACACGAAAGCGGCGAGCGCCGCGAGAGCGATGCGATGCAGTCGTTGCATGGAACCTCCGTCAGTCCGCGCCACGGGCCTTGCGGATGCCGCTCGCGGGTGGGAATACCTTGTACGTGTTCTTCGAGCGACTGAACATGCGGCGTTCCGGGCAGTGCTCGATGCCCACGCCGTAGAGATGCAGGTTGGCGTGCGGGCCGTCGGGGCCGAGGTGGATCGAGTGGATGTCGTCCGGCATCAGCGTCACCGCGGTGCCGGGAATGACGTCGATCTCGCCGGCAGGCTCGATGGTGGCGTGCCCAGGCACCGAACCGTCATCGGTGCGGCGGTAGAGCTTGTTGTTCTCGCGCCCGTGCACGCCGGCGATCACCGCCCAGGTGGAGTGGTCGTGCGGCGGCGCGAAGCCGCCGGGCGGGGGCGCGACGACGTAGAGCGCGAAGCGATGGTCCGCGTCTTCCGACAGCCGGTACATGCCGCCGTCGGTGGGCGGGAATTCGTCGACCGGGAACAGGTCGCGCCGCGCGGCGAGCGCGCTGAGTTCGTCGCGGATGCGGCCCAGCGTCTCGCGCGTCACGCCGCCCGCGGCCAGCGCGCGCACGCGGGCGAGCATCTCGCGCGCCAGCCTCATGCGTTCGGCCACGATGCCGTCTTCGTGTTCCATGCGGACTTCCTCCAGTCGCCATCGTGCCGTATCCGCGCGCCGGCGGCATTTCGTTCCGCGAACCCTTCGCGCGCGCGTGAGAACGAACCTTGACACCCCCCTCGCCCGCTGCCGATCATCCTGCGACGCACCAGAGGAGGCGCCGCCGTGGCCGGATACGTACGCTACATCGACAAGACCCGCGAGTACTACCTTTCGCAAGGGTACGACAAACCCTACCAGTGGGCGCACTACGCCGACGTCCCGTTCACGCCGCTGTCCAAGCCATTGTCGCAATGCCGCGTCACGCTGGTGTCGACGAGCGAGATCTCGATCCGCGGCGCCGAGCACGTCGAGACCGAGACCGCCGGCGGCATCGTCGGCGGCACGTACGCCATCCCCTCCGACCTGCCGGCCTCGCAGCTCTACAGCCCCTCGCACAGCTACGACCAGTACGCGACGACGCTCGAGGACGTGGACGCCTTCTTCCCGACCACGCGCCTGCACGAGGCGGTCGCCGCAGGGCGCATCGCCGGCCTGACGGCGCGCTTCCACGGCGTGTTCAACGCCTACAGCCAGCGCCGCACGCGCGAGCGCGACGCGCCCGAGGTGCTCGCGCGCTGCCGAGAGGACGGCGCCGACGTCGCAGTGCTGGTGCCGGTGTGCCCGGTGTGCCACCAGACCATCAGCCTCGTCGCGCGGCACCTCGAGGCGAACGGCATCCCCACCGTGGTGTTCGCTGCCGCGCGTGACATCGTCGAGCACGTCGGCCTCGCGCGCGTGGTGCACACCGACTTTCCGCTCGGCAGCCCCTGCGGCGAGCCGCACAACGTGCAGCAGCAGCGCGAGATCCTCGAGCTCGGCTTCAAGCTGCTCGAGACCGCGTTCGTGCCGCGCACCACGATCCAGACGCCCTACCAGTGGTCGAAGGGCGAGGACTGGAAGGGCCTCGTGTTCACGCCCGAGCAGCCGTGGAAGTCCGGCGAGGTCGAGGCCGACTGGCAGAAGAAGAAGGAGCAGTACCGCAAGCTGAAGGCCGAGGGAAAGGTCTGAGCGTGGCGCACATCGTCGTCTATTCCACCCCGCTCTGCGCGCCCTGCGAGCGCCTGAAGCAGTACCTGAAGTCCAAGGGCGTCGCCTTCGAGGCCAAGGACCTGATGATGGACGAGGAGGCCGCCGAGAAGATCGAGGACCTCGGCATCCGCTCCTCCCCGGTACTGGAGGTCGACGGCCAGTTCTACGCCGGCGCGCAATTGACGCCGGAGCGCCTCGCGGAAGTGCTGCACCTCTCGTGAGCGGTCCGCTGGAGGGCGTGCGCATCGTCGACCTGACGACGGTGCTGATGGGTCCGTACGCGACCCAGATCCTCGCCGACATGGGCGCCGAGGTGGTCAAGGTCGAGTCGCCCGAGGGCGACGTCACGCGCCAGCTCTACCCGTACCGCAACCGCGGCATGGGCTTCATGTACCTGAGCGTGAACCGCAACAAGCGCTCGATTGTGCTCGACCTCAAGAAGCCCGAGGCGCGCGACGCGGTGCTCGCGCTCGCGAAGGACGCGGACGTCCTCGTCTACAACATCCGCCCGGCGGCGATGGCGCGGCTGAAGCTCTCGTACGACGAGGTGCGCGCGGTGAACCCGCGCATCCTGTACGTCGGCGCCTTCGGCTACAGCCAGCGCGGCCCGAACGCGTCCAAGCCCGCCTACGAGGACCTGATCCAGGGCGCGATCGGCCTGCCGAAACTCTTCCAGCAGCAGGGCTCGCCCGAGCCGCATTACGTGCCGATCAACCTCGTCGACCGCACCATGGGCCAGCAGGTGGCGAGCCTGATCGCGATGGCGCTCTACCGGCGCGAGAAGACGGGTCGCGGCGAGCGCATCGACGTGCCGATGTTCGAGCACATGCTCGCCATCGTGCTGGGCGAGCACATGACCGGCGCGACCTTCGAGCCGCGCATCGGCGGGCCGGGCTATGCGCGCATCCTCGCGCCGGAGCGGCGGCCGTTCCGCACGAAGGACGGCTACGTCTGCGTGCTGATCTACAACGACAAGCAGTGGCGCGCGTTCTTCTCGATGATCGGGCGGCCGGAGGTGATGGACACCGACGAACGCTTCTCGAGCGCCGACGGCCGCAGCCGGAACACCGCCGTGGTGAACGAGACGGTCGCCGCCGAGATCGCGAAGCGCACCACGGCCGAGTGGCTCGCCGCATTCGAAGCCGCCGACATCCCGGCGCAGCGCATGAACGATCTCGAGGACATCCTCGCCGACGAGCACCTCGCGGCCATCGGCTACTACACCGAGCGCGAGCACCCGACCGAGGGCCGCATCCGCACCACCGCGACGCCCTCCGAGTGGTCGGAATCGCAGCCTTCGTACCGACGCCACGCGCCGACGCTGGGCCAGCACACGCGCGAGGTGCTGCGCGAGGCCGGATACGACGAAGGCAGCATCGACGCAATGTTCGCGTCGGGCGCGGCGAAAGGCGCTTGAATCCCGGCTAGCGCCGCGTCGCGCTCCACGCGAGCCGCGGCAGGTCGATGCCCTCGGAATCCCCGGACATGCGGTCGCCGTCGATGCGGCCGTTGTAGTGGCGCGTGTTGCCTTCGGCGTCGAAGGCGGTGAAGCGCACCTCGGTGCCGCGCACCCGGGCGCCGAGCACGTGGATCGATTTGCCGCCGCGCGTGCCCTGCACCGTCAGCTGCTGGTGATCCTGCGAGACGCGCATCTCGAAGCGGTCCGCGCCCGTGGCCACGGTCCATGTCCCCGTGAGGTTCGCCGGCACGACCCACAGGTAGCCGGTGCGGTTCTCGACGCGGACGGTCTCGTCCGGCTCCCAGTCGCCCAGCGTGAAGTGGTGCGAGACCACGCGCGTGCCCGGCGCGAGTTGCAGCAACCTCGGTTTCAGCTTCGCCATCACGCCCGGGCTGATGTAGAGCGCAAGCACCGTGGCCTTCGACAGGTCCGCCTCGTAGAGATCCTGCTTCAGGAACTGCACCCGGTCGGCCACGCCCTGCTCTCGCGCCGAACGCTCCGATAGCTCGACGAGGTTCGGCTCGAGCTCCACGCCGATCGCGCGTGCGCCGAAGTGCCGCGCGGCATGGATCGGCATGCGGCCGTCGCCCGAACCGAGGTCGATGACGAGGTCGGCTGGCCCGACGTCGGCAAGCTGCATCAGGCGCCGGATCATGCGCTCGGGCGTCGGCACCCAGACGGAATCCTTGCTGACCTGGCCGAGTTGCGGCGCGGCCGGCGCAGGCGATTGTGCGAACGCCGCGCCCGCGCACAGCGCAAGCGCCACCGCGACCAGCCTAGCCCGCACGACCGACGATCTGCGCGGTGGCGATGAGTTCCTCGAGCAGCGCCATCGAGGCCGCGCCCGACATGCCGTACGGGTCGAGCGAGGGCTTTTCGGAGTACTTGAGGAGCGTAGACGGATTCACCTTCGAGAGGTTCACCTGCCCCATGGTCCAGCCGCCGAAGCGGCGCTCGGAAACCTCGGCATAGTGCAGCACGACGACGTCGCGATGCCGCGCGTCGCGCACGATCTGGTTGTAGAGCTCGTTCACCGCCGAGCGGCCGCCCTCCAGCACCTGCATGAAGATGTCGCCGCTCTGGCACAGGATGCCGGTGATGCCGAGCGCGGGGTTGTGCGCGCGCGACTGCGCGAGGATGGCCTCGATCACCTCGGCGGTGACCGGCTGGGCCGAGCGGCTGGCGTAGAGCAGGCGGACGAGCATGGAGCGACTTCTCCTACGTGGCGGGGCTGCGCTGCAGCAGCGCGAGGAATTCGCGGCGCAGGTTCGGGTCCTTGAGGAACGAGCCGCGCATCACGCTGTTGACCATCTTGGAATCGGTGTCCTTGACGCCGCGCCACTGCATGCAGAAGTGGTCGGCCTCCATGACGATGGCGAGGCCGTCGGGCTGCATGCGCTCCTGCAGAAGGTCGGCGAGGCGCGTCACCGCCTCCTCCTGGATCTGCGGGCGGCTCATCACCCAGTCGCACAGGCGCGCGAACTTCGACAGGCCGATCAGGTTCGAATGCTCGTTCGGCATCACGCCGATCCAGACCTTGCCCATGATCGGGCACAGGTGGTGCGAGCAGGCGCTGCGCACCAGGATCGGGCCGACGATCATCAGCTCGTTCAGGCGCTCGACGTTCGGGAACTCGGTGACGTCGGGCTGCGGCGCGTAGCGGCCGCGGAACACCTCGTTCAGGTACATCTTGGCGACGCGGCGCGCGGTCTCGCGCGTGTTGTGGTCGCCCTCGGTGTCGATGACGAGGCTCTGCAGCACGCCGAGCATCTTCTGCTCGACCTCGGCCTGCAGCTGCGGCAGCTCGCCCTCCTCGATGAAGCGGGAGATGTTGTCGTTGGCGTGGTGGCGCTCGCGCGCCGCGCGCAGGCGCTCGCGGATGCGCTGCGAAACGGGGACGCCGACGTCGGCCGGATCAGGCCCGGCGCGGCGCACTTCGGAATGGTCGTTCATCGAGTGGGGTCTATCGACGGTCGCTGGATGCGAATGCTACCGCCGAATCGCCCGCGCGGCGCTCATTCGGCGTCGAGCACGCTTTCCACCGCGCGCACCATCTGCGCCAGGCGCGGCCCGAGGTCGGACTCGAGCGCGCCGGGCGCGACGTCCTGCACGCGCACCGCGCAGTTGAACACCATGACCGGCGCCGATCCGGCGCGGCGCAGCGGCACCGCGACCGTGTGCGTGCCAGGATCGTAGTCACCCTTGCCGACGCAGTAGCCGCGTTCGGCGTAGTCGACGAACCCGCGCTCGACCTTCTCGGCGTGCACCCGCCACAGCGCCGGCGTCTTGACCTGGATCTGGTTGCACATCGCCTCGCGCTCGGCCGGCGGCAGCGCGGCGAGGTAGGCACGCCCCATGGCCGAGACCACGATCGGGAAGGTCTGGCCGATGTCCGGCTTCACGCTGCGGATGCGCCGCGCGCGCGCGGTCTCGATGTAGACCATGTTCAGGCGCTCGCGGATGCCGATCGACACCCAGCCCCCCGAATGGTCGGCGAGTTCCTTCATCGGCAGCCGCGCGACCTGCCGCACGCTCAGGTTCGCCAGCAGCGGGTGCGCGAGCGACAGCACCGCCGAGCCGAGTTCGTACTTGCCGTACTTGCCGAGCCGCGGATGGTGCTGCAGGTAGCCCATCTGCGTGAGCGTATAGGTGAGCCGCGACACCGTCGGCCGCGGCAACCCGGCGCGCTCGGCGATTTCCTTGTTCGTGAGGATCGGCTCGGCGGCGGTGAAGCTCGCCAGCACCTTCAGGCCGCGCGCGAGGGTCGCGGCGAACTGCCGGTCGTCGTCATCGGCGTCGGGCGAGGCGTGTGCCATCGCCCGCTATTGTCTGCGAGACAGCGGTTCGCTGCCACTCTCCGCTGGGATAAATTCCCTCATCCACCACCGCCAAGGATGGCCGCCTTGCAGCCCGTCGACCTCGCCCACGCCAGCCGCCTCGTGAACCACGGGCCGACCGTCCTAGTCAGCACCGTGCACGAGGGCCGGCGCAACCTGATGGCCGCCGCGTGGTCGATGCCGGTGGAGTTCACGCCGCCGCGCATCGCGGTCGTGATCGACAAGCGCACCTACAGTTGCGACCAGATCGCCGCCACCGGGACGCTCGCGCTCTGCATCCCCGGCCGCGCGCTCGCGAACCTGACGTTCACCGTCGGCACCACGAGCGGCCGCGACCTGCCGCGCACGGGGCCGGACAAGTTCGCGCACTACGGCGTCGAATCCGTCGCAGGACCGGTGCTGGGCCTGCCGCTGGTGGCCGGCTGCATCGCGTGGATGGAATGCCGCGTGCTCCCGGAGCCGCGCACGCAGGAGCTCTACGACACCTTCTTCGTCGAGGTGGTCTCGGCGCAGGCGGACGAGCGCGTGTTCTCGAACGGGCGCTGGTCGCTGCGCGAGGACAACCGCGAGCTCCACACGCTGCATCACCTCGGTGCCGGACTGTTCGCCGTCGCGAGCGATCCGGTGCAGGGGCGCATCCTGCAACCCGCCTGACCGGAACCGACCATGGACAAGCTGACCACGCTGCTTCGCTGCACCACCCTGGCGCTCGCCGCCACCCTGCCGCTCGCGGCCCAGGCGCAATCGGACTACCCGAACCGCGCAATCAGGATCGTCGTGCCCTGGCCCGCCGGCGGCGCCACCGACAACGTCGCGCGCGTGGTGGCGCAGAAGCTCTCCCCGGTCTTCAAGCAGCCGGTGGTAGTAGAGAACCGGCCGGGCGCCACCGGCACCATCGGCACGCAGGTCGTGATCCAGTCGCCGCCGGACGGCTACACGCTCGTCTTCATGGCCGCGAGCCTCCATACCTTCAGCCCTCACCTGATGAAGGGCATGCCCTTCGACACGGTGACCGACCTCACGCCGATCAGCGCGAGCGTGCAGTTCCCTTACGTGCTCGCGGTCGGCGCCGAGAGTCCGTATCGCAGCGTGAACGACCTCGTGCAGGCGGCGAAGGCGCAGCCCGGCAAGCTCGCCTACGGCTCCTTCGGCCTCGGCAGCGGCCCGCACATCGTCACGGAACTCTTCCGCCAGCAGGCCGGCATCGACGTGCTGCACGTGCCGTACAAGGGCGGCTCGCAGGTGACCGCGGCGCTTCTCGCGGGAGAGGTGCCGTTCATGTTCGATTCCCTGCCCTCGCCGCTCGGCCAGATTCGCGGCGGCCGGCTGCGCGCGCTCGCCGTGACCTCCGCGCAACGCGCGCCCGCGGTGCCGGAGATCCCGACGCTGATGGAATCCGGCATCAACATCGAAGCCATCATCTGGCTCGGCCTCGGCGGTCCGCCGAAGCTGCCCGCAGACGTCGTGGCGCGCCTCTTCGACGGCATGAAGCAGATCTCGACGGACGCCGACCTGCAGAAGCGCATGGCCGACATGGGTGCGGAGGCCACCGTCAGCAAGTCCCCGCAGGAGTTCCGCGACTTCATGCTGCGCGAGCGCGAGCGCTGGGGGAAGGTGATTCGCGACGCGAAGATTAGCGCGCAGTAGGTTTCGCGCCGGAACTGCGACCACCTTTGGACTGAACACGTACCTGGGGCAGAGGTGAATCGGGCAGCGGAAAATTCGCGATAACGAGTTCCTGATCTCTCTTTCGACTGTTAGCGCTGTAGAAGAATCCGTGTGTTCGGATACTGAATGCCTCATAGAGACTTTCAATCACGTAGTGCTTATCGTAGCTAAGTATCCAGCGTGAATTCATGCGCTTTAGCGCTGCTGCAAGTCGCTTGTGGTCCCCGTGCCGAAAGCTATATCGATACAGCCTTTCGCCCTGCACAAAGTAGGGTGGATCAATATAGTAGAGTCGATCGGGCCTTGCGTCACCGCCCCCAAGCATTTTCAGACCATCACCAAACCTAACGTCTACGAGACCTGCAAAGGACGATAGCTGCGCAATCCGAACGATGATGTCGTCCTTGTTCGTTCGGCAATCAATTTTGTATTGAGACTTTTGCAGATGGCCGCCAATAGGCCCTCCGTGAATAATTCCGGAAAAATTTGCTCGGTTAAAGAAGAGCGCCGCGACACCAAGCTGCACTAAGTCGTTTCCTTTGGGGCTGTCGATCTCAAGGAGAGGCGCTAGTCGGTGCCAAGTACGCAGTGAGACCTCAAGATCAAGAAATCGATCCGCCAATCGCTCTGGGCAATCGAACACGCAATGCCAAAAGGCGAACAACAATGGGTCGCGTTCGTTGAGAACGACATTGCGGACAGTGTTCAGCTCCAGCAGACCCATCGATATCGCAGCACTGCCTGCGTAGGGCTCCCAAAGCGAAACGCCTTGAATACCTGCGTCACGAATTATCTGATCGATTGTATGGACGAGATCAGCCTTGCTCCCCGGATACCGGAGCGGATTCAGGAACATTTCAGACGGCTCGTTCCGCGCTGAGCCGAAGGCACTCGGCCTGCGCCGTCACCCATGCCCTGACATTTGGCACTTCGTCAATTCGCTCGATCAGCAGCTCCTCCTGGTGTTCCGCCGCAAGTGCTATGCCTGCTGCAGCCAACGGGGCTACACGGAGTCGATCAAAGATCGTCCCGAATTTCGCGACCAAAAGATCTAGCCGCTCCCGTCTATTCCCGTCACCGACTGGCGGCACTGCATGTGGAATAAAGATCGAGGCGGTCGCTTGGGATGCCGGAGGCAGTTCAAACCAGGTGCGGTGAAAGTAATCGATCGGTCCGCCTTTGATTGACTTGGCCATCCAGTTGTCACCCGACGCAACCTGCCCTAGCAAGTAATAGGTACCAGCAGCCCCATCTGTCCTTGGTCGCCAAGCAATGATGTCGATCTCTTCATCCTTAACCATTGGTGATGCTCCCGCGCGAGGAGCGGCAACAGGTGTCCCCTCCCCAAACCTTGCATACACGGCACGCAAATGTTCAAGGAAAGGCGGGTTCTCGCTCGGACGAGGCCAACCGAACGAGATGGCACAACCCTGAACTTCACCCGCAGCGGCTAGCGTTGAACAAAGTTGAAACAGGTCTCGAACCCGATTAGTTACCTCGGGAAGCCATTTGCCATCGAGAATTTCACCGACCTTGCAATTTGCGAGAAGCAAGCAAAAGAGATAGATAACCTGCCCATCTGCCAGTTCATCGGCAAGACGAATCGTTGCGCCGTCAGAGATATCGAATGGATACGAATCGCCAATTGCCCGCGCACGCTCGCCAAGCTCATCTAGTATTGAGTCCAGAAAGATATCCTCATCCGATCCCGAGACACCCTCTTCATCAGTGTCTTCCTCGCGACCTCGCTTTCCCTCCGGATCAGAGTCCTCGGTCTCCCGGTGAGTATCCCAATAGCGCTTTAGCGCCGAAACTCGATAGCAGCGGCGCGGGTCCGCAAGTGTCCGAAACTCAATCCAGTCGGCAAGCAGGGCCGGCGCGCCCTTTATTGGAGGCGGTCGCAGAGCCATCGGATCTATCGTGCTCGACGTGATTTCTTGTCGACAATGGTCTTGAGCGTATCTGCCTGCTCGAAGATCTCTTCGACAAGATCATCAATTGCCTTCTTTCCGCCTTGGTACTTCGCCATCAGCGTGATGGCCCGCTTTATGCGTATGTTTGCAGTGACCAACGCATCCTGAAATGCGTCGCTGGCATCTTTGATTTCATCGAGTGCTTCCTCCAAAGTGCCGCGACCCTTAATGATCCTTCGCGACATCGGATTCACAAGGGCTTCACCGAGTAGCTTCAAATCAGGATTTTGCGATCGCACTAGCGCAGGCTGATCATCGCTTCTTGACCCGTAGATGAACTTCAGAACATCCTGAAGATTCCCAAGATTATCCTTGCCTATTGGTTCTAGCGGCGGCTTGTCAGACCAACGCTCCGTCAGACCCAGATACTCTTGATACTCCCGCCTGCCAATCGCCGTGTATAGGTGCGAAAAGGCAAAGCGCCCCGCATTCGAGCGATCTTTGATACTCCAAAGTGAATCACGCTCGGCTTGCTCAAGAATCAGGATGCTGTAAATGTAGGAACGAAGCGTGTTGTTGTTGTCGCCCATCTTGGCGGCAATCGCATCGACGCCCACACGTCCCTTGGCACCCTTGTACCAGTCCGCAACATATCGTGCCTTTGCGTAAGCATCCCAACGCTGGGGACCATTGATATGCTTGAATCCGATGAACTCACGGGCATCCTCGGACTTCGCAACACGGTAGACCAGCACTTCGGCAATGCTGGTCATGACCGCCTGAGTGATCGGCTGCGGAACTCGAATTCCTAAGTCGGCCGCAAGAGCAGGGTTCTGGATCAATCTAATTGCGGCAACCCTTCTGTTGCCTTCTAGCACCTGGAACGGCCCCGAATCGGAATCACCGATTACGATTAATGGCTCTAGATTCAGATACGTATTGGTACAGATCGACGTGACCAGTTCATCCAATGCCGCAATGTCAGCCAAGACGCCAATCAGTTGCTTTTCATCTCGAGCAACAACATCTGAGCCAGTTTGGAGCCGAGGATTTCCTAAGTCGAGTTGAAGCAATTCGATCGGACAACGCTTCGACTCGCGCAGAGGAAGAGAAAATGCTGTCCGTTTGAGTCTTCCTGAGGCGGCCTTCTTCGATTTTTTCTTCGCCATCGCTCTCCCTCCTCGTTAAGCTGCCCTACTCCCACTCGATCGTCGCCGGCGGCTTCGACGAAACGTCGTAGACCACCCGGTTGAAGCCGCGCACCTCGTTGATGATCCGGCTCGAGACCTTCGCGAGCAGTGAATGCGGCAGCTCGGCCCAGTCGGCGGTCATGAAGTCGGTGGTCTGCACCGCGCGCAGCGCGACCACGTTCTCGTAGGTGCGGCCGTCGCCCATGACGCCGACCGAGCGCACCGGCAGGAACACGGCGAAGGCCTGCGCCGTCTTGTCGTAGTACCCCGCTGCGCGCAATTCGTCGATGAAGATCGCGTCCGCGCGGCGCAGCAGGTCCGCGTATTCACGCTTCACCTCGCCGAGGATCCGCACGCCGAGGCCCGGACCCGGGAACGGGTGGCGAAATACCATCTCGCGCGGCAGGCCCAGCGCGAGGCCAAGCTCGCGCACCTCGTCCTTGAAGAGCTCGCGCAGCGGCTCCAGCAGCTTAAGGTGCAGCGTGTCCGGCAGGCCGCCGACGTTGTGGTGCGACTTGATCGTGGTGGCCTTCTTGGTCTTCGCGCCGGCGGACTCGATCACGTCGGGGTAGATCGTGCCTTGGGCGAGCCACTTGGCGTTCGGCAGCTTCGCGGATTCGCGCTGGAAGACCTCGACGAAGTGCTTGCCGATGATCTTGCGCTTCTGCTCGGGGTCCGACACGCCCTTCAGCGCGCCGAAGAACTCCTCGCTCGCGTCGACGTGGATCACCTTGACGTGCAGGTTCTCGGCAAACGTGGCCATGACCTGCTTGCCTTCGTCCAGACGCAGCAGGCCGTGGTCGACGAACACGCAGGTAAGCTGCGAGCCGATCGCCTTGTGGATCAGCGCCGCGGCGACCGAGGAATCCACGCCACCGGAGAGACCCAGGATGACCTCGTCATTGCCGACCTGCTCGCGAATGCGGGCCACCGCCTCGGAGACGTAGTCGGGCATGCGCCAGTCGCCGGCGCAGCCGCAGATCTCGCGCACGAAGCGCTCCAGCAGCCGCGCGCCCTGCTTCGTGTGCGTGACCTCGGGGTGGAACTGCACGCCGTAGTAGCGGCGCGCCTCGTCGGCCATGCCGGCGATCGGGCAGTTGCCGGTGGAGGCCATCAGCTTGAAGCCCGGCGGCATCGCCGTCACCTTGTCGCCGTGGCTCATCCAGACATCGAGCAGCCCGTGGCCCTCGGGGTTGGTCGCGTCCTGCAGGCCGTCGAGCAGCTTCGTGTGGCCGCGCGCGCGTACCTGCGCGAAACCGAACTCGCGCTTGTCGCTCGCCTCGACTTCGCCGCCGAGTTGCACGGCCATGGTGAACATGCCGTAGCAGATGCCGAGCACCGGCACGCCGAGGTCGAACACCGCCTTCGGCGCGCGCAGCTCGTGCGCCTCGTAGGTGCTGGCGTGGCTGCCGGAAAGGATGACCCCCTTGGCGCCGAACGAGCGCACGAAGTCTTCCGAGACGTCGTTCGGGTGGACTTCGCAGTAGACCTTCGACTCGCGCACCCGGCGCGCGATGAGCTGGGTGACCTGCGAGCCGAAGTCGAGGATCAGGATCTTGTCATGCATCCTGTCACTCGACGCGGTAGTTGGGGGCTTCCTTGACGATCTGTACGTCGTGGACGTGCGACTCGCGCATGCCGGCCGACGTGATCTCGACGAACTGCGCGCGGGCGCGCAGGTCGGCGAGCGTCTTGGAGCCGGTGTAGCCCATGCTCGCGCGCACGCCGCCGAGGAGCTGCTGGATCACCCAGAGCGCGCTGCCCTTGAACGGCACGCGGCCCTCGACGCCCTCGGGCACGAGCTTCTCGACGTTCATCTCCGAGTCCTGGAAGTACCGGTCGGCCGCGCCCTTCTGCATCGCGCCGAGCGACCCCATGCCGCGGTACGACTTGTACGAGCGCCCCTGGTAGAGCTCGATCTCGCCGGGTGCCTCCTCCGTACCGGCGAAGAGCGAACCCAGCATCACCGAGTGCGCCCCGGCGCCGAGCGCCTTGGCGATGTCGCCGGAGTAGCGGATGCCGCCGTCCGCGATCATCGGCACGCCGGATTTCGCCAGCGCCTCGGCCACGCCCATGATGGCGCTGATCTGCGGCACGCCGATGCCCGCGACCACGCGCGTGGTGCAGATCGAGCCCGGGCCGATGCCGACCTTGACGCCGTCGGCACCGTGGTCGACCAGCGCCTTCGCGGCATCGCCGGTGCCGATGTTGCCGCCGATCACCTGCATGGCCGGGTACTTCTTCTTCACCCACTTCACGCGGTCGAGCACGCCCTGCGCGTGGCCGTGCGCGGTGTCGACCACCAGCACGTCGACGCCGGCGTCCACCAGCCGCTCGACGCGCTCCTCGGTGCCCTCGCCCACGCCGACCGCGGCGCCGACGCGCAGCTTGCCCTGCGCATCCTTGCAGGCGTTCGGGTGCTCGGTTTCCTTCAGGATGTCCTTGACGGTGACCAGCCCCTTCAGCTTCCACTGCTTGTCGACCACCAGCACGCGCTCCAGGCGATGCTTGTGCAGCAACGCCATCGCTTCCGCCCGGCTCGCACCCTCGGCCACGGTGACCAGGCGCTTCTGCGGCGTCATGATGTTCGCCACCGGCTGGTCGAGCTTCTTCTCGAACCGCAGGTCGCGGTTGGTGACGATGCCGACGACCTTGCCGTCCTTCAGCACCGGGAAGCCGGAGATGCGGTGCTGGCGCTGCAGCGCGATCACCTTGCGCACCGACATGTCGGGCGAGACCGTCATCGGATCGCGCAGCACGCCGGACTCGAAGCGCTTGACCTTCGCCACCTCGGCGGCATGCTCCCTTGGGGTAAAGTTCTTGTGGATGATGCCGATCCCCCCTTCCTGCGCCATGGCGATGGCGAGGCGGGCCTCTGTGACCGTGTCCATCGCCGCCGAAAGCAGCGGGATGTTCAGGTCGAGCTTCTTGGTCAGGCGAGTCTTGAGGGAGACTTCGCGCGGCAGGACGCGCGAGTGGGCGGGAAGAAGGAGTACGTCGTCGAAGGTAAGGGCCTTCTGGATGACCCGCATGTTCGTCCTTTCTCGCAAAACGGGATTCTACACGAGCGGCGTCGCGGTTTGACACGGCGCGGAAAAGCCGATACCGTTTTCTTGTCCACCCGGGCGCCGCGCCGTGCGTTAATGGCTGGTGCCAACCAGGAGCCGCAGATGAACAGGATCGTGATCGCGTTGTGTGCGCTGGCGTTCGCCGCCGGCGTCCAGGCCCAGCAGTTCCGCTGGGTCGACAAGGATGGCAAGGTGCAATATGGCGATGCGCCGCCTCCCGGGGTGAAGGCGACATCGCTGAAGCCGCCGGCGGGACCGGCTGCCGCCCCGACCGCGCCGGCATCGAAGGACGGCAAGAAGGCCGCCGGACCGATGACGCCGAAAGCGCAGGAGCACGCGTTCCGCAAGCGTCAGCAGGAACAGAAGGCGGCCGAGGAAAAGGCGGCGAAG
>CAZTXP010000204.1:0-5340 GCA_964617355.1 uncultured Enterobacteriaceae bacterium
ATGTCGTACGGGCGCACGCCGTCGGCCGGTGCCTCCGGCTCGGGCGTCTCGCCGCCGCCGTTCACGCCGCGCAGCAGCGCGTCGACTTCGTCCTGGGAGAGGTATTCGGAGGACATCTTCGCGCTACTGGATGATGAACGACGCGAAATGCACGGCGAGGATGCCCTTCTTGGCGTCCTTCTGCTCGCCCTCGGCGGCCGGCGCCGCGGGCAGCGTGGCGCGCGCGGCGACGACGATCTCGTCGGCGAGCTTGGTCTTCGCCTCGACCGGCGCGAGTTCGGTGGAAGACTTCGAGGACAGCAGCAGCAGGATCTTGCCGCGGATCACCGGCAGGTGCAGCTTGATCGCGTCCGCGGCGGCGCCGTCGGCGACCTGGAACGCGAGCGCGGTCTGCAGGAAGTGGTCGTTCGTGCCGTCGTCCTTCAGGTTGACGACGAACGGCTCGAGGTTGACGAACTGCGGCGGCTTGGGCGCCTCGACCTTCGGCGTCGCCGGCGCGCCATCGGCGGCCTTCTTCGACGCGAACCACCATGCGCCACCGCCGGCGGCGCCGGCGGCGATCACCGCGGCGCCGATGATCGGCACCAGCTTCTTCTTGCCCTTCGGGGCGTCTCCCGCGGGGGCGGGGGCGGCGGCGGCCTTGCTCATGGATCGTTCCTCCGTGCGTGGATGCGCGTCTGCTGTGGATGGAATTGTCCGACGCCGGCCCCCCGGGGCACCGGGGGATCAGCGCGGGAAAACCGGCTCAATTTGCCCCTATCGGGGAGGCGTCAGGCGTAGACGTCGAGCAGGCGCTGCACCGAGACGCGGGTCGCGGGCGCGACCGTCTGGAGCGTCTCCGGGGCGCCTTGCGGCGCCTCGCCGCGGCCGCCGTCGCCCGGCGCGCCGAAGTTGCCGGCGCCCGCCTGCGGGTCGCGCTGCGGCAACTGCGCGCCGACCGACTGGTCGGCGAGCGTCAGGCCCTGCGAGCCGAGCAGCTCGCGCAGGCGAGGCATCGCGTCGGTGATCGCTTCGCGCGTCGTGGTGGCTTCGGCCGCGACGTGCACGCGCGCCTCGCCGTTCGAGACTTCGATGCGCAGCTCGATCGGGCCGAGTTCCGGCGGGTTGACCTGGATAGAGGCCTGCTCCACGCCGCGCTGCACGGCGATCTGTACCTGCGCGGCGAATTCGCGCGGGAACTCGGCGGATTGCACCGGCGCGGCGACTTGCACGTGCATCGGCGGCAGCGGCGCGGGCGCCGGGGCAGGCGCGACCATCGCAGCGGACGCGGCGGCGTTCATCGTCGCCGGCACCGGCGCGGCTTCGCGCACCGGCGCGGGATCTCGCGCGGGCGCGGCGTCGCGGGCTGCGGCGATCTCGCGTGCGGACTTCGGTTCGCGCGCAGGTTTCGCGTCGTCGGCGGCCTTGGCCTCGTCGGCCGCGAGGGGCTTGGCCTCGCCTTTGGCGTCGGCGCGCGGGGCGTCGCTGGCGCGCACGGGTTTGTCCTTCGCGTCGGCGGCGGCGGGCAGCGCAGCGGCCGCGCCCTTGGGGGCGCGCGCGGCATCGACGATGTCGTCCTTGGCGTCGCCCTTCGTCGTCGCGACCGGCTTCGCTTCCGCCGGGATCACCGACAGCGTCGGCGCGAGCTGCGCCGAGGCGAGGAGCGTGGCGGCCGGGTCGGCCGCTTGTGCCTCCGGCTTGTCTTCGGGCTTCTCCGCGTCGGCGGCTTCCTTCGCCACGTCGCGCGTGCCTTGCGCCTCGGCCTTCGGGTCCTTCAACGCATTGCCCAGCAGCTTGGCGAAGGCGTGGCGGGCCTCGGCGGGCGCCTTGTTCGCGGCGTCCTGCGCGGACGTGGCGGCATCGGCAGGGGCGCCATCGGGGCAGGCCGCCACCGGCGCCGGGGCTGCGGGATTGGGGTTCGCCGAGGGCGGCGCGCCATTCAGGGTGATCATCGCGTAAGGCCTCCATGCAGCCGCGCGCTGCGCGCGGCGAATTCGTCCTGCTGGCGTTGCTCGACGCGCCGCTCGCGCAGCGCGAGGCGGTCGGCATTGCGGCGGGCCAGCGCCTGGTAGCCCTCGAGCGTGCGCTTGGCGTCGTTCCACGCCGCCTGCGCGCGCGACAGGCGCGCCATGCAGTCGCTGGTCTCGCGCACGGCCTGCGCGACCGCGTCGTCGAGCTTGTCGAGGAAGCCGGAGAAGTTGCGCAGCGTCGTGGTGTCGGTGTCGCCCTTCGCGCCCGAAGGCTGGCGCGTGACGTACTCGGCGCGGTACTGCTCCAGCACCTTGGTCTTCTGCTCGACGCAACGGTGCGCGGCGATCTCGCGCGCCACGAGGCGGGCGGCGTCGTCGCAGCGGCGCTCGGCGAGTTCGATCAGGGTGTCGAGCGGGGTCGTGTTCATGCGATGCCTTCGGCGAGGGCGGCGTCGAGGCCGGCGAAGCTCGAGGCGATGTCGGCAGCCTCGTGCATGCCCTGCTGCAGGAAGCGCTCCATCTGCGGATACAGGCGCACGGCACGATCCAGCACGGCGTCGGCGCCGGCGGTATACGCGCCGACCGCGAACAGGTCGCGGTTGCGGTTGTAGCGCGAGTACAGCGCGCGGAAGCGCCGCGCGGCCTCGTACTTCTGCTGGCCGGCGACCTGGTTCATCACGCGGCTGACCGAGGCCTCGATGTCGATCGCCGGGTAGTGGCCGGATTCGGCCAGCGAGCGCGACAGCACCACGTGGCCGTCGAGGATAGCGCGCGCCGAGTCGGCGACCGGGTCCTGCGGGTCGTCGCCTTCGGTGAGCACGCTGTAGAAGGCGGTGATGGAGCCTCCGCGCTTGCCATTCGAGTCGTCCGAGTTGCCGGCGCGCTCGACGAGCTGCGGCAGCTTGGCGAACACCGAGGGCGGGTAGCCGCGCGTCGCGGGCGGCTCGCCGATCGCGAGCGCGATCTCGCGGTGCGCCATCGCGTAGCGCGTCAGCGAGTCCATGATCAGCAGCACGTCCTTGCCCTGGTCGCGGAACCACTCCGCGATCGAGCACGCGTACGCGGCGCCCTGCACGCGCAGGAGCGGGGGCGCGTCGGCCGGCGCGGCGACCACGACGGCGCGCGCCATGCCTTCCTTGCCGAGGATCTCCTCGATGAATTCCTTCACCTCGCGGCCGCGCTCGCCGATCAGGCCGACCACGGTGACGTCCGCCGAGGTGTAGCGCGTCATCATGCCGAGCAGCACGCTCTTGCCGACGCCGGATCCGGCGAAGAGGCCCATGCGCTGGCCGCGGCCCACCGTCGCCAGCGCATTGATCGCGCGCACGCCGGTATCGAGCGGCTCGCGCACGGGCGTGCGGCGCATCGGGTTGATCTGGCGCGCCGACAGCGGCGCACGCTGCTCGTAGTGCAGCGGGCCGGCGCCATCCAGCGGCCGGCCGGTGCCGTCGAGCACGCGGCCGAGGAGGCCGTAGCCGACCGGCAGGTGCTTGGTGCGGTCCTCGGCGCGGCGCCACGGGTGCTTGCGGCTGCCGTAGGCGGGCGGGGCCTGGTTCACTTCCACCGCCGAGACGCGCGCGCCCGGCGTGAGGCCGCTGATCTCGCTGGAGGGCATCAGGAACAGGCGCTCGCCCGAGAAGCCCACCACCTCGGCCTCGACGTTGCCCGCGCCCTCCTGCGACACGGTGCAGCTCGAGCCGACCGGGAGCTTCAGGCCCGTGGCTTCCATGACGAGGCCGGCGACGCGCGTCAGGCGCCCGCTGACCTCGATCGGCGGCGCGGCGCGCAGGTAGCCGCGGCAGTTGCCGAGGTAGTTCGACCAGCGACCGATGGCGTTGCCGTCGTCGCGCGCGCGGGGATCACTCGCCATGCCAGTTCGCGTCCCTTCCGAGGTTGGCCAGCGTGCGCCGCCAGCGGGTGCCGAGCGTCGCGTCGACGTCGCCGGCGGTCGACAGCACGCGCAGGCCGCCCGGCTCGATGCGATGGTCCTCGACGATGCGCCAGCCGCCGCGTGCGATCTCGTCGGCGAGGTGCGCGCGCAGCAGGTCGGCATCCGTGGGATGCGCCAGGATCTGCAGGCCGCGCGCCTCGTCCGACAGCGCGGCGAGCGCCTCGCGCGCGGCGGGCAGCACGGCGTCGCGGTTCACCTTCAGTTCGGCGCGCACCACCTGCCGCGCCACTTCGAGCGCGAAGTCGAGCAGTTCGTCCGCGAGGCGCTCCTCGATCAGGCCGATCGACGCGCCCGCCGAGGCGAGCATCTTCTCGAGGCGCTCGGCGGTGGCCTGCACCGCGGTGCTGCCGGCACGGAATCCGGCCTGGTAGCCATCCTCGATCGCCTTGCGGCGCTTCGCCTCCAGCTCGGCGGCCGCGACCTCGCCCGCCGCCGCAGGGGGTACGAACGGGGCCGGGTTCCAGCGGCGTGCATGCGTTGCATCCATGGCCGGGATCCGCGCCTCAGACGAACGCATCGCCGCCACCGCCGCCGCCGATCATGATCTGCCCCTCGTCCGAGAGCCGGCGCACGACCTTGAGGATCTCCTTCTGCTGCGCCTCGACGTCCGACACTCGCACCGGGCCCTTCGACTCCAGGTCCTCGCGCAGCATGTCGGCCGCGCGCTGCGACATGTTCTTGAAGATCTTCTCGCGCATCTCGGGGCTGGCGCCCTTCAACGCCACCACCAGCGCCTCGGACTCGACCTCGCGCAGCACCAGCTGGATCGCCTTGTCCTCGAGGTCGAGGATGTTGTCGAACACGAACATCTCGTCGAGGATCTTCTGGCCGAGGTCGCCGTCGACCGCGTTCACCGACTCGAGGATGGTCGACTCGTTCGACGCGCCGACGTAGTTCAGGATCTCCGCCGCGACCCGCACGCCGCCCAGCGCCTGCTTCTTCAGCGAGCCGCTCGACGAGTGCAGCCGCGCGAGCGCCTCGTTCAGCTCCTTCAGCGCGTTGGGCTGGATGCCGTCGAGCGTGGCGATGCGCAGGATCACGTCGCCGCGCAGCCGCTCGGCGAGGTTCAGCAGGATCGCCGACGCGTGGTCGCGCTCCAGGTGCACCAGGATCGACGCGATGATCTGCGGGTGCTCGTTCTTGATCAGCTCGGCGACCGTGCCGGCGTCCATCCACTTCAGGCTCTCGATGCCGGAGACGTCGCTGCCGGCGAGGATCCGGTCGAGCACCAGCTTCGCCTTCTCCTCGCCCAGCGCGCGGGTGATGACCTCGCGCACGAACTCGTCGGAGTCGGCGCCCAGCGACGTGTGCTCGCCCGCCTCGGCGTGGAACTTCTCCATCACCGTGGCGATGCGCTCGCGCGTCACGCCCTTCAGCTTCGCCATGGTCTCGCCGAGCTTCTGCGCTTCCTTGGGCGAGAGCAGCTTGAACACCTCGGCC
>CAZTXP010000205.1:0-8871 GCA_964617355.1 uncultured Enterobacteriaceae bacterium
GGAGGTCGGTGGTCGCCGGCGCGCTGCCCTTGTAGGGCACGTGCACGACGTTCACGCCGGCCATGCTGCTGAAGAGCTCGCCCGCGAGGTGCTGCGCGGTGCCCGAGCCACCGTTGCCGATCACCAGCTTGCCGGGGTTGGCCTTCGCGTAGTCGAGGATCTCGCGCAGGTTCTTCGCAGGCAGCGCGTTCGGGTTGGTGACGAAGAGGAGCGGCGCGGTGACCAGCTGCGTCACTGGCGCGAAGTCGCGGATCGAGTCGTAGCCGAGCGACTTGTAGACGTGCGGGTTCACCGACATGAAGCCGTGCGCGACGAGCGTGAGGGTGTAACCGTCCGGCGCCGCCTTCGCGCCGGCCTCGGCGCCGATGTTGCCGCCGGCGCCGGGCTTGTTCTCGACCACCACCGACTGGCCGAAGCTCTTCTGCATCTCGCCGCCGAAGAGCCGCGCCAGCACGTCGGTCGCGCCGCCGGGGGCGAACGGCACGATGATGCGCAGCGGCTTGGAGGGGAAGGCCTGCGCGGCAGCGGCGAGCGGCAGCGCGAGCGAGCAGGCGAGGGCGAACGTGCGGACGAGCGTCTTCATGGGATTCTCCGTCGGGGACTTCAGGAAACGAGGTGCCAGCGGCCGGCATCCCGGGCGATGCGGCCCCTGGCCTGCATCTCGGCCAGATGCTGCTCGATCGTGCGGCGTTCGGCCGATTCGTAGTACAGGTCGCTCGCGCTCTTGGGGTACAGGAAGCGGTGGTCCACCAGTTCCTCGAGCGTGGACGGATGGTCCTTCAGCCACGCCGCGATCGCTTCCTCGCGCGCGTCCAGGCGCGAGCCGAACGCATCGAGCAGCTGCAGGAACGTGGCGCGATCCTCGACCACGCCCTTGTGGTGCGAGGTGATCCACGCGGTGGCGGGGATGTCGCGCACCGTGCGGATGGTGCGCCGGAAGCTCTCGAGGCTCGAGGTCGCGTCGCCGTAGTACGGGCCGAACGAGGAGAGGTCGATGTCGCCGATGAACGCCACGCCCTCGGGCTCGACCAGCAGCACGCAGTGGCCGCTGGTGTGCCCCGGCATGTGGATCGCGCGCACGGTAACGCCGCCGCCGAGATCCCACTGCGCGCCATCGCGGTAAGGCTCGGCATCCGGGCGCGGTGCGTAGAAGAACTCCTCCTCGATCTTGCCCTTGAAGGGCCGCAGCACCTCGTCGCCGTAGCCGTAGTGGCGCGACAGGCCTTCCCAGCTGCGTGCCGCCTCGACGTCGGCCTCGTGCACCACGACCTTCGCTTTCGGAACGCGATGCAGGCCGGCCATGTGGTCTTCGTGCACGTGGCCGAGGATCACGAGGTCGGCATCGGTGAACTCGGGACCGAGGCGGTTGGAGGACAGCGGCGTGTCGAACGCGACCAGCGTGTCCGCGCCGCGCACCACCACCTGGTTGCCGTCGGGATACTTACCGGATTTCTCGCCGAGGAAGACGCTGACCGCGCCGCGGCGCCAGACGGGATTCTGCATGCCGCGATTCTAAGCCGTGGCCAGCTCCGAAGCGTGCAGCCACGCCGCGTGCCGGGGCGCGCGGCGCGTGCGCGACCATTCCTCGAGCATCTCCCACTTCACCTCGCCGGCCCTCGCTATCATCTCGGCGGTGCCGGTGTCCGCGGCGAGTTCCAGCCGGTGGCCGTTGCAGTCGAAGAAGTAGATCGACTGGAAGAGCGAATGGTCGGTCGGGCCGACCACCTCGATGCCGGCGGCCTCGAGCCGCGCCTTGGCGGCGTGCAGCTCGTCGACGCTGCCCACCTTGAACGCGAGGTGCTGCACCCAAGCCGGCGTGTTCTCGTCGCGCCCCATGCCTGGCGATTGCGGCAGCTCGAAGAAGGCGAGCACGTTGCCGCCGCCGGCATCGAGGAAGACGTGCATGTACGGATGCGGCTCGTGCGTGGAGGGCACGCGATCCTCGGCGAACGCGAGCAGGTACTGCATGCCGAGGTGCTTCTCGTACCACTGCACGGTTTCCTTGGCATCGCGGCAGCGGTAGGCGACGTGGTGCACGCGCTCTACGGGCATGGGGTTTCCTCCGTGAAGCCCCGCACCTTCGGGGACGCGCATGGCCCTGTCAATGCGAGGGGCGTCATGACGCGCTGCAAGATTGCCGTGCATCAACTTCCTGCCTACGATTGCATATCTTGAGGAGGAATTTCACATGGTGAAAAAATACAAGACGCTGGTGATGGGCGCGTCCTACGGCTCGCTGCTCGCCACCAAGCTGGCGATGGCCGGCCACGACACGCACCTGGTCTGCCTTCCGGCCGAGGCGGAGAAGATCAACGCCGAGGGCGCGCGCGTGCGCATCCCGGTGAAGGGGCGCGACGGGCTGCTCGAAGTCGATTCGCGCAAGCTGCCGGGCAAGGTCACCGCCGGCGGGCCGAACGACGCCGACCCGGCCGCCTACGACCTCGTCGCGCTGGCGATGCAGGAGCCGCAGTACCGCACCCCCGGCGCGCGTGAGTTGCTCGAGCGCGTCGCGCAGTCGAAGAAGCCGGCGATGTCGATCATGAACATGCCGCCGCTGCCCTACGTCGCGCGCATCCCGGGCGTGGACACCAGCACGCTCAAGCACTGCTACGCCGACCACACCGTGTGGAAGAGCTTCGACCCGGCGAACATGACGCTCTGCAGCCCCGACCCGCAGGCCTTCCGTCCGCCCGAGGAGCCGGTGAACGTGCTGCAGGTGACGCTGCCGACGAACTTCAAGGTGGCGCGCTTCCCGTCGGACGCGTCGACCGCGATGCTGCGCCAGATGCAGGCCGACATCGAGGCCGCGCGCTTCGAGGGGCTGGAGCTGCCGGTGAAGCTGAAGGTGCACGACTCGGTGTTCGTGCCGCTCGCCAAGTGGGCGATGCTGCTCACCGGCAACTATCGCTGCATCGAGGACACCTCGGTGCGCGCGATCCGCGACGCGGTGCACTCGGATCCCGCGGCCTCGAAGGCGGTGTACGAGTGGGTGGTGGCGTTCTGCATCGAGCTCGGCGCGGCGCCGGAGGACCTCGTGCCCTTCGAGAAGTACGCCGCGGCGGCCAAGGGCCTCGCGAAACCGTCGTCGGCCGCGCGCGCGCTCGCCGCGGGCGCGCAGGCGATCGAGCGCGTCGACCTTCTCGTGCAGGGCATCGCCGCGCAGAGGGGCAAGCGCCTCGCGGCGCTCGACCAGATCGTGCAGCGCGTGGACGGCTGGCTGGCGAAGAACCGCAAGGCCGCGGCCTAGCGCGCAAGGATGCTTGCGCCGGGCTGGATGCCCGGCGTGCGGGGTCGGCGTAGACTGTCCCGAGGAGGGCAGTCATGGTCGCCGATCCCAACCGCATCGCCGTCTTCTCCAGCGAGAACCGGGCCAACCTCCCGGTCTATCCGCTCGACACCTTCGTTGTCACCGACGCGGGCGCCGCCGAACTGAACGCGGGCCACACGCGCCTGCCGCCCGAGGCGCTGGAACTGCTGGTGCTGATGGACGGCAAGGCCACCGTCGGCGACCTCGAGCAGAAGGTGCCGCACATCCCGGCCGAGGCCCTGCGCGACCTCGTGCGCGCGCTGCTCGGCTCGGGCCTCGTGCGCCACCCGACGGTGGAGGAGACCGAGGGCCTCGACTTCAGCGCCTTCTTCGCCGCGACCGCGTCGCCCGACGCCTCGCAGGGCACGCACGAGAGCGCGCAGCGCGAGGCGACCACCGGCGGCCTGACGCTGTCGCGCGACGGCTACTACGTGAGCATCGCGCGCCAGGCGGTGAAGTCGCGCGTACCGTCGGCCGAAGCGCCGCTCGACGTGCTGATCATCGACGACGACCCCGACGTCTGCAGCCTCGTGTCGCTGCTGCTGGAAGGCGCGGGCTTCGCGGTCGAGACGGCGATGACGCGCGACGACATCATCGCGCGCCTGCGCAGGAAGCCGCTGCCCGACCTCGTGCTGCTCGACGTGTCGATTCCCGGTACCAACGGCTTCGACGTGCTCGCCAACCTGAAGCGCCACCCGGTGCTGCGCGCGATCCCCGTGGTCATGCTCACCGCGGAGGCGACGCGCGAGAGCGTGATGCGCGGGCTGGTGGGCGGCGCCGACGGCTACATGACCAAGCCCTTCTCGAAGGACAAGCTCCTCGGCGGCGTGAAGGCCGTGCTCGGCCTCGACTGATCAGCCGGGCGGGCCGGGCAGGTAGCGCGCGTCCGACCACGTCGCCAGCCACTGCGGGCGGAAGGCGACGAAGATCGCGGTGAGCGCGCCGGTGGCGAAGGCTTCGCCCCAGGCGGCGAGCCAGCGCGACGTGACGAGGATGGTGGCGTCGGTACCCGGCGGATGCGGTTGCCACGCATAGGCCGCGACGCCCGCGACCGTCATCGCGAGCGCGGTGCCGGCGAAGCCGCGGCCGAGGATGTAGACGAACGGGTGCCTGGGGAGCCAGCGGCGCACCGCGAGGCCGATGGCGAGGCCGGCGGTCGCGGGCACGAGTCCGTTCCACGCCAGCGCAACGAGTGCGGGCGCGAGCGCGCTGCCGGCGATCACCAGCGCGGCGCCGGCGGCCATGCTCGTCGTCACGACCGCAGCGGGCCATCCCAGCATCAGCACCGCAAGGCAGGCGCCCGAGAGCACCGGCGGGATGCCGGCCGGCAGCAGGCGCAGCTGCAGGCTCCAGAGCAGCGTCTGAGACACCAGCAGCACCAGCCACGGCGTGCGCAGCTCCGCGGCCGCGAACGTGCTCCACGGCCGGAACGCCGCGGCGATCGCGAGCGCCACCGCGAGCATCGCGGTCTCGAGGAGCGGCAGGTTCGCGTCCATCCGCCGAATGGTAACGCCGCGCTCGTTTATCCTTCGACCATGTACGCACTCCCCGAGGGCATCCGCTCGCGTCGCGTCGAAGGCATCAACGGCCTGTCGATGCACGTGCTCGAGGCGGGCAAGAAGGGGCGGCCGATGCTGCTCCTCCTGCACGGTTTCCCCGAGCTCGCCTACAGCTGGCGCAAGGTGATGCCGGCGCTCGCGAACGCGGGCTACTACGTGGTCGCGCCCGACCAGCGCGGCTACGGCCTGACCACGGGCTGGGATGCGTCCTATTACGGGGACCTCGCGCCTTTCCGCTTGCTGAACCTCGTCCGCGACGCGCTCGGCCTCGTGCACGCGCTTGGCTACCGCAAGGTGGCGGGGCTGGTCGGCCACGACTTCGGCGCGCCGGTGGCGTCATGGTGCGCGCTGGTGCGGCCGGACGTCTTCCCGTGCGTCGCGATCATGAGTTCGCCGTTCCCCGGCGCGCCCGCGCTGCCGTTCGACACTGCCGAAGGCGCGCCGCCGCCGGCCCCCGGATTCTTCGGCGCGATCCCGCACGAGGCGATGGCCAAGCTCGCTCGCCCGCGCAAGCACTACCAGTGGTACTACTCCGAGCGCGCCGCCGATGCCGACATGCGCCTCTGCCCGCAGGGCATCCACGACTTCCTGCGCGCCTACTACCACGTGAAGAGCGCCGACTGGTCTGCGAACAAGCCCTTCGAGCTCTCGGGCTGGACCGCCGACGAGTTCGCGAAGATCCCGACCTACTACATCATGGATCTGGCGAAGACCATGGCCGAGACGGTCGCGCCCGACATGCCGTCTAAGGCCGAGATCGCGGCCTGCAAGTGGCTTCCCGACGACGAGCTCGCGGTGTACGCAGGCGAATTCGCCCGCACGACCTTCCAGGGCGGGCTGCAGTGGTATCGCTGCGCGACCTCGCCGCGCTTCGCGCCCGAGATGCAGTTGTTCGGGGGGCGCACGCTGGACGTGCCCTCGGTGTTCATCGCCGGCGCCTCCGACTGGGGCCCGTTCCAGAAGCCCGGCGACCTGAAGAAGATGCAAACCGCCGCCTGTACCCGCATGGAAGCGGTGCACCTCGTCCCCGGCGCCGGCCACTGGGTGCAGCAGGAACAGCCCGCGGCCGTCACCGGACTCCTGCTCGATTTCCTGAAGAGGCACGCCACGCCATGAAGACGCGCATCACCGAACTGCTCGGCACCCGCTACCCGATCATCCAGGGCGGCATGCAATGGGTCGGCCTCGCGGAGCTCGCCTCGGCGGTCTCGAACGCGGGCGGCCTAGGCATCCTCACCGCGCTCACGCAGCCCACGCCCGATGCGCTGCGCGCCGAGATCGCGCGCTGTCGCAAGATGACCGACAAGCCCTTCGGCGTGAACCTCACGATCCTGCCGACCGTGAACCCGCCGCCGTACCACGAGTACGCGCGCGCGATCATCGAGAGCGGCGTGCAGATCGTCGAGACCGCGGGCTCCAAGCCCAAGGAATTCGTCGAGCTCTTCAAGGAGGCGGGCCTGAAGGTGGTGCACAAGTGCACCTCGGTGCGCCACGCGCTCTCGGCAGAGCGCTACGGCGTGGACGCGATCAGCATCGACGGCTTCGAGTGCGCCGGCCACCCCGGCGAGGACGACGTGCCGAACCTGATCCTGATCCCCGCAGCGGTGGATGCGCTGAAGGTGCCGGTGGTGGCCTCGGGCGGCATCGGCGACGGCCGCGCGATGGCCGCGGCGCTCGCGCTCGGCGCCGAGGGCATCAACATGGGCACGCGCTTCATGTGCACGAGGGAAGCGCCGATCCACGACAACATCAAGCAGGCGCTGGTGAAGGCGGGGGAGCGCGACACCAACTTGATCTTCCGCACGCTGCACAACACGGCGCGCGTGTTCAAGAACAAGGTCTCCGACGAGGTGGTGGCGCTGGAGAAGCGCGGCACCACCTTCGAGGAAGTGCGCCCGCTCGTCGTCGGCACGCGCGGCAAGGCCGCGATGGCGAGCGGCGCGGTGGACGACGGCATCGTCAGCGCCGGCATGGTGATCGGCCTGATCCACGACATCCCGACCTGCGCCGAACTGCTGGAGCGCATCGTCGCCGATTGCCGGAAGAGCCTCGGCCACGCCGCGGCACTGGCGGCTTGAGCATGGCAACCGAGACGCGTCCGGTCCTCGTCGCCGGGGCCGGCATCGGCGGCCTCGCGCTCGCGCTGACGCTGCACGAGATCGGCGTGCCTTGCCTCGTGCTCGAGTCGGTGGCGGCCCTGAAGCCGCTCGGCGTGGGCATCAACGTGCAGCCGAACGCGGTGCGCGAGCTGCATGCGATGGGCTTTCGCAACGAGGACCTCGACGCCATCGGCGTGCAGACGCAGGAGTGGGCGCTCGTCGGCCTGAACGGCAAGGACGTCTACTCCGAGCCGCGCGGCCTGCGCGCGGGCTACCGCTGGCCGCAGTACTCGGTGCATCGCGGCGGGCTGCAGATGCTGCTGTATCGCGCGGCGGTGGAGCGGCTCGGCGTGGATGCGGTGCGCACCGGCGTGCGCGTCGCGGGGTATCGGAACCACGCCGACGGCGCCGGGGTGACCGCGCTGGTCGAGTCGCGCACCGGCGAGCGGCAGGAGATCGAGGGGTCGCTCCTCATCGGCGCCGACGGCATCCACTCGGCGGTGCGCGCGCAGATGCATCCGGGCCAGCCACCGATCCACTGGGGCGGGGCGATCATGTGGCGCGGCGTCACGCGCGGCGTGCCGATCCGTACGGGAGCTTCGTTCGTCGGCTTCGGCACGCACCGGCACCGCGTGGTGTTCTACCCGATTTCGCGGCGCGACCCGGCGAGCGGGCTCGCCGACATCAACTGGATCGCCGAGATCACCGTCGACAACTCCGGCGGCTGGCGCGACGGCGACTGGAACCGCAAGGTGCGCCACGACGAGTTCCTGCACCACTTCGAAGGCTGGAACCACGACTGGATCGACGTGCCGGCGATGCTGCGCGGCGCCGAGGACGTCTACGAATACCCGATGATCGACCGCGATCCGGTGCCGACGTGGGTGGATGGTCGCGTCGCGCTGCTCGGCGACGCCGCGCATGCGATGTATCCCACCGGCTCCAACGGCGCGACGCAGGCGATCATCGACGCGAGGGTGCTCGGCGCCTCGATGCTCGCGCATGGCGGCGCGACGCCAGCCGCCCTGCGCGACTACGACGCGCGGCTCTGCAAGGACGTCTCGGCCCTGATCCTGCGCAACCGCGGCGCCGGGCCGTTCGGCCTGCTGAACCTGCTCGACGAGCGCTGCGGCGGCGTGTTCGACGACATCGAGACGGTACTGCCGAAGGCGGAGCGGGAAGCGTTCATGCGCGGCTACCAGACGGCGGCAGGATTCGCGATGGAAAAGCTCAACGCATCGCCGGCGATCCTCGGGCCGGGCGCGGCGCTCGCCCGCCGGGCGTCCTGAGCGGGGCCGCGCGGCCCCGGGCTCAGGATTTCCAGAGCAGGAACGCGGCGACGAGCGCTACCACGGCGGCGATCGCCCACAGCACCTTCTTGCCGAGGTAGCTGGCGAGAATCTCCAGGATGAGGTCCATTCAGGTTCCCGTTCGTCCGTGATCGAGGGAGGCGTCGCCTTCCTAGACCCCCGTCGCTTCCTTCATCAGCGCACGCCACTTCCGGTAGCGCGCCGACAGCGCGGCATCCTGCGCCGGTGCGAACTCGGCGTCGTGGTTGCCCGCGGTCCAGGTCGCGGGGCGTCCCGCGGCGATGAAGGCGATGCCGCGCGCGGTGGCCTCGGGGTCGTCGCGACGCAGTACCGGCAGGCCCGATAGCGCGGCGAGGTGGCGGCAGAGGGCGTCGATCTTCGACAGGCCGCCGCTCACGCGCATGCGCCTGGGCGCCGGGACGTAGGGCGCCATGTGGTCGACGTTCGCCTGCAGCAGGAACGCGATGCTCTCGATCACCGCGCGTGCCTTCAGCGCGGTGGAGCCTTCGCCGACGAAGCGCGTGTCGAAGGTCGCCTGCCAGAACGGGCCGCCGAGGCCGGCGATGCCGTTGAGGAAGAGCGGCGGCTCGCCGGGT
>CAZTXP010000206.1:0-45806 GCA_964617355.1 uncultured Enterobacteriaceae bacterium
CTCGTCATGCAGCCGATCATGTCCCTCACCGATCCGTACGGCTCGCTGAACTTCGAGGTGCTGATCCGCATGCGCGAGCCCGACGGCTCGGTGACGCCCGGCGGCGTGATCGTCGCCGCGGCCGAGAACAACGGCCGCGCCGCGGTGATCGACCGCTGGGTGATGTCGAACGCGCTGGCCTGGCTGGAGCGCTACCACGACGCGCTGCCGGTGACGCGCTTCGTCACCATGAACCTCTCGGGCGCGTCGCTGAACGACGAGCGCTTCATCCAGGACGCGTTCGCGATGCTGGCCTCCAGCCCGCGCGCCACGCAGCGCCTGTGCATCGAGGTCACCGAGGGCGTCGCGCTGCACGACCTCGACAACACGCGCCGCTTCATCGACCGCGTGCGCAGCACCGGCGCGAAAGTCGCGCTCGACGACTTCGGCGCGGGCTACACTTCGTTCAACTACCTGAAGGAACTCCCGGCCGACGCCGTGAAGATCGATGGCAGCTTCATCGTCAACGTCAACGCGCACCCGGCGAACCTCGCCATCGTCGAGGCCATCGTCGAGCTCGGGCGCCACCTCGGCATGAAGTCGATCGCCGAGTGGGCCGAGGACCGCGCCACGGTGCAGTCGCTCGCCGAGGCCGGCGTCGACTACGTGCAGGGCTTCGCGGTGGCGCGCGCGCAGGATCCGTCGCAGATCCTCGGCGCGCAGAGCTCGGCCTCGTTCATCACCGACCCGGACGTGCTCGCCTACGTGCGCGACTCGCTGTCGCCCTCGGGCGCGCTCGCGCAGCTCGACGTGCTCGGCGCGCGCAACGGGTTCGAGCTGCATTGAGCGCGCTCGCGCGCGCGCTGCTCGAGCCGCGCTGCTATCCCCACGCGGCGCCGTCGGTGCGCTGCATCGAGACCCACATCTCGTGGGTGTTCCTCGCCGGGGATCATGCCTACAAGGTGAAGAAGCCGGTGGACCTCGGCTTCCTGGACTTCCGCACGCTGGAGGCGCGGCGCCGCTGCTGCGAGGAGGAACTGCGCCTCAACCGACGCACGGCGCCGGGCATCTACGTCGGCGTGGTGCCGATCGCCGGCAGCGAGGACGCGCCCGTGGTCGGCGGCGAAGGCCAGGCATTCGAATACGCGGTGCACATGCGGCGCTTCGACGAGGGTGCGCTCGCGCTCGAGGTCGCGCGCGCCGGCGGGCTCGGCGACGCGGAGGCCGAGGCGCTAGCCGGAATGGCCGCGGCGTTCCACGCCAGCCTGCCGCCAGCACCGTCCGAAAGTGAATACGGCACGCCGCAGCAGGTGATCGCGCCCGCGATCCAGAACGTCGACCAGATCGAGGCGCTGGCCGCGGGCAGCGCCGATCGCGAGGGACTGGAGCGGATGCGCGCGTGGACCGAGCGCGAGGCGCGAAGGTTGTCGGCGACATTCGAGGCGCGGCACCGCGACGGTTTCGTGCGCGAGTGCCATGGCGACCTGCACCTCGGCAACATCGCGTGGATCGCCGGGCGGCCGGTGGCCTTCGACGGCATCGAGTTCAATGCCGGGTTCCGCTGGATCGACGTGGCCAGCGAGATTGGGTTCCTCTTCATGGACCTCGTCGACCGGCGCCTCGCGCCGCTGGCGTGGCGCTTCCTGAACGGGTATCTGGAGCGCACGGGGGACTACGGCCTGCTGCGGGTCTTTGCCTTCTATTGCGCCTACCGCGCGATGGTGCGCGCGAAGGTCGCCTGCATCCGCGCGAGCGACGCTTCGTTGCAGGCGCCTGCGAACTCGTCGGCGCTCGCCGAGTACCACGACTATCTCGCGCTCGCCGGGCGCTTCGCCACCGGCGGGCGGCGCGCGGTGGTGCTGATGCACGGCCTGTCGGGCTCGGGCAAGTCCACGGTGGCGCAGGCGCTCGCCGCGCGCGCCGGGGCGGTGGTGGTGCGCTCGGACGTCGAGCGCAAGCGCCTGCACGGACTCGCCGCAGGCGCGCGCTCGGGATCGGCGCAGGACGCCGGCATCTACGATTCTGCCTCTACCGCCGCGACCTACGCGCGCCTCGAGGCGGTGGTCGGGGATGCGGTCGCGGGTGGAGTGCCGGTGATCGTCGACGCGGCCTTCCTGCGCCGCGCGGATCGCGATTCGTTCCGGGCGCTCGCGGCGCGGCTGGGCGCCGCGTTCCGCATCGTCGGCTGCGAGGCCTCGCCGGACGAATTGCGAAGGCGTATCCTCGAGCGGGAGCAACGGGGCGCAGACCCCTCGGAGGCGGGATTGCAGGTGCTGGAACGGCAGTTGCGCACGGTGGAGCCGCTCGGCGATGACGAGCGCGCGTGCCTGCTCGCGGCGGATGCCGGGGAGATTCCTTCGGAGCCCGCGCCGTGATCCACGGTCGCCGCGCCGCGCAGGTCTTCCTCAACCGCTGGCTGCGCCGCGGCATCATCGCAGGCATCGGCACCGGCTTCTCGCTGCCGTATTTCGCGCTGCTGAACCAGGTGCGCGTGAAGGGCGACGCGCTGCTCGAGCGGCTGCCGAGGAAGAACGTGGTGTTCCTCGCCAACCACCAGAGCTATTTCCTCGAGGCGGTGGCGTTCTTCGACCTGGTCTACGTGCGTCACCAGTTCGACCTCGAGGACCCGGTGCTGCGCTTCTCGGCCGCCGAGGAGACCATGCAGAAGAACGTGCTGACGCAGCTGCTCGGGCGCGCCGGCAGCGTGACGCTGAAGCGCAGCTTCCGCGATGCAGGCGGCGATACGAACCGGCCGGTCGACACGCGCGGCGCGGCGCGCATCGAGAAGGCGATTCGCACGGGTTGGCTGCTGCACTTCCCGGCCGGCACCACGCGGCAGGGCGCGCCGTTCCGCGCCGGGGTCGCGCGGCTGCTGCACAACACGAAGGCCACCGCCGTCCCGGTGCGCGTGGACGGCTTCCGCGACCTGCTGGTGCAGGGGCAGCTGCCGGGGAAGCTCTTCCAGCGCTGCTCGGTCACGCTGCACCCGCCGATGGACCTGGAGGCCTTCTACTCGGCGCCGTACGAGCGCGAGGCGGGCGCCGCGGTGCTCGCGCGGCTGGAAGCGCTGATCGGCCCTCAGTAGTTCGCCGGCACGCACGCCATTTGCGGCGTGATGTGCGACTGGATCGCGGCGAGGTCCGCCTCGTAGTCGTCGGTGGGCTGGAAGGTCGGCCCGAGGCGGATCACCTTGCGCGAGTAGTCGAAGGTGATCAGCATGATCGGCACGTTCGCGGCGCGCGCGATGCGGTGGAAGCCCGACTTCCATTTCGGGACTTTCTTCCTCGTGCCCTCGGGCGTGAGGATCAGCATCAGCTTCTCGGCGCGGCGATAGGCCTCGACGGTGTCGCCGACCATGTCGCCGGCCTGCGAGCGATTCACCGGGATGCCGCCGAGCGACTTCAGGAATGGCCCCAGCGGCCACCAGAACGTGGTGTGCTTGGCGACGAACCTGACCTCGAAGCGCAGCGCGAACTTGGCCGCGAGCCCGACCGGCACGTCCCAGTTCGAGGTGTGCGGCGCGACCACGATCATCACCTTCGGCGCGTCGGGGAAGTTGCCTTCGAAGGTCCAGCCGGAGAGGCGCATCGCGAGCCGGCCGAAGGCGGCGACCAGCGGCCCGTGCGTGCGCGGCACCGAGGGCGGCAGTTCGGGTACGACGAGCGCGGCCATCAGACGCCGAGGTAGCGGTGCTGCACGTCGGCTTCCGCCGCCAGTTGCGCGGAACTGCCGGTCCACACTACGCGGCCCTTCTCGAGCACGAAGTGCACGTCGGCCACGGCGGAGAGCGCCTTCAGGTCCTTGTCGATGACGAGGATCGACAGGCCCTCGGCCTTCAGCTGGCCGATCGAGCGGTGGATGTCGGCGCGGATCAACGGCGCGAGGCCCTCGGTGGCTTCGTCGAGGATCAGCAGCCTAGGGTTCGTCATCAGCGCGCGGCCCACGGCGAGCATCTGCTGCTCGCCGCCGGAGAGCTGGTTGCCGAAGTTCGCGCGGCGTTCCTCCAGCCGCGGGAAGAGTTCGTACACGCGCCTTAGCGTCCACGGAGACTTCGCGCGGCCGCGATTGGCCGCCGTGGCGACGAGGTTCTCGTGCACCGTGAGGTTGGGGAAGATCTGCCGGCCCTCGGGCACGAGGCCCAACCCGGCCTGCGCGACGCGATACGAGGGCAGGCCGCGGATCGCGCGGCCTTCGAAGTCGATCGTGCCGGCCTTCGAGGGCACCACGCCCATGATCGACAGCACCGTGGTGGTCTTGCCCATGCCGTTCCTGCCCAGCAGCGTCGCCACTTGCCCGGCGCCGATCGACAACTCGACGCCGAACAGCACCTGCGACAGGCCGTAGGCGGTCTCGAGTCCGGCGACGCGCAGCATCAGGCGTCCTCCCCGAGGTAGGCCTTGCGCACCTCCGGGTTGGCGCGGATCTCGGCCGGGGAACCGGTGGCGATGATGCGTCCGTAGACCAGCACCGAGATGCGGTCGGCGAGCGAGAACACCGCGTCCATGTCGTGCTCGACGAGGATCATGGTCTGCCGGCCCTTGAGGGAGCCGAGGAACTTCACCATTCGCTGCGACTCTTCCGTGCCCATGCCCGCCACCGGTTCGTCGAGCAGCAAGAGGCGCGGCTTCGTGGCCAGCGCCATCGCGACCTCCAGCTGGCGCTGCTCGCCGTGCGAAAGATCGGCGGCGAGCACCTCGGCGCGCGCGCCGAGGCCGACTTCGTCCAGGCACCTGCGCGCGGGCTCGCGCAGCGAGGCTTCGCCGCGCGCGGGGGCCCAGAAGCGGAAGCCGTGGCCGGCGTGCGCCTGCACCGCGAGCGCGACGTTGTCGATCACGCTGAAGTCGCGGTAGATGCTGGTGATCTGGAACGAGCGCGCGAAACCCTTGCGCGAACGCGCGGGGGCACGCAGCGCGGTGACGTCCTCTCCCGCGAAGCGGATCGTGCCGCGGTCCGGGCGCAGGTCGCCGCCGAGCTGCGCGATGAAGGTGGTCTTGCCGGCGCCGTTCGGCCCGATCACGGCGTGCGTCTCGCCTTCGCGCACGTCGAAGTCGATGCCGTCGCTGGCGCGCAGCGCACCGAAGCTCTTCTCGAGCCCGCGGACCTCGAGCAGCGCCTCAGCCATCCTTCGCTCCCGGGATCGAGCCGGCGAGGCCGCGGCGGAAAAACACGACCGAGAGGACGAGCAGCGGGCCGAGGATCACCTGCCAGTGCTCGGTCCAGCTCGCGAGCACCGTCTCGACGACCAGCAGGCCCGCGGCGCCGAGCAGCGGGCCTGCCGTGGTGGCGATGCCGCCGAGGATCACCATGAACATGATCTCGCCGGAGCGCGTCCAGTGCATGAACTCCGGCGTGACGAACGAGGTCTGGTTGGCCTGCAGCGCGCCGGCGAGGCCGCAGATCGCGCCGGCGATCACGAACGCCACCAGCCGGTAGGCGTAGGGCGAGAAGCCGATCGCGCGCGAGCGCGGCTCGTTCGACTTCGCCGCGCGCAGCACGAATCCGAAGCGCGACTGCGCGATGCGGTGCACCAGCCAGATCGACGCCAGCATCAGGACGAGTACGACGTAGTAGAACACCGTCGGGTCCGCGAGGTCGAAGAGTCCCGCGAACTGGCTGCGGCGCTTCAGGCGCATGCCGTCGTCGCCGCCGAATTCCTCGAGCGAGATGCCGAGGTAGTACAGCATCTGCGTGAAGGCGAGGGTGATCATGATGAAGTAGATGCCGCTCGTTCGTACCGACACCGCGCCGATCGCCGCGGCGATGCCGGCCGAGGCGACCACCGCGAGCGGCCACTGCAGCCAGCCGTTGTCCACGCCGTAGAAGGACAGGATGCCGACCGCGTAGCCGCCGACGCCGAGGTAGGCGGCGTGGCCGAACGACACCAGTCCGCCGTAGCCGAGGATCAGGTTCAGGCTGGTCGCCGCGATGGCGTAGATCATCACGCGCCGGATCAGCTCGACGTAGAACGGCTGGTCGAACGCGCTGGCGAGGGGCGGCAGCAGCGCCAGCACTGCCACGAGGACTGCCCAGAAGATCGTGCGCGAGCGGCCGGCCATCAGCGCCCCTTCGCCGGGAAGAGGCCTTCGGGCCGCAACGCGAGCACGACCGCCATCAGCAGGTAGATCAGCATCGAGGCGAGCGCCGGGCCGGCGGCCTCCGCCGCGGTCGGCGAGATCATCGAGCCGAGCACCGGCTTGAGGAACGCGCGCCCCAGCGTGTCGACCACGCCGACCACCAGCGAGCCGACGAAGGCGCCGCGGATCGAGCCGATGCCGCCGATGACGATCACCACGAACACCTGGATCAGGATCAATTCGCCCATGCCGGGCTGCACCGCGTAGATCGGCCCCGCCATCAGGCCTGCGAGGCCCGCGAGCGCGGCGCCGGCGCCGAACACCACGGTGTAGAGGAGGCGGATATTCACGCCGAGCGCCGCGACCATGGTGCGGTTCGATGCGCCCGCGCGGATCAGCATGCCGAGGCGTGTCCTCGCCACCACGTACCAGAGGCCGAGCGCGACCGCGATGCCTACGCCGATGATCACCGCGCGGTACAGCGGGTAGCGCGAGCCGGCGAAGAGCTCGATATGGCCCTGCAGCCATTCGGGCCGCGGGAAGTCGAGCGCGGTGCGGCCCCAGAGCATCGCCACCAGCTCGTTGAAGAAGAGGATCAGGCCGAAGGTCGCCAACACCTGGTCGAGGTGGTCGCGGTCGTACAGCTTTCGCAGCGCCACCAGTTCGACCAGCATGCCGACCACCAGCGTGCCGGCGAGGCCGAGGATCACGCCGCCGACGTAGTTGCCGGTCCACTGGCTCGCGGCGAGCGCGAGGTATGCGCCCACCATGTACAGCGAGCCATGGGCGAGGTTGACCATGTTCATGATGCCGAACACGAGCGTCAGCCCCGCGGCCATCAGGAACAGCGTCACCCCGAACTGCACGCCGTTCAGCAACTGCTCGAAGACCAGGGTGATGGGCATCGATCGGGGGAGGGAGTCTCAAACAAAAGGGGCGCGGTGGTCGCCGCGCCCCTCGTGGTCGCGCTTTCGCGCTACCACTTCATTTTACAGTCCTTGTAGTACGAATCCTTGTGGTTCTCGAAGATGGTCTGCTGGATCTCCATCACCGGGTCCTTGCCGGCCGGGCCGGACACCGCCTTCAGCAGGTAGAAGTTCTGGATCGGGTGGTGGTTGACGTTGAAGGTGAACTTGCCGCGCACGGAGTTGTAGTTCGCCTTGCGCATCGCGGCGATCATCCCGGCGGTGTCCTTCACGTTGCCCTTCACCGCGCGCACGCCCGAGTCGATCAGGTTGATCGCGTCGTAGCTCTGCGCGCCGTAGAACGACGGGATGTAGCCGAACTTCTTCTGCATGTCGGCGACGTACTTCTGGCTGGCCGGCACCTTGATGTCCTGGCTCCAGAAGCGCGCCTCGTACTGGCCGAGCGCGGCGTGCTTGATCGCCGGGATGGTGGTCTCGTCGACCGTGAACACCGAGTACAGCGGGAACATGCCGCGCAGGCCCGCTTCCGAGTACTGCTTCAGGAACTGGATGCCCATGCCGCCCGGGTAGAACACGAACACCGCCTTCGGGTTCTTCGAGCGCAGCTGCGAGAGCTCGGCCTGGTAGTCGGTCTGGCCGAAGCGCGTGTACACCTCGTCGAGGATCTTGCCCTTGTAGTAGCGCTTGAAGCCGGCGACCATGTCCTTGCCGGCCTGGTAGTTCGGGGCGAGGATGTAGACGTCGTTGATGCCCTTTTCCTGCATGTACTTGCCCATCGCCTCGGGCGACTGGTCGTTGTTCCAGGACACCGAGAAGTAGCGCTCGTTGCACTGCGCGCCGGCGAGCGGGCTCGCGCCGGCGTTGGCGCCGACCATGATGCGGCCGCTGCCGGTGACCTCGGGCATCACCGCCATCATCACGTTCGACCAGATGATGCCGGCCATGATGTCGACCTGGTTCTTCTTGATCAGCTCCTGCGCGACCTGCACGCCGACGTCGGGCTTGGCCTGGTCGTCGCCGTAGAAGACCTCGGTATCCAGGCCGCCGACCTTCTTGCCCAGGTGCTCGAGCGCGAGTTCGACGGAGTCCTTCATCTGCTTGCCGATCACGCCCTGCGGGCCGGACAGCGAGGTGATGAAGCCGATCTTCAGCTTCTGCTGCGCGAAGGCCGGCGCCGTGGCGAACGCGGCGGCGACGGCGGCGCAAACGAGGGTCTTGCGAACCATGGAAACCTCCTCCAGAGAGTATCGAACGAGTCTAGCAGGGCGCCTCAGGCGGCGTCGAGGGCGGCGCGCAGGGCCCGCAGCTCGTCCGCGGCCGAGGGCGACGCCGGCAGGCGCCGCCCGGCGCGCCCGTACCAGTAGCGCGCGTTGTCGAGGTCGCCTTCAAGGATGTGAACGATTCCGTGCGCCCACGTGGCGTGCGGCAGGGATTCGTGGGCCTGCACGATTTCGTGCGCCGCCTGCCAGTCGCCGCGCGCGAGCAGGGCGGCGGCCTCGCGCACCGGATCGCCCGCGTCGCTACTCACGGAGCGCGCGCGCTTCCTTCGCCGCCGGGCGCTCGATCGAGGCCATCAGCCATTCCTGGAAGCGCGGGAACTTCGACAGGTCGTACTTCATGGCGAAGAACGAGTAGCACACGCTCGCCACCATGAAGTCGGCGAGGTTCCAGTGCTTCCCGCCGCTGAAGTAGCGGTGGCGCGCGAGGTGGTCCTCGAGGATCGCGAGCCTGGGCTGCAGCTTGGCGTCGGCGTCGTCGGCGAGCGCGGCGTTGCGCTTCTCGGGCGGGAACATCACGCGGTGCTGCATCACCGTGATCATGCTCGGCTCGACGTCGTTGGCGATGTAGAACGCCCACTGCAGCACCGGCGCCTTCTCGGCGAGCGTGGCCGGCCACAGCGGGCTCTGGTACTTCTCGGCGAGCCACAGGTTGATCGCGGCCGATTCCCACATCTTCACGCCGTCGTCGCCGATCGAGGGCACGCGCGCGTTCGGGTTGATCTCGACGTACCACGGCTCCTTGGCGGTGGCGTTGGCGACGTTGATCGTGACGTCGACGTGCTCGTAGGGGATGTTCGACTCCTTGCAGAGCCAGATGACGCGGAACGCTCGCGAGCGATACTGGCCGTAGACCTTCAGCATGGCGACTCCCCGGTGTGGCGGACCGGGGTATTCTAAGGGCTTGCAAAGGAGCCCTCGCATGAACCCGAAAGCGCACCTCGAATTCGTCGGCGTCGACCTGGAGAACGGCTGGGAGACGCCGCCCGGCTACCCGCCCGGCTTCAAGCAGAAGGTCCTCGCCAGCGACCTCGACGAGGTCAACAAGCGCGGCAGCCGCTCGCGCATCCTGCGCATCGAGCCCGGCTCGTACACCACCGAGCCGTTCGTGCACGACCACTGGGAGGAGGTGTTCGTCTTCCAGGGCGAGCTGATCGTCGGCAACGACAAGCAGGGACAGGGCGGGCAAGCCACGAAAGGCCTCACCTACGCATGCCGCCCGCCCGGCGCCTACCACGGGCCATTCACCTCCAAGACCGGCTGCATGCTGTTCGAGTTGCACTACTACGAGACCAGCGGGAAGAAATAATGCTGCGCACCGGCGCGGAGCACCTCGAGACCCTGCGCGACGGGCGCACCGTCTGGATCGGCTCGGAGAAGGTCACCGACGTCACCACGCACCCCGCGTTCCGCAATGCCGCGCGCTCGATGGCGGCGATCTACGACCTGAAGCGCGCCGACCCCGAGCTGTCGTTCGAGGAGAACGGCGAGCGTTTCAGCCACTACTACCTGCGCGCGCGCTCGAAGGAGGACCTCGAGAAGCGCACCCGGCTGCACCGTCGCATCGCGCGCATGAGCCAGGGCCTGCTCGGGCGCTCGCCCGACCACGTGTCTAGCTTCGTCACCGGCATGTCGACCAATCCCGGCGTGTTCGGCAAGTTCTCCGGCAACCTGCTCGCGTACTACGAGCACCTGCGCAAGACCGACGGCTACGCGGTGTACGCGGTGATCCCGCCGCAGGCGGCGCGCAACCCCGAGTTCTACGAGAAGCAGAACATCCCGATCCCGACGCTGCGGGTGGTGCGCGAGGACGACCGCGGCGTGGTGGTCTCGGGCATGAAGATGCTCGCCACCGGCGCCGCGTTCGCCAACGAGGTCTGGATCGGCAACCTGATCCCGCTCGCGCCGAACCAGCTGGCCGAGTCGATCACCTGCGCGATCCCGATGAACGCGCCCGGCCTCACGCTGTGGTCGAGGAAGCCCTTCGAGCGCGATGCCCGCAGCGAGTTCGAGAGCCCGCTCGCCTGGCGCTTCGACGAGACCGACTCGATGCTGATGTGCGACGAGGTGCACGTGCCCTGGGAGCGCGTGTTCGTGCACAACGACGCGGTGCTCGCGCGCGAGATCTACATCAAGACGCCCGCGCACTGCTACGGCAACCACCAGTCGAACGTGCGCTTCCACGAGAAGATGCAGCTGATCGTGGGGCTCGCGAGCAAGGTCGCGCACGCCTCCGGCGCGAACGACATCCCGGCCGTGCGCGAGACGCTCGGGCGCCTCGCCGCGCTCGAGGCCACGCTCGGCGGCATGATCGCGGGCCAGATCCAGGACGCCGAATCGTGGCCGGCGCCAGAATGGCGCACCTACAACCGGCGCTACATGTACGCGGCGCTCAACTGGTGCACCGAGGGCCACTCGGCGATCATCGACGTGCTGCGCGAGTTGTGCGGCGGCGGCGTGTTCCAGATGCCCGCCGACATCGACGTCATGCACGACCCGACGCTACGCGAGCAGTTCGAGCGCTACTGGCAGACCCCGCAGATGGGCGCCGTGGAGCGCATGAAGCTCTACAAGCTCGCCTGGGACCTCGTCGGCTCCGAGTTCGCCGGCCGCCACCTGCAGTACGAGAAGTTCTACGCCGGGGCCTCGTTCATCATCCGCAACCACAACTTCCGCGAGGCGCCGTGGGCGCACTTCCACGACGTGGTCGACAAGCTGATGGCCGGCTACGACGTGCCGCCGGGCGGCGGGGCCTGAGGGCGAAGGCTGCGCTATAGTTTCGGCCCTTGCCGCCCGAGGGCGGTGTCGGAGGGTTCGACATGGGGTTCGTTTCCAGCGGTATTCGCAATGTCCTGCCGGCCGTGGTGCTGGCCTTCGGCGCCCTGCACGCCGCGCCTTCGCTCGCGCTACAGCTGATTACCGACGAGGAAGCGGCGCGTCCCAACGAGATGCTGACCCGCGGCGGCCTGACCCGCAGCCCGGGCCTGAAGGTGGTGAGCCCGACGCCCGAGACGACCGTCAGCGGCGGCTTCCCGCTGAAGATCGAGTTCACCGGCCGCGGCGGCGCCAAGGTCAACCCGAAGTCGCTGCGCCTCGTGTACCTGAAGCAGCCGCAGATCGACCTCGCGCCGCGCATCGCGGCGCACGTCACGGAGGGCGGCGTGGCGGTGGACGACGTGCGCGTGCCGCCGGGCACGCACATGGTGAGGATCGAGGTCGCCGACCAGGACGGCCGCGTCACCAGCGAGACGATGCGCATCGTGGCCCGCTAGGGCCGGGAGGCAGGCATGGCACGAGACAACGGCGTCGAGGACGATTCGGCGGAAGAGGGCGGGCGCGAGCGCCGCGGGGAACTGCGCGCCCTGTTCCCGCGCGCGCCGGACGCGAAGCCCGCCGCCGAGCAACGCGCGCCGTGCCCCTACTGCGCCGAGCCCGTCCTCGCCGCCGCGCTGGTCTGCCGCTACTGCCACCGCGACCTCTACTTCCTGCGCCCGCTGCAGAGCCGCATCGCCGCGCTCGAGGAGCGCCTCGAGGCGATGGAGAAGGCGGCCGCGACACCCGCGCCCGCCGCCGTGCCGGTCGAGGGTGCTGTCCCGTCGTCCGAAGCCGTCGCTGCGCCGGTCGCGGAAGTCGTCGCGCCCGCGCCGGGCGCCGGCGGCGCGGTCCTGATGACCGCCGCGTCGGTGACGCTCGCCTACGTGCTGGTGGCCTACGCGTTCAACCTCGACAACGTCTGGCTGCTGGTGTCCTCGCTCGCGCTGCCGCTGCCCTTCGGGGCGTGGCTGCGCCGCCGCGGCGCGTCGCGCGCGACGGTGCTGTCGGCGGCCCTGGGCTCGGGCGTGCTCGGCGTGCTCGCCATGACGCTGGTGCACGCGGGCGTCGACCGCGTATCGCCGCTGCCGCAGGACTCGCGCGAGTGGATCGAGACCTGGCTGCACGTGGCCTGCATCACGCTCAGCTTCCTCACCGCCGCGCTCGTCGTGTACGCCATGCAGCGCGTGCGCACCGCGCGCAATCGCCACGCCGAGGAGCTCGCGAAGACCGCGCAGCGCATCGCCAAGCTGGCCGACGACGTGCAGCGCGCCGAGAAGCGGATGCTGCGCATGAAGCAGTCGATGGTGCAGGTCTACGAGGTCGCCGCGCCCGTGGCCACCGGCGCGGGTTCGATCGTCGCCGGGCTGCACGCCCTGCTGAAGTAGGCCGCTAGAGCAGGTCCTCGAGGCCGGGGATCAGGCCGTAGAAGAAGAGTTCCAGCTTGCGGCCGAAGCCCGAGTCGGGCTCGTCGTCGAGCACCGTCGCCTGCCCGCCGACCAGGCCGTGCCAGCGCAGGCCCTGCGCCGGATCCTTCGGGTCGGCGAGCGACAACCGCCAGCTGTTCTTGTCCGAGAAATCGATCTCGGCGCTCGCCAGCAGCCGCTCGGCCAGCTCCGGCGCGTCGATCATCACCCCGGTCTCGTTGTTCAGGTGGCGCGAGCGTGGATCGAAGTTCGCGCTGCCGATCCACACCCAGCGGCGGTCGTAGATCACCGACTTGGCGTGCAGCGCGGAGGTCGATGCGCCGACGCGGAACTTGCCCCAGCCAGGCGACGGGCGCGGCGCATCGACGCGGTACTCGTGCAGCTCGATGCCCGCGGCGAGGAGCGGCGCGCGGTAGCGCTGGTAGCCGGCATGCACCGCGATGACGTCGGTCGACGAGAGCGAATTGGTGAGGATGCGCACGCGCACGCCGCGCTTCACCAGGGCGCCGAGCAATTCGACGCCGCGCTCGCCCGGCACGAAGTAGGCCGCCTCGACGACCATCTCCTTCGTCGTCGCCTGCCGGCGCACGGCATGCTCGCGCGCGATCGCGGACGAGCCTTGCCCGGACTCGGCATCGATGCGCTCCGGCGGCTCCGCGACCGCGAAAGCCGTTGCCCATTGGAACGGCGCGGTCGACACGATGCGGCGCTTTTCCTCGTCCTTCGCGCGCTCGTAGGTCGCGGCCGGGCCGTCGGCCTTCGCGCGCAGCGCCGCGGCCTCGCCGCGCAGCCGCGCGACCGCCTGCGCGTCGGGCTCGCCGGGGTAGGCGCCCGCCGGCACCACGATCGGGCTGTTCCAGTAGGTGTCGAAGTTCCGCGCCGCCTGCTGGGCGGCGGGGCCGGTGAGCAGCACGTCGATGTCGCGGAAGTTCGACTCGTCGGAGTTCTCGAAGTAGTGGTCCGCGATATTGCGCCCACCGAGCACCGCGACCTGCCCGTCGACGATGAACGACTTGTTGTGCATGCGCCGGCCGAGCGTGTCGAGGTTGCCGAGCATCTGCAGGGTGCGCGTCCAGCGCGCGCGGCCGGGGTAGGGGTTGAAGACGCGCACCGAGACGTTCGGGTGGCGGTCCAGCGCCTTCAGCGTCGCGTCGTCCCAGGCGACGAGGTAGTCGTCCAGCAGGATGCGCACGCGCACGCCGCGATCCGCCGCGGCGAGCACGCGGTCCATCAGCACGATGCCGATCTCGTCGCGGTCCCAGATGTAGTACTGCACGTCGAGCTCGCGCTCGGCGAGGTCGGCGAGCGCGGCGCGCGTGGCGAGCGCGCGCACGCCATTGTTGATCAGCGCGTAGCCCGAGCGCGGCGCGTTCGCCGCGACCACCGGCGCGTGCGCCCGGCCCAGCAGCGATTGCTGCGGCGTAGCCACCGAGTGAGCGGCGGGCGAGGGGTAGTCGCGCTCGAGCGTGGCGCAGCCCGAGGCGAGGGCGACGAGCAGGACGAGAAGACAAATCGGCAGGCGCATGGCAGCGCGCATGCTGCCCGATGCGGGCTCGCGCGGCAATCGCCGCGCTCAGGTGCCGGGCGAGGCGGTGAAGAAGGCGCCGTATTCCGCGCGCCAGGCGAGCGTCGCGGGCGGCAGGCCGGCGACGCGCCGTCGGTGCATGGCGAGGATTGCATCCTCGAACGCGCGCACGCGCGCGGCGCGGTCGAAGATCGGCGCGCCGGTGCGCGCGGCTCGCACCCGCGCCCGTAGCGCGGCGAGCGCGTCGCGGTCGCCGCCAAGCCGGATCGCGGTGGCCACGTAGGCCTCGAGGTCGGGCGCGACGAGTTCCGGCAGCCGGGCAGCTTCGAGCAGGCTCGCGGCCAGGCGCGAGGCCATGGTCTCGCCCGGGCAGGCGAGCAGCGGCAGGCCGCCCCAGAGCACATCCATCGCCGTGGTGTGGGCGCCGAAGTGCCGCGTGTCGAGGAAGAGATCGGCGCGCCCGGCCGCGGCGCAGAAGCGCTCGCGCGGCAGGCGGCCGGCGAAGCGCAGCCGCCCTGCATCGATGCCGGCCTTCGAGGCCTCGCGGCGCAGGTTGTCGCGCGCGAGATCCTTCTCGGCGAAGAGCCACAGTACCGAGCCCGGTACGCCCTGCAGGATGCGCATCCAGGCGCCGAAGATCGTCGGCTCGATCTTCAGCGGGTTGCTCAGGCAGCAATAGACGAATGCGTCGCCGGGCAGCCCGAGTTCGGCGCGCGACGGCGAGGGGGTGTCCGGCGGAGGGTCGTAGGCGAGGTGCGTATCGGGGAGCAGCACCAGCTTTTCGGTCCAGTGCGGCTGCTCGGTTTCCGGCGTGCAGTACGTGTCGCTCAAGCGGTAGTCGACCGCGCCGAGCCCGAGCGTGCCCGGCATGCCGAGCCAGCTCGCCTGCACGGGCGCGGGGCGGCGCGCGAGGATCGACGGCCGCGCGCCCTCGCAGTAGCCGCCGCATTCCACCAGCACGTCGATGCCGTCCTCGGCGATGCGTCGCGCGGCGGCCTCGTCGTCCAACGGGAAGAGGTCGGCGGCGACATCGGCTTCGGCGAGCAGGCGCGGGCGCAGTGCGTCGCCGTTGTCCGGGTTCAGCGCGTAAGCGAAGACCTCGAATGTCGCGCGGTCGAGGTCGCGGATCGCCGGGCGCCCGAGCCACGCCATCGGGTGGGTACGGAAGTCCGGCGACAGGAAGCCGACGCGCACGCGCTCGCCCGAGGGCCGCGGCGGGCGCGCGATCGCGGGCGCGAGGATCGGGCTCGCGAAGTGCCGGGCGATGCGCAACTGCTCCGCAGCGTCGAGCGGCATCGCGAGCAGGTCGAAGGCGACGGCGCGATGGCGATCGCCCAGCATCGCGCCGAGCACGTGGTCGGGCAGCGCACGGACGCGCGTGATCGCCTCGTCCCGCCGCGTCCAGTCGCAATGCTGCTGCAGCTGGGTGGCGCGCAGCATCGCGATGGTCGACGGGTCGGGTGGCGACTCCTTCCAGCCGCCATAGCCGGGATCCTCGATCGCGTGCTGGAAGGCCGCGGCGTCCGTTTGCCGCGCGAGGCGGAAGGCTTCCTCGGCCTCGGCCGTGCGGCCGAGCGCAGCCAGCGCGTTGCCTCGAGTCAGCGTGGCGAGCAGGTGTCGCGGTTGATGCCGCAGAGCCGTCTCCGCCGCGGCAAGCGCGTCGGCGTCGCGGAACAGGGCCAGCAGCACCTGCGCGCGATTGACGTGGGCATCGGGCGAGTCCGGCGCGCGCGCGACCAGCGCATCGAGCGACTGCAGTGCATCGGGTGCGCGGCCCATCTTGAGCAGCAGCGTGCCGCGATTCAGCGCGGCGGCGAAGCTCGCCGGGTCGGCGGCGAGCGCGCGTTCGTAGAGCGCGAGCGCGGCCTCGGGCTCGCCGAGGTCCTCGCGCAGCGTGCCGAGCATCGCCATCAGTTCGGCCGACGTCGGCGCCGCGGCCAGGCAGGCCTCGATTTCGCGCGCGGCCTCGGCCTTGCGGCCGGATTCGGCGAGGGCGGAGGCGTACGCGAAGCGCGCGTCATGGCGCGAGGAATCGAGTTCGACGCAGCGCGCGAGTTGCGCAGTCGCCTGCGCGAAGCGCCGTTGCTGGTAGAGCGCCGAAGCGAGCGCGAAGCGAAGGTCGAAGGACTCGCCCTGCCGCAGCGCGGCCTCGCAGGCCGCTTGCGCCTCGGCGAGCCGGCCGGCCGCGAGCAGGGCGGCCGCCTGCTCGAGCGGCGAGGGCATCGCGCTAGCGCGAGTAGGCGGTGACGCCGTTGATGGTCGTCCCGAACGGCATGTTGCCGTTCCACGAGAGTCCGGCGCGCGTGGCGCCGTTGCCGGCGAGGAAGCCCATCGCGGTCAGGCTGCCGTTGCAGCCGGTGCTGTTGCAGCACAGGCTGCCGGCCATGTTGATCTGCCCGGCGCTGGAGAGGCTGCCGCAGGCCTGGCTGAAGTTCAGCGTGCCGCCGTACGAGCCGTTGATCGTCAGCTGCATCGCGAGCGAGGCGGTCAGCGCGCCGAAGTCGACCGCGATCGAGGAGTTGTTCACCGTGGCCGTCGTGCAACCGCCGCCCGAGCACGAGGCGCTGCCGCCGATCATGTTGAAGGTCGCGGTGCCCGTGACCGGGATGTTGGTCGCCGGCAGGCCCACCACGTAGTGCAGCGGGTAGGTCGCGGCATCCTGCCCGCTGTAGTACGAACTCGACCCGGCGATCGTGCCGTTCGCCCAGTTGCCCCAGGCGATCGTGCCGTCGTTGCCCATGCCGTTGATCGTCAGGCCGGTGCTCGGCACCGGAGTCAGCGCCTGGTCGTTGAACTGCGTCAGCTTGCCGGCCGCGTCGAGCACCACCGGCTGGTTCAGGACGGTCTGCGACTGGCCGATCGCGTGGGTGACCGCGACGTTGCCGCTGAAGCTGCCGGTCATGACCGGCGGGGCCGCCGGTGCCGTGACGTACGAGGACTGCGAATAGGCGTTCGCGCCCGCGACGGTGGTCATTCCTCCGAGGAAGCCGTTCCACGCGAGGCCGGCGCGCAGCGCGCCTGAGCCCGAGAGGAAACCGGCGCCGCTGAACACGTTGCCTTGCGTGCCCGAGGGCCCGATGAGCTGGCCGGAGAGGTTGAAGCCGCCCCCGCTCGAGAGCGTGCCGGTGCTACCCGCGTACTGGTAGGTGCCGGCGGCACCGCCGTCGACCGTGAGGGCCATGCCGAGCGCGACGCTCGAGGCGGCGAAGTCGACCACGAGGCTGGAGCTGTTGACCGTCGCCGTCGTGCAGCCGCCGCCCGTGCACGAGGCCGACGACCCGAGGAGGCTGTAGGTCGCGAAGCCCGTGGTCGGCTTGCTCGACAGCGGCAGGCCGACGACGTAGTGCAGCGGCCCGTAGCTGGCGAGGTCGAGGTTGCTGTAGGCCGGGTTGACGCCCGTGGTCGTGCCGCCCGTCCACTTGCCCCAGGCGACGATGCCGTCGTTGCCGGCCGAGGTCGGGGTCGCCGTCCCGACCGGCGTGGTGTAGCCCGCCGTGGCGTCGTCGAACTGCGTCAGCACGCCGTTCGCGTCGAGCACGATCTTCTGGCCCGTGACGACACCCGCGCCCGAGGGCAGCCCGCCGGGCGCCACGGCCCAGTTGCCGGTCTGCGTGCCGGTGAGCTTGGTGTTCGAGATCTGCGCGAGCACCGTCTGCAGCGTGACCACCGGGTTGAAGTCCTGCGTCGGGTTCTTCGGGTCGACGTTGGCGATCTTCAGCAGCACTTCCATCTCCTGCGAGGAGATGGTCGGCAGCGACGGCTTGGTGTCGTTCCGCTGCGGCGCCGAGGTGAAGTTCTGCACGAACCCGCCCTGGCCGCTCGCCAGCAGCAGGCCGCCGCCGCCGTTGCCGAGGAAGATCAGGCCCTGCACGCAGAACGCGCGCAGCGACTCGCGCATCTCGGCGGTGAATTCCGTGCCGCGGATGCCGATGGTGGCCGAGGGCGTCTTCAGCGCGTAGGCGGCGCGGTTCGAGCGGCCGATCACGCCGGTGATCGTGCGCATGCCGCCCTTGATCAGGTTCATGACCACGCTGTCGGAGCCTTCGCCTTTCTGCGCGAAGCGGAACTCCTCGACCTTGAAGTTGGTGTCCGGCTGCAGCGCCATCTGCGCGCCGTCGAGGAAGCGCAGCTGCACGCGCCCCTTGCCGGTGTCGACCATGTCGCCGACGAAGATGTCGGAGCCCTTCTGCAGCGCGCGCGGCTTGCCGTCGGCGCCGGTGGCGGTCGCGCCGCCGATGGTGAAGTCGACCTTCGCCGCGGCCTGCGCGAATGCGGCGCCGGGCAGGGCAGCGGCCACCGCTGCGGCGAGGGCGGATCGGGTGAACAGGGCCTGGGGCTGGAACATGCGTCCTCCGGTTCAGTCTGGCGAACGCCGCGGAGTGCAATCGCGTGCAGGCACGCGCGGGCGGTCGCGAAGATATTCGGTCAGTCGTCCATCCGGGTCAATCGCAACCCGCGCCCGCTCGTGACGCAATTCACGAGGCGCGCGAGATTCGTGGCCGTGCTCAGCGGAAATCGCGCCGCACGGTGACGAACAGCTGCTTGCGCGAATAGTCGCTGGTGGCGATGTTCGACTGGTTGTCATTGATCGTCAGCTGGGGCGTGACCACCCACAGCGGCGCCACGTCCCATGGCATCGCAAGCCGCAGTCCCATGTCCTTGTCGCGCCGGTTTACGAGGAAGAGCGGATCCGGCCCGCCGTAGCGGCGCTCCTCGTAGGTCAGGTTGAGGCTGATCCCCAGTCCCTTGCGGATGTCCATCTGGCCGCCCACGCGGCCGCCGATGAAGCGGTGCCCGAAGTTCGGCACGCCGGGGCTGCGCTCGTCCTCGCTGCCGGTGTAGGCGCTCGTGAAGAGCACCGGCGCGGCCGGGTGGTCGAAGGCGTGCGCGAGGGCGACGCCGAACGCGGTGCGGTCCGCGTCGCGGGTGCGCTGCGACGGGTACCAGAGGCGCGTGCGCTGCGCGTAGGTCGTGACCTGGTCGAGCGCGCTGAAGTTGTGCTTCCACTGCAGGATGCCGCCGAACGAATTGCGGAAGCGCGCGTTGTCGACGTCGAACGTCTGCCCCTGCGCCGCGATCGAGACCTCGTGGCCGTCCTTGTCCCAGGACACGCCGATCGTGCCGTTCAAGGACCCGGTGTTCGCGCGGTCCACGCTGCTGTTCATGCGCTGGTCCACGCCGGCGTTGCCGAACAGCGTCGCCGTGGGCGAGAGGAACTTGCGGCCGCTCAATCCGGCGGACACGGTCGCGAAGGTGTCGGAGCGGCTGGTCGAGCCCGCGCCGAGGTTGAAGATCGCGCCCGGGAAGAGCGGGATCGCGATGCTGCCGGTGGAGGTGGCCGAGTTGGCGTTGCTGTCGTGGCCGGCGCCGGCCTCGACATAGCCGACGAAGCCCTCGCGGTCCGACGGCGGGCGGTCGCCGCGGATGTCGAGCGTGGCGAGGAAGCGGTCGATCGTGGCGGCCACCTCGGCGGGCGGCTGCTGCGCCTTCACCGCGGCGAACTCGCGTTTGGCGTTCTCGCCTTCACCGGCGAGGAAGTACGCGCGAGCGATTTCCGCCCGCGCGCGTGGATCGTTCGGCCTCGCGGCGAGCACGCGCTCGAGCGCGAAGATCGCGCGCGTGAGGCGTCCCGACTCGATCGCGGCGAGGCCGAGCAGGAAGTCGAATTCGGGATCGCCGGAGCGCTGCTCCTCGAGCGGGTCGAGCAGCGCGAAGGCCGCGGGGCCCTGTTTCTGGTCGATCAGCTGCCGCGCACGGTCGAGCGTGGCGTCCTGCGCCTGCGATTGTGCAGAGAGCACTAGAAGTGCCGCTGCCAACACATTGATTATTATGGACTTCCGCATGCTTATAATGTTACCATGACGGCGCATTGGCGCAAATGACAAATTGCACGGAAATCCAGCGATTTGGCGCAGTGGCGGAGGGCGTGTTACGGCACGCCCTCGCCCCGCTTCGCCGGCGCGACCGCGGCGTACCGGCAAGTCATTGAATCCATGGACAGAACCGAGCGCTTCTACCGCATCGACCGGCTGCTCTCCACGGGCAACGTGGTGTCGTTTGCGCGGCTGCAGGACGAACTCGGTGTGTCGCGCGCGCAACTGAAGCGCGACCTCGCCTACATGCGCGACCGGCTGAACGCGCCGATCGACTACGACCGCGACGCCAATGGCTACCGCCTCGGCGCGCCGCGCGCCGGCCCGCGCTACGAACTGCCGGGCCTGTGGTTCTCGGCCGCCGAGATCCACGCGCTCCTCACCATGCAGCACCTGCTCGAGAACCTGCAGCCGGGCCTGCTGACGCCGCACGTGAAGCCGCTGCTCGCGCGCTTCTCGGCGATCCTCGGCAAGGGCGAGCACTCGAGCGAGGAAGTCGCGCGCCGCGTGCGCGTGCTGCACCAGGCCTCGCGCGCGATGCAGGAGGAACACTTCGCGGTCGTCGCGCAGGCCACGCTCGCGCGCCGGCGCCTGCGCATCCTGCACTGGAGCCGCGGCGAGGACCGCGTCACCGAGCGCGTGGTCTCGCCGCAGCGGCTGGTGCACTACCGCGACAACTGGTACCTCGACGCCTACTGCCACCTGCGCGAGGCGCCGCGCAGCTTCGCGGTGGACGCGATCCGCGAGGCCGAACCGCTTACGGAGCGGGCGAAGGAACTGCCCAAGGCCGCGCTGGATCGCCTGCTCACCAGTGGCTACGGCATCTTCGCCGGCGACCGCGTGCAGTGGGCGACGCTGAAGTTCACGCCGTTCGCCGCAAGGTGGGTGGCGGCGCAGTCGTGGCACCCGGAGCAGAAGGCGCTCGTCGAGTCGGATGGCTCGTACGTGCTGTCGATCCCGTACGCCGACGACCGCGAGCTGGTGATGGACATCCTGCAGCACGGCGCCGACGTCGAGGTGCTCTCGCCGCCCGAGCTGCGCGAGCGCGTCGCGCGCCGCCTGCGCGAGGCGGCCGCGCGCTACCGTTGAGCGAATTCGGAGGATCCGCGATGGCGAAGGCATTCCGGCAACTCGGCTTCATCGGCCTCGGCGTCATGGGCGAGCCGATGTGCCGCAATCTCGCCGCGAAATCCGGGCTGCCGGTGCTCGCGCACGATCTCGATCCCGGGCCGCTCGGGCGACTCGCCGGGCACGGCGTGCGCGATGCGGGTTCCGCCACAGACGCGATGCGTGGCAGCGACGTCGTCTTCCTGTCGTTGCCGAGCGGCGAGGTCGTCGAGGCGCTGTGCCGCGCGCCCCAGGGCCTGCTCGCCTGCGCGGCGACGGGGCAGGTGATCGTCGACCTCAGCACCTCGCGCGTCGACACGACGCGGCGCCTCGCTGCGGAGTTCGCGGCGAAGGGCGCCACCTTCATCGACGCGCCGGTGGCGCGCACGCGCGCCGCGGCCGAAAGCGGCACGCTCGCGGTGATGGTCGGGGCCGACGATGCCACGTTCGCCGCGGTGCGCCCGCTGATCGCCACTTTCGCCTCCGACATCGCGCATTGCGGCCCGGTCGGCTGCGGGCAGGTGCTGAAGATCCTCAACAACATGCTGCTGTTCCAGCACGTCATGGCGCTCGCCGAGGCGAAGGCGATCGGCGAGCGCATGGGCGTCGACGCGCGCGTGCTCTTCGAGACCCTCGCCACCGGCTCGGCCGACAGCTTCGCGCTGCGCAGCCACGGCATGAAGGCGATGCTGCCAGGCGAATATCCCCTACGCGCCTTCTCGGTGCGGTATGCGCAGAAGGACCTGCGCTACGGCCTGCGCCTCGGCGAGGACGCCGGCCTCGCGCTCGAGAACGCGCGCCGCGTGGACGCGCTGTTCTCGCGTGCGATCGGCGCGGGCGACGGCGATCGCTACTGGCCGGTGGCGAGCCGGGCCGTGGTCGCGGGCGCCTGAGCCGCGCTCAGCGCAGCTCGTCCCAGAGGCCGATGTCGCGCAGCAGGCGCTCGTCCAGGTGCCGCGTCTCGGCGATCAGCTGTGCGCGCTGGCGTTCCTCCGCGATGCGGCGCCAGCCGCGCGTGACCGCGCCGATCACCGCGAAGGCGGCGTTCACGGCCCATTCCGAGAGGCGGTAGGCACGGTGCTCGTGCACGGGCGGGGCGAGGAGGGCGTATTCGGGAGACATGGCGATGTTCCTTGGAGGAATGTCCGCTGGGGACGATGGCGCCATGCTCGGCGCGGGCCGTATCGGCCCGATTTCCGTCCGCTCGCGCCGTGTGTCGGCGTGTAACCGCGGCGCGTTTGTATCCGGCGTGTAATCGGGCGTGATTCGCGGGTAATTCCCGCCCGTGCCCGCGGCCGCCTCGCTAGACTCGCCTTCCCATGAGTGCCGCGGAACAGCTCACCGACGCCCTGAAGCAGGCCGCGCTCGCCGTGTCGAGCGCGCAGGGCGAGGGCGTGTTCGACGTGCTCGTGGAGGCGCTCGCGCGCATCCTGCGCGTCGAGTACGCCGTGGTCTCGGTGTACGTCGAGCCCGACCGCACGCACCTGCGCACGCTCGCCACGCGCTTCGGCGAGGCGCCCGGCCCGAGCTTCGAGTATCCGATCGCCGGCACGCCCTGCGAGCGCGCGCTCGGGCGCGACTTCGCGTTCTTCGGCAGCGGCGTGCAGGCGAGCTTCCCCGGCGACCACCACCTCGGCCAGCTCGGGGTCGAAGGCTATTCCGCGGTCACGCTCACCGACGCGCACGGCCGCGCGATCGGCGTGCTTGCGGTGATGTCGCGCTCGCCGATGAAGTTCCCCGGACTCGTCGAGGCGATGCTGAAGATCTTCGCGGTGCGCCTCGGCTCCGAGATCGAGCGCCGCCGCTCGGAGGCGAGCTACCGCGCGATCTTCGACGCCATCGAGGATGCCGTGTTCGTGCTCGACCTCGACAGCGGCCGCGTCGTCGACGTCAACCCCAAGGCCTGCAGCGCCTACGGCTACACGCGCGACGAGTTGCTGCGCCTGGGCGCGGGCGACCTGAGCAGCGGCATCCCGCCGTACACCGGCGCGGAGGCCGTGCGGCGGCTGGACGAAGCCCGGCGCGGGCGCGTGATGCGCTTCGAGTGGCACGTCCGGAAGCGCGACGGCTCGCTGCACTGGGACGAGGTGTCCCTGAAGCGCGTCGAGATCGCGGGGCGGCCCTACGTGCTCGCCACCGGCCGCGACATCTCGGCGCGCAAGGCCGACGAGGAGCGCCTCTCCGCTAGCGAGTCGCAGTACCGCGCGATCTTCCATGCCTCGGTCGACGCGCTGGTGCTGCGCGACGCCGACTTCCGCATCGTCGACGTCAACCCGGCCTACGAGCAGATCAGCGGCCTGCGGCGCGAGGACGTGGTCGGCCGCGAGGCGCTCACGCTGACGCGCGACGCCGATCGCACGCCCGAGTGGCGCCGCGCGGTGCACGTGCAGGCGCTCGCCGGCGAGCCGGTGCAGTTCGAGGCGCGCGCGGTGCGCGCCGACGGCACGCGCTTCGACCTCGAGATCCGCGCCGTGCCGATCGTGCACCGCGGCCGCCCGCACGTGCTCTACGTCGGCCGCGACATCACCGAGCGGCGCGAGGCCGAGGAGCGGCGCCTGGCCCTGGAGCGCCAGCTGCGCCAGGCGCAGAAGATGGAGGCCATCGGCCAGCTCGCCGGCGGCGTGGCGCACGACTTCAACAACATCCTGCAGAGCATCCTCGGCAACCTCGTGCTCGCCGCCGAGCGGCAGGAGGCGCTCGGCGACGAGCGCCTCGGCAAGTACCTCGAGCGCTCGCAGCGCTCGGTCGAGCGCGCGCGGGACCTGATCCGCCAGATGCTCACCTTCAGCCGCGGCCAGCGCGCCGAGCGCCGCACGCGCGCGCTGCCCGGCCTCGTGCGCGAGGCGATGGGGCTGCTGGGCTCGTCCTTGCCGTCGTCGATCGAGCTGCGCACGCGGCTGGACGAAGGCATGCCGCCGGCGTCGCTGGATCCGCTGCAGATCGAGCAGGTGCTGCTCAACCTCTGCATCAACGCGCGCGACGCGATGCGCGCCAGCGGCACCATCGAGCTCGGCGCGCGCGCCGTGCGCCACTCGCGCGCCGAATGCGCCTCGTGCCGGCAGGCCGTGGCGGGGCGCTTCGTCGAGCTGTCGGTGTCCGACACCGGCGGCGGCATCGCGCCGCGCGTGCTCGAGCGCATGTTCGAGCCTTTCTTCTCCACCAAGGAGACCGGCAAGGGCAGCGGCATGGGCCTCGCGATGGCGCACGGCATCGTGCACGAGCACGGCGGCCACATCCTCGTCGACACCGAGCCGGGCAAGGGCTCCACGTTCCGCCTCCTCTTCCCGGCCATCGAGGCTGCGGCGCCGCACGCCGAGAGCGGCGCGCTCGACGCGGCGCGCGTCGAGCGACGCCTGCTCGCCGGCCGCGTGCTGGTCGCGGAAGACGAGGACATGATCCGCGAACTGCTCGCGGAACTCCTCTCGAGCTGGGGGCTGGAGGTCGCCGTCGCCGCCGACGGCGCCGAGGCGCGCGACGCCTTCGCCAGCGAGCCCGACGCGTACGACCTCGTGATCACCGACCAGACCATGCCACGGCTCACCGGGTTGCAGCTCGCGCGCACCGTGACGCGCGTGCGGCCCGGCGTGCCGGTGGTGCTCTGCACCGGCTACGCGGAGGTGCTCGCGCAGGGCGAGATCGAGGCCGCGGGCGTGCGCACCGTGGCGCGCAAGCCGATCGCGCCCGACGACCTGCGCGCGCTGGTCGAGGCGCAGCTCGCGCGCAAGCGCGGCGGCGGAAGAAGGCGCACCGACCAGGGGTAGATACGCGCGCGCAACACGCGCGCGCCGCGCCGACACTGCGACGACACAGCGGCGTTACAGCCGCGGCGCAGCATGGGCTCCATCGAAATCCCAGGAGCCTTCCATGAACGCCCGGATCCCGTCCCAATCGCTGGTCGCCCTCGAGCACGTCGTGCAGGGCTCGCTGCATCTCACCCACGGCAGCCTGCTGCGCGTCGATGACGGCGCCGACATGGTCGCCTACGTGTGGGAAGGCGTCGTGTGGCTCACGCAGGATGGCGACCTCGCCGACCGCATCGTCGCGGCGGGCGAAGCCTTCCGGCTCGATCGCAACGGCACCGCGGTGCTGTGCGCGCTCGAGCGCAGCACGCTCACGCTGACCGCGCCGCGCCCTTCGTTCTTCGCCTCGCGCATCCTGCACTACCGCGCCGGCAGCAGCGAGCCGCGGGTCCTCTACGACTCGCGCAGGCGGGGCGCCGGTCGCATCGCCCGTGCCTTCACGTGGCTGCGGCATCGCTGGGCGGGCCTGTTCGCGCCGCACTCGCTGCCGACCACGGCCTCGCTCTGAGCGGCGCGATGCGCGACCTGCGCGGCGAGCCGGTCTCGGGCGCCACGCCGGCGGCGCTCGAACGCTTCGAGCAGGGCCTCGTGCTGCAGCTCGAGGGCCGCGGCGATCCCGCGTCGCTCGCGCGCGAGGCGACCATCGAGGCGCCGGGCTTCGCCATGGCGCACGCACTGGAGGCCTGCGCCTGCCTCAACCTGCGCGACCCGGCCGGCGGCGTGCGCGCGATGCGCGCGCTGGCGCGCTTCCCGGGGCGCCCGACGCTCGCGCGCGAACGGCTGCACTTCCACGGCATCGCCGCGCTCGCGCACGGCGACTGCGAGGGCGCACGGCACGCCTACGATCGCCTCCTCGCCGAGCATCCGCGCGACGTGCTCGCGCTGCAGGCGGCGCACTCGTGCGACTACCACCTCGGCGACGCCGCGGCGCTGCGCGATCGCCCGGCGTGGGTGCGCCCCGCGTGGAGCGAGGCCGACCGCGGCTTCCACGCCGTGCTGTCGATGCACGCCTTCGGCCTCGGCGAGTGCGGCGACTACGCGCGCGCCGAAGAGGCGGGGCAGCAGGCGCTCGAGCTCGACCCCTTCGACCTGCGCGCCCACCACGCGATCACGCACGTGCTCGAGATGCTCGATCGCTCCAGCGCCGGCGTGCGCTGGATGGCTTCGCGGGAGAAGTATTGGCACGACGGCGGCGCCGTGGCCGGCCACCTCTGGTGGCACCTCGCGCTGCACTGGCTCGACGAAGGCGAACACGCGCGCGTGCTCGAGATCCTCGAGCGCCGCATCGGCGCCGGTACCGGCGCGCCCGTGTCACGGCTGGTGGATGCCTCGTCGCTGCTCTGGCGCCTCGGGCTCGCGGGCGTGGAGGCCGGCGCGCGCTGGCAGCCCCTTGCCGATTGCTGGGAGTCGCTGCCGGTCGAGGGCGCGTGCGCCTTCAACGACCTGCACGCGATGATGGCCTACGTCGGCGCAGGGCGCCGGGAGTCCGCCGCGCGCCTCCTGGCTGCGCAGCGCGACGCAGTGGCGCGCGGCGGTTTGATCGGCGCGGTGGTGCGCGTCGCGGGCCTGCCCGCCTGTCGCGCGCTCGAGGCCTTCGGTCGCGGAGCGTTCGCGGAGGCGGCGGCGATCCTTGGCCACCTCGCACCGGTGGCGCACCGCATGGGCGGCAGCAGGGCGCAGCGCTCGGTGTTGCAACTCACGCGCGCCGCGGCCCTGCGGCGAGGCGCTACCGTACTCGCGGCGGCGTGAGGTGCGGGGCGATGCGCCCCGGCTCCTCCAGCGGCGCGAGGTGTCCCGCGTCCGGCACGGTGACCAGCGCGGCGTTGCGCAATTCCAGCGCAAGCCGCTCGGCGATGCGCCGCGCCGGTCGCGGCGAGCGCGTCCCGCAGACGATGCGCACCGGCATCTCCAGCTTGGAGAGCCGCGCGAGCGGCGTCTCGTCGCGGAACAGCGCGCCGAACTCCGCCGCCACCTTCGGCATGCGCGCGACCAGCGCGGCCCGCCGCGGCGCGGGCATCGACGCCCAGGTCGCGCGCCGGCTCCAGTAGTCGACGAACTCGCCCGCCGCGGCATCGGCGTCGCCCACGCCCGCGAGCGCGGACACGCGGCTGCCCACTGCGACCACCTCGTCCCAGTCCGCCGCCTCGCCGGCGTCTCGCAGCACGCGAAAGCGCACCGGCTCGTAGAGCACCAGGCTCCTCACGCGATGTGGCTGGCGCAGCGCCAGCTCGAGCGCCACCGCGCCGCCGTACGAATGGCCGACGAGGTGCGCGCCGTCGTCGTGCGCGAGCAGCGGCTCCAGCGCGCGCGCTTCGTCTTCCAGCGACAGCGGCGTCGACGCCGCCCACGGCGTGCCCGGCCCGTAGCCGAGCAGGTCGGGCGCGGCGAAGTCGACCTCGTCGCCCAGCAGAGCCGGGTAGGCGCTCCATTGCCGGCCGCCGGCGCCGCTGGAGTGCAGCGCGATCACCGACAGGCGCGCGGCGCCCGCATCGGCCGCGGGCAGCGCGCGACGCAGCATCATCGCGGCGTTCATGCGGCCACCGCGAGGCGCACGTTCGTGCCGCTGGCGACGGCCGCCGAGAAGGTTTCGCGCACGCGCGCGGCTTGTGCGTCGTCGAGCGGCGCATAGACAGGCTGGCGGAAGCCGCGCTCCATCGCGCCGGCGGCGAGGAACTGCCAGCGGTAGGCGCGCGCGAGCAGCGAGGCGAGCGAGCCCTCGTATCCGGGCGCATGTCGCGGCTTCGCCAGCTCGAGGAAATAGCGCGCATCGGCGCCGGCCTGCGCGGCAAGCGTCTCCTGGAGCGCCGACACCAGCCCGAGGAACTCGTCCAGCGCCGCGTCGCGCCGCGCCGGCTCGAGCTCGGCCTGCGCGTGCGCGAACTCGCGGGCCGCGGCGAGCGCGTGCGTCGCATCGAGCGGGTGCGGGACGACGGCCTCGCGCCATGCTGGGCAGGTCGGCTCGCGCGCGGCCTCGAACGCGTGCCGGTGCGCGAGGTGCGAGTGCTCGTGCAGCAGCGCCAGCGCCAGCGATGCCCAGGTACCCGCGAGCAGCGCGCGCTGCACGAACGCGCCGATGCGCGAGGCGTGGCCCGGCGGCATGTCGCGCGCCATCGCGTCCTCGAGTTCGCGCAGGCGCTCGCGGCGGCGCAGCTTGGCGCCGGCGACGCGCAGGCGCGCGTCGATGTCGGGCGGCTGCCCCAGGCGCCGGTCGCCGCGCGCGCCGAGCAGGGCCGCGCCCGTGATGCGCTCCAGCGCGCCGGCCACGGCCGCGTGGGTGCGGGCCTGCACCTGCGACAGCGTGCGCCGGTCGCCCGGCGACAGGAACGCGGCCTCGTCGACGAGCGACAGCCCCGCCGGCAGGAAGGGCATCGAGTAGTCGAGCGTTCGGTCGCGGCCGGATCGTGTCGGTGTCGGCGCGCGAGAGGTGATCGGGGGCTGCATGGCGGGTTCTCCTGTGGATGCGTTGCCCGGCGCACTGTGGCGCCCGCGGGTAACGGGCCGCGCTCGTGCGTGCATCGGCGTGGGCCGGGCGTGTATCCCGCGTGTATCCGCTTGTTGCGTTCGGGTAGTCGCGGCCCCCGGACGTGTGCGGTGCGTTGCATAATTCGCCCATGTCCGCGCGCCCCAACCTCCTCTTCGTCGACGACGATCCGGCGGTGCGCGAACTCCTCGCCGACTACTTCGCCGACCACGGCTTCGCGTTCCGCGCCGTCGCCGACGGCACCGCGATGCGCGCCGAGCTCGAGCGCGAACTTGCCGACCTCGTGCTGCTCGACCTGCGCCTGCCCGGCGAGGACGGCCTCGCGCTGGCGCGCTTCCTGCGCGAGCGCTACGACCTCGGCATCGTGATGGTCACCGGCGCCTCCGAGACCGTGGACCGCGTGGTCGGCCTGGAGATGGGCGCCGACGACTACGTCGCCAAGCCCTTCGACCCGCGCGAGTTGCTCGCGCGCGTGAAGAGCGTCCTGCGCCGCATCCAGGCGCGCCCGCAGGCCGACGAGCCCGCGCCCGCCGCCGAGGGCCCGCGCCGGCAGCGCTTCGGCCGCTGCGAGATCGAGGTCGAGTCGCGCCGGCTCTTCGACCTGTCGTCCGAGGGCGCCGAGGTGCCGATGACGGCGATGGAGTACGACCTGATCCGCGTGTTCCTCGCCAACCCGAATCGCGTGCTGTCGCGCGACCAGCTGCTGATGCACACGCGCAACCGCGAGTGGGAGCCCTTCGACCGCTCGATCGACATCCGCATCGGCCGGCTGCGCCGCAAGGTCGAGCCCGATCCCCGCGCCGAACCGCGCACCATCCGCACCATCCGCAACGGCGGCTACATGTTCGTGCCGGACGCGGGCTAGCGCTCGGGGGCGATTGCGGAACGGGGGCTTCCCGGCGTCAGCCGGCCCCGTACACTGGCCGCATGAGCGCCGCCCTGTGCGCCGGCCTGCGGCCGGTCGATTCCATCGAAGTTCGCATGCTCGTCGACAACGTCACCGACAGCCTGTCGTCGGTGCTGCGCGGCGTGGCCAACGAGAACGAGGTGCTGCGCCGCTATGGCATGAAGGTCATGTCGGGCGCCGCCAAGTGCTGCGCGCACCACGGCCTCGCGCTGCTCGTCGAGGCGCGCACCGGCGACCAGGTGCGCACGCTGCTCTTCGACGCTGGCCCAGACCCGCAGGTGCTGCTGCGCAACGCGCCGCGCCTGGGCGTCGCGTTCGGCGAGATCGGCGCGGTCGCCATGTCGCACGGCCACTGGGACCACGGCGGCGCGCTGCTCGAGGCGATCCGCGCGATCCACGCCGCCAACGGCGGCCGGCCCGTGCCCTGCCACCTGAACGACGGCATGCTGGTCGCGCGCGGCAACACGCAGCCCGACGGCTCGGTGCTGCCCTACGAGAACCTGCCGGGCGTCGACGAACTGCGCGCCGCCGGCGCCGAGGTGGTGAGCGACCCGCAGGCACGGCGGCTGCTCGACGACTGCTTCTACCTCAGCGGCGAGATCCCGCGCGTCACCGGCTACGAGAAGGGCTACCCCGGCCACCTGAAGCTCGGCGCCGACGGCAAGACCTGGGAGCCCGACCCGTGGCTGATGGACGAGCGCTTCCTCGCGGTGCACGTGCGCGGCAAGGGCGCGGTCGTGTTCACCGCCTGCTCGCACGCGGGCGTGGTCAACGTGCTGACCGAGGCGCGCAAGGCCTTCGGCGAGGTGCCGCTGCACGCGGTGATGGGCGGCTTTCACCTCGCCGGGCCGAAGGTCGAGCCGGTGATCGACGAGACCGTCGGTGACCTTGCGCGCTTCGGCCTCGCGCGCATCGTCGCGGCGCACTGCACCGGCTGGCGCGCGCTCAACCGGCTGGCGCGCACCTTCGGCGAGGACGTCGTCGTGCCCGGCGCCGTCGGCCGCTGCTTCACGTTCTGACAGGAGATCCCCCGAATGATCCGCTTCGATGCAGCGCGCTGGGCCCGGCGATTCGCCGCGCTCGCGTGCGCCGCCGCCACCGGCGCCGCGCTCGCGCAGACGTATCCCGACCGCACGGTGACCATCGTCGTGCCGTTCCCGCCCGCGGGTGCGACCGACATCCTCGCGCGCATCGTCGCGCAGCACATGAACGAGGTGACCAGGCAGCCTTTCGTCGTCACCAACGTGGCCGGCGCCTCCGGCTCGATCGCGCACGAGCAGGTCGCGCGCGCCGCGCCCGACGGGTACACGCTGATCCTCGGCACCGCGAGCACCATCGCCGGCAACCCGGCCTACAACCCGGTGCGCTTCGACCCGATCAAGGACTTCACGCCGGTGACGCTGCTCACCACCGAGGCGATGGCGCTGATCGTGCATCCGTCGGTGCCGGCGAAGTCGGTGGCCGAGCTGGTCGCCCTCGCCAAGGCGAAGCCGGGCGGGCTGTCGGTGGCCTCGTTCGGCCACGGTTCGATCTCGCACCTCGCCGCCGAGCTCTTCAAGCTCACCGCCGGCGTCGACCTGCTGCACGTGCCCTTCCAGGGCTCCGCCCCGGCGATGACCGCGCTGACCGGGGGACAGGTGCAGGTGATGTTCAACACCTTCTCGGCGACCGTGCCGCCGGTGAAGGCCGGCAAGCTGCGCATGCTCGGCGTGGCCGACGCCACGCGCAAGCCCGCGGTGCCCGAGGTGCCCACGGTGGCCGAGTCGGGCTATCCCGGCTTCCAGGCGATCACCTGGCTCGGGCTCTTCGGCCCGGCGAAGATGCCGCCCGAGGTGGTGAACTTCCTGCAGGCCGAGAGCGTGAAGATGCTGGCCAAGCCCGACGTGCGCGAGCGCCTCGACAAGATGGGCGCCGAGGTCGCCTCGGGCCGCGCCGCCGACCTCGCCTCGAACCTGCAGCGCGACTTCGAGAAGTGGAAGAAGACGATCCGCGACGGGAATGTGAAGCGCGAGCAGTAAAGGAGAGGAATCCATGCACGACCTGCTGATCCGCGGCGGCCGGGTGATCGACGGCACCGGCGCGCCCGCCTTCGAGGCCGACGTCGCGATCGACGGCGACCGCATCGCCGCGATCGCGCCGGGCCTCGCGGGCGCCGCGAAGCGCACGCTCGACGCCCGCGGGCAGGTGGTCGCGCCCGGGCTGATCGACATCCACACGCACTCGGACTACACGCTGCCGATCAACCCGCGCGCCGAGTCGAAGATCCGGCAGGGCATCACCACCGAGGTGGTGGGCAACTGCGGCTTCTCGATCGCGCCCGCACTGCCGGGCAAGGCCGGCGCGCTCGAGGATTACCTGCGCGCGAGCGCGTTCTGGCTGCCGTTCAAGGAGACCACCTTCGCCGAGTACCTCGACACCTACCCGGCGACGTCGGTGAACATGGTGCCGCAGGTCGGCCACAACACGCTGCGCCTGATGACCGTGGGCATGGAGCGCCGCAAGGCCACCGAGGCCGAGATCGCCGAGATGGGGCGCCTGCTCGAGGAAGGGCTCGCCGCCGGCGCGCTCGGCCTCTCGAGCGGCCTCTTCACCGCGCCGGGCTCGAACGCCGGCCCCGAGGAGATCCTCGCGCTCGCGCGCATCGTCGCGAAGCACGGCGGGCGGTATTCCACGCACCTGCGCGACGAGGGCAACGGCGTGTTCGACGCGGTGCGCGAGGCGATCGACGTCGCGCGCCAGACCGGCGTGCACGTGCAGATCGCGCACCTGAAGCTCTCGGGCATCGAGAACTGGGGCAAGTCGAAGAAGCTCCTCGGCGAGATCGAGGCCGCCCGCAAGGCGGGGATCCCGGTGGACTGCGACCAGTATCCGTACGACACCGGCTCGAACCCGCTGCGCAACCTCCTGCCCGCATGGGTGCAGGAGGGCGGTGTGCCGGCGATGGTCGAGCGCCTGCGCGACCCCGCGGTGCGCAGCCGCATGCGCGACGAGATCGCGCGCGACGGCCTGAACAACTTCGGCAAGATCCCGTCGTGGGACGCGGTGCGCATCGCGCTGTCGAAGAACAACCCGCAGCACGCCGGCCGGCGCATGGCCGAGCTGGCGAAGGAACTCGGCCGCGAGCCTTTCGACCAGGTCTGCGAGACGCTGATCGCCGACGAGGGGCATACGCGCATCCTCGTCACCTCGATGTCCGAGGAGGACGTCTACGCTCTCACCGCCACGCCGTGGGTGCTCGTGGGCTCGGACGGCACGTGCCTCGCCGCCGAGGGCGTGACGAGCGCCGGCCTGCCGCACCCGCGCTTCTACGGCTCGCACGCGCGCACGCTCGGCTGCTGCGTGCGCGACCTGAAGCTGCTCACGCTCGAGCAGGCGGTCTACAAGATGACCGGCGGTTCGGCCGCGGCGCTCGGCTGGACCGACCGCGGCTGGCTGAAGCCCGGCATGGCCGCCGACCTCGCGATCTTCGACCCGGCCACCGTGGCCGACACCGCCACCTACGAGAAGCCGCACCAGTACGCGAAGGGCGTCTCCACCGTGATCGTCAACGGCACGGTGGTGATCGAGGGCGGCGAGCACAACGGCGCGCTGCCGGGGCGGGTGATCCGGCGGGCGAGGGCGAAGCCGAACTGATCCCTCGGGGGGAGGCTCACGCCTTGAGCCACCCCCCTCCCCACAATGGCCTCCATCGCAACCGCTGGAGGCCCTCATGTCCGTACCGCTCGATCTCTTCGTCGCCCTGTGGCCGCTGATCCTGCTCGGCGTGCTGAAGCTCTGGGAGTCCTGATCGTGAAGCGCTTCGCCAAGGGAGAGTTCGCGATCACCGTCAACTCGCGCGCGCCGCTGGTGAACGACGGCCACCTCGTCATCGTGCGCGAGGTGCTCGGCCCGGTGCCCGACGAGGGCCTCGACTTCGCCTACGTCATCGAGCGCGTGGACGGCGAGCCCTTCGCGCTCACCTGCCAGCCCGGCACGCCGATGCCGCGCCGCGGCGGGCGCCTCGTGCGCGCCGGCGAGCACCACCTGCGCCGCCTAGGCGGCCCGGCGCGCGGGCGCTCGCGGCGCGCGGGGCGTCGGCGTACGGCCGTCGCGGGCCAGCCGGCTGCGGTCGCGGCGCGCGCTTGAACGGCCGTTCGGTGCCGGGCGCACCGCCGCTACACTGGCGGCGTCCCTTGCACCGGAGCCGATCCGCATGCGAATGATCTTCCGCCAGCTGTTCGACCCGCAGTCCTCGACCTACACCTACCTGCTGGGCGACCCGGCCTCGCGCGAGGCGGTGATGATCGACCCGGTGTTCGAGCATGCGAGGCGCGACGCAGCATTGATCGAGGAACTGGGGCTGCGCCTCGCGTGGACGCTCGAGACCCACGTGCACGCCGACCACGTCACCGGCGCGTCGCTGCTGCGCGCTGCGCTCGGCTCGCGCATCGCGATCGCGAAGGCGAGCGGCGCCGAGGGCGCCGACCGCTACCTCGACGACGGCGATCGCGTCGCCTTCGGGTCGCGCTTCCTCGAGGCGCGCGCCACGCCGGGGCACACCGCGGGCTGCATGTGCTTCGTGCTCGACGGCGAGTCGATGGCCTTCACCGGCGACGCGCTGCTGATCCGCGGCTGCGGCCGCACCGACTTCCAGCAGGGCGACGCGCGACAGCTCTTTCGCTCGGTGCGCGAGAAGCTCTTCACGCTGCCCGACGACTGCACGCTGTACCCCGGCCACGACTACAAGGGCCTCACCGCCTCGAGCGTCGGCGAGGAGAAGCGCCACAATCCGCGCCTCGCCGAGTCGATCGGGGAGGGCGACTTCGTCGGCTACATGACGCACCTCGGCCTGCCGCACCCGAAGCTGATGGCGGTGGCGGTGCCGGCCAACCTGAAGCTCGGCGCGCCAGAGCCCGGCGCCGCGCCCGCGGGCGCGCAGGACTGGGCGCCGCTGTCCTGCACGTTCGCGGGCGTCTGGGAGATCCAGCCCGCCGCGCTCGAGGAATGCCTAGCCGCCGTGCAGGTGGTGGACGTGCGCGAACCCGAGGAGTTCGACGGCGCGCTCGGCCACGTCGCCGGCGCGAAGCTGCTGCCCCTGGGCGAACTCGTCGCGCGCGCCGGCGAGCTCGACAAGGCGCGCCCGGTGGTGGTCGTCTGCCGCTCGGGCGCGCGCTCGGCGCAGGCCACCGTGCTCCTGCGCAACCAGGGCTTCGCGCGCATCGCCAACCTCGCGGGCGGCATGCTCCGCTGGCGCGCGCAGCGCCACCCGGTGGAGGGCGCGAGCGAGGCCGGGACGGACTGAGTGGGCGTCCTGACGCGCGAGCTGCTCGGCGCGGTGCGCGCGAACTTCGCGCTCGACTGGCACGGCATCCACGGCGCGCCGCACTGGGCGCGCGTGCGCCTCAACGGCCTCGCCATCGCCGCGCGCACCGGCGCGCGCACCGACGTCGTCGAACTCTTCGCCTTCCTGCACGACAGCTGCCGCCTCTCGGACGGCGGCGACCGCGATCACGGCCGCCGCGCCGCCGCCTTCGCGCACAAGCTGCGCGGCAAGGCCTTCCACCTCGACGACCGCGGCTTCGAGCTCCTCGCCCACGCCTGCGAGACCCACAGCGATGGCCACCGCGAAGGCGACCCCACCGTGCAGGCCTGCTGGGACGCGGATCGGTTGGATCTTTGGCGGGTGTGGATCGATGTGGATCCGAGGAGGCTGGCGACGGGGGTGGCGAGGGAAAAGCGGTTGTTCGAGGAGGCTAGGGGGAGGGCGGTGGGTTGGAGGGCGCGAATGGCGCGGCGTTGATGCTCAAGGTCACAGCTTGTGACCTTGGAGGCGCAGGCCCCAATGTGTGACGATGCGATCACACCCCGTGATCGCATTCGGACAATCGGATACCGCTAGGCTCATCACAGGCTGTGACGAGTTCTCCAGCGGGAAATTTCGTACATCTGCTTGGGCGGGCAGGAATCCACGTACCGCTTTCGATACGGATGATGCAGAATTCCGGAGTCGAATTGGCCGGGTGTCCGCCTAGTGCGCTATTGGTGGGTCAATCAGAACCAAACCTACCGACACGAGGTCGAGGGGAACTATCTTTGGTCCCCGAAGCGGAACGCCAATAACGCCCGCAATCCGTTCTACGACTTCATGCGCGAAGTCGCACCCGGTGACATCGTCTTTTCCTTTGCGAACACGCAGATCTGCGCCATCGGATTTGCCAATTCCAATGCCTATGAGGCTCCAAAGCCTCTCGAATTTGGCCGCGTTGGGGCCTACTGGGAGAGGATAGGTTGGCGGGTTGACGTTCATTTCGCGCCACTGACTTTGCCGATGCGTCCGGCTGATCACATGGCGGTCCTTAGCCCCCTGCTTCCAAGGCGCTATGCGCCGCTTCAAGCCAATGGACATGGGTTGCAGGGAATTTACCTAACACCGCTGAGTCTCGAATTGGCCGCGGCAATCGTCGACCTGCTTGGGGCTGAGGCTCGCGAGATCGTTCGAGGCCATAGAGCTAGTGATGCATTGCCCGCTCCTCCCGCAATTGGATTGGTGCAGTGGGAAGAGCATGCGATGAATCAAGTGCGCACGGACCGGTCGATTCCAGAAACCACCAGAGAAGCAGTTGTTCTTGCGCGTAGGGGGCAGGGGCTATTCAAGCAGCGAGTAATGGCGATTGAGACCGAGTGCCGGATTACCAAGGTGGTTCGCGAGGAACATCTTCGCGCAAGCCATTGCAAGCCGTGGCGCGATTCGAGCAATGAGGAGCGTTTGGACGGAGAGAACGGTCTCTTGCTTACGCCAACGATTGATCACCTATTTGATCGCGGCTTTATTGGATTCGATGGCAACGGCGATCTCCTAATTTCGCCGGTAGCGCATTCGGAATCTCTGGTTCGGATGGGTGTGGATCCTGCGAGTCGTGTGAACGTGGGCGGATTCTCCTCAGGTCAAAAGCGATACCTTGAGTATCATCGCGACTTCGTGCTTCTGCGCTCGTCATTCCTGGACGAAGCTCTATGACAAGCCTTCGCTAGAAACTCTCCGATCTGTCCCATGTCCCGCTCCTCCATCACCCGCCTCGGCTTCCTCGTCCCTCCCGGCAACCCCACCACCGAGCCCGAGATGTGCCGGCTCGCGCCCAAGGGGGTGACGGTGCACTTCACGCGCATGGTGGCGAAGGGCGGGGTGCCGGGGGCGCACGACGGGCAGGAGGAGAGGAACCGCAGCCAGATCGCCAATCTGGATGCGAACATCGAGCTGCTCGCGATGGTGAAGCCGTCGGTGATCGTCATGGCGCACACCGCGTCGAGCTACACGCTCGGGCGCGAGGGCGAGGCGGCGCTCGTGAAGCGGCTCACCGACAAGTTCGGCATCCCGTTCATCACCGCGTTCGGCAGCGTGATCGCCGCGCTCGGCCAACTCGGCGCGAAGCGCGTCGCGCTCGGCACGCCGTACGCCGCCGAGGCCACGCTGCGCAGCAAGGCCCACCTCGAGGCGCACGGGCTGCAGGTCGTGTCGTGGAAATCGCTCGAGGACGTGACCAACATCTACGACGAGACCCCCGAGCGCGCGCTCGGACTCGCGCGGGGCGCGGACTCGCCCGAGGCGCAGGCCGTGTTCCTCTCCGGCGTCGGCATGCCGACCATCGACGTGCTCGACGCCGCCGAGCGCGAGCTCGGCAAGCCCGCGATCTCGAGCGCCGCCGCGATGATGTGGAACGCGCTCTGCGTCGCCGGCGTCACCACGCCGGTCGAGGGGTACGGGCGGCTGCTGTCGAGCGCGCGCTAGACTCTCGCCCCGGAGGAGGGGCCATGATCAACAGGATCCTGTTCGTCGCCGCAGCGCTCGCGCTCGGCACCCACGCCGTCGCGCAAGGTACGTTCCCGGATCGCCCGGTGCGCATCGTCGTCCCGTTCACGCCCGGCGGCAACGCCGACATCGTCGCGCGCATCGTCGCGCAGGGGATGACCGAGGAGTTGAAGCAGTCGGTGATCGTCGAGAACAAGCCCGGCGCGAACGCGGCGATCGGCGCCGAGTTCGTCGCTCGCGGCGAGGCGAATGGGCTCACCGTGCTCTTCGGCACCGCCGAGTCGCTCGCGCTCAACCCGCACCTTCGCAAGGGCCTCGGCTACGACCCCGCCAAGGACTTCGCCGCGGTCGGACTGGTGGATCACTTCGCGCTGTCGCTGGTGCTGGCGCCGAAGTTCGGCGGGCTGGGCGACTTCCTCGCGCAGGCGAAGCAAGCACCGGGCAAGCTCAACTTCGCGTCGTGGGGCAACGGCAGCACCTCGCAGATCGCCTTCGAGCAGGTGAAGCAAGTGGCCGGGCTCGACCTCGTGCACGTGCCCTTCCAGGGTGCGGCGCCGGCGATCGGCGCGGTGGCCGCGGGCAGCGTCGAGGCCTTCGTGGTGCCGCTGTCGGTGGCGCGGCCGCAGGCGCAGGGCGGGCGCGTGCGGCTCGTCGCGGTGCTGAGCGCGCAGCGCGAGGCCTCGGCGCCCGAGGTGCCCACGGCCACCGAGCAGGGCCTGCCGGTGGTGATCAGCGGCTGGCACCTGCTCGCGGTACCCGCTGCGACGCCGCGCGAGGCGGTACTGGCGCTGAACCGTGCGCTAAATGCCGCGAACGCCAAGGCCGACATCCGCGAGAAGCTGCTCAAGGCCGGCGTGCAGCCGGCGCAGTCCACGCCGGAGGAGACCCTAGCCATGATGCGCGCCGAGCTGCAGCGATGGGGCGAGGTGGCGACGAAGGCGGGGATGCAGCCGCAGTAACTGTGCCTCTACTTGCCGAGGTAACGCTCGAGGTCGGATTCAGCGCGCAGGCCGCGAGTCTTCTGCCGATTTGGGCGTCGAAACGGCATGTCGGCTACAACTATATTGGCAGTTCCACCTCTTGCAGCGTGTAACGCCATGGGTTTCACTGGCCATTGTGATCCGTCTAGGGAGCCTGGTCGGTCCGGGTGAGCGGAAACTGGCGGATTGCCTTCGTCTTTGCCGGAGCCGATGCCGACCTGGTGGACTACGAGGACTACCACTGAAAGGAAGCGCCATGCGCATGCACAATCCGCCTCATCCCGGCGAGATCATCAAGTCGCTCTGCCTGGAACCTCTCGGGGTCACGGTCACCGAAGCGGCGAAGGCCCTGGGTGTCAGCCGCAAGACGCTCTCGGCGATCCTCAATGGTCGGGCCGGGGTAAGCCCCGAGATGGCGGTACGACTATCCATCGCGTTCGGCACCTCTGCGGAGAGTTGGCTGAATCAGCAGACTCAGTACGATCTCTGGCACGCCGAGCAGCGCCGCAAGCAACTCCGCGTGATGAAACTGGCGGCGTAGCAAGGTCCCGAACACTCCGCCGCAAAGCGACACCGTGAAGCGGTTCGCCCCCATTGGCGTCTTGCGCGTGGCGCGCTTGGGCTCCACGTTTACTGGTAATACGTACAGTAATCGCGCATAATGCGCCCCCGTGGGCGCCCCCGACACCGCCGTCGACGTCTTCTCCAGGCTGAACGAGCGCCAGCGCGAGGCGGCGTGCGCGGGCGAGCGGCCGCTGCTGATCCTCGCAGGGGCGGGCACCGGCAAGACCAACACGCTGGCGCATCGCGTGGCCCACCTCGTGCTGCAGGGCGTGGCGCCGGAGCGCATCCTGCTCCTCACCTTCACGCGCCGCGCGGCGCTCGAGATGACGCGGCGCGCGCAGCGCATCCTCTCCGCGGCGCGCGGGCAGGTGGCCACGGGGCGCGAGGCCGGGCTGCCGTGGTCGGGCACCTTCCACTCGATCGCCAATCGCCTCATCCGCCGCCACTGCCGGCAGCTGGGGCTGGACGAATCCTTCACGGTGCTCGATCGCGGGGACGCGGCCGACCTGCTCGACCTGGCGCGCCACGAGCGCGGCCTGTCGAAGACCGAGAAGCGCTTCCCGCGCAAGGACACGTGCCTCGCGATCTACTCGCACCGCGTCAACGCGCAGGCGCTCGCGCGCACGCTGCTCGAGGCCTTCCCGTGGTGCGCCGAGTGGCAGGAAGAACTGAACGGGCTCTTCCGCGACTACGTCGAGAAGAAGCTCGCCGCGCAGGCGCTCGACTACGACGACCTGCTGCTCTACTGGCAGGCCTTGCTGTCGGATGACGCGATCGCCGCCGAGATCGGCGCGCAATTCGACCACGTGCTGGTCGACGAATACCAGGACACCAACCTGCTGCAGGCCTCGATCCTCGAGCGACTGCGGCCGACGGGCACGGGGCTCACCGTGGTGGGCGATGACGCGCAGGCGATCTACTCGTTCCGCGCCGCCACCGTCGAGAACATCCGCGGATTCAAGGACCGCTTCGGCGCCGAGGTCGTGGCGCTGGAAGAGAACTATCGCTCCACGCAGGAGGTGCTCGACTGCGCGAACGCGGTCATCGGCAAGAAGCTCTGGTCGCACGAGCGCCACGGCGCGAAGCCGCGCTACGTCACCGTGGCCGACGACCGCGCGCAAGCCGACTACGTGGTCGAGCAGGTGCTCGAGGCGCGCGAGCGCGGCGTGGCCCTGAAGAAGCAGGCGGTGCTCTTCAGGAACAGTCACCACTCCGACATGCTCGAACTGGAACTGGTGCGGCGGAACATCCCGTACGTGAAATACGGCGGCCTGAAGTTCCTTGAGGCCTCGCACGTGAAGGATCTCCTCGCCGTGCTGCGCTGGGCCGACAATCCGCGCAACCGTGTCGCGGCGTTCCGCGCGCTGCAGTTGCTGGAAGGCGTGGGGCCGGCCACGGCGTCGCGCGTCTTCGAGCGCTTCGCGGCCGGCAACCATGCGTGGGCCGCGCTGGAGCTGAAGGACGAAGCCTTCGCGGCCCTCATGCGCTGGCTCGCCGATCCGTCCACGCCGTGGGCGGGACAGGTGCAGCGCGTGCGCGAGTGGTACGGCCCGGTGCTCGAGCGCCGCTACGACCAGGCCGAGGTGCGCGCCGGGGACTTGCTGCAACTGGAGCGCATCGGGCAATCCTTCGAGCAGCGCGAGGCCTTCCTCACCGAGATGGCGCTCGACCCGCCCGCCGCCACCGGCGACCTCGCCGGCAGCCCGCTGGTGGACGAGGACTACCTCATCCTCTCGACGGTGCACTCGGCCAAGGGGCAGGAGTGGGAGGCGGTGCACGTGCTGAACGTCACCGACGGTAATTTTCCCAACGAGTTCTCCACGGGCAGCGCCGAGGGCGTGGAGGAGGAGCGGCGGCTGCTGTACGTGGCGCTGACGCGCGCGAAGACCGACCTGCACGTGCTCGCGCCGCTCAAGTTCTACGTCACGCAGCAGTCGCGCATGGGCGACCGCCATGTCTATGGCGCCAAGAGCCGCTTCATGACGCGCGCGGTGATGGCGTGCATGGAGCCGGTGACGCACGGAGAGCGCTACGGCGCCGAAGCGGCGGCGGCCGGCGCGGTGCGCGTCGACGTGGCGTCGAAACTGCGCGGAATGTGGGACTGAGCGCGCGCGTTCTCGCCGTGAAAGGGTGATAATCCGCCCCCCCGAACAAGGAGCAAGCATGGCCAAGGCCTACTGGGTGACCCAATACCATTCGATCAGCGATCCGGACGCGCTCGCGGCCTACGCCAAGCTCGCCGCGCCGGCGATCCAGGCGGCGGGTGGCCGCTTCGTGATCCGCGGCACGCCGGTCAAGACCTATGAGGCCGGCCGCAACCAGCGCACCGTGGTCGTCGAGTTCGACAGCCTGTCGGCCGCGCTCGCGGCGCACGACGGCGCCGGGTACCAGGCGGCGTTGAAGGCCCTTGGCAACGGCGCGGTGCGCGACATGCGCGTGGTCGAGGGCGCGGGCGACGAGGGCGCTTCGCGCAGCGGCCTGCCCAAGGGCTACATGGTGGTGCAGTACCACGCGGTGCGCGATGCCGCGGCGCTCGGCGCCTACGCCAAGATCGCCGGCCCGGCCATGGCCGCGGGCGGCGGGCGCTTCCTCGTGCGCGCCGAGCCGGCGACGGTCTGGGAGGCCGGCAAGCTGCTGCGCACCGTGGTCGTCGAGTTCGACGACACGAAGAAGTGCATCGCCGCCTACGACGGCCCCGCCTACGCCGAAGCCCTGCGCGCCCTCGGCAACGCGGCGGACCGGGACATGCGGGTGGTGGAGGGCGTGGCCTAGGCTAGAGCCATCTTTGGGCGGGATAGCCGCCCGTGAGCATGCGCTGCAACGCCAGCCACGCCAGCTGGCGGCCCCACTTGAATTCCTTGTAGAGGCAGAGGAAGTCCCAGATATCGGCGAGGACGGCCTTCCTCTCGCGCCACGAGAGCTTCATCAGCGCATCGGGGAAGTCGGCCTCGTGGGGCTTCCTGAACGCGATCATCAGCGGGTTCCACTGGTCGGTGGTGCGGCGCACCTCCGAGGCGATCATCCTGCGGTACATCTCCTGCACCGGGCGATTGCGCAGGCGCGCCTCGACGATCGCCTCGCCCGAGATCGCGCCGGAGTGCAGCGCGCAGCTCATGCCTTCGCCGATCATGTTGAGGAAGCCGGTGGCCTGGCCGGTGACCAGCACGTTGCCCTTGCCGAAGACGTAGCGGTCGATCAGCGACGGGCCGAAGTTCTCGGCGCAGCCTTCGTCCGAGGTGTCTTCCTTGAGGACGACGCCGTGCTTCTCCTGCAGGTAGCGCTGCACGCCGTGGTGGCGCTCGCGGAAGTTGTCGCCCTTCTTGAAGCCGCAGCCGACGATCTGCTGGCCGTCGCGCGCATGGCTCCAGGTGTAGTGGCCGAGCTTGGGGTGGAACCAGAAGTGGAAGTACTGCTCGTCGAGCGGGCACTCGACGATGTCGTGGAACTTCTGCCCGACGAAGAACCACGGGATCTGCTTCGGGTAGTCCGGGTAGAGCGCGCGCACGACGAGCGAGCTGGGGCCGTCGGCGCCGATCACGTGGCGCGCGCGGTAGAGGACGTCCTTGCCCTTCGAGCGCGCGGTGACGAGCACGTGGTCGCCCTTGTCCTCGAGCTTTGCGAACGAGGTCTTGTCGTGCACTTCGGCGCCGCTCCTCTGGATGGCCCAGTGATCCGAGAACTTGCGGTGCAGGTGGGGCGTGGTGCCGCCGAAGAAATCCATCGGCAGCGGGATCATGCACGGGAAGTGGAAGGTCACGCCCTTGCACGAGGTCGGTTCGTGCAGCACCTCGCGCGGCAGCGGGCCGAAGTTCTCGAGCAGGAAGCGGTGGCCGCGCGGCGACAGGATGCCGCTGCAGATCTTGTGGCGCGGCAGCTCCTGCCGCTCGAGGATCACGGTTTCCAGCCCGGCGTCGACGGTGCGCTTTGCGGCCGCGGCGGCGGCGAGGCTCGCGCCGACGATCAGCGTATGGACGTCGCGGACGGCGGGGGCAGTGTTCAGGTTTTCGGGCATCAGAGGTCGGCGAGGTGGACGACAGGGCGTTCGGTGACCGAGGCGAACACTGCGCAATCGGCGACGTCCTCGACGACCACGCGCTCGAACGCACGGCCCTCGAGGATCCAGCGCGCTTCGTCGCGCACGTCGATCGCCGGCAGGCCGAGGCGCCGCTGCGCGGCGTTCGCGGTGGAGGCTGCGGCGAGGCGCTGCAGGTCGAGGTTGGTGGCGCAGCCCACGCTCGCGCGCAGGCGGTCGTACTCGAGCACGAGGCGCGCGTGGTCGGCGTGGAAGGCGCGCGGCTCGATCACGTAGAGGTCGCTCGCGCGCAGCTTGCCGCGCACGGGAGGCAGCGCCACCAGCGATTCGCCGAGGCCCTTCACCGCGATCATCGGCAGCCATTCGCGCAGGCGGCGCAGCAGCAGGCCTTCGGCGACGACCAGCGTCTTCGCCGCGCCGAGACTGTCGAGAAATGCGCGCAGTCGCTCCGGCGGCAGCGTGTCGCCATGCTCCAGCGCGAGGGCGAGGTCGGTGCCGTCGTCCTTGGCCACTTCGGCGCCCAGCAGCTCGGCAACGCGCGCGAGGCGCTCGCCGTGCAGGTCGCGGCCGGGCAGGAGCAGCGTCGCGGCGGCGGGGTTACCCGTGCCGGCGCGGAATTCCGTGGCCGCGAGCGGGCGCTCGCGCCGCAGCTGCAGCATCTGCTCGACGAGCGGGATGTTCTCCGGGCAGGCGGGCTCGCATGCGCCGCAGAGCGTGCACTGCCCGATGGCCGCGGCGAGGTCGTCGGCAGTCGCGCCGTGCTGCATCGCCTTCGCGCGGCCGTGCGGCGTGAGGCGGATGTCGCGCGTCTGCCGCCAGACGGGGCAGGCGAGCAGGCACAGGCTGCAGCCGCTGCAAGAATGGAACGAGGGGCGCGGGCCCCTTCCGGTTGAATCGTTCGGGGCCTTCCCGCGCCCCTCGTGCTCCCCGTAAACCATCTCAGAAAATCACGTCGCGGTTGAGGATCATCGACGGGTCGGCCTTCTTCTTCATCGCGAGGTGGCGATCGACCACCTCGTTGCCGAAGACGCGGCGGATGTAGCCCTTCATCATGCCGCCGAAGCGGTAGTAGCTCGCGCCGAGGTCGACGCCGATGTCGTAGATCGCGTTCTTGAAGGCCTGGAAGTGGTCGCGGCTGTACACGGCGTCGCCGATCACGGGCTCGAATTCGCAGCCGTAGGCGATCCCCTTCGCGTCCGGCGGGATGCAGCTCATCTCGTAGTGCGGGCGGTGCTCCTCGCGCAGGCGGATGCCGACGCAGTAGAGCGTGTAGTGCGGGAAGAAGCCCTTGCAGACCGCGTTGCCGCGCTCGACCGCCTCGACGAACTTGTCGGCCGAGGTGGCGAGGTCGGGGATCACCATGTTGCGGCTGCCCCAGTGGCGCCACACCGCGCGCGAGAACACCACGGTGCGGTCATGCATCTTGCCGTCGCGCGTGTGCTCGGGCCGGCGGAACTCGGGGAAGACATCTTCCTTGCGCTGCTTGAGGAACAGCGCCTCGCGCCAGCGCCACGGGTGCAGCAGGAAGTAGCCGCAGCACCACAGCGTGAAACCGAACTCTCCCATGCCGCGCAGGCGCGACGCGAATTTCGCCTCGAACGCGGCGGCCTTGTCGTCGCTGTCGAAGGCGACCAGCAGGTTGATCGCCTTGTCGTTCATGGTGAGGATGCCGGTGTAGTCCGCGGCCTCCTCGCGGTCGAGCATCTGCAGGTCCTCGATCGCGGTGCGCAGGCTCGAGTAGTACACGTAGCGCATCGTGATCGGCGTGTAGGGTCGGATGCGCAGCGTCGCCTCGGTGATGACGCCGAACTGGCCGTAGCCGAGCACCACGCGCTGGAAGAGTTCCGGGTTCTCGGTGTCCGAGCACTCGACGATCTCGCCGGTGGGCGTCACCACCTGCAGCGCGAGCGCCTGGTCGGCGCTGCAGCCGAGGCGCGCCGAGTTGACGTCGATGCCGCCGACGCCGATCGAGCCGCCGACGGACGAGGTCATGTTGAGCGGCGCGGAGAGGTAGTCCATGCCGTGGCGGCGCAGCGACTCGGCGAGCGCGGCCCAGAAGATGCCGGCCTGCGTGCGCACGGTGAGGTTCTGCGTGTCCACCGACACCACGCGGCTCATGCCGGTCATGTCGAGCAGCACGCCGCCGAAGGCGACCGATTCGCCCTCGGTGGTGAGGCCGCCCCCGCGCGTGGTCACCGGCACGCGATGCGCCTGCGCGGCCTTCAGCAGGATCGCCACCTGCTGCGCGGTCTTCGCGATCACCACGCCATGCGGCATGCCGTAGGCGGTGCCGCCGGCGTCGGTGGCGAAGGTGCCGCGCGTCGGGCGGTCCTGCAGGATCGCGATGCCGGCGGACGCAAGCGTCTCGCAGAAGGCCGGCCACGATTCACCGCCCCAGCGTGCCGGATTGGTCTGCTGCCGCGGGATGCCCTGCAGCGCGTCGGGCGCGACCGGGCAGGGCGGCAGCGAGCCCGGCACGAGGTCGTCGATCTTCAAGTCTTGGATTCCTCGCCGAGGCCCTTCGCCAGCAGCGCGGCGACGGCGTCGTTCAGCGGCTGGCCGGATTTCTCGGCATGTGCGCGCACGCGGGCGACCAGCTCGCCTTCGAGCTTCACGGCGAAGGGCACGAGGCCGCGCGCGCGGTCGAGCTCGCGCTGCTCGCGGCGCGTCGCGGCTTCGGCGTGGCCGCCGGCAAATCGATCCGGCACGGCGCTGCCGCGCAGGTCTGAACGGAGCTTGAGGGCCTTCAGTTTTTCCAGGTCGGTGCGTTTCATGGTCTCAAAACATCTCGAAGTATTCGCGCTGCTCCCACTCGGTGACTTCCAGCTTGAAGCGCGCGATCTCGGCTTCCTTGATCTGGCACCAGTAGTCGACGAAGGATTCGCCGAGGCCCTCGACGAGGCAACCGTCGGCCTGCAGCGCGGCCACCGCCTCGCCGATGTTCTGCGGCAGGCGCGGTGCCTTGGCCTCGTAGGGCGTGTCGGCCGATGCGCCGGGGTCGAGCTTGCGCTGCAGGCCGTCGAGGCCCGCGAGCACCTGGGATGCGAAGTAGAGGTACGGATTCGCGGCCGGTTCGCCCGCGCGGTTCTCGATGCGCGTGGCGGGATCGCCTTCGCCGCCAAGCACGCGCAGCATCACGCCGCGGTTGTCGCGGCCCCAAGTGGCGCGGTCGGGCGCGAGCGAGTAGCTGCGGTAGCGACGATAGCCGTTGATCGTCGGCGTCGACAGCGCGGTGCAGCCCGCGGCGTGCTCGAGC
>CAZTXP010000207.1:0-12145 GCA_964617355.1 uncultured Enterobacteriaceae bacterium
CTTGGTGCGGGTGTAGAACTTCACGCCTTCGTGGCCGTGCACGTGCAGGTCGCCGAAGAGCGAGTTCTTCCAGCCGCCGAACGAGTAGTAGGCCACCGGCACCGGGATCGGCACGTTGACGCCGACCATGCCGATCGAGACTTCGTTCTCGAAGCGGCGCGCGGCGCCGCCGGACTCGGTGAAGATCGCCGCGCCGTTGGCGAACGGGTTCGCGTTCACCATCGCGATCGCCTCCTCCAGCGTCTTCACGCGCAGCACCGACAGCACGGGACCGAAGATCTCGTGCTTGTAGATCTCCATCTGCGGGGTGACGTGGTCGAAGAGTGTCGCGCCGAGGAAGAAACCCTCGCGCTTCGTTTCGGCGCGGCCGTCGAGCACGAGCTTGGCGCCTTCCTTCTCGCCCTGGTCGACGAAAGAAGCCACCTTGTCGCGATGCACGCGCGACACGAGCGGGCCCATGTCGACGCCCTTCTCGTTGCCGGCGCCGACCTTCACCGCCTCGGCCTTCTTCTTCAGGAGCGCGACCAGCGGGTCCGCCGCCTCGCCGACCGCCACCACCGCGCTCACCGCCATGCAGCGCTCGCCCGCCGAGCCGTAGCCCGCGCCGATCAGCGCGTCGGCGGCGAACTCGAGGTCGGCGTCCGGCAGCACCACGGCGTGGTTCTTCGCGCCGCCGAGCGCCTGCACGCGCTTGCCGTTCCGCGCGCAGGTCTCGTAGATGTACTTCGCGATCGGCGTCGAGCCGACGAAGCTCACCGCCGAGATGCCGGGATGGTTGAGGATCGCGTCGACCGCTTCCTTGTCGCCATGCACCACGTTCAGCACGCCGTCCGGCAGGCCCGCCTCCTTCATCAGCTCGGCCATGCGGATCGACGCCGAGGGCACCTTCTCGGAGGGCTTCAGGATGAAGGTGTTGCCGCAGGCGATCGCCACCGGGAACATCCACAGCGGCACCATCACCGGGAAGTTGAACGGCGTGATGCCGGCGCAGACGCCCACGGCCTGTCGCACGGTGTGCGTGTCGACCTGCGTGCCGACGTTCTCGGAGTACTCGCCCTTCAGCAGCGTCGGCACGCCGCAGACGAACTCGACGACCTCGAGCCCGCGCTGGATCGAGCCCAGCGCGTCGGGCACGGTCTTGCCGTGCTCGTCGGTGATGATCTCGGCGATCTCCTGCGCGTTCTTCTCCATCAGCGCGAGGAATTTCTGCATGATGCGCGCGCGGCGGATCGCCGGCGCGTCGCGCCACGCCGGCAGCGCGGCCTGCGCGGCCTTCACCGCCTCGTCGATGGTCGCGGCTGGGCAGAACGGCACGCGCTTCGTGACGCGGCCGGTGGCGGGATTGGTGACTTCACCCGCGCGGCTGGTGGCGGGCTGGACGCGCTTGCCGCCGATCCACGCGGGAACGGTGGCGAGCTGGAGGTCTACGGGCTTGTTCATCGGGCTCTCGCGAGAAGGCGAAAGCCCAAGATTCTACGCCCCGGGGTCCTATCCCCCGGAACGCAGCGTGCTAGACGAGGCCGGCGTTTCGCGGCCGCTCGACCGGCGACTCGGGACGGCGCAGGCGGCGGATCTCGTCGAACAGGAAGGCATTCGGGCAGCGGCGACCCGGTGCGTCGCTGCTGAAGCTGGAGGCGAGCCAGTCGCGGCATTGCGAGCCGACTTCGCACTTGCGGCAGCGTTCGCCGGCGGCGACCACGGCACGGTCGAGCCCTGCGGACTCGGCGTCCCTGGGCGTCAGGCCGAGGCGCGACATCATCTCGCCGACGACGATCGGCATGCGGCCGTACTCGATGCGCCGGATGCGACCCTGACCCCAGAAGATCGTGGCCATGGCCAGGAAACCGAACACCACCAGCATCGAGATCGCGAACGTCACGGCAAGCCTCCAGAGTTGATGGACGACATTTTCAGCCCGCCACCGCCCGGGCCGGTCCGGATTGTTGATGGCGCTCAACACGCACGTTTGATGCGGATCAAGCAAACGCCGGCCTCTATACTCCGGCGCGCCATGACCGCGCCGATCGTCCCCGCCACGCTGGCCCGCACCGCCGACGGCACGCCGTGGTCGGAGGCCTACGGCGACGTCTACCACAGCGTCGCGGGCGCGGCCGGGCAGGCGCGGCATGTCTTCCTCGATGGCAACGGCCTGCCCGCGCGCTGGCAGGGCCGCGAGCGCTTCACGATCCTCGAGACCGGCTTCGGCCTCGGGCTCAACTTCCTCGCCACGTGGCAGGCATGGAAGGACGACGCGCGCCGCCCGGCGCGGCTGGATTTCGTCTCGGTGGAGAAGCACCCGTTCCGCGTGCAGGACCTCGCGGAACTGCACGCGCCGCACGCTGCGCTTGCCGCACTCGCGGCCGAACTGCGCGCCGCGTGGCCGGTGCTCGTGCCCGGCGTGCACCGGCTGGAGTTCGAACGCGGTCGCGTGGTGCTCACGCTGGCGCTGGGGGACGCGACCGAACTGCTGCCGCACTTGCGGCTCGCGGCGGATGCGATCTACCTGGACGGCTTCACGCCTTCGCGCAATCCGGACTTGTGGACGCCGGCGCTATTGAAGCGCGTCGCGCGCCTTGCCGCGCCGGGCGCGACCGCGGCGACGTGGAGCGTCGCCACCGACGTGCGCCACGCGCTGGAAGGCGCAGGCTTCGAACTGGAGAAGCGCGCCGGCTACGGCGGCAAGCGCGAGATGCTGGTCGCGCGCGCGACGCGCACGGCGGAGGCGTCGCCACGGGCCAGCGCGCGCCGAGCCATCGTCATCGGCGCGGGGATGGCCGGCGCGGGCGCGTGCGAGCGCCTCGCCGGGCGCGGCTGGGGCGTCACGCTGCTGGAGAAGAACGCCGGGCCGGCGGAAGAAGGTTCGGGCAACCACGCCGGCACCTTCCATCCGCTCGTCACCGCGGACGACAGCGTGTTCGCGCGCATGACGCGCGCCGCGACGCTGCACTGGGGCGCGGCGTGGCGCGCGCTCGACGAATCGCCGCTGCCGCCGCGCTGGTCGCGCTGCGGCGTGCTGCAGCTCGCGCGCGACGAGCGCGAGGACGACGCGCAGCGCCGCGCGCTGGAGACGCTCGGCGCGCCCGCGGAGTACGCGGCCGGCGTGGACGCGAAGGCCGCGAGCGAACTGGCCGGAATGCCGGTGGCCGCCGGCGGCGTGTGGTTTCCGCAGTCGGGCTGGATTCGCCCGCCGAGCCTGGTGCGCGCGCTGCTCGCGCGCTGCGGCGGCGCGCTGGAGGCGCGCTATGGCTGCGCGGTCGCGTCGCTCGATCGCGAGGGCGACGATTGGGTCGCGCGCGATGCCGCAGGCGACGAGCTCGCGCGCGCGCCGGTGGTCGTGATCGCCACCGCACACGACGCGCTGCGCCTCGCGCCCGATCCTTCGGTGCGGCTGCGGCGCGTGCGCGGGCAGGTGTCGCTGCTGCCGGCCGAGCGCTTCGCGGCGCTGCGCGCGGTGGTCCTGCGCGGCGGCATGGTGCTGCCGCCGGTGGACGGCCGCACGGTGGTCGGCGCGAGCTTCGACTTCGACGACGAGGAGCCCGACTCACGCATCGAGGACCACGAAGGCAACCTGCAGCGGCTGGACCGCATCCTCCCCGGTATGGCGGCGGGCTTCGACGCCGCGACGCTGGACGGCCGCGTCGGCTGGCGCGCGACGGTGCCGGATCGCCTGCCGATGATCGGTGCGATCGACGACGCGCGCGGGCCGGGTCTCTACGGCGCGTTCGCGTACGGCTCGCGCGGCTTGCTGTGGACCGGGCTCGGCGGCGAGCTGCTGGCGAGCCTCGCCGACGGCAATCCGCTGCCGCTCGATGGCAAGCTCGCCGATGCGGTGGCGCCGGGACGGTTCGCGAAGCGCGCAAGGTTGCGCGCCGGCGGGAAGGACTAGCTCAGCGCTGTCGTTCCGCGTATTGCTCGCGGAACGTCTTTCCCTCAGGCGCGGGCATGATGCGGCCGTCGGTCCATCCCGAAGCAAACGGCAGCCTCGTGATGCGCCCGTCCGCGCCGCCGAGCACCTTCAGCACGCGCGCCCCGACCATCGTGGCCTGCGCGTACAGCCACGGATGCCGGGCGACGAAGCCCCACAGCCTGAACGCGAGGCGCTCCGGCCACGGGCGCAGGTTCTTCTCCACCTGCTTCTCGCGCAGCTTGCGCAGCAGGTCCGGCAGCGGGATGCGCACCGGGCAGGCGACGTGGCAGGCGCCGCACATGGTCGCCGCGTGCGGCAGGTCGAGCGCGTTCTCGAGGCCGGTGTACACGGGCGTCAGCACCGAGCCCATCGGGCCCGGATACACCCAGCCGTACGCGTGGCCGCCCACCGTCTGGTAAACGGGGCAGTGGTTCATGCACGCGCCGCAGCGGATGCAGCGCAGCATCTCCTGCATATCGGTGCCGAGGAACTTCGTGCGGCCCGCGTCGACGAGGATCACGTAGTGGTGCTCCGGTCCGTCGAGGTCGCCCTCGCGGCGCGGGCCGGTGATCACGCTGAAGTAGTTCGAGATCTCCTGCCCGGTCGCCGAGCGCGCCAGCAGACGATTGAGCGTCGACAGGTCTTCGAGCGTCGGGATCACCTTCTCGATGCCGGTGATGGCGACGTGCACGCGCGGCATCGTGGTCACCATGCGGCCGTTGCCCTCGTTGGTGACGAGCGCGATCGAGCCGGTCTCGGCGACGAGGAAGTTCGCGCCCGAGATGCCGAGGTCGGCCGAGAGGAAATGCCCGCGCAGCACGTCGCGCGCCTCGCGCGTCAGCGCCGCGTGCTCGGTGAGGCGCGGGCGCTTGTGGTGCTCCACGAAGAGGTCCGAGACCTCCTCCTTCGATTTGTGGATCGCCGGCGCGATGATGTGCGAGGGCGGCTCGCCGGCGAGCTGGATGATGTACTCGCCGAGGTCGGTCTCGATCGGCACGACGCCGTTCGCCTCGAGCATGGCGTTGAGGCCGGCCTCCTCGGAGACCATGGACTTCGACTTGATCGCCTTCTTCAGGCCATGGCGCTCGCAGATCTCGAGCACGAGGCGCCGCGCCTCGGCGTGGTCCTCGGCCCACAGCACCTTGGTCCCGCGCTTCGTGGCCTCGGCCTCGAAGCGCAGCAGCCAGGCGTCGAGTTGCGCGAGCGAGCGGTCGCGGATCTGCGAGGCCACCACGCGCAGCGTCTCGAACTCGTCCTCGCCGAACGCCGCGCGCGCCGCCGCGCGCTTGTCGGCGAAGCCGAATCGAAAGCGCGACAGCACGTCCTGCAGCTTCGCGTCGGCGAGCGCGCCGCCGACGCGCGGCTTGAAGAACATGGATTGCGAGCGCACGGTCAGGCCCCTAGCGCTTCCAGGTGAGGACTTCGGCGACGTGCAGTACCCTCGTCCTGTCGTCACCCGTCTTGCGCAGGCGCCCCTCGAGGTTGAGCATGCAGCCGAGGTCGCCCAGCACCAGCGCGTCCGCGCCGGTGGCCTGCGCGTTGCTGCACTTCACGTCGGCCATCGCGGAAGAGATGTCGCCGTGCTTCACCGAGAAGGTGCCGCCGAAGCCGCAGCAGGTCTCGCATTCCTTCATCTCGACGAGTTCGGTCCCGGGCAGCGTCGCCAGCAGCGCGCGCGGCTGCGCCTTGACGCCGAGTTCGCGCAGGCCGGAGCAGGAGTCGTGGTAGGTCACCTTGCCGGCGAAGTTGCCGGGCGCGCGCTCGAGCTTCGCCACGCGCACGAGGAAATCGGTCAGTTCATGGGTCTTCGCAGCCAGCGCCTCGACTCGCGCCATCCACGCCGCCTCGCCGCGGAAGAGCTCCGGGTAGTGGGTCTTCACCATGCCGCTGCACGAGCCCGAGGGCGCGACCACGTAGTCGCAAGCCTCGAACTCCGCCACCAGCTTCTCGGCCAGCGCGCGCGCCGCGGCGCGGTCGCCGGCGTTCCAGCCCGGCTGGCCGCAGCAGGTCTGGCCCGGCGGCACCACGACCTCGCAGCCGGCCGCCTCGAGCAGCTCGATGGCCGCGAAGCCGATGCGAGGGCGCATCAGGTCGACGAGGCAGGTGACGAGGAGGCCGACTTTCATGAGCGGGGCAAAGATAGCACGCGACAAGGCCCGGCATTTCACGATGTGGAATCGAGACGTACAATGCTGCACTGCCATGGCGACCAAACCCGACGAGCAGAAGAGCCCGATCCAGGTCATCGAGCGCATGCTGAAGCTGCTCGACGTGCTGGCCGAGCACCCGGAGCCGCTGGGGCTGAAGCAGATCTCCGCCTACACCGGACTGCACCCGTCGACCGCGCACCGCATCCTCGCCGCGATGGCCACCGACGGGCTGGTGGACCGCCTCGAGCCGGCCAGCTACCGCCTCGGCATGCGCCTGCTGGAGCTGGGCAACATCGTGCGCTCGCGCATCAGCGTGCGCGAGCTCGCGCTGCCGGTCATGCGCGAACTGCACGCGAACACGGGCGAAACCGTGAATCTCTCGGTGCGCCAGGACGACGAGATCGTCTACGTCGAGCGCACCTCGTCCGGGCGCTCGGCGATGCGCATCATCCACGCGATCGGCGCGCGCGCGCCGCTGCACGTCACCGCGGCGGGCAAGCTCTTCCTGCTCGAGGACGGCTTCGCGCGCGTGCGCGACTACGCGCGCCGCACCGGGCTTCCCGGCCACACGAAGAACGCGCTCGGCAGCCTGCCGCTCCTCGAGCGCGACCTCGAGCGCACGCAGAAGCAGGGCTACGCCACCGACAACGAGGAAGCCGAGATCGGCGTGCGCTGCGTGGCCGGCGGCATCCGCGACGACGCCGGGCACCTGATCGCTGCGCTGTCGCTGTCGACGCCCGCCGAGCGCATGAAGCCGCAGTGGGGCCTGCTGGTGAAGGAAGCGGCCGAGCGCATCGCGCAGGCCATCGGCCACCAGCCCGCCGCGCGCATCGGCCGGTGAGCATGCAGCCGGCGGTCCTGAAGATCGACCCCGGCGCAGAGTTCCACACCGCCGAGGAATGCTGGATCCTCGAGTTGTCGAACTCCCCGGCCGACCCGCAGCTGTCGATCGCGCGCGCCCGCGTCGCGCCGGGCGTGACCACGCGCTGGCACCGCGTGCGCGGCACGGCGGAGCGCTACGTGATCGTCGAAGGTGCCGGTCGCGTCGAGGTGGCGGACCTGCCGCCCCGCGAGGTCGGCGCGGGCGACGTGGTGCTGATCCCGCCGGGCGCGCGGCAGCGCATCGCCAACACCGGCGCGGTCGACCTCGTCTTCCTCGCGATCTGCACGCCGCGCTTCGTGCCCGAAGCCTACGAGGACCTCGAGACCGCACTCGCCTAGGTGTCTGCCTCCGGCTCCGCAAAGATCACCAGCGGCACTTCGATGCGGCGCAGGCCGTTGGCGTAGGCGAAGAACGGCAGGAAGCGCTCGCCGAGGAAGCCGGGGTAGCGATACGCCGGCTGGAACGTGCCCTCGGGCGCGTCGGGCACCACCACCTTCGCGTGGCGCAGCACGTGCGCGAGCAGCGTGAAGAGTTCCTTCGCGTAGCGCAGGAACCAGTCGCGCCGCAGGATGTACGTGGTCTCGAAGCTCGCGGTGTTGTAGCGCCGGAACCAGACCATGTGCTTGCGGTACGCGGGCAGGTGGCGCTCGATGCCCTCGAGGAAGAGGTTCCAGTACTCGGCCGGCTGGTTGTCGAGGTACTGCCGCTCGATCGTCGCCGGCATGGTCCACGGTCGGTTGGTGACCAGGTCCGCGGACTCGAGGAAGGCGAGCGCCGCGGCGCGCTGGGCCTCCGAGGAAAACGTCGCGAGGTGCTCCGGCGTCGGCGCCTTGGCGATGCGCCGCTCCTCGCGCGACTCGCACTGGTCGATCATCAGGTAGCGACGGTAGGTCGAACAGCCCACGTAGCGGCTCTTCGGGCCTTTCCTCCACAGCCAGTACTCGAGCGCCTGTTGGCCCCACACCCGCGCGAAGCGGGCATCGTCGAGGCCGGGCATGTAGCGACGGAAGTCCTCCACCGAGCCCTCGCCGCGCGGCAGCGCCGGGATGCCCGAGGCCGAGAGGTCGTCGATGAACGACCACGGCCGGATCCAGCTCGAGCCCGCGGCGTGCGGGAACGGGCGGTGGAAATGCACGTGCATCAGCAGATCGGGCACGCGGCTGCGCAGCACGCCCTTCAGCATCGCCCTGCCCTCGCGGCGGATCGTCTCGCGTCCATGAGCGTGCGAAGCCTACACCCGTCCGGACCTATACTCGCGCCCATGCTGACATCCCTGCTGCGGCGACTGTTCGGGCCGGCGCCCGCTGCGGAGAATCCCCTTCTCGCCTACGCCCTCGCGCACCCCGAGGGCCGGGTGATGAACAAATGGGACCACTACTTCGACCTCTACCATCGCCACTTCGCGCGCTGGCGCGGCCGGGCGTTCACGATGATCGAGATCGGCGTGTTCAACGGCGGGTCGCTGCGCATGTGGCGCGAGTACTTCGGCCCGCAGGCGCGCATCGTCGGCGTGGACGCGAACCCGGACTGCGCCGCATTCGCCGAGCCGGGCATCGCGATCGAGATCGGCGACCAGGGCGACCGCGAATTCCTGCGCGCGCTCGCCGGGCGCTACCCGCCCCCCGCGATCGTGCTCGACGACGGCGGCCACCATATGCACCAGCAGGTCGCGACCTTCGAGGAGCTGTACCCGGGCATGCACCCGGAGGGCGTCTACGCCTGCGAGGACACGCACACCTCGTACCTGCCGCACTTCGGCGGCGGCGCGGGCAAGCCCGGCACCTTCATCGAGATGGCGAAGACGCTGGTCGACCGCCTGCACACGCTGGACGCGGCGAGCGCGCAGGCCGACGCGTTCGCGCTCGCCACGGATTCGATCCACTTCTACGACCGCATGGTGGTGCTGGAGCGCCGCCCGCGCGCGCTGCCGATGGACGCGATCTACGGCCGCGAGGCGCGCCTGCGCTACGTCGCGCCGTCGGTGTCGGGCAAACTCTAGGCGCCCTCAGGCGGCGACCAGGCCAAACAGGCCGAACCAGCCCTTCGGATCCTTCCAGACCTTCTCGGTGCGAAAGCCCGCGGCCAGCGCCATGGCGCGGAACTCTTCCACCGAGTACTTGCACGAGTTCTCGGTGTGGATGGTCTCGCCGAGGTCGAAGCCGAAGCGGTGCGCGCCGAGCGCGACCGTCTGCCGCGCGAGCGACACGAGGTGCATCTCGACGCGGCCCAGCGCCGGGTTGTAGAACGCATAGTGCGCGAAGCGGCGCAGGTCGAAGTCGGCGCCGAGCTCGGCGTTGATGCGCGCGAGCAGGTTGAGGTTGAACTGCGCGGTGACGCCCTTGGCGTCGTTGTACGCCGCATGCAGCAGGTTGGCGTCCTTCTTCAGGTCGACGCCGACCAGCATCGCGCCCTGCGAACCCACCTGCGCGCGCGTCATGCGGAGGAACGCGTGCGCGTCCTCCGGCACGAGGTTGCCGATGGTCGAGCCCGGGAAATACACCACGCGCCGCCCCTTGCCGCGACCGCGGAACGCCGGGATCTTCAGGGGGCGCGAGAAGTCTCCGACCACCGCGGAAATCTCGAGCCACGGGAAGGCGCGCGAAAGCCTCGCCGCCGCCTCGCGCAGCGCGGATTCGGAGATGTCGATCGGCACGTACACGCTCGGCCGCAGGCGCGCGAGCAGCAGGCGGATCTTCACGCTCGCGCCGCTGCCGTACTCGATCAGCTCGCAGCCGCGGCCGGCGAAGCGCGCGATGTCGTCGACGTGCGCGCGCGTGAGCGCGATCTCGGCGCGCGTCGGGTAGTACTCGGGGGCGCGGCAGATGGCCTCGAAGAGGCGGCTGCCCTTCGCGTCGTAGAAGTACTTCGGCGGGATCGACTTCTGCGGCTGCGACAGGCCGGCGATGACGTCCTCGCGGAAGCTGCCCGCGGGGACTACCGACCCCGTGTAGCTTACGACGCCGCGCGCCGCGCTGCGGTGGCTTCGAGCCACTTGCGGATCCGGTTGGCGTCGCCGAGGCGCGACTGCTTGCCGACGGAATCGAGCAGCACGAGCACGAGGTCGCGGCCGGCGACGCGCGCGCGCATCACCAGGCAGCGGCCCGCCTCGTTGATGAAGCCGGTCTTAGACAGGCCGATCGACCAGGTGCCCGCGCGCACCAGGCCGTTGGTGTTGTGGTACGCGAGCTCCTGCCCCTGCACCGTGACGGTGGCCGCGTCGCGGGTGGAGAAGTCGCGGATCTGCGGATACTCGTGCGCCGCCTGCACCAGCTTGGCGAGGTCGCGCGGGCTGGAGACGTTGGCGGGCGAGAGGCCCGTGGGGTCGGCGAAGCGCGAGTCGTTCATGCCGAGGATCTGCGCCTTGGCGTTCATCGCGTCGACGAAGGCCGCGACGCCGCCTGGGAACGCGCGGCCGAGCGCGTGCGCCGCCCGGTTCTCGGAGGCCATCAGCGCGAGCAGCATCAGTTCGCCCCGCGTCGCCACGGCGCCGGGCCGCAGGCGCGAGCCGGTGCCCTTCAGCGTGTCGAGGTCCTCGTCGCTGATGACGACGCGCTGCTCGAGGTCGAGGCCGCGGTCGAGCACCACGATCGCGGTCATCAGCTTGGTGATCGAGGCGATCGGCAACACCGCATCGCCGTTCTTCTCGAGCATGGTGGTGCCGCTCTGCACGTCCTGCACCAGCACCGCGTTCGAGCGCAGGAAGACCTTGTCCGGATGCTCGCGCTGCAGGCGGTCGAGCGGATCCTCGGCCGGCGCGCGCGGCTTCGCGGACACGGCCTTGCCGCCCTTCGCCTTCTTCGGCGCCTGCGCCTGCGCGAAGCCGGCGGTCAGCGCGAGCACCGCGACCAGTGCAAGGACGGCGACGATCTTCTCGAGGTGGTGCAAGCGGCGCTCCGGGCTCCGGATCGGTTCGGCTGCGGGGGCTGCGATCGGCTGCATGTGCGCGTTTGTTGTTGGTATTACGGCAGTGTGCCTAGTGTAGCCGAGGATTTTTCGGAAAATCAAGCAAAATGAAGGGACTAGCGGATAAACCTAGAAACCTTCTCAGGCGACCGGCGCGGCGTGCGCCTGGGCGAGGGCCGCCTCGGCCCGCGCCGCCTCCTGCTGCAGGGCCCACATGCGCGCGTACTCGCCGCCGCGATCCAGCAGCTCGCGATGCGTGCCGCGCTCGACGATGCGGCCGTGGTCGAGCACCAGGATCTGGTCGGCGTCCATCACGGTCGAGAGGCGGTGGGCGATCACGAGCGTGGTTCGACCCACCGCGATGCGCTCGAGTTCCTCCTGGATCGCGCGCTCGGAGCGCGAGTCGAGCGCCGAGGTAGCCTCGTCGAAGATCAGGATGCGCGGGTTCTTCAGGATCGCGCGCGCGAGCGCCACGCGCACCTACACGCCGCCGGACAGCTACAGCCCCCGCTAGCCGACCATCGACTCGTACTTCAGCGGCAGGCTGTCGATGAAGTCGTGGATGTGCGCCGCGCGCGCCGCCTCGACCACTTCCTCCGGCGTGGCGTCGGGCCGGCCGTAGTGGATGTTGTAGCGGATGGTGTCGTTGAAGAGCACCGTGTCCTGCGGAACGATGCCGATGGCGTCGCGCAGGCTCTTCTGCGTCACCTCGCGGATGTCGGTGCCGTTGACGAGGATCGCGCCGCCCGAGACGTCGTAGAACCGGTACAGCAATCGCGCGAGCGTCGACTTGCCGGAACCCGAATGCCCCACCACCGCGACGCGCTGCCCGGCGGGAATCGTGAACGACACCTCGTGCAGGATCGCGCGCGAGGCCTCGTAGGAGAACTCGACGCCGCGGAACTCCACCGTCGCCGGGCCCGAGGCGAGCGGCGGCGCGCCCTCGCGGTCCTTCACCTCGCGGTTCTCGGAGAGCAGCCGGAACATGCGGTCCATGTCGATCAGCGACTGCTTGATCTCCCGGTACACCATGCCGAGGAAGTTGAGCGGGATGTAGAGCTGGATCAGCAGGCCGTTGACCAGCACCAGGTCGCCGAGCGTGAACGCGCCCTTCGCCACGCCCTCGGCGGTGAGCACCATCAGGGCGGTCAGCGCGCCGGCGATCACCAGGCTCTGCCCGGCGTTGAGGAGGCCCAGCGAAGCCTCGCTCTTCACCGCCGCGCGCTCGTAGCGCTGCAGGCTCTCGTCGTAGCGGCGCGCCTCGAAGTCCTCGTTGCCGAAGTACTTCACGGTCTCGTAGTT
>CAZTXP010000208.1:0-5577 GCA_964617355.1 uncultured Enterobacteriaceae bacterium
GGACGCGATCATCGCCGACTACCGCAAGGAGATCGGCGTCACGCCGCGCGCGATCCCCGACAGCGAGATCGTCGAGCGCCTGATCTACGCGCTGGTGAACGAGGCGGCCTACATCCTCGAGGAAGGCATCGCGCTGAAGGCTTCCGACATCGACATGGTGTACCTCACCGGCTACGGCTTCCCGGCCTACCGCGGCGGGCCGATGTTCTACGCCGACACCGTGGGCCTGGACAAGGTGCTCGCGGCCATCGAGGGCTTCCAGAAGGGCTATCGCGGCGAAGTGTGGAAGCCCGCGCCGCTGCTGGTGAAGCTGGCGAAGGAAGGCAAGAGGTTCAATTGATGACGGCGCTCGACGCTTCGCGCGGCGCCGTCTCGCCGCGATCGAACGGACGCCTCGCGCCGTTCATCGCGGCGGTGGCCGCGCTGCTGATGGGCGCCAGCGCCACGGCCCAGATTCTCCCGGGCGCGCAGCGCGTCGAGCTCGAAGTGGCGGGCGAAAAGGGTCCGCGCACCTTCGTCGCCTTCGGCTTCGCGCCGGCGGATCCGAAGACGCGGCGCGTGCCGGCGGTGGTACTCCTGCACGGCTCGGACGGCGTCACCAACGCGCGCGAGGGTGCGTGGGCGCGCGAGATCGCGAACATGGGCGCGGTGGCCTTCGTGGTCGACAGCTTCGGCCCACGCAACGTGCGCAGCACCATCGATGACCAGACGCGCGTCGCCACCGGCGCGATGATCGAGGACGCCTTCCTCGCGCTCGAGTACCTGTCCTCGCAGGACTTCGTCGACCCGGACCGCATCGCGGTGATGGGCTTCTCCAAGGGCGGCGGCGCCGCGCTGCTCGCCTCCGACCGGCGCTCGCTGCGCGCCGGGCAGCCGTTCAGCGCGCACGTCGCGCTGTACCCGTTCTGCTCGACGCAGTACCGCGCGCCGCAGCCCGGCGGGCCGCTGCTGGTCGCGATCGGCGACGCCGATGACTACACCGGCGTGAAGACCTGCGCCGACTACGTCGAGCGCATCCGCAAGGCGGGCGGCCGTGCCGACCTGAAGCTCTACAAAGGCGCGGCGCACGGCTTCGACACTGCCCAGGGTGCGGGCCAGATCGCCTCGGCGCAGAACTTCCGCGACTGCGTGATGATGATCGAGGACGACGGCAGCACGGTGCTCGCCAAGACCGGGCAGGCGCTGCCCGACCCGCAGAAGGCGATCGAGGCGCTGAAGCGCGAATGCATGCGCACCGGCGCTACGATCGCGGCGAATCCCGCGGCGCGGCGCCAGGTCGCCGAGGACGTGAAGGCATTCCTGAGGACCCACCTGTTCAAGTGAGGAGGCAGCCATGACCGACGCAGTGATCGTTTCCACCGCGCGCACGCCGCTCTGCAAGAGCTGGCGCGGTGCGCTGAACCAGACGCACGGCGCGAAGCTCGGCGGCCACGTCGTGCACGCGGCGCTGGAGCGCGCGAAGGTCGAGCCGCAGGAGGTCGAGGACGTCATCATGGGCTGCGCCACGCCCGAGGGCGCGACCGGCGGCAACATCGCGCGCCAGATCGCGATTCGCGCCGGCTGCCCGGTGACGGTGTCCGGCGTGACGGTGAACCGCTTCTGCTCCTCGGGGCTGCAGACCATCGCGCTCGCCTCGCAGCGCATCCTCGCCGGCGAAGCCGACGTCTTCGTGGCGGGCGGCGTGGAGTCCATCTCGCTGGTGCAGAACGAGGCCAACCGCCACCACGGCCAGGACGAGTGGCTGCACCGCCACAAGCCCGAGATCTACTGGCCGATGCTGCAGACCGCCGAGTACGTGGCGAAGAAGTACAACATCTCGCGCGAGCAGCAGGACCGCTACGGCGTCGAGAGCCAGCTGAAGGCGGCCAAGGCGCGCGCCGAAGGCAAGTTCAAGGACGAGATCGCACCGATCACCACCAAGATGAAGGTGATCGACAAGGCCACCAGCACCGAGACCATGAAGGAAGTCACCGCCGAGCACGACGAGGGCATCCGCCCCGACACCACCTACGAGGGCGTATCGCAGATCAAGCCGGCGATCGAGGGCGGCGTGATCGCCGCCGGCAACGCCAGCCAGTTCTCCGACGGCGCCTCCGCCGCGGTGGTGATGAGCGACAAGCAGGCGGCGCGCCGCGGCCTGAAGCCGCTGGGCATCTTCCGCGGCTTCGCGGTCGCGGGCTGCGAGCCGAACGAGATGGGCATCGGCCCGGTGTTCGCGGTGCCCAAGCTCCTCGAGCGCGCGGGCAAGAAGGTCTCGGACATCGACCTCTGGGAACTGAACGAGGCCTTCGCGGTGCAGGTGCTCTACTGCCGCGACAAGCTCGGCATCCCGGCCGACCGGCTGAACGTCAACGGCGGCGCGATCGCGGTGGGGCACCCGTACGGCGTGTCCGGCGCGCGACTCGTGGGCCACGCGCTGATCGAGGGCCGGCGCCGCGGTGCGAAGCTGGTCGTGGTGACGATGTGCATCGGCGGCGGCATGGGCGCGGCGGGGCTGTTCGAAGTCGTAAGCTGACGCGAGCCTGACGTCGGGTAGGATAGCGGTATCGCGAGGGAGCGTGGCTCCCTCGCTTCATTTCCTGAGGAGGAAATCCATGCGCAAGACCCTGTTGATTGCAGCGACGCTGCTGGTAGCCGGTGCGGCACACGCGCAGCAGTACCCCAACCGCCCGGTGAAGGTGATCATCCCCTGGCCGCCGGGACAGGCCACCGACCTCGCCGCGCGCATCATCGGCCAGAAGCTGCAGGAGGCCTTCGGCCAGCCGTTCATCATGGAGAACAAGCCCGGCGCCGGCGGCGCGATCGGCACGCAGGAAGTCGTGCGCTCCGCGCCCGACGGCTACACGCTGCTCGCCTCTTCCAGCGGCCCGCTGTCGATCAAGCCGAACCTCGAGAAGATCAGCTACGACCCGGTGAAGGACCTCGCGGGCGTCAGCCTCACCGCGCTCGCCCCGTTCGCCCTCGTCTCGGGCCCCGCGTTCCAGCCGAACTCGGCAAAGGACCTCGTCGCGCTGGTGAAGGCGAACCCGGGCAAGTACACCTTCGCGTCCTCGGGCACCGGCGCAACCGCGCACCTGTTCTCGGAAATGCTGGTGACCGCGACGGACATGAAGGCACGCCACGTGCCGTACAAGGGCAGCGCACCGGCGCTCACCGACGTGATGAACGGCTCGGTGGACTTCACCATCGAGACCGTGGCCTCGATCGTCGGCCACGTGAAGAACGGCCGCCTCAAGGTCTTCGGCGTCACCACCGCCAAGCGCTCGAGCGCGCTACCCGAGGTGCCGACGCTCACCGAGGCGCTCGGCCTGAAGGGCTACGACAACGCCGCCTGGATCGGCTATGCCGCCCCGGCCGGCACGCCGAAGGAGATCCTCGAGCGGCTCGCCGCGGAGATCAAGAAGGCGGCGGCGATGCCGGACGTCAAGGAACGCTACCTGACGCTCGGCATGGAGACCGCGGCCAACACCCCGGCCGAGATGGACGCGATGATGAAGTCCGAACTCGCGCGCTACGGGCAGGCGATCAAGGCGGCCGGCATCAAAGTCGAGCAGTGAGCAAGGACGTCGCTGCGTACTACCGCAGCGACGGCCTCCTCGCGCGGCTGGAAGCCGCGCTGCGCGAGGACGGCGTCGATCCGGCGGCGCCGCCGCTCGAGGCGCTGGTCGCCTACGACCAGTTCCATGGCCGCGGCATCGAGGCCACCGAGGAACTCGCGGCCCGGCTGCAGGTGGAAGCCTCGCATCGCCTGCTCGACGTCGGTTCCGGGCTCGGCGGCCCCGCGCGCGTGTTCGCGCGGCGTTTCGGCTGCCGCGTCGCCGGCATCGACCTCACGACCGAGTTCTGCGCGCTCGCGCGCGAACTGAATCGCCGCACCGGGCTCGACGCGCGCGTCGAGATCCACGAGGGCGACGCGCTCGCCACGCCCTTCGCGGACGCGAGCTTCGACGGCGCGTACTCGATGAACGTGTCGATGAACATCGCCGACAAGGCGGCGCTGTATCGCGAGCTGCATCGCGTGCTCAGGCCCGGCGCATGGCTCGTGCTGTCGGAACTCGCGCGCGGCACGGGCGCGGCGCCGGAGTACCCGCTGCCGTGGGCCGCGACGCCGGCGACGAGCTTCCTGTCCACGCCGGAGGACACGCGCCGCGGGCTCGAATCCGCCGGATTCGAAGTGCAGGAATGCCTCGATCACACCGCGAAGAACGAAGCCTACGCCGCGAACGCGCGCGCCACGCTCAAGGCGGGCGGCAAGCACCCGCATCGCGCGATCCCGCTGATCCACGGCGACAACGCGCGCACCGTGATGACCAACTCCGCGCGCGGCGTGTCGGAAGGACGATTGATCCCGATCGAGATATTCGCCCGCAGGCGAGGCTAGAGCCCCGCTGCCCGCCAGTCCGGGTGAGGTGCCGCGGGCTCCGTCGCGAAGCCGGCTTCATGCACGGCGGTGATCGCGCAATACTCGTCCTTGTCCGAAGCGTCGCCGCTGATCCCTACCGCGCCGATCGCCTCGCCCTTGTCGTCCAGCACCAGCACGCCGCCCGGCACCGGAATGAAACGGCCGTCCGACGCCGTGGCGAGCGCGCCCTGGAACGCCGGGCGCTCCTTCAGGCGGTCGCGGATCAGGCGCGTGGACATGCCCATGCCAAGCGCCGCCCAAGCCTTGCCGAAGGCGATGTCGAAGCGCAGCACGCCGCAGCCGTCCTCGCGCCGGAAGGCGACCAGGTTGCCGCCGGCGTCGAGCACCGCGACCGCGAGCGGCAGCAGGCCTTCCTTCGCGCGCGCGGCGAGCGCGGCGTCGAGGATGTCCTCGGCGGCCTCGAGGCCGAGGCTGGTGCGTACCGACTTGAGATGTTCTCCCATGGTCAGGACGGCAGTTCGGACGCCATCACCTCGGCGCGCAGTCCCGCGGCCTCGGCGTTGGCGAAGTTGAGTTCGACCTTGATGCCGTTCGGGTCGAAGAGGAAGAGCTGGTAGAGGCCCTGGTCGTTCACCTGCCGCTCCTTGAACTCGACGCCCTCGGCGCGCAGGTGCGCGAGCGTGTCCTTCAGGCCCGTGCAGCGGAAGGCCACGTGGTCGATCGCGCCGCTGCCCTCGGTGGCCGTGGTCTGCTGGCCGACGTAGCGCTTGCGGTTCTCGCTGGTGTTGGCGCCGCCCTCGGTGACGTGCACGACGTCGTTGTCGCCGAGATAGAGCCACTGCACCGGGAACTTGAAGTCGGGCGTGAAGCCCGCGCGCATGCCGAGTACGCGGGTGTACCACTCGACGGTCCTGGCGATGTCCGCGGTCTGGATCAGCACGTGCTCGATATGGGAGAGCGGCATCGCGGCCTCAGAAGACGATCACGCCCCGCGCATTCCTTCCAGCCTCGAGGTCCGCGAACGCCTGCGGCGCCTCGTCGATGCTGTAGCGCTTCGTGACGAGTTCATCCAGCTTCAGGCGACCGGCCTTGTAGAGGCCGAGCATGCGCGGGAAGTCGACGCTCGGCACGCAGGAGCCGTAGTAGCTGCCGGTGAGCGTCTTCTCCTCGAAGACGAGCGTGCGCTGCACGACGCCCGTGATGTCGGTGGCGCG
>CAZTXP010000209.1:0-11644 GCA_964617355.1 uncultured Enterobacteriaceae bacterium
GCTGGCCGAGTATGTGGCGGTGATCCAGCCCATCTCGGTGCAGCTGGCGCGTGCGCAGATCGACGGCTCGGTGGCCCTGGCCTACGCCGCCAAGGCCGAAAACACGCTCAAGCAGATCCAGGCCAACGTCGATGCGCTGACCAAGCTGCAGCTCGATGGCGTGGCGGCTGCGCAGGCATCCAATGCCCAGCGGGCGCAGATCACCGATGCGGTGAAGCTCGCCCTGATGGGTGCGACGACCGCGCTGTTCCTGCCCCTGGCCTGGGTGACGCTGCGCGCCGTGTGCCGCCCGCTCGAAGGCGTGGTGCGCGTGGCCGAGCGCATCGCCGAGGGCGAACTGGGCAATGAAGTCGAGAGCGACGGCCGCACCGACGAAATCGGCCGGCTGCTGCACGCGATTGCGGCGATGCAGGAGCGGCTGCGCGGTCTGGTGGGCGAGATCCGACAGACGGCCGACAGCATCCAGGTGGCCAGCACCGAGGTGGCCACGGGCAACCAGGACCTGAGCCAGCGCACGGAGCAGGCGGCGAGCAATCTGCAGCAGACGGCCAGCTCGATGGAGCAGCTGACGGCCACGGTGCGCCAGAGCGCCGACGCTGCGGCACAGGCCAATCAGCTGGCGGCCAGCGCGGCCGAGGTCGCGCAGCGTGGCGGCCAGGTGGTGCAGCAGGTGGTGACGACGATGGATGCGATCAATGCGAGCTCGAAGAAGATCGCCGACATCATCGGGGTGATCGACGGCATCGCGTTCCAGACCAACATCCTGGCGCTGAACGCGGCGGTGGAAGCCGCGCGTGCCGGCGAGCAGGGCCGGGGCTTCGCGGTGGTGGCCTCCGAGGTGAGGAACCTCGCGCAGCGCAGCGCCGCGGCGGCCAAGGAGATCAAGACGCTGATCGGCGACTCGGTCGAGAAGGTGGAGTCCGGGTCGAAGCTCGTGCAGCAGGCGGGCGAGACGATGGGCGAGATCGTGGGCTCGGTGAAGCGGGTCTCGGACATCATCGCGGAGATCACGGCGGCGAGCCAGGAGCAGAGCTCCGGGATCGAGCAGGTGAACCAGGCCATCGTGCAGATGGACAAGGTGACGCAGCAGAACGCCGCGCTCGTCGAGCAGGCCGCGGCCGCGGCCGAAGCGATGCGCGAGCAGGCCGGGCGCCTCGGCGTCACGGTCGGGACTTTCCGGGTCTGAGATGAGCACCATTCCCTTCCAGCCGGCGAGACCCGCGGACGAGCTCTGCGGCCCCGCTCGCGGGCGCCGCGAGGGCGGCTGGCGACGCCTGGGCTTCGGCGTGCTGCTCGCCTTCACCCTCAAGGGATTGCTGACCGGGTCGTTGATGCTGGCAGCAGTCCTGCAACTGACTGGAGACTGACGTGAAAGACGCAGCGCGACTGGACGAACGCATGCCGGCAATCGAGGACTGGGTGGGGCGCTGTCCGCTCGCCTGGCTCGTGGCCGCCGGCGGCGCGCTGTCGCTGGCGCTGCTCGACCTCGTCGCGCTGGCCAGCTAGCCGGAGCAGCAACCATGGAACCGAGAAACTCCCCCGACGCCGACGGCGGCGATCGCGAATTCGCCTTCTCGACGCGCGACTTCGAGCGCGTGCGCAAGATGATCCTGAAGCACGCCGGCATCTCGCTGAACGCCGGCAAGCAGAACATGGTCTACAGCCGGCTGTCTCGGCGCCTGCGCGCGACCGGCATGACCAGCTTCGACCAGTACCTCGACACGCTCGAGGACGACCACGCGCCCGAGTGGCAGGACTTCGTCAACGCGCTCACCACCAACCTGACCGCGTTCTGGCGCGAGCCGCACCACTTCCCGGTGCTGATGGACCACCTGAAGGCGCGCGCCGCCAAGGCGGGGCCCGGCGACCACATCGACATCTGGTGCAGCGCCGCCTCGACGGGCGAGGAGCCGTACACGATCGCGATTTCCGCGATGCAGGCCTTCAACAGCATGACCCCGCCGGTACGCATCCTGGCCACCGACATCGACACCAACGTGCTCGAGACCGCGCGCCGCGGCGTCTACAACGCCGAGGCGGTGCAGGGGCTCGCGCCGGAACAGCGCCGCTACTTCCTGCGCGGCGCGGGCGCCAATTCCGGCGTGGCGAAGGTACGGCCCGAGGTGCAGGCGCTGGTGTCGTTCCGGCGCCTGAACCTGCTCGACGCGACCTGGCCGATGCGCGGCGGCTTCTCGGTGCTGTTCTGCCGCAACGTGATGATCTATTTCGACAAGCCGACGCAGTACGCGATCCTGCACAAGATGGCGCCGCTGCTCGAGCCGGGCGGCCTGCTGTTCGCCGGCCACTCCGAGAACTTCTCCGACGCGAGGGACCTGTTCCGCCTCAAGGGGCGCACGGTCTACGAGCGCCTGCCCGGCGAGCACGCTCTCCGTCGCAGCCACTGAGGAACGCGATGGTCCATGCCTGGAAGGAACAGCCCGCGCCGAATCGCTACTTCGACCCGACCTTCGGGGCCGAGGCGGCGAAGATCCTGCCCGGGGAGTTCTACGTCACGGGGCGCGACATGCTGCTGGTGACCGTGCTCGGCTCCTGCGTCGCGGCGTGCATCCGCGACCGCGGCGCCGGCGTCGGCGGCATGAACCACTTCATGCTGCCCGAGGGCGGCGACGACGCGAAGGGCAGCGAGTCCGCGCGCTACGGCGCCTACGCGATGGAAGTGCTGGTGAACGAGCTCCTCAAGCGCGGCGCGCGCCGAGAGCGCCTGGAGGCCAAGGTCTTCGGCGGCGGCGCGGTGATCCGCGGCATGGAGACCATCAACATCGGCGAGAAGAACTCGAAGTTCGTGCTCGACTACCTGCACACCGAGCGCATCTCGCTCGCCGCGCAGGACCTGCAGCTCGACTGCGCGCGCAAGGTGTACTACTTCCCGCACAGCGGCAAGGTGCGCGTGAAGCGCTTCCGCAACTTCCACAACGACACCATCCTCGCGCGCGAGCGCGAGTACCAGCGCAAGATCTCCGTCACCACGAAGGTGGCGGGCGAAGTGGAGCTCTTCTGATGACGATGACCCAGGCACGCAACGACGGCCACCGGATCAAGGTGGCGATCGTCGACGACTCGGCGCTGGTGCGCCGCATGCTCACCGAGATCGTCGACGCCCAGCCCGACATGCAGGCGGTGGGCGCGGCGCCCGACCCGATCGCGGCGCGCGAGATGATCCGCGCGCAGAACCCGGACGTGATCACGCTGGACGTCGAGATGCCGCGCATGGACGGGCTCGACTTCCTCGAGAAGCTGATGCGCCTGAGGCCGACGCCGGTGGTGATGGTGTCGACGCTCACCGAGCGAGGGGCGGATGTCACGCTGAAGGCGCTCGAGCTCGGCGCGGTGGACTTCGTGTCCAAGCCGAAGGTCGACGTGGTGAAGGGGCTGGGCGAGTACGCCGGCGAGATCGTCGACAAGATCCGCGTCGCCGCGCGCGCGAACGTCAAGCGCCCGGCGCCCAAGGCGGGCGACGCGCCCGCGCCGCGACCGGCGCTGCGCATCGCCACCACCGAGAAGCTGATCCTGGTCGGCGCCTCGACCGGCGGCACCGAGGCGATCCGCGAGTTCCTGTCGGGCTTCCCGCCCGACGTGCCCGGCATCGCCATCACGCAGCACATGCCCGCCGGCTTCACCAAGAGCTTCGCGCTGCGGCTGAACGACTACTGCCGCCTGAAGGTCAAGGAAGCCGAGCACAACGAGCGCATCCTGCCCGGGCACGTCTACATCGCGCCGGGCGACCACCACCTCGAGGTGGTCCGCAGCGGCGCCAACTACATGACCGCGCTGAACGACGGCCCGCCGGTGAACCGCCACAAGCCTTCGGTCGAAGTGCTGTTCCGCTCCGGGGTGAAGAGCCTCGGCCCGAACGCCATCGGCGTGATGCTCACCGGCATGGGCAAGGACGGCGCCGCGGCGATGAAGGAACTGCGCGACGCCGGCGCCTGGAACTTCGCGCAGGACGAGGCGAGCTGCGTCGTGTTCGGCATGCCGCGCGAAGCGATCGCCGCCGGGGCGGTGCAGGAAGTGGTGCCGCTGCACGAGATGTCGCGTCGCGTGCTCGCCAAGCTCGCCGCCTCGCCCAACGCCAAGGTGGCACGAATCTGAACACGCAAGACAGGAGAACTTCCCCATGCTCATCGACGTCCACACCGACTCCGGCACCGCGCGCGTCGCGCTGCGCGGCCGCTTCGACTTCAACTGCCACCGCGAATTCCGCTCGGCCTGCGACGGCGCGCTCGGCGACCCGTCGGCCAGCAACATCGAGATCGACTTCGGCGGCGTCGACTACCTCGACAGTTCCGCGCTCGGCATGCTGCTGCTGGTGCGCGAGCGCGCGCAGGCGGCGCATCGCCCGGTGCGCCTCGCGAACTGCAAGGGCATCGTCGCCGACGTGCTGAAGGTGGCGAACTTCGGGAAGCTGTTCCCGATCGCTTGAGCGCAGCGCAGCCTCGCACCGCGTAAGATGCGGCGCGAGGCCCTTCGCGTGAGCGTTCCCGGATCCCGATTCGACTGGTTCGTGCCGGCTGGCGCGCGCGCGAACGCGCGCGAATCGGCCCGCATTCGCGCGGCGGCGCGCGCGCTGCTCGCGATTTCCGCGGTGGTGTCCGGGCTGCTGATTGCGTTCCTGATCGCGCGGCGCGAGCCGAGCGCGTTCGAGTGGCTGCTGTTCGCGGCGGCGATCGGCACCCCGCTGCTGGGCGCGGTGGGTCTGCGCTCGGCGCGCGACGTCGACGGCCTGCTGATCGTCGTCAACCTCGCCGGCATCGCGTGCGTCGCGGCGTGGGCCTTCACCACCGGGGGCGTGCGCTCCGCGGCCACGCCGTGGCTGGTCGCGCTGCTCGCGACGCTGGTGACCTTCGGCAACCGGCGCCTGCTGGCGGCGGCGGTGACGGCGGACCTTGCCGCGATCACCGGCCTCTATCTCGCCGAGGTCACGGGCACGCTTCCCGAAAGCCTCGTGCCGCCCGCGGAGCGGCCCGCGCTCGCGCTCCTCGGCCACGCGTCGGCGGTGCTGATCGTCGGCTTTGCGGCGCTGCTCGCGCTGGGCGCGAGGGTGCGCGCCGAGGCGCGGCTGCGCCAGCAGTCGCGGCTGATGCAGACGATCCTGGACACCATCCCCGGCCCGGTGGCGCACGTCGGCGCGGACGGTCGCTACACCTACGTCAATCGTGCCTTCATCGCGGCCTTCGGCGCGGGCCGCGACGGCGTCGTCGGGCGGCACGCCCGCGAGGTGCTGGGCGAGGCGCACTTCCGCTCGACGCTGCCCTACAGCGACCGCGTGGCGCGCGGCGAGCCGGTGGCCTACGAGCGCACCGAGGACCTGCCCGATGGCAGCCGGCGCCTGTACTCGGTGCGCTACCTGCCCGAGATCGACGAGCAGGGGCGCGTGCGCGGGCTGGTGAGCCTGACGCTCGACGTTACCGAGCGCGCGCGCATCGAGGCCGAACTGCGCGCGGCGAAGGACGCGGCCGAGGCGGCGAACCGCGCCAAGACCGCGTTCCTCGCCAACATGAGCCACGAGGTGCGTACGCCGATGAACGGCGTCATCGGCATGGCCGAGCTGATGCTGCAAGAGCCGCTCGGCGACACCGGACGGCGCTACGCCGAGACCATCCAGCGCTCGGGGCGCGCGCTGCTCGGCGTGCTGGACGACGTGCTCGACCTGTCGAAGATCGAGGCCGGGCGCTTCGAACTCGACGCCGCGCGCTTCGAGCTGCCGGCGCTGGTCGCGGAGCTCGAGGCGCTGTTCGGCGAGACCGCGCGCGCCAAGGGCGTGGCGTTGGCGGTGCGCCTGGCACCCGAGGCGCCGCGCTGGGTGGTCGGCGACGCGGTCCGACTGCGGCAGGTGCTGATCAACCTGGTGGCGAACGCGGTGAAGTTCACCGAGCGCGGTCGCATCGACGTGGAGGTGGGCCCGGGCGACGGCGGCGCGGTGCGCTTCGAGGTGCGCGACAGCGGCATCGGCGTCGCGCCGGACAAGCAGGCGGCGATCTTCGACGCCTTCACGCAGGCCGAGCAGGGCACCTCGCGGCGCTACGGCGGCACCGGGCTCGGCCTCGCCATCGCGCGCGAGATCGTGCGCCTGATGGGCGGGCGCATCGCGCTCGCCAGCGCGCCGGGCGAAGGCTCGGCGTTCTCGTTCGAGGTGGCGCTGCCGGCCGCCGCTGCGCCGGTCGCCGCCGCGGCCGCGCCGGCCGTGGCGGCAGGCGCGTTCCGTGGTCGGCGCGTGCTCGTCGGCGAGGACGACGCCGTCAATGCCGAGGTCACGCGCGTGATCCTCGAGCACTTCGGTGCCGACGTGGAGGTGGCCGGCGACGGCGAGGCGGTGCTCGCCGCGCACGCGCGGGGCGGGCACGACCTCGTGCTGATGGATTGCCAGATGCCGCGCGTGGACGGCTACGCGGCCGCGCGCCGCATTCGCGAGCGCGAAGCGGGCGGCGCACGGCGCGTGCCGATCGTCGCGCTCACGGCGAGCGCGATGGCGGGCGACCGCGAGCGCTGCTTCGAGGTCGGCATGGACGACTACCTGCCCAAGCCCTTCGACAGCGGCGCGCTTGCCGGCGTGCTCGCGCGCTGGCTGGAGCCAGCGCCGGGTTAGGCTGCCTCAGCCGGCCCCGAGCGCGGCGCGCACGCGCGCGTACTCGGCGCTCAAGGCATCGGTGCGCGACACGGCTTCTTCGATGCGGCCCTCGTGCGCCAGCACCTCGATCTCCTTGCAGATCGACGCGAGCGTGCGCGCGCCGACGTTGCCACTCGCGGACTTGAGCGCATGCGCCGCGCGGAACGCACCTTGCGCGTCGCGTCGTTCGAGGCAGTCGCGCAGCGACTGCGCGTTGCGAGGGGAATCCTCGAGGTAAAGGCCGACGATGCGTGCCACGAGGTCGGGGGCACCGGGTTTCTGGAGCTGCCGGATCGCGTCGAGGACCGACGGGTCGATCGTGGGAGGGGTAGCGGGGACGGTCATCGCGGCGAGGAAATTCTATTCCTCTCGAGCCTGCGGACGCGGGCGCTTGAGCATGTTTTCCAATCAGTCCCGAGTCGGACGTCGGGCCGGGCGCGCGCCGGTGGCAGAATCCACGGCATTGGCGCGGCGTGCGCCTTCCATTCGGCGCTTGCCGACTCGCATCGCGATGAATCCCGAGCCGAAATCCTTGTCGAACCGCGCGGTCGGGGCCTTGGAGCCCCCGCTCGAGCGGGCGGCCGGCCTTCTCTCGCTCGCTGCGCTGCTGGATAACCTGCCGGGCTACGCATACCGTTGCCTGGATGCGCCCGGCTGGCCCATCCTCTACGCCAGTCCCGGCGTAGAGGAGCTCACCGGCCATGTGCCGGAAGCCTTCACGAGCGGGCGCGTGTCCTTCGGCGATCTCATGCATCCGGAGGACCGCGAGCGCGCCGCGAGCGAATCGGCGCTCGCGCTCGCGGCGGGGCAAGGGTGGGCGCTGGAATATCGCATCCGCCATCGCTCGGGCGAGGAGCGCTGGGTCGCCGATCGCGGGCGCGGCATATTCGATGCCCGGGGCGCCCTGCTGCACCTCGAGGGACTGATCACCGACGTGACCGAGCACCACCGCCTCAGGCAGGAACTCGCGCGCGTCAACGTTCGCCTCGAGGACGAGGTTGCACGGCGGACCGCCGACCTGCGCGAACGTACCCAGCGGCTGCGGCTGGTCGCGGAGAACGTACCGGTGATGATGACCTACTTCGATGCCGGGCTACGGCTGCGCTTTGCCAATGCGGCGTACGCGAAGGCGATCGGCGCCCCCGGACAGGGCGCCGTGCTGGGCAAGCACCTGGACGAATTGCTCGGGCCCGATCGCCTGCCGCTCAACCGGCCGTACTTCGAGCGTGCGCTGCGCGGCGAGCCGGTGCGCTACGAACTGGCCGGGCGCAAGCGCGGCTCCCTCGACGTCAATCTCGTGCCGGATATCGACGAGCAGGGGCGCGTGCTCGGCATCTTCGGCACCCTCGTGGACATCACGAGGCACAAGGACATGGAGGAAGTGCTCAAGCGCGCGGTGGCGCTGCACGAGGCGACGGCGGCCGAGCTGCGCAAGGGCGAGGAGCAGTTGAGGCTGGTCGCCGAGAACATCCCCGCGGCGGTCGCGCATTTCGACGCCGGGCTCGTTTGCCGCTATGCCAACACGCGCTACCTCGAGGCCGTGGGGCGCGATCGCGACGCCGTGGTCGGCGCGCACCTGTCGGCGATCCTGCCGCCGGACCGGCTGGAACTCGGCCTTGCGCGGGTGCGCGAAGTGCTGGCGGGGAGGACGGTCGAATTCCAGCGCCGGCACTACGCCGATCGCGGGCGCGAGTTCGACACGCTGCTGGTGCCGTTCCGCGGGCCCAGCGGCCAGCAGGACGGCTACTTCGTGTTTTCCGTCGACATCACGGAGCGAAAGCGCGCCGAGTCCGACCGGCTTGCGCTGGAGGAGCAACTGCGGGAATCGCAGAAGATGGAGGCGGTGGGCACGCTGGCGGGAGGCATCGCGCACGACTTCAGCAACATCCTCGGGGTGATCCTCGGCAACGTAGGGCTGGCGCGCAAGGACGCGGCGGGGCAGGAGCGACTGCTCGCGAGCCTGGATGAGATCGCCAAGGCGGGCGAGCAGGCGAAGCGGCTGGTCCAGCAGATCCTCGCGTTCAGCCGGCGCCAGCCGCAGGAGATGAAGGTGCGGGAGCTGGCGCCCGTCGTGCGCGAGGTGCTGGGGCTGTTGAGGGCGATGGTGCCGGCGGTGGTGACGCTGGAGGAACACCTCGGCGAGATTGCCTTGCACGCGCGGGTGGACGAAACGCAGGTGGGACAGGTGCTGATGAACCTGTGCGCGAACTCATGGCAAGCGATGGAAGACCGCACGGGGCTGATCGAGGTCCGGCTGGACGCGCAGGAACTGGCCGAGGCGCGTGCCCAGGCGCTGGGGGTCGCGCCGGGGCGCTACGCGCGGCTGAGCGTGGCGGACGACGGGCCGGGAATGGACGAGGCGACGCTGGCGAGGATCTTCGAGCCGTTCTTCACGACCAAGGCGGGCAAGGGAACGGGGCTGGGGCTGGCGGTGGTGCACGGAATCGTGAAGGGCCACGGCGGCGCGATCGAGGTGCAGAGCGCTCCAGGGCGCGGCACGCGCTTCGATGTCTGGCTAGCCGTGGTCAACGCACCTGCGCAGCCGGACGCGCGGCCCGCAGCGCAGGTCGCAGCGCCAATGCCCGTGGCAGCCGGTGCCGGACGGCACGTGATCTACGTGGACGATAACGCGTCGATGGTGTTGCTGGTGTCGCGAATGCTCGAGGCGGACGGATACCGCGTCAGCGGATTCGAGGGCGCGCGCGAGGCACTGGCGGCGCTGGAGGCCGACCCTGAAGCGGTGGATCTCCTGGTCACCGACCACAACATGCCGGGGATGTCGGGCCTGGAACTCGCGTACGAAGCGGGCCGGCTGCGACCCGGGCTGCCGGTCGTGGTCGCCACGGGGTTCGTGACGGACGAATTGAAGGCGATTGCGGCCACGGTGGGCGTACGGGACGTGATCTACAAGCCCGACACGTTCGCGGAACTGGGCGCGGCAATCCGCGCCGCGCTCGGATCGCTCTAGGCCGCGATCTCGCGCATCGCCGCGATCCACTCGGGCGATTCGTTGAGGCACGGCATCAGGCGGTACACCTGCCCGCCGGCGCCGAGGAAGGTCTCGCGCGCGCCGATACCCAGTTCCTCGAGCGTCTCGAGGCAATCGGACACGAAGCCGGGGCAGACGACGTCCACTTCCTTCACGCCCGCTTTCGCCAGTTCTTCCAGGGTCGGCTCGGTGTAGGGCTGGATCCACTTCGCCGGGCCGAAGCGCGACTGGAAGGTGACGACATACTGCGCATCGTCGAGGTCGAGCTTCTTCGCCAGCAGCTTGGCGGTGGCGAGGCACTGGTCGCGGTACGGGTCGCCCGCGTCGACCACCGCCTGCGGCAGGCCGTGGAAGCTCATGACGAGCTTCTCGCCGCGTCCGCGATGCTCCCACTGGCGGCGCACCAGCGCGGCGAGCGCGGCGATGTAGGCCGGGTGGTCGTGGTAGTCCTTCACGAAGCGCACGCCGGAGGTGCCGCTGGCGGCGATGGCGTCGCAGACCGTCTCGGTGGTGCTCTCGGAGTATTGCGGGTACATCGGCAGCACGACGATGCGATCGCAGCCGGCCTTCTTCATCTCCGCGAGGCGCGCGCCGATCGACGGCTCGCCATAGCGCATCGCGTAGTCGACCAGCGGGCCGCCGGCGCCGACGAGGCCGCGCAGCAGCTTCGCCTGGCGCACCGTGTGCACCATCAGCGGCGAGCCCTCGTCGGTCCAGATCTCGGCGTACTTCTCGGCGGACTTGGCCGGCCGCGTGCGCAGGATGATCAAGTGCAGGATCGGCAGCCACAGGAACCGCGGCAGCTTCACCACGCGCGGGTCGCCGAGGAACTGCGCGAGGTAGTCGCGCACGGCCGGCGCGGTCGGCGCCGCGGGCGTGCCGAGGTTGACGATCAGGATGCCGGGTTTCAATGCTGCGACAGCGCGCTGGAGAGGAGCTTGGCGGTGACGTCGACGATCGGGATGACGCGATCGTAGGCCATGCGCGTGGGGCCGATGACGCCGAGCGTGCCGACCACCTCGCCGTCGACCTTGTAGGGCGCGGCCACGACGCTGACGTCGTCGGGCGCGGCGACGCCGTTCTCGCCGCCGATGAAGATCTGCACGCCCTGCGCCTGCAGCGAGAGGTCGAGGATGCGAAGGAGGGACGTCTTGCGCTCGAAGAGGTCGAAGAGCTGGCGCAGCCGCCCCATGTCGTGCGAGAAGTCGTTCACCGAGAGGAGGTTGCGCTCGCCCGAGATGACGTAGGGCTCGGCGCCCTTTGACACCGCCTCGCTGCCGGCATCGAGCGCGGCGCTCATCAGCGTCATCATGTCCTGGCGAAGGGCCGAAAGCTCCTCGTGCAGGCGCTGGCGCGCGGACTCGAAGCTCTGCCCGGCGTAGTGCTGGTTGATGAGGTTCGCGGCCTCGACCAGCTCGGAGGGCGTGTAGTCGCGCTCGGCGACGAGGATGCGGTTCTGCACGTCGCCCTCCGGCGTCACCACGATGAGCAGCAGCCGGCGCTCGGAGAGCTTGACGAACTCGATGTGGCGGAAGGTCACGGCGCGACGGCGCGGCGTCATCACCACGCCGGCGAACTGCGTGAGCTGCGAGAGCAGGTTCGAGGCCTGCTGGATGGTGCGCTGGGGGTTGTCCGGCGGCAGCTGGTCCTCCAGCTGGTGGATCTCGCCGGACTCGAGCTGCTTGACCACCAGCAGCGTGTCGATGAAGAAGCGGTATCCCAGCGGCGTGGGCACGCGGCCGGCCGAGGTGTGCGGGCTGGCGATGAAGCCCAGGTCTTCCAGGTCCGACATCACGTTGCGGATCGACGCGGGCGAGAGGTCGAGGCCGGAGTACTTGGACAGCGTGCGCGAACCGACCGGCTGGCCTTCCGCGATGTAGCGCTCAATCAGCGTTTTCAGCAGCGTCTGGGCGCGCTTGTCGAGCATCGAATCATTGTACACTCGGCCGAAAAACCGCCGCCATGCCCTGCGCATTCCCCCGTGTCGCCATCATCGGCAAGCTGAACAGCCCCGAGGTCGCGGCGTCGCT
>CAZTXP010000210.1:0-28885 GCA_964617355.1 uncultured Enterobacteriaceae bacterium
CTCGTCGGTGTCCATCCGCAGCCACGCGGTATCGACGCTCGACATCCGCTCGCGCTTGGGCATGGCACCTATAATAGCCCGAGCCACCACGAGGAGGATGCGCGATGAGCGACCTGAAGGCCCAGTTCGAAGCCGCGGCCCAGAACGTCAAGAAGCTGAAGGAAGACCCCGGCAACGACGCGAAGCTGCAGCTCTACGCGCTCTACAAGCAGGGCTCCGAAGGCGACGTGCAGGGCCGGCGTCCGGGATTCACCGACATGATCGGTCGCGCGAAATACGACGCGTGGGCGAAGGTCAAGGGCCAGACGCAGGACGAGGCGATGAAGAACTACGTCGCCCTGGTGAAACAGCTCGGCGGCTAGGCCGCCCTACTTCTTCTTCGCCGGCGCCCTGGCCGCCGGCTTCTTCGCCTTCTCGCCCGCCGCGAACAGGCGATCCAGGTTCTCGTGGATCGAGGCCTCGATCGCCGGCTTCATCAGCGCCAGCATGAAGCCCAGCTTGGCGTCGATCACCACCGCCTTGTCCTCGAGCTTGAGCACGCCGTCGATGCCGCTGCCCTTGAAGTGCAGCGCGTCGCCCTTCCACCCGCCGGTGAGCCCGAAGCGCTCCTTCAGCTCGCCGGCCACGCGATCGGCGGCCTTGCGCGCGTCGGCGTGGTTGAAATGATGGGGACGGCGGACGTGGATGTCGCTCATGGACGCACTCCAAAGGCGCGCTTGCCCGGCGTGCGCAACGGCGCGGCCAATGCCGCGAACTCGCAGAGCAGCCGCCGGGTGTGGCGCGGATCGATGATTTCCTCGACGTCGAATTTCTCGGCGCTGCGCAGCGGCGAAGCATAGCGGCGCACGCGCGCCTCGATCTCGCCGCGCTTCGCCTCGGGATCGGTCGCCGCCTCGATCTCGGCCTTGTACGCGGCCTCGAGCCCGCCGGCGATCGGCAGCGAGCCCCACTCGGCCGAGGGCCACGCCATGCGCATGCCGTAGCGCGACGAGTTCTGGTGCACCGCGCCGGCGACGCCGAACACCTTGCGCACCAGCACCGAGGCCCACGGCACCGACGACTGCAGGATCGCCGATGCGGCGCGCATGCCGTAGCGGATGGTGCCCTCCTGCTCGGCTTCCGGGCCGATCAGGAAGCCCGGCACGTCCACGAGATGCACCATCGGCAGGTGGAAGACCTCGGCGAGGTCGACGAAGCGCGTGATCTTCTCCGAGGCCCTCGCGGTCCACGCGCCGCCGTAGTGGCGCGGATCGCCCGCCATCACCGCCACCGGCCAGCCGTCGAGGCGCGCGAGGCCGGTGATGATCGATCGGCCCCAGAGCTTGCCGACCTCGAAGAACGAACCCTGGTCGAACACGGCGTTCACGATGCGCCGCATGTCGTAGATCTTGCGCGGGTCGCGCGGCACTGCCTCGATCAGCCATTCGTCGGCGCGACCGACGGGATCGGCGCATTCGCCCCGCGCCGGCAGTTCGTGCACCGAGCGCGGCAGGTACGAGAGGAACCGCCGTGCGCGCGCCATCGCGTCGTCCTCGCTCGCCGCCTCGTCGTCCACCGCGCCGTTGCGCGTGTGGATGTGGCTGCCGCCGAGCTCGTTCTTGCCGAACGTGCGATGCGTGCGCGCCACCACGGGCGGGCCGGCGACGAAGAGCTGCGAGCTGTCCTTCACCATCACCGAGTAGTGGCTCGCCACGACGCGCGCCGAGCCCAGGCCGGCCACCGAGCCGAGCGCGAGCGACACCACCGGCACTTCCGAGAGATTGTTGGTCCAGACGTCCCACAGGAACGCCTTCGGCATCGGCGAATGGCCGAGCGTCTCGAGGTTCTTCACCGAGCCGCCGCCCCCGGTGCCGTCGACGAGGCGGATCAAGGGCAGGCGCAGGTCGCAGGCCATGCGCTCGGAGAGCATCAGCTTTTCCTTGATGCCCGCGTCGTTGGCCCCGCCACGCACCGTGAAATCGTCGCCCGCGACCACCACCGGCCGGCCGTCCACGCGCCCGCGACCGACCACGAGGTTGGCCGGCGTGAATTCGGTCATCGAGCCGTCCCCGGCGTAGCGGGCCACGCCCGACAGCGCGCCGACTTCGTGGAACGATCCGGGATCGAGCAGCCGGTCGACGCGCTCGCGCACGGTGAGCTTGCCGCCGTCGTGCTGGCGCTTCACCTTCTCCGGGCCGCCCATGCGCTTCGCCAGCGCCTCGCGCCGATGAAGTTCGTCAATTTCCGGCTGCCACGTCATGGTGCGCGGGATTCTATCTGCAATAATTCGCGCACCAATCGAGAGCGGAGCGAGGAGCAGATCATGGGCATGCTGGACGGCAAGGTCGTCATCGTCACCGGCGCGGGCGGCGGCATCGGCCGCGACTTCGCGCACGCCATGGCAGCCGAAGGCGCGAAGGTCGTGGTCAACGACATCGGCGCCTCGGTGTCGGGCGAAGGCCGCGACGCCGGCCCGGCGCAGAAGGTGGTCGACGAGATCAAGGCGAAGGGCGGCATGGCGGTGGCGAACACCGACAGCGTGTCCGACTGGGAGGCCGCGAACCGCATCGTCAAGACGGCAGTCGACGCCTTCGGGCGCATCGACGTGGTGGTGAACAACGCGGGCATCCTGCGCGACCGCTTTTTCTTCAACATGTCGGTCGAGGAATGGAAGGCCGTCATCGACGTGCACCTGAACGGCAGCTTCTACGTCTCGCGCGCGGCCGCGACCTACTTCAAGAGCCAGAACTCGGGCCGCTACATCAACATGACCTCGACCTCGGGCCTGGTGGGCAACTTCGGGCAGGCCAACTACTCGGCCGCGAAGCTAGGCATCGTCGGCCTGTCGAAGTCGATGGCGCTCGACATGGCGAAGTACAAGGTGACCTCGAACTGCATCTCGCCGTTCGCGTGGAGCCGCATGATCGGCACCATCCCCGCGAGCACGCCCGACCAGGAAGCGCGGCTGGAGAAGTTGAAGCGCATGGAGACCGCCAAGATCGCGCCGCTCGCGGTGTACCTCGCGAGCGACGCCGCGCAGGACGTCACCGGGCAGGTGTTCGCGGTGCGCGCGAACGAGATCTTCCTCATGAGCCAGAGCCGGCCGCTGCGCTCGGTACATCGCTCGGAAGGCTGGACCCCGCAGTCCATCGGCGAGCACGCGATCCCGTCGCTGCGCGCGCACTTCTACGCGCTCGACCGCTCGCAGGACGTGTTCACCTGGGATCCGGCATGAAAGCCCTCCTCGTCGCCGCACTCGCCGCGCTGGCGCCGCTCGCGGCCGGCGCGCAGGACAAGTTCCCGTCCAAGCCGCTGAAGTGGATCGTGCCCTTCCCGCCCGGAGGTCCGACCGACAGCTTCTCGCGCCCGGTGGCGCAGAAGCTCTCGGAAGTGCTCGGCCAGACGGTGGTGGTCGAGAACATCCCCGGCGCCGGCGCCTCGATCGGCATGGACCGCCTCGCCAAGTCCGCGCCCGACGGCTACACGATCGGCCTCGCCACCACCGGCACGCACGCGATCAACCCGCACCTCTACGGCGCACGGCTGCCACACAACGTACTGAAGGACTTCACGCCGCTCACGCTGTCGGTGCGCTACACCAACATCCTCGTGGTGAATCCGAACCACCCGGCGAAGACGGTGGCCGAACTCGTGGCGTGGGCGAAGGCGAATCCGGGCAAGACCACCTTCGGCTCGGCCGGCAATGGCTCGTCGAACCACCTGTCCGGCGAGGTGCTGAAGTACGTGACCGGTGCGCCGATGCAGCACGTGCCCTATCGCGGCTCGGCCGCGGCGCTCACCGACGTGATCGCCGGCAACCTCACGTACATGTTCGACATCCTCGTCACCTCGCTGCCGCAGGTGCGCGGCGGCAAGGTGCGCGCGCTGGCCGTGACCAGCGCGACGCGCTCGCCCTTCGCGCCCGACGTGCCGACCATGGCCGAGTCGGGCATCACCGGCTACACGGAAGCCGGCAGCGACCTCTGGTTCGGCATCGTCGGGCCGGCCGGCATCCCGAAGCCCGTCGTGGACCGCCTCAACGCCGCGCTGATCGAGGCCCACCGCTCCTCTGACGTGCGACAGCGCATCTCGGCGCAGTCGTTCGAACTGTGGACCAGCACGCCGCAGGAGTTCCAGAAAGTGATCGAAGGCGATCATGCGCGCTGGGGCAAGATCGTGAAGTCTTCAGGAGCGAGGGTGGACTGATGAAACCCGCTGAACCGACCGTCACCGCGAGCGTGCTGCCCGACAGCCGCGGCATCAACCTCTTCCACGCCGACCCGTCGTATCGCGCGCTGCTCGAGTTGTACCTCGACCCGAAGCTGTTCGCGCACCTGCTGCCGCACTTCGAGCGGCTCGGCTCGATGGCGGGCGATGAGTTGGACGCGCGCGCCGCGGAAGCCGACCGCAACGGCCCGGTGTTGCACTACCGCGCACGCACCGGCGAGGACCGTCAGTGGATCGAGAAGCACGCTTCCTACCGGCGACTCGAGGAAGTGGCGTTCGGCGAATACGGACTCGCGGCAATGTCGCACAAGGCAGGCGTGCTCGGCTGGCCGGAGAAGATGCCGCCGCTGGTCAAGTACGCCCTGACCTACCTCTACGTGCAGGCCGAGTTCGGCGTCTGCTGCCCGCTGTCGATGACCGACGCCGCCGCGCGCACGATCTCGAAGTTCGCCGACCCCGCGCTCGCCGCGCGCTACCTCCCCGGCCTCACCGGGCAGGACCTCGACACCATGACGCAGGGCGCGATGTTCATGACCGAGCAGGGTGCGGGCTCCGACGTGGGCGCGACCACCACGGTCGCCACGAAGGACGGCGACGCCTGGCGCCTGACCGGCGACAAGTGGTTCTGCTCCAATGCCGATGCCGGCGTCGCGCTGGTACTGGCGCGTCCCGAAGGCGCGCCGCAGGGCACCAAGGGCCTGTCGCTCTTCGTGCTGCCTCGCGTGCTGCCCGATGGCCGCGAGAACAGCTACCGCATCATCCGCCTCAAGGAAAAGCTCGGCACGCGCGGCATGGCGAGCGGCGAGATCCGCCTCGAGGGCGCGCGCGCCTATCTCGTCGGCGATCCGCAGCGCGGCTTCGTGCAGATGGCCGACATGATCAACACCTCGCGCTTGTCGAACGGCATGCGCGCCGCGGGCCTGATGCGCCGCGGGCTGACCGAGTCGCTCTTCGTCGCGCGACGCCGAGTCGCCTTCGGCAAGCCGCTCGCCGACCTGCCGCTGATGCGCCGGCAACTGATGAAGATCATGCTGGCCGCCGAAGCCGCGCGTTCCATCGTGCTCTACACCGCGATCGAGCTCGCCAAAGCCGACGCCGGCGACGAGGACGCGAGGCGCCGCGTGCGCATCCTCACGCCGCTGCTGAAGTTCCGCGCCTGCCGCGACGCGCGTCGCGCCACCGGCGACGCGATGGAGGTGCGCGGCGGCATCGGCTACATCGAGGAGTGGTCCGACGCGCGCATCGTGCGCGACGCGCACCTCGGCTCGATCTGGGAAGGCACCTCGAACATCGTCGCGCTCGACGCGATGCGCGCGATCCGCCGCGAAGGCGCGCTCGACACGCTCGAGCCCGCGCTCGCCGCCGCCCTGCCCCCGACCCCGCTCGGCAAGGCGCTCGGCGCCGCGCTCGCGAAGGCCTCCGCGTTCGCGCGGCAAGTGTCCTCGTCGGGCGACGACGCGCACGCGCGGCAAGCTGCGACCGGCCTCTACTACGCCGCCGCGGCTGCGATCCAGGCTTCGGAAGGCACTCGCCTGGGCAAGACCGGCGACGCCCGCCGCATCCTCCTCGCCGGCCTGCTGCACGAGCACCGCCTGCGCCCGCGCGATCCGCTGCGCAGCGCGCGAGGTGCGCTCGAAGGCGCCTTCGCCGATGCGCTGCTGCCCGAAACCCCCGTCGCGCCGGCCGAGGCCGAGCGCCTTCTCAAGCTCTTCGAACTGCAGGAGTAACGCCCCATGGCTGGACCGCTTTCGCACGTCCGCGTGCTCGACCTGTCGCGCGTGCTCGCCGGCCCGTGGGCCGCGCAGAACCTCGGCGACCTCGGCGCCGAGGTCATCAAGATCGAGCGCCCCGGCAGCGGCGACGACACGCGCGGCTGGGGCCCGCCCTACCTGAAGGACGCCGGCGGCAAGGACACGCCCGAAGCCGCCTACTTCGCGTCGGTCAACCGCAACAAGAAGTCGGTGACGCTCGACATCGGCAAGCCGGGCGGGCAGGCCATCGTGCGCGAGCTCGCCGCGAAGTGCCACGTCGTCATCGAAAACTACAAGGTCGGCACGCTCGCGCGCTACGGCCTCGGCTACGAAGACCTGAAGCAGATCAACCCGGCGATCGTGTATTGCTCGGTCACCGGCTACGGCCAGGACGGCCCCTACGCGCCGCGCCCCGGCTACGACTTCGTGTTCCAGGGCATGGGCGGGCTGATGTCGATCACCGGCGAACGCGACGGCCAGCCCGGCGCCGGCCCGCAGAAGGTCGGCATCGCGGTGACGGACGTGCTGACCGGCATGTACGCCTCGGTCGCGATCCTCGCTGCGCTGAACCACGCCGAGCGCACCGGACAGGGCCAGTACATCGACATGGCGCTGCTGGATACGATCGTGGCGTTCAACGCCAACCAGATCGTCAGCTTCTTCTGCTCCGGCAACATCCCGAAGCGCTACGGCAACGCACACGCGCAGGTGGTGCCCTACGAGGTTTTCCCCACCTCGGATGGCCACATCATCCTCGCGATCGGCAACGACGGGCAGTTCAAGCGCTTCTGCGAGGTGGCCGGCTGCGCGCAATTGGCAGAGGAAGAACGCTTCAAGACCAACTCGGCGCGCATCATCCATCGCGCCGAGCTGATCCCGCTGATCGCCGACGTGATGCGCACGCGCACCAAGAAGGAGTGGATCGTGGTGCTGGAAGAGGCCACCGTGCCCTGCGGCCCGATCAACAACATGAAGGAAGTCTTCGAGGATCCGCAGGTCCAGCATCGCGACCTGCGCGTCGACATCCCGCACCCGCTCGGCGGCACGGCACCCGTGGTGCGCAGCCCGATGCGGCTGTCGGAAACGCCCGTGGACTACCGCATCGCGCCGCCGCTGCTCGGCCAGCACACCGACGAGGTGCTGAAGGGCGTGCTCGGCAAATCGGAGGCGGACATCGCGCAACTGCGGAGCGCCGGCCTCGTCTGATGCGCGCGGTCGTCTGCCATGAATACGGGGACTACCGCTCGCTGAAGGTCGAGGACTTCCCGCGCGCGCCGCTCGGCGCGGGTCAGGTGCGCGTCGCGGTGGAGCTGGCCTCGGTCAGCTTCGCGCTCAAGCTCTGGATCTCGGGCCAGTACCAGCACAAGGTGCCGCTGCCCTTCGTGCCGGGCACCGAACTGGTGGGACGTATCGTCGAGGTCGGCGACGGCGTCACGCACGTCGCGAAGGGCCAGCGCGTGCTCGCGATCGTCGAGTCCGGTGGCTGGGGCGAGGACTGCGTGACGCGTGCCGAGACCGTCTATCCGATCCCCGACGGCCTCGATTCGGGCGCAGCGCTGCACCTCGGCATTTCCTACGGCACGGCCTACGGCGCGCTGCACTGGCGCGCCCGCCTTCAACCGGGCGAAACCCTGCTGGTGCTGGCCGCGGCAGGCGCCGTCGGCCTTGCCGCCGTCGAACTTGGCGCGCTGCACGGCGCGAAGGTGATCGCCGCCGCGGGCGGCGGGGAGAAGTGCGCCGTCGCCGCCGCGCACGGCGCGAGCACGACGATCGACTACACCACGCAGGACCTGCGTTCCGTGGGCAAGACCGACGTGGTGTTCGACCCGGTCGGCGGCCCCTCGGCCGAATCCGCGATGCGCACGCTGGCCGCGGGCGGCCGGCACGTCGTCATCGGCTTCGCGAGCGGCAAGGTGCCCGCGTTCCCGGCCAACATCCTGCTCGTCAAGAACGTGTCGGTGCAGGGCTTCAATTTCGGCGCCTATGTCGGCTGGTCGGCGGACGACCAGCGCGCACGCCACGCGCCGCGGCTGCGCGAGACCTATGCGAAGCTCTTCGCATGGGCGGTGGAGGGCAAGCTGAAGCCGCAGCTCTCCCGCACCTGGCCGCTCGAGGAATTCGTCGCCGCGATGGACGCGCTTCAGTCGCGCGGCTCGCAGGGCAAGCTCGCGCTGCGCATCGCTCCCGGAGGAACCCCATGAAGACCCTCGCCACGCTGCTCCTCTGCCTCGCCTCCGCCACCGCGCATGCGCAGGCCTGGCCCTCGAAGCCGATCCGCATGGTCGTGCCCTACCCGCCCGGCGGGCCGACCGACGTCATGGGCCGCATCGTCGCGCTGGAACTTTCCAAGGCGACTGGCCAGCCGGTGGTGGTGGACAACAAGCCCGGCGCAAGCGGCCAGATCGGCGCGCAGGACGTCGCGCGCGCCGCGGGCGATGGCTACACGCTGCTCGCGAATGCCTCGATACACGTCATCAACCCGCACGTTCTGTCGAAGCCGCTCTTCGATCCGCTGAAGGAGTTCGCGCCCGTGGCGCTCGCGGGCACCGTGCCGCTCGTCTTCGTGGTACCGCCGAACCTTCCGGTACGCACGCCCCAGGAGTTCGTCGCGTGGGCGAAGAAGAATCCGGGCAAGGTGAACTTCGCGTCATCGAGCACGGCGTCCGCCCCTCACCTCGCGGGCGAGTACCTGAAGCAGCTCACCGGCGTCGACATGCAGCACGTTCCGTACAAAGGCAGCGCGCCGGCCCTCGCGGACGTTGCGGGCGGACAGGTGCAGATGATGCTGGATCCCCTACCCTCTGCGATGCCCTTCATCAAGGGCGGCAAGCTGCGCGCGATCGCGCTCTCCGCGCCGGCTCGCGTCTCCGCGGTGCCCGACCTGCCGACGATGGCCGAGTCCGGTTTCCCCGGATTCGACCTCGGCAGCTGGTACGGCATCTGGGCGCCCGCGTCTACGCCACGCGAACTGGTGGCGCGCATCAACGCCGAGATCGTGAAGGCGATGCGCCCCGCCGAAGTGAAGGAACGCGTGCAGGGCCTCGGCGCGGAGCCGGGCGCACTGTCGGCCGACGAATTCAATGCCTTCTCGCGCTCCGAGTTCGAGCGCTGGGGGAAGATCGTCCGCGCGGCCGGCGTGAAGCTCGACTGAACGAGGACGCGAGCGTCCTAGGCAGTCGGCCGCTTCCTCAGCAAGTAGCGGTGCTGGCCCTCCAGCACCAGTTCACTCCGCTGGTTGTGCACCGTGGCGCGCATCGTCATCACGCCGGTCGTGCGCTGCGCCACGAGTTCGATGATCTCGAGCATCGGGTACACCGTGTCGCCGGCGTAGACCGGGCCAACCATCTTCGCCGACACCTCCAGCATGGCGACGAGCGAATCCGCGACCACGTGAGGGAATGTCCCCGCGCCCGCCGCCGTCTGGATCAGCACCTGCAGGCCGTGCGCCAGCAGCCCCGGATGCCCGCGCCGCCGGCAGTACTCGACGTCGTAGTGGATCGGGTCGTTGTCGCCCGAAGCGAGCTGGAAGGCGGCGAAGTAGGCGTCGGTCATCGTGCGCGACGGAATCCAGAACCGTTCGCCGACGGCGAAGTCCTCGAACCAGCGCGTGGGCGCGAAACGATGATCGCGCGCGGCGTCGAAAGGCGTGCTCATGGCGCTATCCTAGACGCCTTTTCCATCGAGGAACCGCCATGGCCACCGCCGACCTGAAGATCGTCGACATCAAGGCATACCCCACGTCCTTCCCCGTGCCCAAGGAGAGCCAGGTCACGCTCGGCATCGGTCGCTCGATCAAGCGCGACGCGGTGGTGGTGAAGGTCGTCACCGCCGGAGGGCTGGTGGGCTGGGGCGAGGCGCACCACGGCCGCGCGCACACCGCGGTGGCGAAGCTGCTGGAGACGACCATCAAGCAGCTGATCATGGGCATGGATGCCTCCGACGTCGTCGGCATCTGGGCCAAGGTCTACAAGTACCAGCTCGGCAGCCACGGCATGGGCATCGCCACCTGCCTCGCGATGAGCGGCATCGACTGCGCGCTCTGGGACATCCGCGGCAAGGCCGCCGGCATGCCCATCTACCAGTTGATCGGCGGCAGCTACCGCGGCGTGCCCGCCTACGCGGGCGGCGTGTCGCTCGGCTACCAGCCGGCGAACGAACTCTGCGACGAGATCGCGAAGAACCTCGCGCTCGGCTACAAGGCCGTGAAGCTGCGCGTCGGCGACACGCCCAAGCGCGACCTCGAGCGCATCGCCGCCGTGCGCAAGTTCGTCGGCGAGGACATCGCGATCCTCACCGACGCCAACACCGGCTACACGGTCGCCGATGCGCGTGCGGTGATGCCGGGCATGGACGAATGCAACGTCGGCTGGCTGGAGGAACCTTTTCCCGCGCACGACTATCGCAGCTACCAGATGGCCTCGACCTTCGGCTCGACGCCGCTCGCCGCCGGCGAGAACCACTACACGCGCTACGAGTTCAACCGCGTGCTGGAAGACGGCTCGATCTCGATCCTGCAACCCGACCTCTCCAAGACCGGCGGACTGACCGAGGCGCTGCGCATCGCGGCGATGGGCTCGGCGTACAAGCTGCCGATCCACCCGCACAGTTCGATGACGGGCCTCAACCACGCCATCTCGATCCACTTCCTCGCCGCGATCGACAACGGCGGCTACTTCGAGGGCGACGTCTCCAAGGCGAACAAGTTCCGCGACGAACTCGTCTCCACCCCCTACACGGTGGACAAGGAGGGAAAGGTCTGGCCCCAGCAGAAGCCAGGGCTCGGGCTGGAGGTGGACGAATCCTTCCTCGCCAAGCACCCCGCCATCGAGGGACCGGGCTATATTTGAGGGGAGGAGGAGTTCCCCATGAAGACGAAGCGATTGCTGGTCGCCGCGCTCGCCACGGCATTGCCGCTGTCCGTGGCCGCGCAGGCCTTTCCGAACAAGCCGATCCGCTGGGTCGTGCCCTACACGGGCGGCGGCATCACCGACAACGTGACCCGGGTGGTCACGGGAAAGATGCAGGCCGCGCTCGGCCAGCCGATCGTCGTCGAGAACAAGCCCGGCGCGAACTCGATCATCGGCGCCGACCTCGTGGCCAAGTCGCCGGCCGACGGCTACAGCATCGTCACCGTGATCGCCGCGCACGCGGCGAACGCGACGCTGTACCAGGGCAAGCTGCCCTTCGATGCGCAGAAGAGTTTCGTGCCCTTGTCGCTGGCCGCGATCGCGCCGCTGATCCTGACCGCGAACAACAGCTTCCCGCCCAGGGACGTCAAGGAGCTGATCGCCTACGCCAAGGCCAACCCGGGCAAGATGAACTTCGGTTCTTCCGGCATCGGCGCCGCGGCGCACCTCACCACCGAACTGCTGAAGCAGACCGCGGGCATCGACATGGTGCACGTGCCGTTCAAGGGCACCGCGCCCGCGCTGGTCGCGCTGCAGGCGAACGACATCCAGATCCTCGTCGACGTGCCGAGCACGCTGATGCCGCATGTGCGGGGCGGCAAGATCCGCGCGATGGCCATGTTCTCCGACAAGCGCGTCGCCGGCGCCTCCGAGGTCCCGACCGTGGCCGAAGCCGGCGGGCCGAAGATGGAAGCTGCCACCTGGGTGATGTTCCTCGCGCCGGCCGGCACGCCGCGGGAGATCGTCGCACGCCTGTCGCAGGAAGCGCACAAGGCGGTCAACGACCCGGAGATCAGCAAGCGCTTCAGCGACATCGGCATCGAGCCGGTCGGCGGTACGCCCGAGCAGGCCTCGAAGTTCCTCGCCGACGAGATCGCGAAGTGGGCGAAGGTCATCACCACCGCGAACGTCAAGCCGGAGCAGTGACATGAAGCGCACCGCACTAGCCCTGCTCCTCTGCGCCGCTGCGGGCCTCGCGCAAGCGCAGGCCTGGCCGTCGAAGCCGCTGCGCATCATCGTGCCGTTCACGCCCGGCGGCTTCAACGACACCCTCGCGCGCACGCTCGCGCAGGAGTTGCCCAAGCCGCTCGGCCAGACCGTCGTGGTCGACAACCGCCCCGGCGGCAACACCATCATCGGCACCGAGGCGGCCGCGAAGGCCGCACCCGACGGCCATACCCTCTTCGTCGGCGCGGTCCCGTTCGCGGTGATCCAGAGCCTCTACAAGACGCCGTTCGACGTCACGAAGGACTTCCAGGGCGTTACGCAGGCCGGCGCCTCGGGCAACATGCTCGTCGGCCATCCGGGCTTCAAGCCGAACACGGTGAAGGAACTCCTCGACCACCTGCGGGCCAATCCCGGCCGCGTGAACTACGGCTCCTCGGGCAACGGCTCCTCGCCGCACCTGTCGATGGAGCTGTTCAAGCTGATGTCGAAGACCTTCATGGTGCATATCCCGTACAAGGGCAGCGCGCCGGTGGTGACCGACCTGCTCGCCGGGCAGGTGGACGTGATGTTCGACAACATCCCGAACGTCATCAACCACGTGAAGGCCGGCAAGATGAAGGCGTACGCGGTCTCCAGTTCGAAGCGTTCGCCGCTCGCGCCGGAGGTGCCGACGGTCGCCGAGGCGGGCATCCCGGGCTACGAGGTGTCGGTCTGGTTCGGCGTGCTGGTGCCGGCCGGCGTCCCGCAGGACATCGTGCAGCGGCTCAACGTCGAGATCGTGAAGATCCTCAGCACCGCGGACGTGCGCGACCGCTTCTCGAAGCAGGGCGTCGAGGTGCAGACCAGCACGCCCGAGCAGTACCAGGCCTTCGTCCGCGCGGAGGTCGCGCGCTGGGGCAAGGTGATCAAGGAAGCCGGCATCAAAGGAGACTGACGTTGCAGAAGGACGAGCACTACCCGGAGATCCGGGACGCGGTGCGCGCGCTGTGCGCGCAATTCGATTCCGCCTACTGGCAGAAGATCGACGAGGAGCGGGCCTACCCCGAGGCCTTCGTCGACGCGCTGACCAAGGCCGGCTGGATGGCCGCGCTGATCCCCGAGCAGTACGGCGGCTCGGGCCTGTCGCTGACCGAGGCCTCGGTGATCATGGAGGAAGTGACGCGCACCGGCGGCAACGCCGGCTGCTGCCACGGCCAGATGTACAACATGAACACCCTGCTCCGGCACGGCTCGGAGGAACAGAAGAAGAAGTACCTGCCGAAGATCGCCACGGGCGAACTGCGGCTGCAGTCGATGGGCGTGACCGAGCCCACCGCCGGCACCGACACCACGCGCATCAAGACCGTCGCCGTCCGGAAGGGCGACCGCTACGTGGTCAACGGACAGAAGGTCTGGACCTCGCGCCTGCAGCACTCGGAACTCATGATCCTGCTCGCGCGCACCACGCCCCTGGACCAGGTGGCGAAGAAGTCCGAAGGCATGTCGATCTTCCTCGTCGACAAGCGGGAAGCCCTGGGCAAGGGCCTCACCATGCGGCCGATCCGCAACATGGTGAACCACGAGACCAACGAAGTCTTCTTCGACAACCTCGAGATCCCGGCCGAGAACCTGATCGGCGAGGAAGGCAAGGGCTTCAAGTACATCCTCGACGGCCTGAACGCGGAGCGCATCCTGATCGCCTCGGAGTGCATCGGCGACGGCTACTGGTTCGTCGAGAAGGCCACGAACTACGCCAAGGACCGCGTGGTGTTCGACCGCCCGATCGGGCGTAACCAGGGCGTGCAGTTCCCGATCGCCGAGGCCTACATGGAGATCGAGGCCGCGAACCTGATGCGCTACAAGGCGGCGGCCTTGTTCGATGCGAAGAAGCACTGCGGCGCCGAGGCCAACATGGCCAAGCACCTGTGCGCCAAGGCATCGTGGGAAGCGGGCAACGTCTGCCTGCAGACCTTCGGCGGCTTCGGTTTCGCGGCCGAGTACGACGTCGAGCGCAAGTTCCGCGAGACGCGCCTGTACCTCGTCGCGCCGATCTCGACCAACCTGATCCTGTCCTACGTCGCCGAGCACGTGCTCGGCCTGCCGCGCTCGTTCTGAGGCGAGCGTCTCGCGATCGCGCTCCTACGCCTTCGCGAGCAGGAAGCGGTACATCGAGCCGAAGCAGCCGGGATTCTCGCGCTCGAACTGGTCCCAGGCCTCGAAGTTGCCCGCCGCACCCGCCTGCGGGAAGCGCGCGACGAAGCGCTCTCGCAGTTCCTGCGGCGCGAGCAGCTGGCGGATGCGCAGCCCCGAGGCATCCACCAGCGCGGCGAACGACGGCAGCGTGTAGCGGTGCTCCATGACGTGGAACACGAGGTCGCGCACGCCCGGCATGGAGTAGAAATCGGCGTAGCCCATGATCTCCCGCGCGGGATCGTCGTCCGGCAGCGCGGCGACGATCTGCCGGAATTCACGAATGCCCTCGGGCGTCGCCGGCAGCGCGTATTCCTCGCGCAGCCGGATGGCCGCGACCACGCCGCGACGCCCGGACTCGGTGTACACCGCGAGCTTGAGCCCGGTGTCGTGCGCCATCAGCGCGCGCAGGGCCTGCAGTCCCTTGCCGGGCTCGCGCAGGTGGTGGATCACGCCCGTCGAGGTAATGGCGTCGAAGCGCAGTCCCGTGGCGGGCAGCGCGAGCAGGTCGGCGTGCGCGAAGTCGAGGTTGCGCACGCCGAGTTCGGTCGCCTTGCGCTGCGCGTACGCGAGGCTAGCGCGACTCAAGTCCACCGCGAGCACGCGCTTGCGTGGCGACGCGAGCGCCGCCGACAGCGCCTGCCGGCCGGTGCCGCAGCCGGCGACGAGCAGCGAGCCCTCGGGCGGGCCTTCGTCGGGCTCGCCTGAAGGGCCTTGCCGTCCCGGCAGGCGATGCCAGCGCGGGTACGGATTGTCCTCGTATTGCGCCTGCACCTCGCGCGAGGTCGCGTCCGCGATCGGCGTGAGCGAACGGATCGAGGCCGCGAGTTCGCGCTCGCGCAAGGGTTCCGTCACCTGCACGCGCAGCAGTTCCGCGAGGTATGCCCCCGGCGACGGCTGCAGCGAGGCTACCAGGGAAACCGCTTGCGGCAGCCGGTGAAGCGGCCGATAGAGCGCGAGCAGCGCCAGGCTCTCTGCAGCGCGCGATCCACCGGCAAGGGCGTCGGCACGCGCCGCCTCACCCGCCGTCTCGGGAAGGACGTAGTCCATCCGAAACGCCTGGATCGCCAGGGCGCAGGCAAGGTCGAGCCATTCGGCGCCTCGCGGCCCGCGGAATTCGGCGAGCGCCGCGCGCAGTTCGGTGCACGCCCACTCCATCGCCTCGTTCTCGACCGCGCCGTGCGCAAGGAAATCGCACAGCGCCGGGAAGGCGACGGGACCGAGCCCCGCCGTCCACGCGCCGGGCACGAGCGGCGCGGAGGACTTCTGCAAGGCCATCACGTGCGCCGCGGCGACGCGACGCAGGAAGGTCTCGGCGGCGCCGGCGCCCTCGCCGCCCTGCCGCAGGCGCTCGCGCGCCGCACCGACCAGGGGCGCAGCCTCCCCGGCACGGCCCTCCCTAAGGGCGGCGATGCAGGCGGCGGCCGCTGCCGAAGGATCGTTCCACATGGACCGATGCTAGCGCGAATCGAAACGCCCTCCCGCGGCCCAAGGGCGCCGCCTACAATCCGCCGCATGACCTCCTCCGCCTTCACGCTCCGCTCCTTCCTCGCCGACTGCGAACGCGACGACCCGCGCTCGGTCCTGCGCATCCCGGAACGCATCGCCCTCGACTACGAGGCCACCGCCATCGCGCTCGAGCTCGAGCGCGGCCGCGCGTGGCAATCCCCGGTGCTGTGGTTCGACCAGGTGGCCGACTACGCCATGCCGGTGGTGACCAACGTCTTCGCCACGCGCCGCCGCTACGCGCTCGCCTTCGGCACCACCGAGGAGAAGCTGATCACCGAATGGGCCTCGCGCGGCGATCGCGCGATCGAGCCGAAGCTCGTCGACAAGGGCCCCGTGCAGGAGGTCGTCTACAAGGGCGCCGACGTCGATCTCGCGCGCATCCCGATCAAGAAGCACTTCGAGCGCGACGCGGGCCGCTACATCACCAACGGCATCATCGTCGCCAAGGATCCCGAGACCGGCGTGAGGAACGCCTCCTTCCACCGCATGCAGGTCAAGGGCAAGACGCGCCTCGGGACCAGCCTGCATTCGCGCCGCCACCTGTGGGACTACGTGAAGCGCGCCGAGGAACTGAAGAAGGAGATCCCGATCGCCGTGGTGATCGGCGCGCATCCGATCTTCACCTTCGCCGGCCTGTGGAAGGGCCCGATGACCGCCGACGAGTACGCGGTGTGCGGCGGGCTCATGGGCCGGCCGATGGAGATGGTGAACTGCAAGACCGTGCCGATGGACGTGCCGGCCGACGCCGAGATCGTGCTCGAAGGCCACATCCTCCCCGGCGTGCGCGAGCCCGAGGGCCCGTTCGCCGAGTTCACCGGCTACCACTCCGAGCGCTCCACCGAGCAGGTGATCGAGGTCACCGCGATCACGCACCGCAAGGATGCGGTGTACCAGGACATCGTCGGCGGCATGTCGGACGAGCATTGCAGCCTGCTCGCGGTGCCGCAGGAGGCGCGCCTGATCCGCGCGCTGCGCGGCCACATGTCGAACGTTACCGCGGTGTCGTACCCGAAGTCCGGCACCTGCCGCCTGCACGCGGTGATCGCGATGCGCAATCCCACGGTGGGCCAGCAGAAGAACGCGGCGATGATCGCCTTCGCCGAGGACATCAGCCTGAAGCTGGTCATCATCGTCGACGACGACGTCGACGTGTTCAACGACCAGGACGTGTTCTGGGCGATGGCCACGCGCTTCCAGGCCGACGAGGACATCGACGTGATCCGCAACGCGTTCGGCGCGATCCTCGACCCGTCCAACCACGCCGGGCGCACCGCGAAGATGATCATCGACGCCACGCGCCCGAGCGCCGATTTCCCGCAGCGCCACACGCTGCCCGAGCCGGCGGTGAAGCGAGCGCGGGAGATCCTTTCCCGCGTGCGCGCCTGAGGCGCGACGGCTTTGTCAGTTTGTCCTGACAACGGGACGCGCAGATAATCCCCTGACGGTCGCGCGCTCGCGCCGCCGCCCAGGGGAGACAAGGTGCGCAATCTGGAGGACGGCCGTTGAACCGCGACGATTCGCCGGTTCAACTCGACGCATTGCGTCGCCGCGCAGCGCTGCTCGAGGCCGGGCAGGAACTCGCCGGGCTGGTCACCCTCGAATGGGACGTCGAGCAGGATTGCATCGAGTGGTCCCGCGATCCGGCATTCCTGCTCGGACCCCGGCCGCCGGGCGGCTACCCGCTGATCCGCGAGATGGTCCACCCGGACGACCGCCCGGCGTGGTTGCGGGAGCGCGACCGCGCTTTGCGGGGCGAAGGCCCGGGCCCCGCGGAGTTCCGCCTGCTGCGCACCGATGGCGCGCTTCGATGGGTCGCGCACGTCCAGCGCCCCTCCATGGTGACGGACGGCCGGACCACGCGCGTCACGGTGGCGCTGCTCGACGTCACCGCGCGCCGCGAGGCGCAGGACCGCGCTACCCGGCTCCTGCAGGAGGCCGTCGAGAACCTCGAGGAGTCGTTCTCGCTCTGCGACCCCGAGGGCCGCTACGTGGTCACCAACCGGCGCTTCCGCCAGAACAACGCGGAAATCGCCGAGTTCATCCAGCCGGGCTACCGCTACGAGGACGCGGTCCGTGCCGCGATCGGCAAGGGCCTGTTCCTCGACGCCATCGGCCGGGAGGACGCCTGGATACAGGAACGACTCGCGCACCGGCGCGAGCAGCATCCGACCGCCATCGAGCAGCACCGCAAGGACGACCGATGGGTCCTCATCCGCGAGACGCACCTCGCGGATGGCAGCGTGATTACCCTCGGACTGGACATCACCGAGCGCAAGCGCGCCGAGGAGCGGCTGCAGCACCTGAGCGAGGGCCTGGAGCGCCTCGTGGCCGCGCGCACCGCCGAACTGGCCGACCGGGAAGGCATGCTGCGGCTGGTCACCGAGAACATCCCGATCAAGATCATCTACTGGGACGCCACCGGCCGCACGCTGTTCGCGAACCCCCAGTATGCGAAGGCCCTCGGCAAGGCATCGGTCGCCGAGGTGATCGGCAAGACCATCCCGGAGCTGATTCCCGCCGAGAACTGGGTCGCCCATCGGCCCTATTTCAATCGCGCGCTCGCTGGGGAAGGCGTGCGCTACGAGTACATCGCCCCGGTGGGCAATGGCAGCGTGCTGGACATCCACCTGGTGCCCGACCGGGGCGACGACGGGCGCGTGCGCGGCGTGTTCGCGACCATCGTCGACATCTCCAGCCTGAAGACCGCGCAGCAGGACCTGCGGCGCTCCCTGTCGCTGATCGAGGCGACGCTCGAATCCACCGCCGACGGGCTGCTCGTGGTTTCCTCGGAAGGTCGCATCTCCAGCTACAACCGGCGCTTCGTGCAGCTCTGGGGCATTCCGTACCCCGTCCTCGAGTCGCGCGACGACCATCGCGCCATCGAGTTCGTGCTCGGCCAGCTCGCCGATCCCGCGGCGTTCACCGCGAAGGTCGAGGAACTCTATGCACACCCCGACGCCGAGAGCTTCGACGTGCTGCACTTCAAGGACGGACGCGTCTTCGAGCGCTACTCGCGCCCGCAACTGGTGGAAGGCGCCGTGGTCGGCCGCGTCTGGAGCTTCCGCGACGTCACGGCGCGCTCGCAGGCGGAAGCCGAAGTGCGCAAGCTGAACGCCGACCTCGAGGCGCGCGTCGCGCAGCGCACCGAGGACCTCGCCCTCGCGAACCGCGAGCTGGAGGCCTTCTCCTACACCGTCTCGCACGACCTGCGCGCGCCGGCGCGCGCGGTGGCGGGCTTCAGCCAGATCCTGCTCGCCGACCATGCCGCGAACCTCGACGAGGACGGGCGCCGCCTGCTCGATCGCATGTCCGCCGCCGGCGAGCGCATGGGCGAGATGATCGACGGGCTGCTGCGCCTGGCGCGCGTCACCCGCGCCGAGCTCGCGCGCGCCCCGATCGACCTCTCGGCGATAGCTCGGACGGTCTGGGAGGAAGTCGCCGCCACCGAGCCCGGCCGGCGGGTCGAGTTCCGTGCCACCGAAGGCCTGCGGGCGCACGCCGACCCCGTCCTGGTGCGCAACGTGCTCCAGAACCTGCTCGGCAACGCCTTCAAGTACACACGCCCTATGGCGCGCGGCAGCGTCGAGTTCTACACCATGGACGTGGATGGCAAGGTCGCATACTGCGTCCGCGACAACGGCGTCGGTTTCGACATGGCTTACGCCGGCAAGCTGTTCGGCGTCTTCCAGCGCGTGCACGGCTACGACGAGTTCGAAGGCACCGGCGTCGGCCTCGCGACCGCGCAGCGCATCGTCACGCGCCACGGCGGGCGCATCTGGGCCGACGCACGACTTGGCAGGGGCGCGACGTTCTGCTTCACCCTCGGCTGAATGCGATAGGCTTCAGGGCCCTCGCTTCCGGAGCCTCGCCATGAAACGCACCCTGCTCACGCTCGCCCTCGCCCTCCACGCGGCTGTCGCCCTCGCGCAGGCCTGGCCCTCGAAACCGGTCCGCATCATCAACGGCTTCGCCGCCGGCGGCCCCTCGGACCTGTTGTCGCGCGCGGTCGCCGAGAAACTGCAGGCCGCCTGGGGCCAGCCCGTGCTCGTGGAGGCCAAGACCGGCGCCAACGGCAACATCGCGATGGAATACGCCGCGAAGGCGCCGGCCGACGGCTACACGCTGCTCACCATCCCGGCCGGAAACGCGGTGGTGCTGCCGCACCTGAACGCGAAGCTGCCTTACGACCCACTCAAGGACTTCGCGCCGATCACCATGCTCGGCACGGTGCCGAACGTCCTCGTCGTCGGCCCGCAGGTGCCGGCGAAGGACCTCAAGGAACTCGTCGCGCTGGCGAAAAGCCAGCCCGGCAAGCTCAGCTTCGCCTCCCCCGGCGTCGGCGCCACGCCGCACATGGCGGGCGAATTGCTGAAGGCCGTGGCGGGGATCGACATGCTGCACGTGCCTTACAAGGGCACCACGCCGGCGATCGCGGACGTGATGGGCGGCCAGGTGACGATGTTCTTCAGCCAGATGTCGAACGCGCTCCCGCTGGCGAAGCAGGGCAAGGTGCGCGCGCTCGGCGTCGCGAGCCTGCAGCGACATCCTGCCGCCCCCGAGATCCCGACCATCGCCGAACAGGGCTATCCCGGCTTCGAGGCCACCGCGTGGTATGGCCTCGTCGGTCCGGCCGCGCTGCCTGCCGACATCGCCGCGAAGGTCGCGGCGGACGCCACGAAGGCGCTGCAGATGCCCGACGTGAAGGAGCGCCTCGCGGCGCTCGGCGCTGACGGGGTCGGCGGCACGCCGAAGGAGTTCGACCAGCGCCTGCGCTCGGAGTACGCGCGCTGGGGTGACCTGATCCGCAAGGCCGGTATCAAGGTCCAGGACTAGCGAGGAAGCCGGGCGCCGCCCGGCTCAGTGCTTCGGCGGCGGACGCTTGTCGATGAAGGCGTCCATCCCCGCCTGCCCCTCCGGCAGCGTGAAGCTCTCGGAGATCACCTTCGCGGCGAGCTGGTAGGCGGCACCGACGCCCATGTCCATCTGCTGGTAGAAGGCGCGCTTCCCGGCGGCGATCGTGCCCGGCGGCTTGTCGGCGATCTGGCGCGCGAGCTTTTCGGTCTCGGCGACGAGCTGCTCCGCCGGCACGACACGATTCACGAGGCCCAGCTCCAGCGCACGCTGCGGGCCGATCACGTCGCCGGTGAGCAGCAGCTCCATCGCGTGCTTGCGCAGCAGGTTGCGGCCGACCGCGACGCCCGGCGTCGAGCAGAAGAAGCCCCAGTTCACGCCCGGCGTGGTGAATTTCGAGGCCTCCGACGCGACGGCGAGGTCGCACTGCGCGACGAGCTGGCAGCCCGCGGCGGCGGCGGCGCCCTGCACGCGCGCGATCACCGGCTGCGGCAGTTGCTGGATCGACTGCATCATGCGGCTGCAGTCGTCGAACAGCGCGTTGATCCGGGCGAGGTCCTTGCGCTCGCGGATCTCCTTGAGGTCGTGGCCCGCGCAGAAGCCCTTCCCCGCGCCTGCAAGCACCACGACGCGCACCGAGCGATCCTTCGCGATCGCGTCGAAGGCGCCCTGCAGCGCGGCGATCATCTGGCCGGTGAGCAGGTTCATCTGCGCCGGCCTGTTCAGCGTGAGGGTGGTGACGCCGCCCGCGTCTTCGCGCAGGAGGACGGGAGCCTCGGCTTGCGGGACGGCGCTCATGTGTCGATCGCCGAGGCCGACTTCGCCTTCTCGCGCAGCATGAACTTCTGGATCTTGCCGGTGGAGGTCTTCGGCAGCTCGCCGAACACCACCGCGCGCGGCGCCTTGAACCGGGCCATGTGGCCGCGGCAGAACTCGATGATCTCCTTCTCGGTGGCGGTGGCGCCGTTCTTCAGCTCCACGAACGCGCACGGCGTCTCGCCCCACTTCTCGTCCGGCATCGCCACCACGGCTGCGGCCATCACCGACGGATGCCGGTACAGCGTGTCCTCGACCTCGATGGACGAGATGTTCTCGCCGCCGGAGATGATGATGTCCTTGGAGCGGTCCTTGATCTTTACGTAACCGTCGGGGTGCATCACGGCGAGGTCGCCCGAGTGGAACCAGCCGCCGCGGAACGCGTCCTGCGTGGCCTTCGGGTTCTTGAGATACCCCTTCATCGTGATGTTCCCGCGCATCATGATCTCGCCCATGGTCTCGCCGTTGGCGGGCACGGGGGTCATGGTCTCGGGGTCCATCACCGATAGGCCCTCCTCGACGAGGTAGCGCACGCCCTGCCGGCCGTTCCTCGCCACGCGCTCGCCGAGCTGCATCGCGTCCCACTCCTCGTGCTTCGCGCAGACCGTGGCCGGGCCGTAGGTTTCCGTCAATCCATAGACATGGGTGATGTTGAAGCCCATCTTCTCCATGCCCTCGATCACCGCGGCGGGCGGCGCGGCGCCGGCGACGAGGCAGTTCACCGTCCAGTCGATGCCCTTCTTCAGGTCGGCCGGCGCGTTGATCAGCGTCTGGTGGACGATCGGAGCGCCGCAGTAGTGCGTCACGCGGTGCTCGCGGATCAGCGGGAAGATCAGCGCCGGGTCGACCTTGCGCAGGCAGACGTTGGTGCCCGCATTAGCCGCCATGGTCCACGGGAAGCACCAGCCATTGCAGTGGAACATCGGCAGCGTCCACAGGTAGACCGAGTGCTGCGGCATGCCCCAGGTCAAGATGTTGCCCACGCCGTTCAGGTACGCGCCGCGGTGCGCGTAGACCACGCCCTTCGGGTTGCCAGTGGTGCCCGAGGTGTAGTTGAGCGCGATCGCCTGCCATTCGTCGGCGGGCAAGAGGTACTTCCAGTCCGGGTCGCCCTCGGCGAGCAGCTGCTCGTAGTTCTTCTCGCCGAGCAGCTTGCCGCCCGTGAATTCCGGGTCGTCGACGTCGATCACGACGACCTTGCGTTCCACCTTCGCGAGCGCCGCCTCGATGGTGGCCGAGAACTCGCGGTCGGTGATCAGTACCTTGGCCTCGCCATGGTTCAGCATGAAGGCGATGGCGTCGGCGTCGAGCCGCGTGTTGAGGGAATTGAGCACCGCGCCCGCCATCGGCACGCCGAAGTGCGCCTCGTACATCGCGGGGATGTTAGGCAGCATCACCGCCACCGTGTCGCCGATGCCGATGCCGCGCTTCGCGAGCGCCGAGCCGAGGCGCCGGCAGCGAGCGTAGGTCTCCTTCCAGGTCTGGCGCAGCTTGCCGTGGACCAGCGCGATCCTGTCCGGGTAGACGTACGCCGCGCGCTCGAGGAACTGGATCGGCGTCAGCGGCGCGTAGTTGGCGGGGTTGCGGTCGAGGTCTTTCTCGTAGGCGTTCGTCATGTCGGTCCTGCGTTCAGGGTTGTTGCGCCGTCCGTCGCCAGACGGTCTTGCCGCCGGAGGCCTTGTCGATGCGGTCCAGCGTCTTCTCGTGCGCGGCGAGCTCCTCGTCGGTGGCCTTCAGCACCACCAGCTTCGAGGCGTCGATCTTCGCCGCGGCGGCGCTGGCCACGGCCGCGGGCACGCCGACCTCGATCACGAGGCTGTCCTGCCCCCGCGTCATCGCGAGGTAGACCTCGGCGAGCAGGCGCGCGTCGAGCAGCGCGCCGTGCATCGTGCGGTGCGAGTTGTCGATGGCGTAGCGCTCGCACAGGGAATCCAGCGCGTTGCGCTTGCCCGGGTGCAACTCGCGCGCCATCGCGAGGGTGTCGACCACGCCGGAGACGTGGTCCGAGAGCTTGCCGAGGCCGCAGCGCTTCAGCTCGGCGTCGAGGAACTCGACGTCGAAGCTGGCGTTGTGGATGAGGAGCTCCGCGCCCTTCACGAACTCGAGGAACTCGGCCGCGACGTCGGCGAAGAGCGGCTTGTCCGACAGGAACTCGCGCGTCAGGCCATGCACCTTCACCGCGCCCTCGTCGATGTCGCGCTCGGGGTTGAGATACTGGTGGAAGCCGCGGTCCGAGGCCTGCCGGTTCACCAGTTCGATGCAGCCGATCTCGATCACGCGGTCGCCCATGCGCGCGTTGAGGCCCGTGGTCTCGGTGTCGAGCACGACCTGCCGTGCCATCAGCGCGGGATTCCCTGGTTGGCGAGCGCATCCGCGCGCTCGTTCTCCGGATGGCCGGCGTGGCCCTTCACCCAGTGCCACTCCACCTTGTGGTCGCGGGCCAGCGCATCGAGCTTCATCCACAGGTCGGCGTTCTTCACCGGCTTCTTGTCGGCGGTCTTCCAGCCGCGGCGCGTCCAGGAGTGGATCCACTCCGAGATGCCCTTCTGCACGTACTGCGAGTCGGTGTAGACGCGCACCGTGCGCCCGGGCTCGAGCGCAGACAGCCCTGCGATCACCGCCATCATCTCCATGCGGTTGTTGGTGGTCGCGTGCTCGCCGCCGCAGAGTTCCTTCTCGCCTTCCGGCCCGCGCAGCAGCACGCCCCAGCCGCCGGGGCCGGGATTGCCCTTGCAGGCGCCATCCGTGAACAGCTCGATCATGCCTTCTTCAACCTTGCTTGTTGCGCATCGCGTGGCCGTTGCGCTGGGGAACGGGGGACAGCGTCACCGCGCGCCGCCGCGCGCGCTCGGCGCGCCACGCCGGAGTGACCAGGCGCAGGCCCTGCACGCGCTTCACCGCGCGCACCACGTAGGCGCCACCCATGATCGGCCACCAGCGCGCGCCCGCCTTCTCCATGAAGCCGAAGCGCTCGAAGCCGCGAGTCGTCGTCACCGGCGGCGCGTAGCAACCGAAGACGCCGCCGTTCAGCTCGAAGCCGAGAAGCTTCAGCCAGTCCTTCAGGCGCAGCAGGCCGATGAACTTCGCGTCCCACGGCGCGCCCGACTTGCGCGACGAGAACGCGTGCCGCAGGCCCCACAGCGAGAGCGGATTGAAGCCCGAGATCACGACATGGCCCTCGGGCACCAGCACGCGCTCGACCTCGCGCAGCACGTGGTGCGGCTCTGTGTGCGACTCGAGCACGTGCGGCAGCGCAAGCAGGTCGAGGCTGTGCGTCGCGAACGGCAGTTGCAGCGGGTCGGCCGCCACCGCGGCGCCGTGCTCCAGCGCCGTCGTGAAGCGGAACGCGATGCGGTTGTGCTCCAGGAAATCGAACTCCGGCAGGCCGACCTGCGCGGCGCGATAGCCGAAGCAGTCCTCGACCGCGGAGGCGAACTGCGCGCGCTCCCAGTCGAGCACGTAGCGGCCCTGCTCCGTCGCGAGCCACTCGCCGAACGGCGTGCGCTCGCCGTTATACTTCGCCGGGCTATCGGCGACGAAGGAGTGGCGGTCCATGCTGGAAGTCGTACCCCTGCAGGCGTTCAAGGACAACTACATCTGGACGCTGCGCAACGCGACGCACGCGGCCGTGGTGGACCCGGGCGAAGCCGGCCCGGTGCTCGACTACCTCGCCCGCGAGAAGCTTTCGCTGTGCGCGATCCTCGCGACGCACCACCATGCGGACCACGTGGGCGGCATCGCCGAGATCCTGGAGAAGCATCGCGCGCCGGTGTACGGGCCCAAGGGCGAACCGATCGACACGCTGACCGCGCCCGTGGGCGGCGGCGACGCCGTGCGCGTCCCGGAACTGGGCGCCACCTTCGAGGTACTCGCGATCCCCGGGCATACGCGCGCGCATATTGCCTATTATGGCGTGGAATCCCTGTTCTGCGGCGACACGCTCTTCGCGTGCGGCTGCGGCCGCGTGTTCGAGGGCACGCCCGAGCAAATGCACGCATCGCTGTCGCGCCTTGCCGCGCTGCCGGACGCGACGAAGGTCTACTGCGGCCATGAGTACACGCTCGCGAACATCGCCTTCGCGCGCAAGATCGAGCCCGCCAACGCCGCGCTCGCGGCTCGCGAGCGCGCCGCCCAGGCGCTGCGCGATGCAGGCCGCCCCACGCTGCCCTCGACGCTCGGCGAGGAGCGCGCGACGAATCCGTTCCTGCGCGTCGCGGAGCCCGCGGTGGTCGAGTCCGCCAACCAGTATCTCGGCGCGCGTGCGGCCTCCCCGGCCGCGGTGTTCGCTGCGATCCGGGAGTGGAAGAACAAGGGTTGAGCGGCGCCGCTGCAGTAAAATCCGGGATCCATCCTCGGGGGGCGGGAAGCAGCGTGCATTCGCGTTCGGCAAGCGCTTGGGCGTTCGCGCTCGCGGTACTGGTGTCGGGTTGCGCCACGCAGGCGCCGAACGAGCCGGGCACGCCGGCATCGCCATCCGCCCCGTCCGCCTCCCCGGTGTTCGGCTTTTCCGAGCCCTCGTCGACGCCCTCGGCGCCGACCCCGCCCGCCGAACCGCCGCTGGACGCCACGCGCCTGCCGCCGTTCGACGGCAAATCCGAGACCGTGCGCGCCCCGGCGCGCGTGGCGCGCATCGACCGGACCGAGCAGCCGGCCGACCTCTGGGACCGCATCCGCAACGGCTTTTCGATGCCGGACCTCGACAACGCGCTGGTGCAGCAGCAGCAGGCGTGGTTCGCCGCGCGACCCGGCTACCTGCGCAGCACCTTCGACCGCAGCCGGCGCTACCTGCATCACATCGTCGAGGAACTCGAGCGGCGCAACATGCCCACCGAGATCGCGCTGCTGCCGATGGTGGAGAGTTCCTTCAACCCGATGGCCTACTCGCGCGCGCACGCCTCGGGCCTGTGGCAGTTCATCCCCGGCACCGGCAAGCGCTACGACCTGCAGCAGAACTGGTGGTACGACGCGCGCCGCGACATCATCGCCTCGACCAGCGCGGCGCTCGACTACCTGCAGGACATCTACGAGATGCACGGCGACTGGCACCTCGCGCTCGCCTCGTACAACTGGGGCGAGCACGCAGTGGCGCGCGCCGTCGAGAAGAACAAGGCCGCCGGCCAGCCGACCGACTATTTCAGCCTGACCATGCCGGCCGAGACCCGCAACTACGTCCCCAAGCTGCAGGCGCTGAAGAACATCATCGCCAGCCCTGCGGCGCTCGGGCTGCAGCTCGACCCGATCCCGAACCAACCGTACTTCGCCACGATCACCAAGACGCGCGACATCGACGTGCAACTGGCCGCCAAGCTGGCCGAGATGCCGGTGGAGGAGTTCATCGCCCTGAACCCCGGCTTCAACCGCCCGCTGATCCCGGTGTCCGTGAACCCGCGCATCGTGCTGCCGGCCGACAAGGTGACCGTCTTCCACGCCAACCTGCAGAAGTACGACGAGTCCAAGCTCGTGTCCTGGCAGTCCTACGCGCCCAAGCCCGGTGAGAAGCTGGAGGCGATCGCCAAGCGCTTCAACGTCTCGCTGGCGCAGCTGCGCGAGGTCAACGGCATCAACAACCGGACCCGCGGGATGCCTTCCCTGCTGGTGGTACCGCTGAACGGCGCCGCCGTGGCGACGACCCGGCTCCCCATCATGTATGCCCCGCCGATCCCTGCGCCCGGGACCCGTGCAACGGTCCATACCGTGAAGGCCGGCGAGACCCTGGCCTCGATCGCCGCCCGCTACCACGTCAGCGTCGACGAGCTGCGCCGGACCAACAAGGTCGGCCGCCTCACGGCCGGCCAGAAGCTCACCATCCAGGGCTCTTCCGGCGCCCGCACGACGTCGCGCGTGCGCCCCGCCGGAGGCACCGCAAAGGGCAAGCATAAGGTCTCGCCAACACAAAAAAAGAAAAAATAAAACATATAGTTATTTAATTAACTTAAAGCTAGAAATAACTTCACGTTGCGGTGCGGCACCGCACTTGGGGGAGTCGGCCTAGAATGTCCTCATGGGCCGCGTATCCCGTTGGGGCGCTTTTTTCATTTTGGCGACGACGTTCGCCCTGCCCGCGCGCGCGGCCGACCCGATCCTGATGTTCCTGCTGGGCTTCGCGCGCAACGTCATCGAGCGCAAGGCGACGGAGGCGCTGAACCAGCCGCAGCAACCGGCGGTCGAGATGCCGGACCTCTCCAAGACCTACCCCGGCACCACGGTCGAGCCCGCGATCATGCGACGGCTGATCGACGACAGCTTCCTGTACCTGTCCGGCGAGCAGCGCAAGGAGATCTTCGACTCCCTCAACCGCGCCCTGCTCGACCCGAAGAATGCCGCTCTCCGCGGCACCATCATCGAGCACTTCGTGCGCCGGGCCCTCGCCGTGCGCGCCGCCCAGATCCGCCTCTCCCAGCTCTCCTACCGCGAGAAGGAGCTCATGGCCAACGAGTTGCGAGAGGCCATGAAGTCGGTGCCGCCGGCCGAACTGGGACAGCTGCGCAAGGTAATCGGTGACGGCCTGCTGCCGGTGCCGTCGGACATGAACCAGATGTTCCTCGCGGTGCTGGACGAATTCCCGGCTACTGCGGTGGCGACGCCGGCAGATCCGCCGGCGGGCGAAGCCGTACCGACAACGGCGGCGCCAGAGCCGCCTCGGAGCCGGGTGCCGACTTCGCTCGCGCCCCTCTCCGCCCCCTCGGGCGGCTGATCCTCTAGCGGTACAGCACGCAGCGCACGACGCGGCCCGCGTCGAGCGTGACCTCGCCCGGATACGCCCTGCGGCATTCCCCGGTCGCCTGCGGGCAGCGGGGATGGAATTGGCAACCCGACGGCGGGTTCGCCGGCGACGGCAACTCGCCGCCCAGGCGAACCACGCGCCTTTGCCCATCCAGCGTCGGCACGGCCGACAGCAGCGCCTGCGTGTAGGGATGCTTCGGCGATCCCAGCACTTCGTCCACGGGCCCTCGTTCCACGATCCGCCCGAGGTACATCACCGCCACCTCGTGCGCGAGGTACTCGACCACCGCGAGGTTGTGCGTGATGAAGAGGTAGGCGATGCCGAGGCGCTGCTGCAGCGTCTTCAGCAGGTTGAGGATCTGCGCCTGCACCGAGACATCCAGCGCACTGGTGGGCTCGTCGCAGACCAGCAGCCTTGGCGACACGGCGAGCGCGCGCGCGATCGCGATGCGCTGGCGCTGGCCGCCCGAGAACTCGTGCGGATAGCGGGACTTCGCCTCGGCCGGCAGGCCGACCTCGCCGAGGATCGCATCGACGCGCGCCTCGCGCTCCGCGGCGCTCGCGCCGACGCCCAGCGCGGCCATGCCCTCGGCGATCGTGTCGACGATGCGCATGCGCGGGTCGAGCGAGGCGTAGGGATCCTGGAACACGATCTGCATGCGAGCGCGGTGCGGCTGCAAGCCGGCGCGATCCAGTGTCGTCAGTTCAGCCCCCCCCAGTCGCACGCTACCCGCCGTGGGTCGCAGCAGTTGCAGCACGGCTTTCCCCGCGGTCGTCTTGCCGCAGCCCGATTCCCCCACGAGACCGAGCGCCTCGCCCGGGGCCAGGGCGAACGACACGCCATCCACGGCACGCACGTGGCCCACGGTTCGCGAGACCACGCCGCGCTGGATGGGGAACCAGGTGCGCAGATCGCGCACTTCGAGCAGGGGTTCGGTCTGGACGGCGGTCGTCATGGTGCTCCCTCGGGAAGCGGCGGCAGCACGTCGAGTATGCAGCGAGCCA